>CAZFTO010000009.1:6949-53679 GCA_964521735.1 uncultured Oscillospiraceae bacterium | reverse complement strand
CCGGCACAAAGGCACACTGGCATTGCGAAACCTGCAACACTAATTTTGCAGCCGACAAGGCCACCGTTTTGACGGATCTAGCCATTGCAGCGCTTGGCCACAAGTGGAGCACGACGGAAATTATTGCCGAAGTTCCTGCAAATTGCACGCAAGCCGGCACAAAGGCACACTGGCATTGCGAAACCTGCAACACTAATTTTGCAGCCGATAAGGCCACCGTTTTGACAGATCTTGCTATTGTAGCGCTTGGCCACAAGTGGAGCACGACGGAAATTATTGCCGAAGTTCCTGCTAAATGTGGCATTGAAGGCACAAAAGCACACTGGCATTGCGAAACCTGCAATACTAATTTTGCAGCCGATAAGGCCACCGTTTTGACAGATCTTGCTATTGCAGCGCTTGTTCACAATTTCGGTGAATGGATTGTCGAAGTTCCTGCCACGGTCGAAAAAGAAGGCGCAGTTGCCCATAAGGATTGTACCTTGTGCGGACGCCACTTCGACAGCAACGGTGTGGAAATTGCCGATATTTCCATCTCTAAACTTACCGGATACCTTATCACGTTCAAGATTGATGGCAAACTGGTAGGTGAACAACGCATTGCCACGGGTGAAAAAGTCACCTATCCCACTGGCGGCGAAAAACTCGGTTTCACTTTCTCGTGGAGCAAGGATATTCAAACAATGCCTGCCGAAGACGTTGTTGTAGAAGGCGTGTTTGCGGTGGACGTAAACTACTTCAAGGGCAAGGTTGATGCAGTTGCAAATGCCAACAGCGTGGAAGCTAAATTTGCTGCAATAGTTGCCGCAAACAAGGCTTTGGCAATCTATACCGACACCGAACAACAAGTTCTTTCCGGCGAAGTATCGCGCTTGAACACACTTGTTTCGGAATATAAGCAAGCAATTTCCGGCGCGACCAACGATTTAGACAACGCAACTAGCGTTGTAGATGCGTTGCTTAGTGTGTTTGTGCAAGTTGCTTTGGCGGCAGTTGCCGTTGTGGTTATTAAAAGGAGGTTGTTCTGATGAATAAAAAACTTTTGTTAGCATTAACTTGCTTGGCTTTGGTTTGCTGCGTGCTTTGCGCGTGCAAAGTTACTCCCGAACAAATGGTGTTGAATCAACTTTCCGCACAGGCTAAAAGCGCCCAAAGCATCACGGTGCAGATCCATTCCGCTTCCGGCGGCATGGTTCTTGCACAACAAACCATCACCTACAATTTTGCAAGCGGCAAAAAGAAGGTGGAAGTTAAAACAGCCAACCCTTCCCCTGCGGAAGGCGCTAGCGCTTGGATCACAAGCACCAGCGAAACGGATATTGCCAGCGGCGAAGTGACTTTCAAATGGAAAGAAAAAGACTTTTCCGAATTGGCACTAGATGTTTCCACAATGAAATGCACCGGTGTTATCGGTCAAAACGTGCTTGCAAAACTAGGTTTGCAAAACTACGTACAAGGTGCTGATGGCGTAATCAACGTTACTTTTAGTGTGAGTGGTGACATTTCCAACACAATAGAAGTGCAAAACGTGGTTATTAGCTATCGCGGCACAAATGGTAGCGACGTTACAATCACCGTAACTATGCAAGCCGCCTAGGCGGCAAACTGCGGCGGCTTTGTGTTTTCACAACCGAGCACTAAACGCCCGCCACAGCCTTGCAAAACGCCCCAAGCGGCAAGTTTTGTCACCAAAAGGCATTTCAAAGCTCTTCTAGCGGTTTTCCAAACGGACATAATGTATTAAATCTGCCGTTTGGCAAAAAGATGCCTAAGATGGTGCAATAATTGCCACAAGACGTTCCGCAGTGCCTTTGTTGCAACAATAAAAAGGTATTGCGGCTAAGCACGGCGGCCACCTCAAAGACAAATTGCGTCGGTAGTGGCCCTTGCAAGGATAAATCTAAACAAAAAACAGTCAAACGCCCGTTTGACTGTTTTTTTGTTTTGTATTGATATTTTTCTATTTCATTTTTTGCTGTGAAAAATTATATTATTTTTTGCTGCGGACAATTATAATATTTTTTACTGCGAACAATTATATAATTTTTTGCTGTGAACTATTATATTATTTTTTGTTGCAAACAATTATATTATTTTTTAGACGTCAATTGTTTTTTTCTATTGCTGCGTGTTTCAATTTGTGTATATTATCTGCTTGTATTTTCATTGCCACGTGGTAACAAAATTTTTTTATATCCCTCCTGATTTTTTGCGACATTATTTGTTCTTTAATTAAAGAAAAGCATTCTAATGTAGGGTTGAAGAATTTAGTTACTACCATAATGGTAATACTCAATATAGAACACTTACTGTAGTTGATGGATCCGTAACTAAAGAAGAATTCGTCTGTGAGATTTAAGTAGATTGCGTGCAGAAGCAAATATTTGCAATGTAGTATTCCAATGGCGAATTGAACTTTGCGCTTTTTTTTATGGCTTTTGTTTTCTTTGGTACGTTTTCTTGTTTTTTGCGTTTAGCGTGTGCACGTTTCAGGCTGTCCTGCTTGTTATCTCTGTTGTCGATTATCTTTTTTGAAGGTTCCGCCTTTACACGTTTCGGGCTGTCCATGTTGGTTTTCAGATACTTGTTCAATTTTTATGTTTACGCAACAACTATTATTTGTTTTTTTATTGCATTTAGTTTTGCAACGTTTGTTTTGTAAAAAAAAGGCACCGACGGGGAATCGTCGGCGCCGAAGGAGGGATTCGTCAATGTCACAAAATTGTCAAGGGGATTGGTGACGTTGACGAAAGTCGGTAAAGTTGTTTGGTTGTTTCAATCAATTTACGCAATCAATTTTTCTAAAACACGCGATGCCACAAGTTCGGCGCCACGTAAAAATCACAAAATGCGGCAATTATGCGACTGATTGTCGCAGTATTCAATTTTGCCTAGCACATCTTCACTGGCACGCCGCAAGCGACAAAAAAACTAGTCTTCTTCAGAGTAGTCGTCGCAGTGTTTTTTGCGATGCTTAAACAGCAAAAGCAGCACAAGTGCACAGAAGGATGCAGCAACAAGAATGCACAATCCAACGGCGGCGTTGGTGGTCACGTTGTGACGTCCAATAAGGTTTTCGGTGGGGATCCAGCCGTAGTGCACCGTGTCGCCTTGTGTAATTTCCACGTAGGTTGCTGTGCCGTCCTCGTTGGTTTTTATGGCCTTAATTGCCGCGCCGGAACGCAACTTAAGCAGCGTTCCTCTTTCGTCGTAAATTTCTTCCCCTTCTTGCATGGTTTCGGTAAGGTACATTTTCACGCCCTCAAACAACGAGGCGTTAACTTTCATGTCGTCTTCGTATTCGATGCCTTCACTAGCCGAAGTGGTGAAAAACTTGCCAACGTTGCCGCATTGAATAAATCCATATCTTGTTTCGCCAGAAACTTGATAGCTTACGTAATACCATTCGTTGGTGCCTTGCGCCGTTGTTTCTTCAAAGCGTTGCAAAATGACGGCATCTTGCATGGTGGTTAGTGTTTGTTCAAAACTATCCTTAATGGGCGTTTCCGTTGTGGACGAAATGTCGGCAATAAGTGTCACGGGCAGTTTGTAAATGTTTACGGTGCCTGCGGAAAGGAATTTGGCCTTGTAGGTCACGTCAAACGGCTTGGTGTTGATAATTTCAATTTTTTCGTCGTTTTCCGCAACGGTCACATCGTCGCTTTTCTTCACCCAGCCAAAGCGGTTGCCCACTAAAACGTAGTAGAAGGGCAGTTCTTCGGCGCCGTCAAAGTTCAAAATCACAAATGTTTGGCTAAAATCCGTTTGAATTGTCTGTATGCTGTGGGTGTCGTCTTGTGTTTTGTAAACGATGTTTGTGGGGTACCCCTTAGATTTTGCCAGCGTGTAGCCATCAAATTGGTCAATTTGCGGCAATGTGGAAAGAGTTATCGTATCCGTGCCAATGGTGGCTTCTTCGGCTACAAATTGATAGGAGCCGTCTTCCGTTTGTTTTTGCGCATAAATTTCCACTTCGTTTTTGTCGTTCAAAACAAAAACTTTGCTGCCGTTGCTGCAAGCGTCGGCAACGGTGCAATCGTTGTTTTCCGAATAGTTGAACAACGCCGTTTCAAAAAAGTATTGCGACTTGTCCGATTTTTGCGTCAAGTAGAAAAAGTTGCGGTCGCTATATGCAACTAAGCGTTTTTCCGTTCCTTCTTCCGTTTGCACTTCGCAAGCAAAAAGTCCTTTGGGTGTTAGGTTTAGTGTCAAATTTTTGTTGAAATTGTCTTTGGTTGTATCAAGTGCAAGGCCGCTGCCTTCGTTAAAGCGTTTGCATTGAACCCCCTTTTCGTCGGCATACAAAAAGTAAACGTAGCCTTCAAATTCCAAACAAGCAATGGGGCTGGGTGTAGCAATAAGTTCGGTAGTTTCGCCTCCAACAATGTCGTAGTAGAACTTGCTTTCTTCACCGCCAAAGTAGAATTGCGCGGGATACTGATTGCCCATAAACGTCACGTTGCCGTAGGTTACGTCCGCCACGCCAGGCACAAGATCCAAATTGCTTTCTTCCTTTGTTAGTTGTGTGGAAGAAACTGCATAAAAGTTTGCGCAATCGGCGTGCATAATAACAAGTTTGCCGTTGCTTTCGGCAAGGTTTGTTATGGGTTTTTCCACCGAGGTGGAAAACAAATATTGCGGTGTGGACGAAACGTCAAAACACAGCACGACGCTGTTGTTTTCCGTTATGTTATCGGCAACAAAAAGTTGATTGCCGATGGCTGTTATTGCCTGCGGGTTGACAAGGCGCAAATTGGCGGTTGCCGAAGTGGTGGGTGCCGAGCTTTCGCTTGCAAACGCACTCACCGGGAAAATTGCCAAAATTGCCAACGTCAAAAATATTAAGATAGCAAAAACTTTTTTCATTTCTACCTCTGTTGGTCTTTTGCATAGTTGCACTGTTTGTGGCCGTTCTTTGCGGCCAAATTTCGTGCATAACATTCAGTATCAAATATTATACCAAATAAAACAACTTTTTTCAACAATTTGCGCAAACAAAATATATTTATATATAATCTAGAATTTTTTCCTTATTTTGGTACGAATTTCACCATTTGCCCACAAACTCTCCGCTTTTTGTGCGAAGCCGTCTTTCGCAGTAACCTTTTTTGTTTTGTTCTAATTTGTCCGTCGCAAGGTAGCATTTTTTTTTCTTGAAAAATGCAAAAATCATCAAAAACCCTGCAAAAGAAACAAAACACTGCCAAACAGCTGGCAGTGTTATTGTGCTAACATATAGGCAAATAGAACAAAAGTTCGCAAGACGAACGAGGAGGTGAAAAAAATGAATCACGCAGAAGTGATGTTGAAAAACGCAAAAGTTTGCATAAGGTACTTGAAGGCTTTGGACGAACAAACCAAAGAGCTGGCAGTAAAATCGTACTGCACGGAAGGTGTTCGGGACGGAACAATGGGGCAGGTTGCCAAGTTGGTGCAGCTTTCCGTTGCCAAGGAAAGCTGCGAAAGCTTTCTTCGGGTTATTCGGTCGGCGCTTAAAGATATGCCAAAGGGGTATCGGGCACTGTTACACGCAGTGTATGTTAAGGGGGTTACAAAACGTTCCATTGCCGAAAAATATGGCATTTCCATTGCAACGGTCTATCGCAAGGTTCGCGATGCCGTTGGTTGTTTCAGCGGCAAGTTGGTTCGCAATGGCATAAACGAAGCGTGGTTCGTCGAAAACTACGGCAATGCCGATTGGATAAGCGACCTTATAAGCCAAACGGGTATGTCGGCATTTGTGCAGCAATAGTTTTGCCAAGTTTTGGGAAAGATTCATTGTCAAAACGACACGCCTGCCAAATTCAAAACGTTGCAGCTAGGTGTGCAAGTTATTCTTGCTTGCTTGCAAAAACGTGCTTAAACGTCGTGGTCAAAGACGTCGCGTTTTTTCACGTTGCCGGGCAAAAACAACGCCAAGCAAATTCCCGTGGCAAGTGCAACGACAAAAAGAATCAGCAAAATTTCCGTCAAACTGCCATTGTTTTGTGTGTTTGCGGAGGGCGTTTCCGTTTGGCTTGTGTCGGGCGGCGCAACAACGGGCTGCTGTTCCAACGGTGTGGGGTGAAGTTGAATGTTTGGTTTGGTCACTGCATCAGCGGTGACGTAGCCAAATTTTCCGCCGTAATAAACGTAGTACCATTTTTGATTGTAGGAGGTGATCTGTCCGTAGAAACTAACTTTTTGTGTGTTGGTGACGGTTATCATCGTTTGTGCCGAGGGCACCGGCGATAATTTTATCGGTGCAGAATCGGCATTTACGATGATCTTTTCCGTCGGGTAGTAGGGCGGCAATGGTTCTTCTTCGCACTTTTCCACCTCGGCTTTCCAAACGTAGCCGCTAATTTGTGGAAAATCGCTTTCGTTTTGCATAACGCAAACAAGATACATTCCGTTTTCTTCCCCCAAAACTTGCAAATAGTAGCTTTTTTGCAATTCAAAAAGCGCCTTGGAGTTTTCGCAGTTGGCATAAAGACGCACTTCTCCGCTGGTTATGCGTACCCATTGTGCGGACGACTGCTCGTAAGCAGCGGCACGTTGCGGAGCTATGCCCACAATGCACAATGCAAGGCAAAGTATTGCGCAAAACAATTTCATAGTTTATTTCTCCTTGTGGCAATTATAAACCGCCGCGCGAAAAAAAAATTGTCGCAAATTCGGCTATCGTTGGCGGATGTGTCACAAAGAAAATCATCAGGGGGTGAAAAAATGCAAGCAAGCGTTATAAGACGGTTGCAACAAATAGAAAACGAAGAAAAACAACGCCGAAAAAGTGCACTGGCCACCTATAACAAAAACAAAGTGCATCAAAAGCAAATGGCCTTTCACAAGTGCCAAAAGCGCAATCGTTGGGTGTTTGGCGGTAACCGAAGCGGCAAAACGGAATGTGGCGCAGTGGAAACGGTGTGGCTAGCAAGGGGAATTCATCCCTTCCGCAAAAACAAACCAAACGTGTGCGGTTGGGTGGTTTCCGTTTCTCAACAGGTGCAGCGCGACGTTGCGCAGCAAAAAATTTTGCGCTATCTGCAAAAAAATTGGATAGAAAAAATTGTGATGATAAGTGGTTCGCAACGCAGCCCAGCCTATGGCGTGATAGATAGCATTGTCGTGCGCAACGTGTTTGGCGGCACTTCCAAAATAACCTTCAAAAGTTGCGAGGCGGGCAGAGAAAAATTTCAAGGCGCCTCGCTAGATTTTGTTTGGTTCGACGAAGAACCGCCGCAAGACGTCTACGAAGAATGTCGCATGCGCGTGCTGGATAGATGCGGAGATATTTTTGGCACCATGACGCCTCTAAAAGGGCTAACGTGGGTTTATGACGAGATTTTTTTGAATAGCAAAAACAACTCCGAAGTGTGGTGCGAATTTATGGAATGGGCAGACAATCCCTACCTTTCCCAAAGTGAAGTAGAACAATTTTCTCAAACACTTTCCGCCGACGAGTTGGAATCGCGCCGCTATGGTCGTTTCAAAGCGATGGGCGGCTTGGTTTATCCGGAGTTTGGCGAAATAAACGTGGTGGAACCTTTTCCAGTGCCGCCGGAGTGGCAAGATAAACTTTCCATCGACCCGGGGCTTAACAATCCACTTTCCTGCCACTGGTATGCGCGAGATTTTGACGGCAACGTTTTTGTTGTTGCCGAGCACTACGCCGCCAAGCACGACGTGACTTTTCATGCCGAAAGAATAAAGGAAATAAGCCGTGCACTGGGGTGGCAGCAGGATAAATTCGGCCGCTTGTGCGCCCTTATGGATAGCGCCGCCAACCAACGCACACTAAACGGGCAACGCAGTGTTGCTGAACTGTTTGGCGACAACGGCATAACTGTGGATACCAACGTCAATAAGGATCTCTACACCGGCATCAACAAAGTAAAAGCCATGCTAAAACCGCTAGGTGCGCCGCCCAAACTCTACGTGTTTTCATCTTGTGTCAACATGATAAGGGAATTTCGCGGCTACTTTTGGGGCAAGGACGATTGCCCTGTCAAAAAGGACGACCATGCAATGGACGAATTGCGTTACTACGTGTGCAGTTTGTCGCCAAAACCGCAAAAGTCGGAACAAAAAAGTGTTATCGCACGTGATAAGGAGCGGTTATATAAAGGTTTGAAAAGGCATTTCGAAGGGGGTGAAGGATGAACATAGACTACAAAAAAGTGCTAACAAAGGTGCTGCTTAGGAAAGCCAAAGGCTACACCTACAAGGAAAAAACCGAAGAATTCAACATCGTGGATGGTGATGCGGTGCTAAACAAGAAAAAGATTGTCACCAAGCACACCCATCCGGACGTTGCTGCTGTGAAGGCATTGTTGCAAATTTCCGAAGAACAGTTGGACGTTTGCCAACTAACCGACGAGCAGTTGCAAGTGGAAAAATTGCGGTTGTTGCAGTTGCTTCGTGCATGCGAAGGTGCCGAAGCAAGCCAGCAGCCCGTGGAAGAATAGATGGGTATTTGCCCAAATGGAGGAGATATGATAACAAAAATTAGCCAAGAAAAGGTGCGTTGCGACGTGAAGGATTGCAAAAATGCGGCAGAATTTTGTCTGCCAAGCAAAGGAAAAGTGGGCAAATTTTTTTTGTGCCGCAACTGTCTGGATCAACTAGTTGGGCAGGCAATGGCGTTCAGAACGCCCAAAAGCCCCAAAAACACCATAAAAAAGATTATCGACGAAAAGGAGGTGGCAAACTGATTTAGCCGCGCGGCTAAACTTATGCTATGAAAAAAGAAGTCAATTTTATCGAAGACGTCGTTGCGGAAATAAAAAAGGATTTTGCATCACGTCAAAAGATGCGCCGACCGTACGAACTGGCATGGCAGTTGAACATGAATTTTGTCATGGGTAACCAATATTGCCAAATTTCACCGCGTGGAAGCATCGAACAGGAAGAAAAATACTATTTTTGGCAGGAAAAACAGGTTTATAACCACATTGCACCCATTGTGGAAACACGCCTTTCGCGCCTTAATCGTGTGCGTCCGCGCCCTGTAACAAGACCTTTTTCCAACAGTGATTCCGACGTAAATTCGGCAAAGCTTTCAACAAAAATTTTGGATAGCGCACGCTACAAAACGCATTTGGACGAGCTTGTTACACGTGCCACCGCTTGGAGCGAAGTGTGCGGCACTGTTTTTTATAAGATCTCGTGGAACAACGAAACGGACGATGTTTCCGTAAGCGTTTGCTCTCCTTTCGAAATCTATCCCGATTCCAACGTCACGCAAGGGCTAGAAGAGTGCCGATCGGTAATACACGCCAAGGTTATGCCGCGCGTGGATGCAGAAAGCAAGTGGGGTGTGGCGTTGAAGGGCGAAACAATCAAAGTGTTTTCCCTTTCTTCCACAACGGGCGTTGGCGGCTTAGGCTACAATTCGTCGGTGCCCTCCATCACGCAAGAGGCCAAAAACGACCAAGTTTTGGTGCTAGAAAGGTACGTGCGTCCTTCAAAGGAACTGCCAAACGGCAAGTTGGAAATTGTCGTTGGCGACACACTTGTTTATAGCGGAGATTTGCCCTACAAACTGGGCGACGACGGTGAACGAATTTTTCCTTTCGTGCAACAAATTTCCGCCGAACAGGCCGGTTGCTTTTGGGGCGCCAGCATCGTGGAACGCATCATTCCCATTCAAAGGGCCTACAACGCCGTCAAAAACCGCAAACACGAGTTTCTAAACAGACTTTCCATGGGCGTTTTGACGGTGGAAGACGGTTCGGTTGATACCGACAACCTAGAAGAAGAAGGGCTTTCGCCGGGCAAAATTTTGGTCTACCGACAAGGCGCAGAAAAACCAAAACTTATGGATAGTGGCAGCGTTCCCAACGATTTTTCCTACGAAGAGGACCGGTTGCTGCAGGAATTTGTTACCGTTTCCGGCGTTTCGGAATTTGCCCGCAACAGCACAACGCCAACAACCGTAACAAGCGGCGTGGCTTTGCAACTAATTGCCGAGCAGGACGACATTCGTTTGGCATCGTCTATCGACAGTGTGAAGAGTGCCATCAAAAAACTTTCCAAATATACTTTGCGCCTCTATAAGCAATTTGTTTCCAAACACAAGTTGGCGCGGTTTGCCGATGGCGAAAGCGGTGCGGAATTGTTCTACTTTTGTGGCAGTGATATTGGCTCGGACGACGTTGTTTTCGAAACGGAAAACGAACTTTCCGATACTCCCGCCACAAGGCGTTCCATGCTTATGGATTTGCTTTCTGCAGGCATTTTGTCGGACGGCGAAGGCAAGCTTTCCCAAACTACAAAAGCAAAAATCCTTTCCCTTATGGGTTTTGGTAATTGGGAAAACGCTCAAGACGTTACGCAGTTACATTTGCGCCGCGCGCAAGAAGAAAATTTAGACGTAGACAAGGCGGAAATTTTGGAAGTGGACGACCACAAAATTCACGTGGAAGAACACACCCGCTACGTTGTCTCCGGTCAGGCAGATGCCGACAAAAAATATCGAGAAAAAATTCTGCAACACGTTCGTGAACACAAAAAGTATTTACAAAACGCCCGTTGCAGTGAAGGAGCAGTATGAACCAATTTGGAAAATTCAGTTCGGCCGAACAGCTACTAAAAAGCTACGAAAATTTGGAAAAATCGTTCACGCAAAAGTGTCAGCAACTGGCCAATTTGCAAAAGCAGTCTGTTGCAAAAAGCACGCCTGAAGTGGTGGAAGTCGAAAAACCGTCCACTCAGCTGGCCGCCGAACAAAATGAACAAAACAACTTTGAACAAAACACAAACAGCACGTATGATATTTGCGGTATAAATGCGGAAGCGTCACCGCTTGCGGACGAACAGTCGACGACGGTCGATAGTGCCACTACAGTCCCCGAAGTTTTGCCCGGCGCTGGCGAAGCTTCAGGTGGCCACAGTTCTTCCGCCAAAATTTCCAACGAGCAGTTGCAACAATTTGTGGAAGATAACCCCGACGTTGTTTTTCGCATCCTGCAAAGGCGCAGTGAGGAATTTGCCCCCGACGTTATGAACGGAGGAGGCAGCGTCTCGTTGGCGTTGCCAAGCCGCCCAAAGACGATACGCGAAGCGTCTATCATGGCAAAAGAATTGTTCAAGCAGTAGCAAAAAATCGTATACGTATGACAGTTTTTGCGACAATTTTTAACAATTCTATTGCCTTTTGGCAAACAAAAAAATATTCTTGGAGGTAAAAATTAGTGACTGTTACGTTATCTAGCGCAGAAAATGCGCTAAAAACTTTGTATTTGGGTGTTGTTGCTGATCAACTTAACACGGCTGTTAACCCACTTCTTGCAAAAATTTCTCAAACAACAAGCGACGTTTGGGGCAAGGAAATTCGCAAACTTGCGCCCTTTGGAATTAACGGCGGAATTGGTGCCGGCACCGAAGACGGCGAACTTCCCGATGCGGCTGCAAACAACTACGCTCAATTTGTGCTCACGCTAAAAAACCTTTACGGCACAATTGAAATCAGCGACAAGGCCATTCGCGCAAGCGAAAACAACAGCGGCGCCTTTGTCAACCTTTTGGAAGCGGAAATGGAAGGCCTAGTAAAGGCATCTAAATTCAACTTTGGTCGCATGTTGTTTGGCGATGGTTCTGGCATCATTGCCAAAGCCAGTGCGCAAAGCGGCAATGTCATCACAGTGGATACTGTCAAAAACGTTATGGAAGGCATGGTGGTGGACGTGGTTAGCGCTAGCACAAAGGCCGTTACCGTGCACGCACGCCGCATTGTGGACGTGGACAGAGCAAACAAAAAAATCACTCTTGGCGGCGCAAGCCTTTCCGCCGTGGTAACTGCCGGCGACTTTGTCACCGTTCAAGGCAGCTATGGTAACGAACTTACCGGCCTTGGCGCCATCTTTGGTGAAACGCCGACACTCTATGGCCTGGCAAGGTCTTCCAACAAGTGGCTCACGCCCTACAAGGCAACGTCTTCAACACTTACCGACGTTGTCATTCAAAAGGCTATCGACACTTTGGATGAAGTTGCAGGTTCCACGGCCGATTTTATCGTTTGTTCCGGCGGCGTTAAACGTGCCTATCAGGACTACCTTATCACCAATCGTTCCAATGTGGACGTGATGAATTTGCAAGGCGGCTACAAGGCTATTTCCTACAACGGAATTCCCATTGTTTCCGACAGATTTGCGCCCGGTGGCACCATGTACATTCTAAACACTGCCGATTTCCACTTGCATCAACTTTGCGATTGGCGTTGGCTAGAAGGTGACGACGGCCGAGTTATCAAACAAGTGGCAAACAAGCCGGTTTATACGGCAACGCTGGTTAAGTATGCCGATCTGATTTGCGATCGTCCTATCGGACAAGCAATGATCAGCGGCATAACCGAAGCGTAAAATATTTTTCTTTTGGGCAAAACGGCAATCGTTTTGCCCTTTGAAAAGGAGGCTTTGGTGAATTTGATTGAAATAAAAAACGACCTGTTCGACGTCGCCGCCCGATTGAAAAGCGTTGACCCTACCTACGAATTGTATTTCAACGTGGAAAAACAACGCTACGAAGTTTACGAACGCAATCACGGTTTCGCTTTGGCATTTGTCGTTCCCTACCGAGAGTTAGATGCGCGCACCATAAAGTTTGCGCAATTCACTAGGGTGGAAAACAGCAAGCATCTTTTTGAGGAAATAGAAAAGAACAACCAAAAAATAGAAGCCGACTTGCAAAAGCAGGCGTTGAACGGTTTGTATGGGGAGGTAAAATGAAAGTTAGTGAATTTATTTGTTTGTGCGGCGAAATGGGCAACTTAGAATTGCCCTCTCGCTATGCCACGGACGATGGCCGCGAAGCCCTGCAGGATAGTCGCGTAAAGCGTCTTGTGCTGTGCGCCGACGGCGTTTTGCAAGCGCTGTGTTGCCTTTGCGGTTCGGCTCAAAAAGTGGAAGTTATGCCCAAAAATGGCATAATCGATCTTTCTCAAATGCCCCTTTGCCGAGTTCTTTCGCTAAAAAATGCGCTGGGCGAAGTGTCCTACAGGTTTTCGCAAAACAGTTTGCTAGTAGATTCTGACCAAAAACTTTGCTTAACTTATGTACATCTTCCGCAAAAAATGTCGTGGAATGACGTTTTGCAACTGCCTTCGCCACAAATTTGTGAACGAACGCTTGCAAGCGGCACCCTTGCCGAATATTTTTTGGCCACGGGCGATTTGGCTCAAAGTTATGCTTGGCGCGAAAAGTTCGAAGCACTTGCCGCTTCCGACACAAAAAAGCACAGTTCCATGCACCTGGCCGTGGGGAGGTGGTTGTAGTGTTCAAAGTTCCTCGCAGCCACGTTGCAGGAAAAACCCTTACTGCCACCGTCAATTTTAACGGCGGCGGCAACGTTGCCGCCAAAACACTTCGCAACGGAAAGATTGTCGACGGCCGTTTGGTTGATTGTTGCGACTTCGAATTTGTGCAAAACGCCTATTCTACGTGCAATTTTGGTGATTTTTGCCTTGTGTTTGAAACAGACGGCGTGTATTTGCAAGGCGCCGAACGCCAAAAGGTGTCCACCGAAGTGTTTCAAAACCCTTGTTTTTGCTACCTTTCAAAACAAAAAACGCTGGCAATTTCCCAAAAAGGAAAGGGCACTTTCACCTTTGACGGACAGTGGAAAAAGGTTTTTGACGTGGGCTTTGATGCTATTGTCGAGCATGCCGAGCGGCTTTTTGCGTGCAACGACACAACTCTTTATTTTTCCGGGCGTGCACAGTTCGACAGTTGGCAGAGTGTCAAGTTGACGCAAAACGTGGTATGCGTTGCAAGTTGCAAAAAACTTTTTGTTGTTGGCGACGATCTGTTCGAGGTTGATTTCAGCGACGACGAAAAAAACACAAAAATTTTTGTTGCTTATAAAAACCTTGGCAAAGTTCAACCAGGAACCGTTGCATCGCATGGAAATAGTCTATATTTTTGCACAGACGAAAGTGTTTTTTGCTTTTCCGGAGGCAAGTGTATCAAAATTTGCCCTGATGTGCGTTTTTCGCGTGGGATTTCTGCGGCAGTGTTCGATGGAAAATATTTTTTGGCGGCAAAGGATGGCGAGCAAAACGTGGTTGTTTGCATCGATTGCAAAACCAATACGCTCATTTGCATATGGAATGCCGATTTTTGCCGTGTTTGTTCAAGCGAAAATTTATTTTTTGCCTGCCGTCAAGGACTGTTTCGTTTGGGAAGTGGCAGTGCCGAGGTGCAATGGGTAAGTCAACCTCAGTTGCTTGGCACGTCTGGCAAGAAGTTTTTTCGCAGCCTTTTGGTGGATACTAAATATCCTTTGCGCATACGCCTTGCCACCGACGTCGAAACCAAAATCTATCGCTTCGATGGCGCAGATTATCCGCAAAAAATAACTATTTGTGGCTATTTTCGCAAGTTTAGCATTGCAATTTTCGGTGTTGGCAAAACGTGTGTTTCTAGTGTTGCCATTTGCGCAAAATCCTTCGAAAGGGAGGTGGCGTAATGGCTCTAACAGACGTGCGAAAATCCGAACTTGTCGCGCTATATGACGATTTGAAGCAAGACGTGTTGGATATCGAGCAAAAATATAGTCTTTCTTTCCACAAAATTGATATGAAATTTCCCGAAAGTTTGGGGCTACCCAAAATGCAATACGTTGCGCCAAGTAGCGAAACGATTGCCGCATTGGCACAGCAGGAGGTTGCGCCCAAGTTTTTGGAAAAACAACGCAATGCGCAAAAGTCCTTCGAAAGTCAAGCTGCAACCGCCGAAAAACAGTCGGCACAGATTGTGGAAAATAATCGTCAAAAGTTGGCCGCCCTTGCCGCGCAATATGCGCAAACGCTAAAAGAACTTTTGCACAAGCTAACAAACAACGGCTTGTTCGTTTCTTCCGTGCGCACAAATGCCGAGCGTGATGCCGAATTGGATTATCAGCGTGAAGTGGAAGAACAAACTGCGCGTTTCGATGCGGAAAAAGCGGCACTAGATGCGCAAAAAGCCGCCATTGTCGAGGCGCACGAAAACAATTTGGCCGCGCTAGAAAACCAGCGTTTGGCAGAAATTGCCGCAGTGGTGCAAGATCTTAACCAAAAGGAGGCAAACAAAAAGAAGGAAGTGGAAAAATACAACGCTTCCGTTGACGAAAAGGAAACCAAGTACGTTGCCAGTTGCAAACGCTACGCCGAATATGCTCAGCAGGCAGAAAACGAGCGTGCGCTTGCTGCGGCGCGGCTATATGCGGAACTGGGCGAAAGCGGTGTGGAATTGCAAAAGAAAAGCGAAATGCTAAATCGTTGCAAAACCGTCATGTGGAGTTTGACCAAAGAAGAAGGGCAGTTCGTGCTTTCGCTAGATTCCTTTTTGATGTCCCATTTGGGCGACTACTATTCGTCCTTGCAAGATTGGGTAAACACCCAGTTGCCAAGCTAGTTTGTTGCTGCTGCGCAAAAAAAACAAAGTATCGTATCGCAAAACAAAGCAGCGCAACAAAGCCGTGTTTGGCTTGGTTGCCGACCTATTTGGTTGGCAACCTTTTTGCTTTTTGGGCACGCAAAAAACAATTCTTTCAGCAAAAAACGTCAATTTTTTCAAAAATTCACAAATCTACTTGAAACACGTTTTTGGCAAGCTTCTTGCGCGTCGTCCACTGTTTGAAAAATGGTTTTCGTTGCTGTTTTTGTTTGATTTGCAAAAAATCCTTTCGTGTGAAAAAATGCAACTGATTTACCCAAAAATCGACAAAAATTTCGGCATGCAAAAGTAGTGCAAGACGGTGTGCGGCTCAAACAAACTTGCTGTCTCTAACCGGTTTCGTGTTTTTGAAAAATACTTGCCTATTTAATAGTTATGTTGTATAATAATTTTGATTGAATATCCGCGCTAAGCAAGTTTCAATTTTTTTTGCATTGCAACGCATAATTTTGTTTTGGCGTTTTGTCGTGGCCATTTTGCACGCATTTTGCCAGCTCTGGCCTTCGTCGCTTTGCAATTTTGTAGCGATTTGGATGTTCAAAAAACTATCCCTCGACGTGAAAACGTTTTTGCTCAACGGAGATGTATTGTGAGATACCAACGTAAATCTGCAACAGCATATATTTTCAGAAACTTTTGGCAATTGGCGCCCTTTGCAGTTATTGCTGCCGTTTTGCTTGGTGCTTTTTGCAACACTCATGCGGAAATAACCCTAATAGAAGGCTGCATGAGCGGCACCGTGACGGACGAAAACGTGCTTTCGGCCGTGTTGCGTTCGGTAAGTCTTTTGCGTTTTGGCAAATATTGGTGGTGCACTTTAATTGCTCTGGTTGCCTTTGCTTTCACCGAAAGTTTGCTAACCTCAAAGGTCTATAACCATATGCGCACCGGCGAAATGCTAACTTTCCCCATGCGCAAAACGGTTGGCGTTGTACCCACAATGTTTTTGTTTGTTTTTGCAATGGCATTTCTCAACGAAATTCTCAAGCTTATCGTTTGCGGCATCGTTTCGTTGCTTAGTCCCGTTGGCGTAACGGCAATTGTGGTTGTTGCGTTGTGTTTGGTGTTCATCATAAAAACGGCAATGCTTTCGGCAATTGCAACCTTGCTCTATGCCTTCCCCATCATGTTTTTAGAAAACTACAAGTTCAACCAAGCCTTGTCCTATTCCGTGCGCATCGCCGGCGAACAACAACGCATCATTTGGTTGGTTTCGGTGGTCTATCCGGTGGTGCAAGTGTTGTTAACGGTTGCTTGCTTCTTCGTCAAAAACCAAACGTTCACAATTGCTATGTTTTCACTGTTCTATTTGGCGTGCATTTTGTTTGTTCCGTGCATTGCATTCACGCTGTACTACGATAGTGTTGGCGGCGAACGTCACGACATTGGCAAAAAAATTTTCTAGGCAAATTGCGTTTGCTTGAAGGCACCACACACAAGCGGTTGCAAATTTGCGGCATTGCTTTTGCCGTGTGGCGCACGCAGCAAAAACGCAAGACGGCAACGCTAGTTGCGCCGTGGGAACCGTTGTAATTGCCGCGTAAGGCTCGGCGATGTTGCAAAATGCCTTTTGTGCAGTTTGTCGGCAAAAAAAAAGTTAAATTCTGGCAAGGCAAAACCTTGCTTGCAACAAATTTGGTAGGGCTAACTATGTTCAAAAAAGCGTTTACATTGGCTGGATACAATTGGAAAGTGATGCTAAAAGCACTTATTTGTCAAGTGCTCATTTTGGCATTGGTTGCTTCGCTTTGCTTTTTGATTTTTGGCGGACTTGTTGAAGACTGTTTGCAAATTTTCGAAACGGTTGATTTAAGCGATTTTTTGGCCGAAACGATAACGCATATTGTAAACGGTGAATTTGAATTTAGAATTTTTTCCGACAGATTGGCTCAAATAATTGAGGAAGCGGGCAATGCTATCGAATCTATTCCCAACATTTGGAATAGGGTGGAAGTTTCCTACGTAGCATTTGTTTGCATTTTCTTGGCGTACCGAATGTTGGTTTCCATTTCCGACCTTTCCGCCGGCTTCCAACTGCAAGAATTTATGACTTCCAACGCCACACGCCCCTTTTCGTGGTACTTTGTCAAAAAGTTTGCATCTAGTTTAAAATTTGTTTTTTTGCAAACTTTGCTTGCGCTGCCCCTCGATTTATTCGTAATCCTATCTTCCGTGGGCGTTTGTTTGGCGCTTTCGGTGTTTATGGGGTGGTGGGCAATTGTGCCGTCAATAACGGTGTTGCTGGTGCTGTATTCCGCGCGACTATCGTATTTTGCGTTTTGGCTTCCCGTTGCCTCCACCGAAGAACTTGGCATTGGAAAAAGCCTAACACGCTCTGCATCCCTTATTCCATTCCGTTTTTGGGGCGTATTTTGGAAAACACTCGTCATCGTGTTCATAATGGCCGTTTGCTTTTCCTTATCCGTTGTGTTTGGTAACAACAACGTTGTAACGCTTGCAACAAGCTCAATCCCCAGCTTATTGCTGTTCTTCCTGCTTAAATGCGTAAACTTTGTGGAATATTTCACGGCAACAAATCGTCCGTTTTTCTGCAAAAAGGTGGATGTTGAAGGCACAGAACGCTTCAACAAAAAAAAGAAGGCCAAAGCAAAGGCGGCAGCAAAGCAAAGATAGTGTTTTGCACGAGTGCAATTTGGGCAACACTTTTTGTGGCTTATACCAATTTTGCATTGTAGTGATGGCTAAACGTAAGCATGCAAAATCTTTGCGGCATAGCATCGGCGTTGTGCACGCTTGTCGTTTGCCTGCTGAACAATTTGGCCGTAGTGTTCGCTCGGCCCAGAACAAGTTGAGTTGTGTTTGTGTGTGGCGCAATTTGTTTTGTTGCAAAACTTTCGAATTGCCCTTTCGTGCAATTTTCAAGGCTGTTTCGCAGCTAACCAACTAAGAAATTCCGTTTGCAAGAGAGTGCAAACTTGGCAAGAATTGTTCTTGCATTTGGTGGCAACGCCACCCGTTTGGCGCGCGTTGCGCCGTTTGGCAAAAGAAGGTTTCTTTTGCATCTAAACAGAGGTATGTATGAAAAATAAAAAGAATAATCGCGCATCGGACGTGTTAAACACGGCAGCGCCCACAAATTTGTCGCTTAGCGGCAACAAGGGCGGTGCGCAAAAGGGAGCAAAGGCGCAAAGCAAAGCTTCAAAGCCCAATCAAAAAGCGGCAGCTGGCAAGAAACAGTCCGCCAAGAAGGCTGCAAGCCCCGTGCAAACGTCTGATGCTCAAAACAAAAACAACTTGGCCAATCCCTTGAAATACGTTCCGCTAAAAGGCAAGCTAAAAGTCATGTTTTTGGGCGGCGTTGGGGAAATCGGCAAAAACATGACGGTTTTCGAATATGGCGACAGCATTGTCGTTATCGATGCCGGAATGTCCTTCCCCGGCTCGGATATGCCCGGCGTGGACGTGGTAATTCCCGATTTCACCTATTTGGTGGAAAATCGCAACAAAATAAAGGGAATTTTGCTTACGCACGGTCACGAAGACCACATTGGCGCCATTCCCTATTTGGTGGAAAAACTTGGCGGCAAAGTGGAAATTTACGGCACCAAACTCACGTTGGCGCTGGTGGAAAACAAACTTCTAGAACACAATTTGCTTACAAACGTAAATTTTGTAACCGTTTCGGATAAAAGCGTTGTTTCCCTTGCCGATTTCACGGCGGAATTTATTCACGTTTCCCACTCGGTGGCAGGCAGCATGGCCATTTGTTTGCGCACACCCGTTGGTGTGGTGCTTCACACAGGTGACTTCAAAATAGACTACACGCCGCTTGGCAACGAGATTATGAACCTAAACCGCATTGCTGAAGTGGGCAAGCAGGGCGTTTTGCTGTTGATGAGCGAATCCACCAACGTGGAAAAGCCCGGCTACACAATGAGCGAATCGGTGGTGGAAGACACGATGAACAAAGTCTTTCACGATGCCAAAGGCCGCAGAATAATTGTTGCAACCTTTGCTTCCAACGTGGATAGGCTTGGCATGATCATTCAGCTTGCCAAACTCTACAAACGCAAAATTGCCGTTTCTGGCCGCAGCATGGTTAAGTATATCGAAACGGCCTGTCGTGTGGGACAAATGTCGGTGGAAAACGACATGTTTGTTGATATCGACAAAATCGGCAACATCGACGATGGCAAATTGGTGGTGCTTTCCACCGGAAGCCAAGGCGAACCCATGTCGGCGCTAACTCGCATGGCTAGTGGCGAATTCAACAAGGTGCAAATCGGCTCAAACGATACAATTGTCATTTCCGCAACGCCTATTCCCGGTAACGAAAGGGATATCTACAGCGTAATTAACAAGCTCTATCGTCTAGGGGCAGTGGTGGTTTATTCCGCGCTGTCGGCAGTGCACGTTTCCGGACACGCCTGTCAAGAAGAGTTGAAACTTGTCTACACTTTGGTTAAACCCAAATATTTCATCCCCATTCACGGCGAATATCGCCACTTGAAGCAACACGCAATGTTGGTGGAAAAACTTGGACACAAAGCATCCAACGTTATCATTCCCGATATCGGCGATTGTGTGGAAGTGGATAAAAGCACTTTCAAAGTTGCCGGCACCGTTGTCAGTGGCAACATTATGGTGGATGGTCTTGGCGTAGGCGACGTGGGCAACATCGTTTTGAAAGATAGACTTTCTCTTGCCGAAGAAGGCATTTTGGTGTGCGCCGTTGGCATCAACGCCAAATATAACAAAATTGTTTCGCAAGTGGAAGTGGCAAGCCGCGGTTGTTTCTTTACCGGAGACGATGCGGTGGAAAATCCCCTAGATCAACTAAAAGTTTTGCTCACGCAAGAAATAAACGCCACACTCAAAAACGGCTACAATCTTGCGGCGGTAAAATCGGCAGTACAACGCACGGCAAAACACTTTTTCCGTGTAAAACTAAAACGCAATCCGGTTGTGTTGCCGCTGGTTTTGGAATTGTAACTAGCAATTGTTTTTTATCGTTTTGCGGCGGCAACTTGGCTTGTTGTTGCCGCAATTTGTTTGCAAACGTGCTGTCTCGCGGCGTAGTTTGCCCTTTGACGGCTTTTGTGCAAAGTTATGTGTTGGCGCACGTGGCGTAAAACCTGTGCTATTGCAGCTAATTTATTTGTGCTAGCAGCAAAAAATTGCAAAGAAAACGAAAAACCCACGAAAGGAATAATGCGAAAAAAAAGTGAAAGTTGGCAAGAAAAATAATAATTAACGAAAAACTTTCAACCACAAAATAAGCCCCACAATAGCAAACAAAAGATAGTATTCAGAGCAAAAAAAATTCGCAAAGAGCAAAAATCAATCTAATCGTCATAAAGCCGCAAGCACTTGAAAAACACTCTAAAAGCGCGGCGGCAAAAACGGATTGTCAAGGTAATTGCCTTTGCGGTGATTCAATTTCCCGTTGGTGGTGCAAGGGCTCGGCAACTTAACAAAAAACACGGTTGTGCCGTGTGCAAAAATTGGAACAAGAAAATGTCAAACGTCGATTTGGAGCAACTGCAAAAGTTTGCTCGCGAAAACTACATACCCGTCATGTTGGACGACACAAAAAAATTGTTGTTCCAAACGGTGAAGCAGTGCAACCCAAAACGCATTTTGGAAATTGGCACTGCCATTGGGTACAGCGGAATTATCATGCTTTCTGCTGCGCCTTTTGCCACCCTGAACACAATGGAAATGGACGAAAAAAGTGCCCAAATGGCCAAGGAAAATTTTGCAAAAGCCGGCTACAGCGATAGGGTAAATTTGTTTTTGGGCGATGCGCGCGAAATTGTTCCGTTGCTAAGCGGTAGCTACGATTTTATTTTTATGGATGGCCCCAAGGGACAGTACGAAAAGTTTTTTCCATTCCTAACCGACTTGCTGGAAGTTGGCGGAACGCTTGTTTGCGACAATGTTCTCTACAAAGGTTTGGTTGAACACGTGCCGGAAAACAAACGCCACAAACACATAACGGTGGCACGAAATATGAATGCTTTTTTGCATGATATTCTTTGCGACAAAAGGTATCAAACAACTTTGCACAGAATTGGCGATGGTGTAACCGTTTCCCAAAAACTTCGCTAAAAATAGGCCGTGAATGGCGAAAATTTTCAAAAATATATACTACTACGACAGACATAATATAACAAAAATGGTGTAAAATGGATAAAATCACAAAAAGTTTGGCAAAAAACGTAGAATTGTTGGCGCCAGCCGGCAACATGGAAAAACTAAAAACAGCGTTTCATTTTGGTGCAGACGCCGTCTATCTTGCCGGCAAAAAGTTTGGGCTCCGTGCCTATGCCGATAACTTCGACGATCAGCAAATTGCCGAAGCGGCGCAATATGCACACAGTTTGGGAAAGAAAGTTTACGTCACGCTTAACGTGTTTCCCAAGGACGACGACTTCGCTCAGTTGCCTGCCTACCTTTCCGTGTTGGAGCAAGCGCAGGTAGATGCCGTGTTGGTTAGCGACCTTGGTGCGTTCAATTTTGTTTGCACAAACAGCAACCTGCCCATCCACGTTTCCACGCAGGCCAACACCTTGAATAGCCACGCTGTAAAAATGTGGCAACGTTTGGGCGCCGAAAGAGTTGTGCTAGCACGCGAACTTTCCCTAAAAGAAATTGCCCAAATTCATCAATCTTGCCCCGACGTGCAACTAGAAGCATTTGTTCACGGCGCCATGTGCATAAGCTATTCCGGAAGGTGTCTAATGTCCAACTACCTTGTCAACCGTGATAGCAATCGTGGAGAGTGTGTTCAAGCGTGCCGTTGGAAGTGGGAGGTTCGCGAAGTTTCTAGGCAGGATGCTTTGCCCGTGGAAGAAGACGATCGCGGCACCTACGTGTTCAACTCCAAGGATATGAACGTACTTGCATATTTGCCGCAAATTTTGCGCGCCGGCGTGTGCAGCTTGAAAATTGAAGGCCGCATGAAATCGGCTTTCTACGTTGGAACAGTTGTCAACGCCTATCGCAGGGCTTTGGATGCAATTGCCGAAGGCACTTTCGACGATCAACTTGTTGCCACCCTCAACGCCGAACTCAACAAGGCTTCCCACCGAGAATACACAACAGGTTTCTATTTTGACGAAAACGAAACACGCCAATACTACGCCGATAGCCGTGCAGTGGAAGAATATAAGTTCATTGCAGTTGTACGGCAGGTTTCGGATGGTCAAATCGTTGTGGAACAGCGCAACAAATTTTCCGTTGGCGACACGTTGGAAACGATTTCTTCCGGCACCGATTGCAGCAAAACTTTCGTTGTGGAACGTATCTCTGATACCGACGGAAACGCCGTGGAAGTTGCCAACCGCGTGCAACAAATTTTAACAATAAATTGCCCCTTCAATCTTTCCGTTGGCGACGTTTTGCGCCGAAAAAACTAATCAAAACAAATTGTGCCGCCCATCAGTTGGGCGGTTTTTTGTTGCCTTATTGCCTTGATTTTTTCACTCTGCTTTCCGAGGAATTGTCACCCTGCTTTCCGGGATTTCTTCTGTTCTAGCACGTGCTTGTTTTTGGAGCGATATTCAAACACGTGTCACTTTTTTGCAGTTTTTGTCAGCTTTTCGGCTGTTTTCACGGCGCCCAGCGCAAAGCAACGAACATTTTGCACGGTATGCGTGATGCAAATGCTTTCGCAAGCGCCCACAAATGCTATTTGGTGTGTACCCACCGTGTCGCCCAGCCGTAGACTGTGAGTTTCCACAAGAGGCGTGCCGTTTTGGGCAATTATTGATGCAAGTTTTTTAGCCGTGCCAGATGGCGCATCGATTTTGCCTTTGCGGTGCGTTTCCGTTATTGCGCAATCCCAACCAAGTGCTGCGCACATTTTGCATAGTTGTTCCATCGTGTGCATGCCTTGGCTAAAATTCGAACTTAGGCAAACATTGTTTGTTTTTTGCAAGTCCCTAAGCAGACTTTGCTCATCTTCCGAGTGTCCGGTAACGCCGCTAACAAGTGCGCAGTGGTGCCTTTTGCAAAAATCGCAAACCTGTCTTGTGGCCGACGGCACGGAAAAATCTATCACTGCATCAACGGCCTCGTGGGGCAACGGTGTGTGTTTTTCTATGGCAAAAACGGTGTGTCCACGCTGTTTAGCCACATCGCAAACCTTTTGCCCAACCTTGCCACCGGCCCCAAAAACTGCTATGTTCACTGTTTCTCTCCTTGTTGATTCGTTTTTTTTGCAACGCTAGCGCAGTTCTGCATGCCGACTGCAAAACTCGTCAATTGCCATTTGTGTTTGTTTTTCCGCAGGTGTCAGCGGAAGCCGCACTTCAAAAGTATCAAAAATGCCTAACCTAAACAGTGCGTATTTTATGGGAATCGGATTTATTTCCGCAAAGGCAATGCGGCTAAACTCTTCAAAAAGTTGCAACTGCTTTTGCGTTGCTTCGCCACGCAAAACTTGTTCCGTAAGGCTAGGAAAAGCGTTGGAAACCACCGAAACAACGCCGATAGCAAGTCGCTTTTGCACGTATTCGGGCAAATTTTCGTCATTTCCGCAAAAAATTGGCAAGTGTCCGCAAATATTTTGTGCGTAGTGGCAGTCGCCGCCGGCATCTTTCAAACTTACGCCATATTTTGCCAGTTGCAAAACGGCTTCTAGCCAAAGGGAATAGCCACATCTGGACGGCGCATTATATAGCATCACTGGCAAGCCCACTTGCAAAACTTCCTGCACGTGGCAAACGTACCCCTTTTGCGTACACTTAAAAAACGATGGCGGCGAAATAAGCACGCCGTCGGCGCCGCATTGTTTAGCAAATTTTGCTTGTTTTGCGGCGGCTTTTGTGCACCCGCTTATTCCCACCCAAACAGGCAAGCCGCTGCATTTGGCCGTCTCCACAAGCAAACGCTTTTCCCTTGCGCAAAGCATTGCTTCTTCGCCCGTTGTGCCTGCGCATAGCAGTTGTGTTGCGTGGCCTGTTTGATGCCTAAGCAGTTTTCGGTAGCTATCAAGGCAAAGTTTGCCGTTTTTGAAGGGCGTTGCAAGCGCCGTTATAAGTTGCATTTTGTTTGATTGTTGCATGTTGCTACTCATTGTTTTTAAGCGCAATTTCCAAGATTTTATATGCGTTGTATGCTGCGCCAACAAGCAAATTGTCGGCGACTAAAAATGCGTTCAAACTGCCGTCGCCACATTTTCTCAGCCGTCCAACTCCCACAAAACAAGTGTGCCTAAGTGTTTGTGGCATGGGGTAAACTTCCGCTTCGGCATCGTCCATAAGCAAAACGTTTGGTGTGTCTTTCAGCAATTTTTGCACCTGTTGCACGGTGAAATCCCGACCGAATTTCACGTTAAGTGCGGCACAGTGTGCCACCGATACGGGAATTCGCGTGCAAAGTGCGTTCACTTGCAATTTCGTCGACAAAATTTTGGGCAATTCTTGCGCAATTTTTTGTTCTTCGGCGGTTTGGCCATCCTGCAAAACGCCGCCAATTTTTGGGATAACGTTGTCGCAAAGCGGATGCGGCAAGCATCTAAGTTTGCCATAGGTGCGGTTTTCCGAAAGATCGCTCAGCCCGTCACGACCAGCCCCGCTTGCCGATTGCATAGTGACAACGTTCACGCTTGTCGGTTGCAAACTTCTAAGCGCATCAAGTGCAATGGCAATTTGAATTGTGGTGCAGTTGGGGTTGGAAATAATCTTGCAACACCCAACCGTGCCGCCATTTATTTGTGGAACAACCAGCGGAACGCCACTTTTTTGTCGAAATGCCGCGCTATTATCTATGCAAATGGTGCCTTGCCGCGCAAGTTCCGGCACAAGACTGTTGGAGACGTCGTCGGTAGTTAGCAACATTGCATACTTGCAGGGCAAAATTTTTTGCGAACTTTGCACCGTAAGCGTTTTGCCAAACACGTCAATTTTTTGCCCGACGGAAGTGTTTGCGTATGCCACAAGCTTGTGTTCCGGCAGTTTTAGCGAAAGCATTTCCAAAAGTTTGCGTCCCACCAGCCCGGTTGCGCCTATCACGGCAATAGTTGCCATTTTGTTCTCCGTTTTCTAGGTTATGGCAAATGCTTTGCAAAAATAACGAAATTGCCGCCAAAGCTAGTACCAATTGCGCAACTACAACTTGTGTGCGGCAAGTGGTGCCGCGCCCTGTTGCTGCCGATTATTTTTTGCGCATCGTGTAGCATTTTTTTGCGACTTTGTGCTGTGTGCCAAAAACAGGTTGCGTTTCATGTATGTGTTTGCCTTGTCTTTGCCTTTTTCCGCATAATTCATTCGTTTTTTTATTTCACTTGGGGCAAGCTTTTGTGGTTGTCACGTCAAGCTTTTTCTTTTGCTGTTTTCTTTCAAATTCTCTGCAAGTGGTGCCGCGCCCTGTTGCTGCCGATTATTTTTTGCGCATCGTGTAGCATTTTTTTGCGACTTTGTGCTGTGTGCCAAAAACAGGTTGCGTTTCATGTATGTGTTTGCCTTGTCTTTGCCTTTTTCCGCATAATTCATTAGTTTTTTATTTCACTTTGTGCAAGCTTTTGTGCTTGTCTCGTCAAGCTTTTTCTTTTGCTGTTTTCTTTCAAATTCTCTGCAAGTGGTGTTGCGCCCTGTTTTTACTTTTAAGCGGTTCTGTTTTTTGTCAAGTTCGAAAAAAAACTAGAGTGATCGTTGCAAATATCCTTGCATACGTATAGCATTTGTGTTGCTTTTGCTTTTTTGTCGTGCGCATCCGTCAAAACTTCACAAAAATGACGCTTAATATAATTGAAATATTTGCAAAAGTTTGATATAATACCTTGTGATATAATAATTAGAGGTATGCGCCTCGAAGGACGTAACAATGGATTTTAGCAAAATTAGGCTCAACAACGAACGTAATTCGCACGTTATGAAGCGTCGCAATCGTTTGGGTGCTTGGGGATTTTTCAAGGTTCTGTATCGTGATAACCTTTGGCGTTTGTTTGGTTTTAGCATTCTTATGCTCATAATGATTGCGCCCATTTTTCTTGTAGGAACTTTGGGTCAAACGGCGCTAAACGAAGTTTACCAAAAGTTGCCCACACAAAACATTTTCGGCTTTTCCACCGGTGCTTGGTGGGACGTGGAAGAATACTATCAGCAACAAGTTTTCAATTCCAACGTAACCTACGGCCTTATGATGGTTGGCGCATCTTTACTAACTTTTGTGGTGTTCTCCGGCGGATTTGCCGTCATTCGTGACGCATTTTGGACGGGCAAACTTTCCACGGTGGGCGTGCTAAGAAGTTTGTGGATGGGCATAAAGTCCAACGCTGGCTACGCATTCCTTTCCACGGCTATCATTGCCTTTGGCGTGTTTGGCATCTACACTTTCTATGCTTGGCTTGCAAAAACAATTTTGTGGCTAGCAATAGTGCTAACAATTTTGCTTAGCATTTTGTGGCTATTTGTGGTGTGCTATTTGCTGATTTTGTGCTCCGTTTCCGTCACATACAAACAATCTGTTTTCGAAAACTTGGACGATTCGTGGCGTTTGTTGTGGATGAACGTGTTCCCCAACTTGATTCACGTTGTCATCGCACTCATTCCCCTTGTTTTGATGCTCGTCATCCCGTCCACTTCCATGTTCCGCATGTTGCTGCTCATTTTAATGTTCATGTTCGGCGGAATGTATTTCCCCTTGGTGTGGCAAACGTTTATGATGCGTACTTTTGCTTTGTTCCACCCGGTGGAAGTCAAAAAGAAAAAGGACGTTATGCGTGAACTGCGCGCAAGAGAAGCTGCCGAAGCGCAAGCCCGCGAAGCTGCCGAACAAGCGGCTGCCGCTCGCAGAGAAGCACGAAAAAACAAGCACAAAAAAGCATTGGCAATTCCCGAAGAAACTGTTGAAGCTCCCGTTGCGGAAGCAGAACAAACCCCCGAGGTTGTTTCCGAAGAAGTTGCAGCCCCCGTTGAACAAACTGTCGAAGTGGTGTCTGCATCCGAAGACGATGCCGAATAATTTTGTTTTAACACAGCGCCGTGCCGCCCAGTTGCGTTGCGGCGTTGAAATTTAATTTTGCTTGCAACTTGCTAAAAATTGCAAAATGCCACAAAAATGCTTTTGTTGCCGCAACGTGTAAGCACCGCAAGGCATTGTTTGTGCGTGTCAAAATACCTTTTGCAACGCATAGCTTTGCAAACACAATCAAACTTGCGCAAAACGCGCGTTAGGGAAGTTGATATTCTATGAAAAACTATTCCGTATTGGCAAAATATTACGATAGGTTTTCCCACAACGATTGCGACTACGAAAGTTGGTCGCAATATTTGTTTGCTGTGGCTCAAAGTTGCAACGCAAAAAGCGTTGTCGATCTCGCCTGCGGCACGGGAAAAATGACAAAGCTGCTTGCCAAAGGCGGATTTTCTCTTTTGGGAGTGGATTCCAGTGCGGAAATGTTGCAGGAAGCATCCAACAATTGCCGCAAAGCAACCTTTGTGTTGCAAGATATGCGCAAGCTTTCGTTAATACGCAAGGCCAACATGATAACAATTGTCAACGATGGCGTAAACTACCTTTCACAGCAGGAATTGCCGCA
The DNA here is from genome assembly GCA_964521735.1 of uncultured Oscillospiraceae bacterium. Classification (GTDB taxonomy): domain Bacteria; phylum Bacillota; class Clostridia; order Christensenellales; family CAG-314; genus Fimimonas. Next base: position 25,755 of record CAZFTO010000009.1, on the reverse strand, counting down.
GTTTTTTGCCACAGTTTTCAACAATTTGACGGATGGCGGCGCTTTTGTTTTTGACGTTTCGTCGCCCTATAAGCTAAAAAACGTATTGGGTAACGAAACGTTTTTCTACGATTGTGACGAGGCAACGCTGCTTTGGACGAACAAACTTTTGGGCGAAAAGGTTCAAATGGATCTGTCGTTGTTCGAAAAGGTTGGCCAACTTTATAACCGCCAAGACGAACGGCACTTGCAGTATGTGCACACGCAAGAACAAGTTTCTGCAGCATTGCATAGTGCAGGATTTGTGCTAAAACAAGTTTCTGCCGAATACGGCAAGCCACTTCAGAAAGACAGTTTGCGAACAACTTACTATGCAAAAAAGGGGTGTTGAAATGGCATCGGTTTTAACAAAAGCAATAATAGAAAATTCTTTGATAATTTCTGCTGTGGAAACAAAAGATATTGTCAACAAGGCCATAAAAGCGCATGGTCTTTCACCCGTGGCAGCGGCTGCGCTGGGCAGGGCACTAACAATGGCGGCGCTAATGGGCGAAGAACTTAAAGACGAGCGCTATCACCTTACGGCCAAAATCGATGGAGGCGGCCCAATTGGACTTATAACAGTGTGTGCCGACGGCAAAAACCACGTAAAAGGCACGGTGGAAAACCCCGTTGTGGAAACGGTTTTTCGCGAAAACGGCCACTTGGACGTGGGCGCGGCAGTGGGGCACAATGGGCAACTAACCGTTGTTAAGGATATTGGTTTGAAGCAACCCTACGTTGGTTCGTCGCAGCTAATCAGCGGCGAAATTGCCAACGATTTTGCCTACTACTATGCAACCAGCGAACAGCAGCCTTGTGGCGTAACCCTTGGCGTTGGCTTGCAAAACGGCAAGTGCAAATCGGCCGGCGGCGTGTTTGTGCAGGTGATGCCCAACTGTGACGAAAGCTTGCTTTCTGCTGTGGAAACGGTTATGTACGCTATGGACGAAATGAGCTATCAGTTCGAAAACAGCACTGCGCGTGAAGTTATCGAACGGTTTTTCGGCCGTTTCAACCCCGTATTTACGGTGGAAAAAGCCGTCACCTACAAGTGTGATTGTTCCAAGCGCAAAATAGATAAACTTGTGCGTGGGCTTGGCAAACAAGAAGCGCAAAGCATTGTTAGCGAAGTAGGAAAAATAGAAGTTTGTTGCCACTTCTGCGGCAAAAAATATTGCTACGATCAAGCGGCAGTGGATAAGCTTTTTCAAAAATAGCAACGTTGCCCTGTTAAGTGCAAAATTTTGCAAAGTAACAAAAAACCGCATACGTAGTGCAAAAAAAAGTTACAATTTTGCCGCTTAAATGCCGTCAATTCTTGTTCGACGCTGGTAGGCTTTGCACTAAAAAGCATCGTCGTGGCACCGAAATTTGTGCTTATTTTCCACTGCTTCAAGGTGATATTGAAACTTTTGTCTAGTTTGCACCAAACGCATCAACACTGCACTAAAATTTGTTTTATTTGTATCAAAAAACATCAACGTGATGTTTTGGCAAGTGTTTATTTAGCACTTAAAAGGCATCTATTCCGATGCAAACAACTTAATGTGTCTTTTGTTTTTAGTTGCGGTTTTTGGGCGAGTCGTTCATTTTGCAACAGCCGCAACTTCTTTATACGCCGCGAATTGCATACCGTATAGTATGAAAATTCGCGACGTATTTTTTGATTGTGCAACAGTTGTGGGCAGTTGCATAGGCGTTGGTTTTCTAAGCGGCAAGGAAGCGGCAGCTTTCTTTGGCAATTTCACCAACGTTTTTATTTTTGCCATTTGCTTTTTTGCTTTTTGTTTTGTGGTGCGCAAAGCTTGTGCGGCTTGTCAGTGCAAGACGGTGTTGCAATTATTTTCGGCTTGCTTTGGGCGTGGCAAAACAATTGTCGCGTGGCTTTATTGTTTGTGTAGTTTGGTGTGCGCCGCAACTTTGCTTGCCGGCGTAGACGAGTGTTTTCAACTAGCGCTGGGTTTGCCACCGCTAGTTTGCAGTGTGCTTATTGCCCTTTGTTGCCTTGTTGTTTTGCGCATGTGTTTTGCCTTTTTCAAAGTAGTCAACGTTGTTTCCGTTGTGCTTATTGCCGCATATTTGTTGCTAATTGCAACTTTGCCCAAGCCCGATGGTGGCACTGTCACAGTCAGCAAATTTTCACCGGTTGGATACGCCGCATTTTCCGTAGCAACAATTTTGGGCGTGTTGGTTTCCCTTGGCCAGCGGCAAAAGGGCAATTGCTGTTTGTATTCGGCAATTTGCGCCGCTGTTTTTGCCTTGCTTGCCGCGTTGGCAGTTTGGTGTAGCGATTTTTCCCTAAGCTTGCCACTGTTTGGCCGCAACAATAGCCTGCTATTGGTTGTACTTGGATGTTTGGCGGTGTTTTTCAGTGTTGTTGCAAGCATTTGCGCAAACTTAATGCCTGTTTTACAAGCCGCCGAAGTGGTGTTTGGCGGTAACAAAAACCTGTTGGCTTTTCTGCTAGTTGGCTTAACGTGCGCCCTTTCCTTTTTGGGGTTCGATTTTGCCCTTAAATATGGCTACGCCTTTGTTGCGCTGTTTGGGTTTTGTGTGTTTGTTGCGGCTACGAAAGTCATTGTCCAAAGTTCCTTGTTGCCAATTTTTCTAGCACGGAAACAACGGCATACATCACGCCGGCCAGCGCACAAAGAACAATAGTGCAGGTCATAACAAGATCCAAGCGGAAAACCTGGCTTCCATAAACCAGCAAGTATCCCAGGCCCTCTTTGGAAACAAGATATTCGCCCATTATCGAACCAATCCACGCCATCCCAACGTTTATTTTTAGCGTTGCCATAAGCGTGGGTAAATTGGATGGCGCCACAAGTTTGCAAAAAATTTGCAGTTTGTTTGCCTTCATGCTTAGCAGCAGCAAAACCTTGTCAGCATCCGTTTTCAAAAAACCGTTCAAGATAGTGATGGTGGTGATAACAACGGAAATCAGTACGGCCATGGTTATTATTGCCGCCTTGCCAGTGCCCACCCAAATTATTATCAGCGGCCCAAGAGCAATTTTGGGCAAGCTGTTAAGCACAACAACGTAGGGCTCAAAAACGTCCTTCAAAAAATTGTTCCACCACAGTGCAATTGCCACTGCGTACCCAACAATTGTTCCAATTGCAAACCCGGCAAGTGTTTCCAAAGTGGAAATATACGCATGGTGCAACAAGGTGCCGTCTGCTACCAGTTGGCACAATGTTGCAAAAATGCGAGTTGGGCTGCTGGTGATAAAACTATCAATCCATTGCAGCCGTGCGGCAACTTCCCATATGCACAACGCGGCAACAAGCACGCTCACTTGCGAAATGTGCACCAAAATTTTGCGTTGGCGTTTGCGCGCCAAAAATTGCAAGTGTTCTTTGGTAAAAGTGGTGTTTGCCTGTTGCATTTTCTCCTCCGTGTTTGCCAAATTTTTAATTGTTTTTTAGGTTTGTTTTTTATTTTCCGAATGTCCGTGGCGCGCCTTTTTTAACCATCAAAGCAAATCGACTTCGCCGCCGCCTTATCACTTATGAAAAAACTTGTTAGCGCGATCATTGCTTTCCACAGCCGTTTGCTTTGTTTTGCCGCATTCTAAAATTCGCACAATCTTTTACTCTGTTATTTTTTTGCAACATTTTGTAAAAAGTTTCGGGCTTCTAGTTGTCGCCTGTTTCGCAAGTTTCCTGTTTCTCCTGTCGGCCGCAGTCAACAAAAGCATTGTTTCTTTTGTTGGGTTTTGTGCGGCTAATTGTTTTTTTGTTCCTAAAATGTGGTGTAGTAGGTTTTTCAAACACTATGCAAATTTCCTTTGGAATCGCTTTGTTTTTATTAAAAAGCGTTGATGGTTTCAATGGTTGTTCGTCTTGCTCCACACGCCTTTTTTACTTCGTTTCGTTTTGTAGTCCCTCACTGCAGTAACAAATTTTTTTGTTTTTTTAGACAAGTTTTTTCAGTTACTAGAATTTTTATTTTTGTGCCCAGGAAAAAAACTTGGCCGCAACGCACAACGGCGGCGGTGTGCAAACTTTTTCACTTCCTGCGGCAAAAACCGCCAACTTTGCCGAAAAATTATGATTTATATACTATTATGACAAACATAATATACAATTTTTGCCAATTTGTCGCCAATTTTCATCCATTTTGCCCCGTCAAGTATCCGTGCAACAACTCAAACTGTTTTGCAAACGAAGGACTTTCGCGTCGTTTAAGTGGTGTTGGCACCTGCTCCAGATGCGTTTGATGCGTTGCCAAAACCGTTGCCGGCCGCTTAGTTAAAACTATCACCGTATCCGCCATGGAAATTGCTTCCGAAACGTCGTGTGTCACAAGCAACGCCGTTTTGCCTTCCTTTTTGATTATGTCGTAAACGTCGTCGCAAACACTAAGTCTTGTTTGAAAATCCAATGCCGAAAACGGTTCGTCCAAAAGCAGCAGTTGGGGCTTGGTGCATAGCGTGCGTATCAATGCTGCCCGTTGTCTCATGCCGCCAGAAAGCTGATGCGGCAAGTGATTTCTAAATTCCCAAAGCCCGTATTTTTTCAATAGTTGCCGTGCAATTTCCACGTTTTCCGCCGTGCACTTTTTTTGAATTTCCAGCCCCAACAGCACGTTTTTCTCTATCGTGCGCCACTCAAAAAGCTGATCTTTTTGTAGCATATAGCCCACACTGCCCGATTTGTCAAAAACTATTTTTCCCGTCGTCGGCTCAATCAATCCACACACAAGCGAAAGTATCGTGGTTTTGCCACACCCCGATGGGCCAATCAGTGCAACAAATTGTCCTTCTTCCACTTGGAACGTAAGGTTTTTGATTGCCGTTGTTTGTTGTGTTTTGGTGTAGAAAACTTTGCTCACGTTTTCAAATTTCAAAATGGGCATGGTGTGGCCTCTTTGCTATCCAATTATGTTTGCGTAGGTGTTGTCCACCAGCTTTTCGTATTCCACCGTTTTGCTAAGTTCGCCGGCGTTTTGCATAATGCGTTGAATACGTTCAAATGCTTGCTTGTTCACAACCGGTGTTCTGTTCCAAACGTCGTACGTTTTGTAGTTGCCAATGGCCGAAACTATCAGTTCTTCCTCGGTGCCGTCGAAGTAGGGCAAAATAAGACGTGCGCACTCTTCGGCAGAATGTTCAAACAAATATTTTGTGCCACGCCAAACGGCTTTCAAAAACTTTTGTGCTTTTTCGCCGTTGTTTTTCAAAAACTTTTCCGTTGCGGTGTAGCAGGTGTAGGGAATTTCGCCGCTATCCATGCCAATGGCCGAAACAACGTACCCTTTGCCTTCCGCCACAACTTGGCTGGCGGCCGGTTCAAACAACGGAACAAAATCTCCCGTTCCACCGGTAAAAGCCGGGCCAAGCGCGCCAAACTGAATGGAATAGTCCATGGTAACGTTCGTGCCATTTTCAAGTCCTTTGCCGTTAAGCACGTATTGCAAAATCATGGCAGGCATGCCGCCCTTGCGCCCCATAAGCACAGTTTTGCCTTGCGCCTGGGAATAATCAAACCCTTCCATAGGCGTCCGCGCAATCAAAAAACTACCGTCCCGTTTGGTTAGTTGCGCAATAATTTTGGGATAATCTTTTTTGCCTTGCAAATACACGTAGATGTTTGCTTCGCATCCCATAAGTCCAATATCCGCTTCCCCCGTAAGCAATGCCGTCATAACGTTGTCGGCGCCGCTGCCGTTGGTAATTTCAACAGTCAATCCCTCTTCTTCAAAGTAGCCCAGCGCCATTGCCAAATATTGCGGCGCATAAAAAATGCTGTGTGTAACTTCGCTAACACGAACCGTGCCGTCACTAGTTTTGCAACCGCACACCATAACTAGCACGGACATTGCAAGCAAAATCATAAGCGCAAAAACTGCCAATTTTTTCAAAAGCCTTCTCCTTTTATTTTTTGTATACTGCATACTATTGTTTTTGCGTAAAAAAGGTGAAAAGTTTTGTCCCTACAAATTGTTTCTAAATTTTGGGGCAAGTTGCTGACGGTTAGCAATTTTTGTGGTAAAATTAACACAGGTGATAAAAATGAATTATTCGTACTTAATTTCCGGTGTGCAACTTTCGCCAGAAAAACTTTCTCAAAACGGCTTTTGTCAAAACGAAAAAGGTGTTTGGGTGTTCACGCAAAATTTGCACAACGGTTTGCAACTAATTGTCAAAACAACCGGCGCAAAACTAGACGTCGACGTTTGGGATACCATCGTCAACAAAAGAAGTTCCGCCTTCGCCAACGGCCACAGTGGAAGTGCACTGCGCGCCGAAGTCCGTAACATTGTTGATGCGCTTATTTCCGCTTGTCGTGCCTAGATTTGACACCCCGTTGCAATTTTTGCATCAAAACTGGCCCAAAAATTGCAAAATAAACGCTTTTGCATTGCCACTAGTCAGTTTGTTGTTGGCTTTTGCTAGAAGACATTGCTTTTTGCAAAAATTTTTTTCGCATTTCAAAACGTTTGCCCGAACAATGCACATAAATGGCAAGTACGCACCCAAAGCGCTTTTTAAGGCCTTTGCCGGCCACGCGGCACTGTTTTGCGGCTGACGTATTCATCATCAAAAATAATTTTTCATTTTTTTGGTCTGCCAAAAGTGGTTTTGTAACAAACTAGTTCCAACAAAAAAAAACCTTGCCGAGTTTTTTTGTTCTCACGGCACTGCTTTGTCAGCTTGCACGCACACGCCAAAAGCATTTGCATAGCAAACACTTCGCCGTTGCATCAACACAGTTGTCAATCAAAAAAGCACGGCCCGTTGTGGAATTTTTCCGCATTGCAGCGTCGCAATACTGTTTTGGCAGCCACAAAGCGCATTTTGTGCCGTGCGTCATGCAAAAAAACGCTTGCCAATTTGCTCGACAATGTGCTAAAATTAAATTGTAAAAACCAAAAACAAAAGGTTTTGCAAGTTTTTCGTCTAAAGAGAGCGGACTGTGGTGAAAATTCCGTGTCGAGAAGTGCAAAATGTAGTTTGTTTGTTGGCAAAACGAAACGGCGCAGTTTGCGAAAGTAGTTTTGCTCGGGTTGTTCCGTTAAAAACTTTAACGAGCGATTTTTGGCATGCCAAAATCGGAACGAAGGTGGTACCGCAACGACCGTTTGCCCTTTGATGGAGCAAGGTCGTTTTTTTATTTTATTTGGCAGTTTTTGCTGCTATGGGAGAAACTTATGATAGAAAAAACTTATCAACCCAATCTTTTCGAAAGAGATTTGTATCGCTGGTGGATGGAACAAGGCTATTTCACCCCCAAAGCGGAAAGCGACAAACCGCACTTTTCCATGGTTACGCCGCCGCCCAACATCACCGGACAGTTGCACCTTGGCCACGGTTTGGATAACGCCATCCAAGATAGCCTTATTCGTTTCAAACGCATGCAAGGTTTCAACACGTTGTGGTTGCCCGGTGTGGATCACGCCAGCATTGCAACGGAAGTTAAAATTGTTGAAGCGCTAAAAAAGGAAGGCATCGATAAGCACGATTTGGGTCGTGAAGGCTTTTTGAAGCGTGCTTGGGAATGGAAGGAAAAATACGGCGGCCGCATTGTTGAACAGCTAAAATATTTGGGCAGCAGTTGCGACTGGACTCGTCTTGCATTCACCATGGACGAAAATTGCAGCAAAGCAGTGCGTCAAGCTTTTGTAAGAATGTATAATCAAGGCCTAATCTACCGTGGCGACCGCATCATCAACTGGTGCCCAACCTGCCAAACGGCGCTTTCCGATGCAGAAGTGGAATATGCCGAACAAGACGGACATTTTTGGCACTACGGATATACCACAACCGATGGAAAAACCACCGTCACGTTTGCAACCACTCGTCCCGAAACCATGCTTGGCGATACCGCCGTTGCCGTAAACCCCAACGACGATCGCTACAAACATTTGGTGGGCAAAACGGTTGTCGTGCCCTTTGTTAACCGCGAAATTCCCGTTATTGCCGACGAATACGTGGATATGAGTTTTGGAACAGGCGTGGTAAAAATAACCCCCGCGCACGATCCTAACGACTTCGAAGTGGGCGTAAGACACAATTTGCCGGTAATTCGCGTTATGAACGACGACGGCACCATGAACGAAAATGCCGGTGAATTTGCCGGACTAGATCGCTACGAAGCGCGCAAACGCATTGTTGCCAAGCTAAAAGAGATGGGCATTTTGCAAAAAGTTGAGCCGCACAAGCACAACGTTGGCAGTTGCTATCGTTGCCACACAACGGTGGAACCCATTGTTTCCAAGCAATGGTTTGTCAAGATGGACGTGCTTGCAAAACCTGCCATCGAAGCAGTTAAGAAGGGCGAAATCAAATTTCACCCCGAACGTTTCGAAAAAATTTACTACAACTGGATGGAAAACATCAAGGATTGGTGCATTTCCCGTCAATTGTGGTGGGGACATCGCATCCCGGTGTGGTATTGCCCCGATTGTGGTGCCGAAATTTGCCAAGAAACCGACCCGACCGTATGTCCCAAGTGTGGCGGCAACCATTTGCACCAAGACGAAGACGTTTTGGATACTTGGTTCTCTAGCGCATTGTGGCCCTTCTCCACGTTGGGCTATTGCAGCGGAAGCCCCGATTTCAAAACTTTCTTCCCCACAAGCGTTCTTTCTTGCGGCTACGACATCATTTTCTTCTGGGTTGCCCGCATGATTTTCAGTTCCCTCTACGCCACCGGCGAAGTGCCTTTCCACGACGTTTTGATGCACGGTATTGTTCGTGACGAACAAGGCCGCAAAATGAGCAAATCGTTGGGCAACGGCGTTGACCCCGTTGATTTCATCGATAAATACGGCGCCGATACCTTGCGTTTTGCACTGCTAAACGGCGTTGCAAACGGTTCGGATATTCGTTTTTCGCCCGATAAAATTGATGGAACACGCAATTTCATGAACAAAATTTGGAACGCCAGCCGCTTTGTTTTGATGAATTGCGAAGGCAAGCAACTAAAACAAGATATTTCTACCTGCCACCTAACTTTGGCGGATAAGTGGATTTTGACCAAACTTAACGTTGTCACCAAGGAAGTTACCGACCTAATGGAAAAATACGAACTTGGTTTGGCATGTCAAACGCTGTTCGATTTTGTTTGGAGTGAATTCTGCGATTGGTATATCGAACTTACCAAACCCGTGCTATATGGCACTGACGATCAAGCTCGTTGCGACACCCTTTCCGTTTTGAACTTCGTGCTAGATAAGATTTTGAAGTTGTTGCATCCTTTCGTGCCCTTCATCACCGAAGAAATCTATCAATCGTTGCCTTTCCACGGCGAAAGCATCATGATTCAACACTATCCCGAAGTCGACCCAAGCCTGAATTTTGAAGACGACTGCCGTTTGGTTGAAGAACTTAAAGAAGTCGTTGCCAAACTGCGCAACGTTCGCACGGAATATGGCGTGGTGCCCTCTAAGCGCATCAGAACCTATCTCACCTCCTCCGATGCTCGTTTGGACGAATGTGATTTGTATTTGGCAAAACTTTGCAATTTGGAAGAAGTTGTTCACGGCGTGGCTCCGCAGGGCGAAAAAGTTGTAAAAGTGGTGTGTGCCGCAGCAACTTGCGAAGTGCCATTGGGCGATTTGGTAGATGCCGAAAAAGAAATTTTGCGTTTGAAAAAGGAATTGGAAAACGTCGAAAACGAAATTGCCCGTGCAAACGGCAAACTTAACAACGCCGGCTTCATCGCCAAAGCCCCTGCCGCCTTGGTGGAAAACGAAAAGGCGAAGTTGCAAAAATTCCAAGATTTGCACAAAGAACTTTTGGCAAGATTGGACGAATTGAAATAGTTTTTTTGCAGTCAAAAGACGCATTGCAGCCATGCAGTGCGTCTTTTTTTGTTGCATTCTTGCGGATTAGTGAGCTATTTTGGAACGATAGCAAAGTCGGCAAGTTAAATGCGGCTGTGGGCATAGCGTGTTCAATTTTTTGTTGCTTTTGTTTTATGGTTCTTGCTTGCAGGTTTCCAAAAAATTGTGATCAACAAAAAAACGTTTGGGAGGTGGTGCGCTAGTTTTTGATAGTTCAAGTATATGTAAATTAGTTGTTGGCAACAATAAACATGCAAACACTTTTTGCAACTGTTACATAGCATATACTATCCGAAGTAAACCTTTTGCCGTGGCTTACTTTGCAAAACTGTGTTTTTGACGCACAAATTTGCACTTTATTCGCAAAAATTGGCAAAGTTTTCCATTTCTGTAAGCAGAAAAATCTTGTGCGCTATCCAAAGCAACCTTTTTGCTTGCAGCAAAGTCTTTGCAACTATCGTTTTGCCGCAAAAACTCTTGTTTTTGCACGTCTAGTATATAAAGCTATGAAATTTTGCTTGTAATGCCTTCAGTGCATCTAGGCAAAACTTTTCGTTTTATGTAATAGCGGTGGCCTGCGTAAAAATGCTTGTCCAAAAGCAGTTTCGGGTGTTCAGCGGCCGCCTTTTGCTACTTGCAAACAGAGCGGCGTGCTCTTAAAAAAATTTTGCTGTGCGTGCAAAAGAGTGTTTGCCCAAAATTGAGGGAACTAAAATGACAGTTAAACGAGGAGAAGTTTATTACGCAGATTTGAACCCTGTTGTTGGTAGCGAGCAAGGTGGAATACGCCCCATTGTGGTGTTGCAAAACGACGTCGGCAACAAATTTAGTCCAACAGTGATTGCGGCGGCAACAACTTCGCGGCTTTATAAGGCCAAATTGCCCACGCACGTGGGGCTTTCGCGTGCAGAAACGCCCTTGCCAAAGGATTCCGTCGTGTTGTTGGAGCAAATACGCACCATAGATAAAAGCCGTCTAAAAGATAAAATTGGCGAATTGCCCGCCGAAGTTATGCAAAAAATAGATGACGCATTGCTTGTAAGCCTTGGCTTTTAGCGGCCGCTCCAGGTGGGGTACCAACTCTTTTGTATCGCGAGCTTGGCACCAAACGGGTGTTTTGGTCTCAAATTTAAGTGGTGTTCACCGTGTTGTTTGATTGCGGCAAACGCAACAATTTTTATAGTTGCAACGCGCACCTATAAATATTGCCTATTTCAATTTTCCAAAATTTCAATATGGCTTTCGATATCAATAAAACGATGAACGTGCTGCTTATTTTTGCGGCATAAATCAAAAGACGTGCCAAAGAAAAAGTGTGCTATGCACGCTTTGGCCTCAACCCCACTTTGTGTTTATTCTATCAAAAATATTGTCAAAAAGAGTTCGGCTCAGTGCCGAACTCTTTTTTTAATACAAATTTATCCGTGTAATTATTATAAACTACGCTATCTTTCAATCACGTTGCAAGCCTGCGCTTATTCCGCTTCGTCTTGTTTGCTGGCACGCTTGCCTTTTGTTTTGGCTAAAACCACAATGGACGTCACAGTTGCTGCAAGGTGCGCGACAATTCCAAGGGCCTGAAACACGCCCATAACGACGGAATACGACGCAAGTTTGAATGTTAGTGCGGAAGAAATAACGCACAGTGGCAGTGCGGCCAAGCTAACAACCGTCAGCAGCAAACTTTCCCATTTTGTGGTAATAACGCTTTTTGCTTTTAGCGCAATTATAGCAAGTACTAAGTAAAGCAACGCCAAAATTGGCCAAATGAAGTGCGCAACGCCCAAAAAAGCCCACGACAAAATTGCAGTGGAAGCCTGGTTATCTTGGTTTGCCACCAGTGAATTTACGTTTAGCAAAACAACGCACAATGCAATAAGCATTGCCGAAGATGCCATCAAGATTATCGAAAACGTCAATTTTTTTCTCATTTTCAACCTTCCGTTTTTGTGGTCATAGTGGTGCAACTAAACGCTCATGTTGCGTTCCATTTCTTCTTTGAGCCAGCGGCTCCAAATAAGAAACACGGCCAGCAAATTCAAAATGGATGCAAAAAACACAACAAAGTTAATTGTCGTTTTTGGGGTGTAAACTTCCGTTGCAGACGTTATCCATAGCACAATTTGTGGAATAATTGCAAAAACCGTGCAAAAAATCAGCGTAGAAAACAGTTGTTTGTTGCGGCGGTGCATGGATGCAATAAAAATATCCGTCAGCACAATGGCGGCCACGTAAAACCACGGCAAAACGTATTCCACGGTGAACCAGTTAAATTTTCCGTCACAAACGGCAAATTCCATGCCGATGGCCAGTGCCGTCAGCACAAAAACGTCGGTGCGCACGTAGCGTGCCAAGCGGTGCTTCACGTTGATGGGTGTCATAACACAAAAGATGGTAAACACAACGCCAATTGCAACATAGGCGCTCCAATGCGATTGTGGCGTAACAAGTACGTTAAGCACAATGCAAAAAGCAAGCAAAATCAGCAAAGCACGGTTAAACTTAAAGCGGAAAAAACTTTCGCTTTTCATTTCGTGCAGCACGGGATAGGCCACGCAGTCGTCCATGTTAACGTAGGTTTGACACTTTTCATTGCTGTCCTTTTCGTCCAAATATCCACCACACAATGGGCAATTTTGCAGTTGATGGTGGACGTTTACCTTACATTTTGGGCAATATTTCATTTTTCATCCTCCCAAACGTCGCTTTCCAACGCCAAATCTAGTCCCAATTCTGCCAAAGTGGTGAAGAAATGTCTTTCACAATCGTTTTCCAAGTATTTGGAAGTGATGGTGATAACGCAAGTGTCGCCATAGGTAACGGCGGTGAAATTGTTTGTGCCTTTTGCCGGCTTACCTAGCAAAAATTCATAGCGCAAAACGTGGTCGGCAAATTCTTTGGGCGCTTCAACCTTGCCCAGGTTCGAAAGTGTCGAACAGTTAACAACGCCGTCGCAACGTCCGCTAACAACAATTTTCATAACGGCGCGCTTTATGCCCAGCGGAACAATTTTTAGAAGTGGATTGTTTCCGCTGTTGTAGTTGTAGCTAACCATTCCACGGAAGTAGTCGTCGGTTAGTTGTTCTTCCTTTTGCTTTTTTATGTCCGCCAAAATCTCGTCCAAATTCGTTTGGCCGTTGTATTGGTAAAACACGTAGCTCGAAAAGTTTCTAAGTGTTTCCACACCGTAGCGCTTGCGCAAATTCACAGGTATCAAAATGCGAATGGGGCGTTCGTCGCGGTTGTTTGTGGCCTTGCAAAGCTTATCCAGCGCCAGCATTTGCACGGCGCTCAAAAAGTCGGTTATCGTTGCATTGTGGCTTTGCGCCAGTTCGTGCAGTTGTTTTGCCGAACAAACGCCAAAGGTGGTAACAAACTTTTTGTTTTTCATGGTGGTGCCACACAGCCTTTTGCTCTTCACAATGGGCGGCAACGGTGGTGGGTTGTGCGCCACGGCAATGTTGGCAAAATTGTCTCTAAATTCTGCAAGAATAGGCACGTCTCTGTGATCGTAGCAGTTAACTTTTTCCGTTTCTATGCCAAGCCTTGCAAAATAGCTGCGCAAAAGCGAGTTCAAAAAGATAACGCCACCGGTGCCATCGGTTGCCGAATGAAAAAACTCCACGGCAATTTGGTTTTGAAAATAGTTCACGCGAATTTGACTGCGCCTTGCATCTAGCGGAATGGGGCGGCAGGGCACTTTTGTTTGCTCCTTAACCACAATGGGCACGGCAGGCTTGTCGATGTATGGCCAAAACCAACCGTTTTTTATGCATCCACAAATGGATGGAAAGCGTACGTAGACGTCGTTTACGGCATGTTGCAAAGTTATGGGGTCAACGGGTTCCTTCAGCAATGCAGCAATGCGAAAAACAGAAATGCTTTCCTTGCGTGCCACCAGCGGATACATCAGTGCGGCGTTATCCAGCTTATACCACTTTTTTTCGTACCTCTGTTTGTTAGCAATGGCGGTCAACTTTTCGTTTAGTTGAGTTTTTTCGTCCACCTTTGCAAGACGTTTTTCATTTTTTGACTGTTTTTTTTGCAAGCGGCGTTGCTGCTTGTCAAGGCACTTCTCGTCCTTTGTTTTTTTATTTTTGCTCATAGAGTTGCTCTCTTTTTTATTCTACAAATCATTTTATCACATTGTTGGTTTTTCAACAATACTATTTTGCAAATAATATTCGTTTTTGCACAAATTTTTGATACGTTGTTAATTTTTTTTGTCTTTTTTGCAAATTCTTTGCGACTTTTGCCAAATTTTTCGTTTACGCCACACCTCAAAAACACAACTGCCCAAAGCGGAATACACGCCACTTCGCTTTTTTGTTTCAAGTTCCTGCGCTTGCATTTGGCGTTCCTCAAAACTGTTTTTTTGTGCAGGAAAAATTTTTTGCAAACACCCAGTCGCCGCCTAGTAGCCGTCAAAATTCAAATGCTTTTTTGGGGCAAAGTCGCCCTTTATTTCCTAGACTTGTCTTTCGCCACACAGCAAAAACACAACTGCCCAAAGCGGAATACACGCCACTTCGCTTTTTTGTTTCAAGTTCCTGCGCTTGCATTTGGCGTTCCTCAAAACTGTTTTTTTGTGCAGGAAAAATTTTTTGCAAACACCCAGTCGCCGCCTAGTAGCCGTCAAAATTCAAATGCTTTTTGGGGACAAAGTCGCCCTTTATTTCCCAGACTTGTCTTTTTGTCCATCACCCGTTGCCTGTGGCAAATTGCCATGCAATCACTAGTGTGCTCCAATAGCCATCAAAATTAAAACTAGTGTTTGCAAAAAAAACACCCCGATGCTTTTTATTTTAGGCGCACGCGTGGTCGGCCTTTAACAAATATATATTTGTTAATTAACTATAACAATTGACAAGTTGGCGGCAAAAGAGTACAATGTTTTCAATAATTTTGCAGGAAGGAACAAACTATTGATTAACCTACTTTCCGAAATTTCCACAAGTATGACTCTTGTTTGGGGCAACGCCTATTTTGGTGTTGGCTCGCAATGGGGGCGTCCTGCGCTTTGCATTTTTGGCGTTCCCATCTATTTTTATGCGCTCATCATCGTCACCGGCATGTGTTTGGCCATTCTGGTGGGCGGAATCTACTTCAAAAAACGCGGCTACGACCCCTACGACATAACCATCTATGCATTGGTTATCATTCCGTTTGGCGTCTTGGGTGCAAGGCTCTACGTCTACATTTTCCCTTGGAGCGGACAAACTTCCAACTGGTCCACCTTTTTCAACTTCCGCAGTGGCGGTTTGGGAATTTACGGCGGCGTTATTGTCGGCTACATTGCCGCATTTGTTTGTAGCAAAATCAAAAAGCAAGATTTCCGCATCGTTGCCGATTGCGTTATGCCCGGCCTGTTTTTGGCGCAAAGCATTGGTCGTTGGGGCAACTTTGCCAACCAAGAAGCCTACGGCAACCTTATCACCAACAACTTTGGCGATATGGTCAACTTTTGGGGCAGCAATCCCAACCACGGCTTCAACGGCATTGCCGTTTGGATCGCCAACGGCAACCAAGGCTCCGGTTGGTATCAAGCAACCTTCTTCTACGAAAGTGTTTGCACGTTCATTGGCTTTTTGGTTTGCGTGTGCATTTTGATGCGTTCCAAGCACTACAAACTTGGTTGGTGTTCGGCGTTTTACGGCATCTACTATGGCATTGTTCGTTTGATAATCGAAGGCATGCGCAGCGACAGTTTGTATTTGTATATTGGCGCGCGCGAAACGGACATAAAAATTTCCCAGCTTGTTTCGGTGTTCACAATAATTTTCGGATTGTTGTTGCTTTCTCGCATCTATCGCAAGCAGTTGCACGGGCTGTATAGCAAATTGTTCAAAAATCAGCGCCAGCAGCTTGCCGCTTCACGTTGGGTGCTGCTTGCAGTTTCCGTTGTCACCATGGCAATTGGCATTGTCATGTTCGTGCTTGGCGGCGAATCCAAATTTATTGCCGGATTTTTCTCCGTGCTCGTCAGCATCTATTCGGCGCTAGGCATTTGGTCGCTTTGCGACAGACTAAAACTCTATTGTGAAAATTGCAACGCTCGCAACTTGCCTGTCGGCGGCTGGCAAACGGATTACGACAAATATTTCACTCAAACTGTGTGCTATTTGGTTGTTTGCATTGCCTTGCTGGGCGTGGCGGTGTTCTCTTGCGTTAAGTGGGGCGTTGTGGACGGCATTGCCAACGGCTACGTTTTGGCAGTGGCGGCAGTGCTTTGTTTGGCGGCCGTTGCCTATTGTCTGTTGCTGCCGGCTTTCAAAAATTTGCGCAACACGCCCCAAACTCCTTTTGACGATCAACATCTTTGCCAATGCGGCAACAGCAAAAAAGTTAAGCTAAACAGCTTTTTGTTGTTTGTGTTCCCGCCAAAAGTTTATAAGGATTTCGGCGTGGAAAACTTAAAGCCGTGGGTAGACCCGGAAAAGGAAAAAAAGGCGGCAAAACGCAAAGCAGCGCTTCAAACGGCCAACGACAAAAATTCCGACGGTTCGCAAGGCGAATAGTCTGCTCGCCGCACGTGTGCGGCGCACAAAAAGTTTAGTGATACGGGAGGGTGTATCAAAATGAGAAATTTAACTTTGCTTACGGATTTCTATGAACTAACAATGATGTATGGTTATTTTTTGAACGGTAAAACCGACCAAATAGCCACCTTCGACGTGTTTTTCCGTCCGTATGACGAAAGCAATTTTTGCATTGCCGCCGGTTTGGAACAAGCCGTGGAATACGTAAACGGTTTGCATTTTGGTGACGAAGAAATAGAATACTTGCGCTCAACAGGCGCATTTAACGAAGATTTTTTGGCGTGGCTAAAAAACTTCAAGTTTACCGGTTCCATCAAAGCCGTGCCGGAAGGAACGGTGGTGTTCCCCTATGAACCACTGATGATTGTAACTGCGCCCATTTGTCAGGCGCAATTGGTGGAAGCGGCGCTTCTAAACATTTTGAATTTTCAAACGCTTATTGCCACCAAAGCTCGCCGAATTTGCCACGCGGCAAGCCCTGCTTCGGTGCTAGAATTTGGCCTTAGGCGTGCACAGGCGCCCGATGCCTCCATTTATGGCGCAAGAGCGGCGGTAATTGGTGGTTGTTCTTCCACAAGCAACGTGCTTTGCGCAAAAATGTTTGGTATGCCGCCCAAGGGCACTCACGCCCACAGTTGGGTTATGGCTTTCCCCACCGAACTAGATGCCTTCAAGGCCTATGCCGATGCCTATCCCACCAACTGTTTGTTGCTGGTGGATACCTACGACACATTGCACAGCGGCGTTCCCAACGCCATTAAGGCCTTCGACTACCTAACCCAAAAGGGCTACAAACCTGTTGGAATAAGGCTAGATAGCGGCGACTTGGCCTACCTTTCCAAGGAAGCGCGCAAAATGTTGGACGAAGCCGGCTACGACTATTGCAAAATTTTTGCCAGTTCCGATATTGACGAATACGTTTTGGAATCGCTCCGTCAACAGGACGCAAAAATAGATATTTTCGGTGTTGGCACAAAAATGATAACCAGCCACAGCAATCCCAGTTTGGGCGGCGTCTATAAGCTTGCAAACTTGTGCGTTGACGGCGTTGACTATCCCAAAATGAAAATTTCCGATAACCCCATCAAGATGACCAACCCCGGCAAAAAAACCGTTTTCCGCCTGTTTGGCAAGGATACCAACAAGGCCATTGCCGACGTAATTGCTTTGGAAGGTGAAAAAATCGATAGCGACCACGATTTTGTCATAACCCACCCCGTGGAACGCTGGAAGACTAAAACCGTCACCAATTTTTACGTCAAAGAACTGTATGAAGACGTGTTTGTGGACGGAAAATGCGTCTACAAGCCGCAAAACGTATACGAGCTTGCGGCACAATGTCGCCAAAGTTTGGATGGTTTTTGGGACGAATATAAGCGCCTAACCCAACCTCATCAATATAAGGTTGACCTTTCGGAAGACCTCTACAATTTGAAAGAACGTCTAATTCGCGAAGAAAGAGAATCGGTGAAAAAATGACCTTTAACAAAGTTTTCAGGGGATACAGCCCCGAACAAGTGGATAGCTACCTATCCGAATTGGAAAAAAAGCATGCAGATGCTTTGGCCTTGCAACGCCAACGCATCGACGAATTTGCCGACGAAAACTGGGCACTAAGAAAGCAAGTGGAAAAATACAAGGCGGATGAAGACGCCATTTCCCAATCGCTAGTGGAATCGCAAAAACTTGCCGAACAAACGCAAAACGATGCGGAAAAGTATTCACAGCTAACATTGCTGCGCGCAAAAATTTTCTATGCCGCCTGGCATGCCTATGCGCAAACGCTTGTGGCAACCCTGTCGGACGAGGAAGTTAAGGTTTTCAACCAAACCAAAGACAAAATTGAACGGCTAATAAACAGTTTCGAAGGCGGCGACGTGGCAAAGGATGCCGCAGCAATAGTGGCGCAGTTGCCCGGCGACGAACCACCCACAAATATGGCAAACCCCATCGAAAAGGTGGAACAGGCGGCGCACGTAATCGAACTGGAAGAGCTAATTCGCCCAACGCAGTCGCTTGGGGATTTGTGCCGAGATTTGGGTTTGGAAGTAAGCCCGGAAAAATAAAAATTTCTTGCCTATTTGCAACGAAAACCCGAAAAAAAGCCAAGTTTTCTAGTTTGTGGCTCAATGAAAGAATAAAAACAAAAATGCGTTGCTATATGAAGGCTATCAAAAACGGCTTGTCAAGTTTTCAATGCAAGGCCTTAAATATTGCCGAATTTTAAACAATTCGGACAATCTAGTGGCAAAACGTCAGTCTCAAACGGCATAAAAACGCTTGAAGTTTGCTAAACTTTGGCTCAACGTCAAAACAAAAAATGCGTGGCTATATGAAGGCTATCAAAAACGGCTTGTCAAGTTTTCAATGCAAAACCTTAAATATTGCCGAATTTCAAACAATTCGGACAATCTAGTGGCAAAACGTCAGTCTCAAACGGCATAAAAACGC
>CAZFTO010000009.1:5277-6849 GCA_964521735.1 uncultured Oscillospiraceae bacterium | reverse complement strand
TTGAAGTTTGCTAAACTTTGGCTCAACGTAAAAACAAAAAATGCGTGGCAACTTGCCATTTTGTGGCAGGTCAGTCAAAAACACCAAAAGTATGTGGGAAGTAGTGTTAGATGCGCTAAAAGATAGCGCCATTGCGGCACCGTTTCTGTTGATAATCTATTTGTTCATAGAATTTTTGGAAACCAACGTAACGGCTCGCAACAAAACGGTAAAACTTTTGAACGGCAGGTTTGCGCCCCTTGTTGCAGGCGGCGTAGGCCTTGTTCCGCAATGCGGATTTTCCGTTATGGCAACTGATTTGTATTGCCAAAAATACCTAAAATTGGGCACTTTGGTAGCGTTTTTTGTTGCCACCAGCGACGAAGCCCTGCCCATTTTGCTAACAAATCAAAAAACAGTTGGCGTGGTGTGGATTGTGCTTGTGGTAAAAGTTTTGTATGCAGTGGCGTTGGGGTACCTAATCAACCTTTTTGATAAGCGCCCTTTGGCCACCGAATATTCCCTTACAGAAACTGGCTGTTGCCACCACGAAATGCACCCAAACGACGATCATCACGACGAAGATCATCAACACGAACACGAACGTACTCGCTGGCAAAAAGTTTGGTCTTTTGCAAAACATCCTTTGTTGCACACGCTAAAAATCTTTTGCTACGTTTTTGTTGTAAACACGATGTTTGGTTTGTTGTTGCATTATGCGGGCGAACCCATCACCCAGTTTGCATCAAAACTTGGCTTCTTTCAATGCTTTTTGACGGCACTTGTTGGCCTTGTTCCCAACTGTGCAAGCAGTGTTGTCATCACCGGAATGTATACCGAAGGCATCGTCAGTTTTTCAGCCATGCTTGCCGGCCTTGTGAGCAACAGCGGCATTGCTTTGGCGATTTTGTTCAAGGATAAAAATTGGAAAAACTTTGGCATCGTTGGCATAATGTATGCCGCCGGCGTGGTGCTGGGTGTGGTGTGCTACTTCACGTTGCCACTTGCGGGGCTTTGATTGAACTAGCCGTTGTTGTTATTATTGTTGTTGGGTGCAATTTCTTCAAAAACCACGTCGCTAATTGCAACCAGCCTGACTAGCTCGCTTATAGCAACTTTAATAATAAACAAGTTAAGATATTGCTAACAGCAAAAGGTATTTGCTCCTCAACTGTGGCAACTTGTCAAATTTGTATCTCAATGTTTTTTTTGCCGCCGCCCAGTCGTGGCGGCTTTTCATTTGCAAATTTGGCGCATATCTTTTCCAATCAGGATCTAGCACGAATAGCTGTTAATTCTCAACGTGGTGCATGCCGTTTCTGTTCGCATCAACACTAATCGCCTTTTATCGTTTAATTTCCAATGTTCTATCAGGTCAATGGAAAAATTTTATTGCCAGATCCGTCGCTTTTGCAGGCACTCACTAGTGCAAACAGTTTTCAATTTTCAACGTGGTGCATACGTTTCTGTTCGCATCAACACTAATCGCCTTTTATCGTTTAATTTCCAATGTTCCTATCAGGTCAATGGAAAAATTATATTGCCAGATCCGTCGCTTTTGCAGGCACTCACTAGTGCAAACAGTTTTCAATT
>CAZFTO010000009.1:0-5177 GCA_964521735.1 uncultured Oscillospiraceae bacterium | reverse complement strand
TTCAATGTGGCGCATGCCGTTTTTGTTCGCGAACGTGCCGTTCAGAAAATATCATCAAAACTATCCATTTTACTCAACAATTTCGCGTTTGGCGCGTTTTGTGTTGTACTATGATAGACATAGCATTGCATAAATGCCTAAAAAACACACAAAATTGCGAAAATTTCCAGAGTTTCACGCTTTTGTCGTGCTTGTTGCAAAATGCGCCGCATGCAATAAAGTGCAACGTTTCTTGTCGGAATGTAACATTCTTTTGCAGGCTCAACAACGTTCTTCACGCTATCAACTAAATGTCTGTAACTGATTCAACAAAAAAAACAAAGGGCACCAAAAAGTGGTGTCCTTTGCTGTGTTTGGTGTTTTGTCGTCAACGCAATTCTAGTACATTTCGTTGGGGTTTTGCGCAGCAACGGGAGCGGGCGGTTCGGGAATGTCGCAAACAATACTTTCCGTTGTGAGCAACGTTCCTGCAACGCTTGCAGCGTTTTGCAATGCCGAACGAGTAACCTTTGTGGGGTCCAAAATTCCCTTAACAATCATGTCGCCATAGGTGCCCGTAAGTGCATCGT
Organism: uncultured Oscillospiraceae bacterium; assembly: GCA_964521735.1. Lineage (GTDB taxonomy): Bacteria > Bacillota > Clostridia > Christensenellales > CAG-314 > Fimimonas. The sequence continues at coordinate 4,608 of CAZFTO010000009.1, read as the reverse complement.
AGCCGTAGTTGGGGTTTTTGCTTGCAAGCACTTGCGCAACAATCACGCCGCCGTTAACGCCTGCGTTTTCTGCAATTTGTTTGATGGGTGCTTCCAAAGCCTTGCGCACAATTTGCGCACCGGTTTTTTCGTCGCCGCCAAGGGTTTTAACAAGCTTATCCACTTCGGGAATAGCACTAAGAAGAGCAACTCCGCCGCCGGCAACAATGCCTTCTTCAACAGCGGCACGAGTGGCGTTCAAGGCATCTTCAATGCGAAGTTTGCGTTCTTTCATTTCCACTTCGGTTGCAGCACCAACATTAATTTGAGCCACACCGCCGGCAAGTTTTGCCAAACGTTCCTGATATTTTTCTCTGTCATAGTCGCTTGTGCAATCGGCCATTTGGTTGCGAATTTGGTTCACACGTTGAGCAATGGCTTCTTGGCTGCCTGCGCCCTGAACGATAATGGTGTTGTCCTTATCAATCTTCACTTGCTTTGCGCGGCCAAGCATATCGATGGTGGCAGATTTAAGGTCAAGGCCCAATTCTTCGGTGATAACCGTGCCGCCCGTCAAAATTGCAATGTCTTCCAGCATGGCTTTTCTTCTGTCGCCAAATCCAGGGGCTTTAACGGCAACGCACGTAAAACTGCCACGCAGCTTGTTCAAAATAAGTGTGGTAAGCGCTTCGCCGTCCACGTCTTCGGCAATAATAAGAAGTTTTGCGCCGGTTTTAACAATTTGTTCCAACAAAGGCAACAAATCTTGAATGGACGAAATTTTCTTGTCGGTTATAAGCACAAACGGATTGTCCAAATCGGCAACCATTTTGTCCAAATCGGTGGCCATATAGGGGGAACAATATCCACGGTCGAACTGCATGCCTTCTACAACGTTCAATTCCGTGCGCATTGTTTTGCTTTCTTCAACGGTGATAACGCCGTCGTTGCCCACCTTTTCCATAGCGTCGGAAATAAGCTTGCCAATTGTTTCGTCGGCGGCCGAAACAGACGCCACCTGTGCAATGGATTGCTTGCCTTCCACGGGGGTGGAAATAGCTTTAAGTTTTTCTACGCACACTTCAACGGCACGATCGATGCCCTTGCGCAAAATTATGGGGTTTGCGCCGGCTGCAACGTTTTTGTTGCCTTCGCGAATTATTGCTTGCGCCAAAACAGCCGCAGTGGTGGTTCCGTCGCCAACAACGTCGTTGGTTTTGGTGGATGCTTCTTTCACAATTTGAGCGCCAACGTTTTCAAACGGGTCTTTCAATTCAACTTCTTTTGCAATGGTAACGCCGTCGTTAATAACAAGCGGAGAACCATATTTCTTTTCCAAAATAACGTTTCTACCCTTGGGGCCAAGAGTAATTTTAACAGTATCGGCAAGTTGATTTACGCCGTTTTCTAGCGCTTTTCTTGCTTCTTCGCCGTATTTAATTTGTTTTGCCATAAATTTTCACCTCCAAATCACTCAACAATGGCAAGCACATCGCTTTGCTTAATGATAGTAACCGTTTCGCCGTCAATTTTAAATTCGCTTCCGGCATACTTGCTGTAAAGCACCTTGTCGCCAACTTTCACAACCATTTTAACTTCCTTGCCGTCCACGATGCCGCCATCGCCAACTGCAACGACGGTTGCAATTTCTTGTTTTTCTTTTGCTGCCGTCGGAAGGAAAATTCCGCCGACTTTTTCTTCTTTTTCTTCAATTTGTTTGACCACTACTTTGTCAAAAAGCGGTTTTAACGTCATTTATATGCCTCCAAAATATTGTTCAACTAATTTTTAGCACTCTCGTGCTTCGACTGCTAATTATATTATACACCATAAACGCAAAATGTCAATACTTGCGGCGTGTTTTTTATCACTTTTTTTGACGAATTTTTGGGTTTACAACCAGCCACACAAAAATTTGATATCCTTTTGTGATAGTTTGGCTATAATGGTGCACAACATTGCCCGTCCCGATGTTTTCGCATTGCTATTCACCACGAACTTTCAGCTAGTTTTGTAGCGTAACGTGCTGTTTTTGCTTGTGTTTTTGCTTTCCCACTATCCCGTTGCACTTTTAAGTATTTTTGTGCCACGCTTGCTTTCTTAATGTCAGAAAGGCGCGCCTCTTTTTCAACACACGGCTTTTATTTTCCAAAACTACACACTCTCGCGTTCAAAATGTTTTTCCAATAGCATTTCACCACCCAAAGCAGGCAAATTTTGTTCCAAAACAACACAACGGTATGCAAAAATTCGCTCAAAGCGCAAAAAAAATTGCTAAAAATATTGTAACTTTTTTGCATGGATGATATAATAAAAAAAGATTTATTTCGCACACGTACTGTGCGAGGGGGTAGTTATGAACAATTTAGTATTTTCAATTGGCGCGCTTAACGTGCTTGTTTGGCATCTAGTTTGCCTTGCATTGCTTGTTGTTGCCATTGCTCTAATCGTTGTCACTTGCGTATATTGCAAAAAACAACGCCGCAAAAAGTCGCAAGAAGTTGTCGAAGATCAACCTGCCGAAAGTGTTTCGCCGGAAGAACCGTCGGAACAAACGGATGTTGCAACGGACGAATTGTCGAAAGTTGCCACCGAAGATCAACCCGCAGCGGAAGCGGAACAACCCGAAGAAAAGCCGGTGGAACAACCTGTTGCTGAAGAACAGCCCGAACCTGTCGCCAAAGAACAACCAGAAGCAACCGAAGAAGTTGCCGAACAACCTGCGCCCGTTTCCGAATCCAAGCCTCGCGCCAAAAAAGCAGCTGCCAAAAAGCAAGCAGAAGAGCAACCTGCGCCAGTGGAAGAACCTGCTGAAGAACAAGTTGTTTCTACCCAAGCGGAAGACGTCGAAGTGGAAGTTGTCGACGGCGACGAAGAAGACGAAACTCCTGCCATCAAAACCACAACAAAGGTCTATCACGTTTCGTTGCGCAGAGACGACGGTTTGTGGCAAGTTAAGCTTGGCAAGGGCAGCAGAGCACTAAAATTGTTCAAAACTCAAGCCGAAGCCATTGCTTTTGCAAAAGAAAAGGCAAAAAATCAGGAAGGCCGCGTGGTCATTCACAAAGTTGACGGAAAAATTCGCAAATTGCGCTACTAATTATGAACAAGTGGGATAAACGTTTTATGGAACTGACGGAGCAAGTTGCTAAGTGGTCTAGCTGCTTCAAGGAAGATCGCCAAGTTGGCGCCGTCATTGTTCGCAACAAAAGAATACTAACAACAGGCTACAACGGTGCGCCAGAAGGCGTAACCAGTTGTAAGGAGCGTGGCGAGTGCTTGCGGGTAAAAATGGGCATCCAAAGTGGCACCAGACACGAACTTTGCTATGCCGTGCACGCCGAGCAAAATGCCATAATTCAAGCAGCGCGCCTTGGCGTGGTGCTTGAAGGCGCAACACTTTATTGCACGCATCAACCATGCGTAATTTGCGCCAAAATCATTATCAACGCCGGCATAAAACGCGTGGTGTATAAGGAAGGCTACCCCGACGAATTTGCCATGCATTTGCTCAACGAAGCTGGTGTTTTGGTGGAAAACTACAACAATTTGTAGTTTTGTTTTGCTGCACTAAAATTTGCACTTTTTCTTTAAGGATGCATTTTGCATCCTTTTTTGTTGCATTAAGGATGCATTTTGCATCCTTTTTTGTTTCTGTACAGTTTGCTACAGCAAGTCGTGCGGCGCAAGGTATCTAAGCGGAAGGTCGAACATATCAACAGGTCCGCAAAAACCGTCCCGACGCAAACGTGGAATTGCCTTTGCGCATGCCAGCATAATTTGCGCCGTAAATTGTGCATTGTTGGCAATTTTAAGTTGAAAATCGGCAAAATAGTCATCGTTTTGTGCAACCACTCGGCCGACGTGGGAAGTATCTTGCTTTATTTTTCTCACTTCCGCCGTGGTGCAAAACACAATTTCCACTTGCCCGCAAAAATAGTTCGATTGCAAAATTGCCCGTTCAACGTTTTGTTTGTCCTGTGCAACGCACGAAACGTAGCAAATTCGTCTGTGGCTCGACTTGCCACATGGCGCTTCAAGCGGCACCGTAACTTGCACGGCATCCAGCACACCTGGCAAACTGCGCAGCGCATTGGAATGTCCCTGCGAAATGCCTTTGCCCCAAAAAGTTTGCGGGCATCCGCCGCCCACGGCAGTTATTCCCCTTGCAATGCTAAGCAATCCCGGATCCCATCCGCAAGCGCAAAGAGAAATTTTGTTTGGCTTTGTTTGTTGCAAAAGTTGTTTGTATTGCAAAATTTTGCCGTGTTCGTCAAAGCAGTCCACTGTGTCGAAGTGTGCAAAATGGTGCAAATTGGCTGGCAAATCTTCAAAACTGCCCAGTGCAAGCAGCAACACGTCTGCGCGCACTTTTGGCAAATCTTGCCACCTAACGGCCAACGGATAGTCAATCTTTCTTCGCGAAACAATCGCCGTCAAGTCAAGCTTTTCGTCCTGCTTTGCCAGTGTTGCCAGTTGTTTCCCCACGTTGCCATAGCCAACAACGGCCACGTTTAGTTTCAATTTTGATACTCCTTGACTGTTTGTGTGCTAATTTATATGCATTTCGAAGCTTATCTTTGCAAAAATTTTCTAAATTTGTTTGGAATTTTGCATTTTTACTTTATT
>CAZFTO010000008.1:27449-61141 GCA_964521735.1 uncultured Oscillospiraceae bacterium | reverse complement strand
ATGTGTTACGTTTACAAAGGTTGTTGAAGCTCCAATGCACGTAAATTGCTACATACAAGTGTGTATTTTGCCTATAAAAACTAAATAGAACCCCCGAAATGAGGGTTCTATTTAGAAACTTCTTGGCGGAGAAAGAGGGATTTGAACCCTCGCTACGGTATCCCGTACTACACCCTTAGCAGGGGCGCCCCTTCGGCCTCTTGGGTATTTCTCCACATCCGGTTTTGCAACAAATATTCAATTGCTAAATTATTCTAGCATAAAAGTGCAAATTAGTAAAGTTATTTTTAAATATTTATTGAAGATTTGTATGTTTGTATGTTTTATTGTGTATTACGAAGGGAGGAAACCTTCGCAGTTTTTGCATTTTGTCTTGTTGAGCATGCTTCGTTGCTCCCCTTACCCTGCATCTTTTCCCTTCTTTCAATACGGTTTGTGTGGCTGTCCGTCAACGACCACTCACCAGTTGCCATTGACAATAAATGTTTTTACGGCGCATAGGCAAGTATTGTTCTGGGAGTGCAATACGACTAGCAGTATCGTACCAAATACTGCCCCAAACGTCACCGCAAGGGCGCAATCGGCAATTGCTTGCGGAGTTTTGCCGGTTGAACTGATCAATCGGCTTTTTTGTGCATTTTGGGAGAGTTATATGCGGATTCAAGAATAAAAAAATAAATATTTCTTCGAAAGTGACAAACAGGAAGGCACACATCACTATGCCGTCTACTACGACAAAAGCACACAGCGCAACCGTGCTGTGCCATTGACGCATTTGTATGTTAAGGATCAGAAAAGATTTCGGCAGGTAAAACAGGGGTTTATTTCTGTAGAAAAATTTAAGGAGTTTTAGGATCCTTCTGGTGTTTGGAGCTTCTGCTATTCTCGAAACGCACAAGGTGAAAAGATAAATTTAAAACATACAGATGTTAAAAAAGTGGAAAAAAGGTATCTATCTAAAAAACAAAGCGACCGCGCAAAGAACTTTGCGCGCATAGAATTCACTCATCTTGTACATCCTTTAAGAATAGGAACTAATCATAGGTAATAGTTTTTATTATTATAACATAAATCAAGCCAAAAATCAATGCAGATTATGCCGTATGTGCAGCATCGTCAAAATATATTTTCGTTATAGAACAAATATTATATTGGCATATTTTTGTTCAGAGCTTATAGCACTGCTGTGAGAAAATGAGAATGCTTCGAACATACAACAATAAAAAGGGCCGAGTGAACTCGGCCCAAAGGTGTTGAAAATATAGTGATTTGTGAAAACAAATTAAAGTGGCACGGCTGAGGCGGAAAATCAGTTCTGCACCACGTGTTTTGTATTTGAGCGTGATTTTAAGCGAACCACCGTTTGAGTGGTTTACACGCTAACGTTGCCGTGGCACAAAAACAAATCGGTTCTGTGCCAATGTTTTGCCGCAGGCAAACCCGCTATTATTGCACTTTTACCGTGGCGCCGGCAGCAACACAAAATGTTTGCTTGTCCCTTTCTAGCCACAAGTCGATGGCGGACGGATTGTGCACGTAGCTGCCATCCACACTCCAAACCAAATTGCCAAACGCCGTGACGTAGCTGCAAATTTCGCCGTTGGTTGCATACCAAACGTCGTCGCGCAAGGCAACAACATCCAACAAGTTTGTTAAAACGTTCCAATTATCCTTGTCGTCGTATTCGTAGCTGTGCCCCCAAACGTAGAACAAATACGGTTCTCGCTCTTTGACGAAATCGCCGGGGTTTGTTTGCACAAACTTTTGGGCCAACTCGTGCAACTTGGGGTCGCCGTGATGACAAGTTGGGTTCCACGCCAAAAAATCTTTGGGAACGGAAAAATCGTGCGTGGCGCGCGTCGTTCGGGAATACACCACGCCGCACTGTTTGCACACGCTTTCTATTTGCTCGTTCACGTCGCCATAGGCATAGGCCATACCGTTAACCACACGGCCAAAAGTGTTTTCCAAATACAAACGATTGCTGACAATTTCTTCGGCAATTTGCACTGGTGCGCATTTGGAAAGGTACAAATGCCGGTGTCCGTGAAGGGCAATTTCGTGCGGACATTTCTCGAACAACTCGATAACGTCCGCTTCTGGCAGACGGTCGTGCCAATCCTGACGGTCGAACAATGCACTGTTCAAATTGAAAGTGCATTGAACCTTGTACTTAGCCAAAATTTGCATCAACTTGATATCTGCCTTGACACCGTCGTCGTAGCTTAGCGTAAACGCTTTTTGTTTGCCTTGCGGAAAACGCAAAAAAGTTTCAAACAACAACATGATTTTCTCCTTGTGCATCGGCCATGCAAAACGCTGTTGCACCCGGCCGTACCCCACAAACAATTTTACCACACCACGCAATCTTTTTCAACAAAGAGGGCAATTTTTGTTGAATATTTGCAATGCTCTGGCAGAAAAACCATTGAAAAATGCCCACGATAGGCGCCGTCACGTTTGCAAATAAACTAAACTTTTTTTGGCTGCGTCAGGTTGGCTGCACTTGTGAACCACGCACTGTTTGTGCACACAGTTTGCCCGCGTGCTACAACTACCAATCGTAGACCGCAAACCAAAACTGCTTTTTGCGCAAGAAAAATACCCGGGCAACAACGCTTTGTGCTTTTTGCTTGCAAACACAACAACACCAAGCTTATTGCGGCAGGTTGTTTGCCTTTTTGTTACACCGTGCACCATGTGCACAAATTATATTCGCACACAAAACGTCTATGCTAAACTTTTTTGTAAATCTATATGGACAAAGCGGATTTTATGTGTTACAATGACAGTAGCAGGCAAGGCCTTTGTGTCACAAAAAAACAAGCTGTTCGCTGCAAAACAAGCAAAGCGGCGGCGATATTTGAAAAACAATTTGCGCAAAACAAAGCAATTGCCACTGCACCGCCATAACAAAGCAAACACAGTTTGCACAAAGTAACGACGGAGGAACCACATGAACGATATAGTTTACGTAGGAAAACATTTGCGCACCTATACCGTGCAAAAGCACTATCATGAACATTGGGAATTTGTTTATTGCACAAGCGGCGGAGGCACGTTTGAATTTGAAGACAATACCGTTGTGCACTATTCCACCGGCGACGTTGTAGTTGTTCCGCCAAAAATTTGGCACACAAACAACAGCATTAAAGGTTTCACAAACATTCACATTCGCGTTGCGGAAGCCATGTTGCCCTTCAAAACAGCAATAACAATCCACGACGACAGCGACAAGCACATTTTGCGTGCCTTTGAAGACGTGTTTTTCTACTTCAACAGCGCGCTAGACAAGCGCCAGTTGCTTGTTTCGGCATTTTGCAACCTTATTGTTAACTACGTTATTGCATTTCAAAACAACAGTCCGCTAAGCAAAGTTGTGGAGGAAATAAAAAGCAACATTGTTAAGAACTTTCCGGATAGCAACTATCAGTTGGATAAGTATTTGCATTCACTTCCGTTTAGCTACGACTATTTGCGCAAACTGTTCAAAAGCGAAATTGGCATAACGCCACACGCCTTTTTGACAAACATGCGCCTGCAAACGGCGGAAAAGTTGCTAAGCTCGCTAGATCACGAATACAACGTGACAAAAGTTGCTCTTATGGTTGGCTACGACGAACCGCTTTATTTTTCTAGAGTATTCAAAAAACAATACGGTTGTTCGCCGCTAAATTATGCAAACCGCAAACACGTAAGGTCAGAGCCGGAATTCGCCACGGGCACAACTGTCCGTTCCGAAGAAAACTAACACAATAGTTTTGCTTTTTTGCAACAGGCAAATGGCTGCACTACCATAGCCACAACTTACCCCAAAAAACAAAAAGCACTGCAACAATTTTGCAATGCTTTTTTTGATACGTAATGAAAATTATATGTCCAAAACGGTTATTTGCCTCGGTTATAGGCGCACGATTTCCGTATAGCACAACACCAGCGGAGCAACGCCCTTTGCATCGTTTTCCACAATTGGTTCGGAAACGTAGTATTGAAAACTGCCATCGCGACGGCGGTTGGATTCTGGTCCTAAACCTGCAACCAAACAAATGCCACCAAGGTTAAGTTGGCCGTCCCTTTCGGTAAGATATTGCTTGCAAATTCCGTCGAAAATTTCTGCACCCAAAGTTGCAAAACGCTTGCCAACAATGCCCAAGCGCGCACCTTTTAGCATTGCATACGCCACCATGGCGCTGCCGCTTGTTTCGGGATAGTTGCCTTCTTTGCCAATGCAATTAGGTACTTGATATAGCATTTTTGTTTTGTCATCCACAAAATGTGAAACGGCAGTGAGTGCATCTTTCAAAACGCTATGCAAAGTTTTGGCTTGTGTGTCGCCGGCACATACTTCGCACAAATCGGCCAGCGCAACCAAAAACCAGCCAATGGAACGCAACCAGAAGTTTGCCGAAAGCCCCGTTTGCTTATCACACCAAAAGGCTTGTTTGGAGCAATCGCATCCGTGATAGAACAAGCCGGTGCCAGGGTCTTTCATAAGGTCGCGCACGTTTTCTATTTGCTTGATAACGTCCAAAACGTTGCCGTCGTTGCGCTTGTGCCACATTGCCGAAAACACCTGTGCCATGTAAATGCCGTCCAGCCAAATTTGATTGGGATAAATTTTTTTGTGCCAGAAGTTGCCGCAAACGGTGCGAGGTTGTTCGTCTAGTTGAGTTTTTAGAAGTGCTATGGCTTTTTGATATTTTTCCTTGCCGGTTTTTTCGAAAAGCTCAAACAACACGCGGCCTTCGTTGATATCATCCAAATTATAGTTGTTTTTGTCGTACTGCAACGGGGTGCCGTCTTCCGCCACGTAGTAGTCGGCAAATTTTTCCACAAAGTCAAAATACTTTTTGTCGCCGCTTATTTTGCCCAGTTCCAGCAAAGCAGTTAGCATGCAACCATCTATGTAGTTCCACTTAACTGCCTTGTTTTGGGCGTGTTCTACGTTCCAAAACGGCTTTTGTGGTGTCGATTCCCTAACCAGCCTGTCCACGTAGCGTTTGATTGCATCGTAGGATGTCACTTCGCCGACGTTTTCTGAAACAACCTGCTCGCCGTTGCAACCATCAACCACCACGTCGTTTAGAACAACTCTGTTAACGTTGAAGAAGCGCAACCCGGCACGTTTTAGCAACAGGTTGTTGTTTTTCATGGACGGGTAGCCTTCTGCTGCATCTTTTGCATAGTTGAAACGCACGTTTTGCAACGTTATTTGCTCTATGGGGCGTTCGGGCAAACCATCGGCATAGCAAGCGCAAACGTGACAGTCGTTGCAAACCATATCTTTGAAGCAGAATTTGCCCAGCCTTGGCGTGCGTTCGTCCACGGGAAGTTTTTCGCGCGTGGTGTTATATTCGGAAAATCTATCCGGATCGCAACAGTTATACCACATGTTGATGACGATAGGTGTTTTTACGCCTTCCATAAGGATGTTTTGGAAGGTGACTCCGTCCACCACTGCAAACTTGCCGCGCCCGCGGCGGGTTTTTATGCGCAGGCCCCTATCCGTTTGAACAAAACGGCATTGTTTGACGGTTAGCTTTTTTACGCCACCGGCCATTTCGCTGCCCAACGTTACTGCACCGTGCCCAAACTGCATCAAACAGTTGACTATGTTTACGTTTTGCGTAGGTGTGCGGTAGGTTTTGCCAATGTAGGCTTTGCCCGACTTGATAGCAATGCAATCGTCGCCAACGCTGAAACGACAACCGATAATATTGACGCCATCGCAGCATTCGGGATCGATAGCATCGGTGTTAGGGCTGTTGTGCGGCGCGCCCACAAAAACGTCCAAATAGTTGACGTTTTTGCAAAAATACGGGTGCATTTGCCACGACGGCGAGTTTTGCGCCGAAACTCCGTGAAAATACACGTTTTTGCAACCGTTGAAAAATGCCAAGCGAGGACGGCCTACCGGCTGATTCTTAACGTCCACCCACCAGGCGGAATTTTGTGCGTTGCCATCGATACAACCACGTCCAACGACGTGCACGTTGCAAAGATGTTCGCCAAAAATAAGCGATTGCTTCATTGCAACAGGGTTGCCTTCCCACGTGCCAACTTGAATTTTTTCGCCGCTGTGCGCATCGCAAATTTCCCCCGGCAACACTGGATATGCATCCATATCGGTGCTGCCCAAAATGACGGCGTTGTCACACAAATGCAAGGTTATGTCACTTTTTAGGCAAAACGGGCGGCACAAATAGCGACCATCGGGGAACAGCAAGCGTCCGTTTTTGGGCAAACAGTTGATGGCACTTTGCACCGCCACTGTGTCGTCGGCAACGCCATCGCCTTTTGCCCCAAAATCTTTAACGTTGAAGCAAGCCGATTGCTTTGCCGTGCGAAATTCCACGCGACAGTCGGTGCCATCCACCGTCAAAACGTAGGCGGTGTTGGGTTGCAAATTGAAAACGGAAAATACGTTTGTGTTTCCACTGAAAACTTCCGTTCCGTCAATGCGAGCAACGAAGGGTTTTTCCGTGTTGTATGGAAGGTCATTATCCCAGCAAAAACATGCCGAAACGGCCGAAGTATAAAGTAGATTTATTTTGTTCATAACTGCATCCTTATTGCAACGGTTCCCTAAAACGAGATTCTTGCAAATTTTTTACTCGTTGGTGGAATTTGGTTCTTGTTCACTTGTGGAATCTTTTTGCTTGCTGTTAGCAACGGCTTTTGCAATAAGATTTTTGATGGAAATAACGGCCATATCGAACAGCAAGTAGAACAAACCAAACAAAAACGGTTCCACACCCAAAGAAATTTCTTCGCCATCGCCAAACAGCGCGTTTATGCCGCTATATAAAAGCACTACACAAGCCAAAATAACATAGGCATAGGCAATGTTGGCGAAAAACGTCCAAAACTTCTTTTGAGGAAACAACATCCACTTGTCGTTGTCGTGTTCTTGGTCGGCGGTAAAACGGAAAATGTTGTTGACAAGCAAGTCGGTTATTACGCCCAACGCCAAGCCCACAACGAAAAGCAAGTTCCAATAGTTTGTTATATAGATGCCCAAACCCCACATGAAGAAGAAGCAAACGGCGCCGTTAAACCAAAACTTGATAAACAACGCTTTTAGCCACGAAGGAATTTTGGAGAGCACGCCTGATTCGTATTGCTTAAGTTCCTCTGCGCCCACTTCCGGCACTTCGCCATCTTCGGCGTTTATTAGCCTGTCGATGGCATCGGAGTGCATTTGATAGTAGTTGGTTTCGTCACTGCGAGGAGTTTCGTCGTGATGCACCTTGATTTGATGCGTGTTTTTGTGATGTTTTTTCTTTTTTGACATACTGTACCTGCCAAGATAAAATGGAGCAAGTTTGCTAACAAAATTATACAGCCGTTGCACAAAAAATTCAACAGCTGGCAACCATTTTGCCACAAACTTGCAAAAAAGTGGCAAATAGATTACACAAACAACGGGGCAGTCACGCCAGTGGCCACCCCGTTACGGTTTTAGTTCGTCGGCAAACGCCGCAAAATTATTCTTCGTCTATTTCTATTTTTTCCGTGGCTTCGGTATATTCCAACTCGACGTTGGTGTTCACCAATTGGAAAAGTTTTCCGTAGAGTTTGACGGTTGCCGTAAGCAAAACGGAAATGCCCACTAGCACCATGTGCGTGATCATCAACGCTTCCGCCCTTAGAACGTAGTTTTGCGATCCGTCCGGTTTTAGCGTTACTGGCGGAGTGGGGCCAGCAATTTGGTTTTGAATGACTGTGTAGTACACCACGTCGCAGAAAATGATTACGGCGGACATGAGGAAATACAACACAAGCATCAATACTTTTGGGCGTTGACGGCGCGGGAAAGCACCTAGCAAGCACACCAACGACAACGCCGAGAACAACATTACTGCAAATTGACACAACCCCATGTAGTCTTGTCCTAAATAGGCCGTTGTGTTGGAAACGTCGGTTAGGTTGAAGGAATACACCACGAAGGCCACCATCGACATGACCAGCGCAATAAGATGCGGACGACGCTTGAGCGTCACCATGGTTTTGCGCAAAAATTCTTTTACGGAAGTTCCAAACTTAACAAAAAATTCTTTCATTTTTCCCTCCGTTAGCGAATTGCGTTTGTTGTTTCTTTGTCGAAGAAATGAACGTTGTTGAAGGAAACGGTTATTTCGTCGCCGTACTTGTAGTTTAGCCATTGACGAATTTTTGCAACAACGGTCTTTGTGCCGATAGTTCCGTGAACAAGAGTGTTTTGCCCCAGGTTTTCGTTGTTGGTAACTTTCATTGCAATGTCGTTGCCTTTATTGATGTTTTCCGGACGAACACCAAGCACAATTTGCTTGCCAACGTAGTTTGCAAGCAATTGTTTTTGATGCGCATCCAGCGTGTAGCAAAAACCATCGCACACAAGCTTGTCTTGTTCAACCTGTGCATCGAAGAAGTTCATGGGAGGAAGCCCAATGAAACTTGCAACAAACAGGTTTGCGGGTGTATCGTAAAGCTCTAGCGGTGTGCCCACTTGTTGAACGTGTCCCATGGACATGCAAACAATGCGGTCTGCAAGAGTTAACGCTTCCGTTTGGTCGTGCGTTACGTACAGCATGGTTGCGCCCAAGCGTTTGTGCAACAACATTATTTCGCGGCGCATCGCACCACGCAACTTTGCATCCAAGTTAGAAAGAGGTTCGTCGAACAAAAATACTTTGGGGTTACGCACTATTGCGCGTCCCATTGCAACACGTTGGCGTTGTCCACCGGAAAGTTGCGGCGGTTTTTTGTTCAATTGGTCGGTTAGACCCAAAATTTCCGCAGCGGCAAGCACCTTTTGGTGAATGACGTTGGGGTTTTCTTTGCGCAGTTTAAGAGAAAACGCCATGTTTTCGTAAACAGTCATGTAGCCGTACAACGCATAGTTTTGGAAAACCATTGCAATGTCGCGATCTTTGGGCGGCATGCGCGTCACGTCTTTGCCGTCAATTATCAGTTGGCCGGCAGTTATATCTTCCAAACCGGCAACCATGCGCAACGTTGTGCTTTTTCCACAACCGGAAGGTCCAACCAAAACTATAAATTCGCCGTCTTTTACGTCCAGATTGAAATCGAACACGGCTTGCACTTTGTTGTCGTAAATCTTATCAAGATGCTTCAAACTTAGTTCTGCCATCGTCCACTATTCCTCCGAAACGACTTTTGCTTGTAGGCTCTTTTTGTGTTCTTCCAATTGGCGAGAACGAATGATGCCAATGATGCCGGCCGAGATAAGCAAAGCGGCGGCACATACAAGGTAAATGATAACGCGGGCAAATTGACCGTCTTGCATAACAAGTACGGATGTATTAACGCCATCCACCTTCAATGTGATGGACGTGTTGTGCGCCGAAAGGGGCAAGCCGAAAATGCGAACAATTTCCAACGCGCCAACGACAATCAAAGCAATTGCATAGCCTCGCTTGTAGTTTTTTACGCCTTCGGACGAAAGAAACACGGTGAGCATAAACACCAAGTTAAACAACACGGATACGCCCATATCAAAATTGTAGTAGAAATTGAAATTGGATTTGTAGATGCTAACAAAGTAGAACACGTTGAACACTATTGCCAGCAATGCAAGTCCGCTAGATAACCCGTTGAGGGTGAAACGCATGCGGTCTCGCTTTAGGAAACGACGAGTTTGTTCGTCCATAGCACCCTCCTAGGCAACCGTTGTGGCAACTTTTGCCACTTGGCCGGATAATAGTTTATTTTCACGCTTCATAAGCGTAACTTTCCAAATTAAGTTGAATACCACTGCTGCCGAGAACAAAATTAGCAGTGCACCCAAAACGTAGCCCCAATCACAGCAGCGTGTGGTGGGATTATATTCTCTTTTCCACGTGGTGCAAAACATTTCCAATTGTTCGAAATTGATTTGCAAAAATTTTGCTTTGTAAATGGAGACTTTTATCATCATCCAAATTGCAAAGCCAACGTTATACGCACTGTAAGCGCACGTCGTAACAAAGTTGGAAACGTAGTATTTGCGGCGTGTGTTATTGCGCGTTACTATCATTGCTATTGCTAGCAACAAACCGATGATTGCCATGGTTAGCAGATGATCCACAAACCCAACGAAACGGTGTTCGATCGTTTGTCCGTCACTTGTGCGTTCGTACAAAACGTAGGTTTGCAATTCCCAATAGAACTGAGCACCATCCACTTCCGTGTAGTCTGAGCCTTCGTCAATATCCAGCACAAAATACAACAAGTCGTGCCAATCGGTAATGAATCCCAGTGCATAAACAAACATAACCGCAGCCATTATAAGCGCGGCAAGGCACAGGATTTTTTGGAATTTCATTTGCGACTTAAACATAAGTTACTACCTTTTTCGCAGCCGAGGGAGAAGACGAATCTTCTCCCAAGCCACGATAAATTCAATTTGTTGTTTGCCCAAAAAAGCAACGAAGGTCACTTTTGGGCAAGCCGTTTAACAAAAACTATTTGGAAAGACCTTGATAGTAGATAACAAGTTTTTGCCAAGCGGTTGTGCGGAGCAACAAGTATTGAGCGTCGTTCCAAGTTTCAGAAACCAACTTAGCAGCGTCTGCAGCGTTGGTGATATCCAATCCTTCGAATTCGGTAACGTTGTAGCCGTTGGTGATCATGTTAATCAAAACGTTGTTCTTGCCATTGGAGGAGCTGAAGTTGTTGGTCAATTCTTTGTATCCGCTGATTTGGTCGTTTTGTTTTGCAGTTTGCGGGAAGCTTGTGGGGATGGATGTATACCACATGTTTTCAGCAAGGCCCAAAACGGGGTGTTTAACGGTGCCCAATGCGATAGCTGCAGAAACTTTTGCTGCGCCTTCTTTACCAACTTCGTGTGTGCATTGATATTCGAATGCTTGGCTCTTGGGGAATCCGTTCAACGTGGATCCAAGATAGTAACGAGCGTAGTTGGTGTAGTTGCCGCCTGCACGTGCAGTGAGGTCTGCATACAATTCGTCGGTAACAACGGGCATTTCTTGTCCGTTGAAGTTGAATGTTTCGTATTTCTTAGCAACGTCTTCCCAAGTTTTAACTTCTACGGAAGCATCCTTAACTTTGATGAAAGCATCGGAGCCGTAGCTCATGGTGATTTGACCTTGTACGGAGAATGCGAAGTCGATCAATGCCAGTGCAGCGTTGAGCTTATCGGTGTTGATGGAACCGTCAGCGTTGGAAACGCCGGCCTTGGAGATTGCCCAAGCATCCGTCTTAACAGAACGCCAAGATTCGGTGAAACGCATCCAGTTGCCGCCTTCGGTGCCGTCGAACCATTTAGCAACGGGAACCATCATGCAGGTGTATGCTTCGCCTTCTTGAAGTTGTGTAGCGTTGTAGACAGTTTGAGTTTGGCAATAGTCGTAGGAAACGATGCCTGCATCTTTCTTCAAACGGTCTTGGCTCTTAACGTCGTCGCCGATGGTCAAAAGACCTTCTTTGTACAAAGCGTTGAGTCTTTCAATTGCAAGGTAGGTATCTTCTTCGGAACGAGCGGAGTGAAGTTCACCTTCGCTGTCGAAGTACAAATAGTCGCTGCGAGCTTCCATACCACGAACGCCAAACAAGCTTCCTGCAAAGCGGAACAAGTCAACTTGACGTTGAAGGTTGCTGGATTCACGCGGGAACAAACCAGAGATAGCGTTGCCGTCGTTGTCGTTCAAAGAAGCAACTGCGCAACGAAGAAGAGCAACAAGTTCGTCTGCATCCCAAGCAGCATCATAGCCGAGGAACAAATCGGAACGTTTAGCATAGGTTGTGCCATACATATTATCGATGTAGTTGCGGAACATAGCAACGGCTTGGTCACCGGTGAGGTTGGTTGCTGCGTTCATTTGAGCGATGATGTTTTGAGCCTTGGAATAATCCTTGGTGATGGTTTGAGTGCCTTTTCCGTCAGCCGTCAAAGATTCTACTGCAACGGTGCCGGTTGTGGGCATGTAGGGTTCATAAGCTGCTGCTGCCAAAGCGCGGTTAGCACCTTTATATTCGGTGGTGCCATCCAACAAAGCAACAACCATGTCGGAACGAACAAGGGGATAACGTTCGATATCGTCAACGCCGTCGAAGTAGGGGCTGAAATAGATAGCTCCGGTCTTGGTGTCGCCGGTGATGGAAAGACGAACGATTGCGTTTTGGTCAAGGTATGCTTTGAAGTTGGGCATCTTGTCCAAATAGTCGGCAATGTTGATCAATTGACCTTGCGTTCCAGATTCTTGCAAAACTTTTGCAGAACCGGCGATGATGTCGACTTGGTCAAGTTGGTTTTGCCAATATTTGAATTCTTTTTCGGCAGAGCCAGCACCCGTGAACTTATCTTCGAACGTGATCTTCATGTCGTCGGAAATTTGTTGCCACGTGGGTTTCAAATCGCCAGCTTTGTAGGTAACGCCGTCGGGAAGGGTGATTTGTCCATTTGTTCCATCCAATTCTTTGATGAGGTCGGTATCTTTGAAGGTGATGGAATGGGATCTGTTTTGATAACCTGCTGCTACGCGCAATACGGTTCCGTCTGCGTAGGGAAGCAAATCAACAACGGGATCCGGGTCGGGATCGGGTTCTTCGTGTCCTTGGCAATGTTCTTCTGCCTTAACGTGCAGCTCGCAGTTATCGTTGGTGCAGAGTCCGCAAGTGGGGCAAGCGCTTGTGCATTCAGCGGGTGTGCATGCTACGAGCACAACACTGAACATCATAATCGCTGCCAATAACATTGACAAAACAATTCTTGTCTTTTTCATAATTTCCTCCTATTTTTTCTTTATTTGTCAGTCCGTTTACGAACTGTAAAGACCAATATAAAATTTGTTTTCTATTCTTTCACTCCGCCAACGTTAACGCCCTTGGCAAAATATTTTTGGATGAACGGATAAATGATGAGAATAGGGATAACGGCACACACAATAAGTGCATAGATTGCCGAGTTTGCCGAGTAGGTGGGGTGCAATCCTTCCCAACCGGCCAAAAAGTCCAAATCGGTGTAGCGTTCCAAAGTGTCACGAATATACACTTGCAAAGGCCATTCGTTTTGGTTTTGGATCATTTGTCTTGCCCAGAAGTAGCCGTTCCAACGAGAAATTGCAAAGAACAACGTTACCGTTGCCACGGTGGATTTGCACATTGGCAAATAAACTTTGCCCAAAACTTGCAATTCCGTTGCGCCGTCCACTATTGCCGCTTCTTCAATTTCGGAAGGAACGCCTTCGAATGCGTTACGCAACAAAATGATGTTCATTGCTGCCATACCCATGGCAATTACTACCAACCATTTGTCGTCGGTGATGCCGATGCTGTTGAACACGTCGCGCGTGTTGAGGTAGTTTAGGTATTGCGGAACAAGTCCTGCGCTGAACCACATTGTGAACACAAGGAAGAAGTTGAAACCTTTGCGGAACAACAATCTTTTTTTGGAAAGTGCATAGCCGCCCAAAACGGCAACGCCCAATGCCCAAATCGTTCCGTAGATGGTTAGGAACAACGTGTTGGAATAGGAGTTCCAAAATGCGTTGCTGCCAAACATTTCCCTGAATGCATCAAACTGAATGTCTTTGGGAAGCAAAATGACTTGGTTGCTTTCCACTGCTTCGGAGCCGGAAATGGATGCGGAAATTGCATACACAAATGGATACAAGCAGCACAATGAGAAAATTCCCAAAAACAAATAGGAAAGTATTTTAAAAATTAATTCGGATATTTCTATTTTTCTTTTCATTGCTTAACCTACCTAGGTGATTGCTTGCCGCTAATAAAGCGAAACGTTGCTTGCTTTGCGCGCAATAGTGTTGGCACCGATTACCAGCACCATGCCGATGAGGTTGTTTATCATTTCTGCGGCAGAGGCCAAGCCTTGCAAACTGGAACCTTCCATACCCATGCGGTATGCGAAGGTAGAAACGACGTCGGCAGTAACCCACGTGTTTGTGTTGTATAGCAACAAAACTTTTTCGTATCCTACGCTAAGCAACGAGCCGATACGGTTGATAAGCATAATAACCACGGTGGACAAAATGCTTGGCAACACCACGTAGCGCATTTGCGCCATTTTGCCGGCGCCGTCTATTTGCGCCGCTTCGTAGCTTGTGGGGGAAATGGCAATTACCGCTGCGAAGTATACGATACTGTCGTAGCCGGCCCCTTCCCAAATGCCGGAAATTTGATAGATTGCACGGAACAAAGACGGTTGATTTAGCAAACCTGCTTTGGCGGTTTCTTCCGAAACAAGCCCCAACGTATACAAGAAACGAGAGATAATGCCCATGCCGGAAACAATGTTTTCTTGCTTCAAAAGCAACGTTACCAGCGTCGTCATAACGACGGTGGACATAAACTTGGGCAAATAGGTCATCACTTGGAATGCCGAGCGAGCAATGTTAGATTTGATTTCGTTGAAGAACAATGCCAAAATGATGGGCATGGGAAAACCGAAACACAAACCGTAGAAGCTAAGCAAAAAGGTGTTGCGGAATGCACGCCAAAAATCCATCGAGGTGGAATCGCCAGAAAACATCAAATCTTTGAAGCTGGAAAATCCCAAGAACATTTGGTCTGCAACGTCTACGCCGACTTTTGTAAGCTTGAAGCTGCCCAACAATTCGTACATGGGCAAATAGCGCCAACATACGAAGACAAAAATCATGGGGACAAGCATCAAATACAAACGCCAATCCTTTGCAATGGCACGCACCACGTTTAGCCAGTGATGCTTTTCTACGTCGTCACGGACGACTTGTTCCGAATCCATCGAATACGAACCTGTTTCTTCGTCGTATACGATATATTCATCTGTCTTTATTGCTTCCATTTGATCCTCCGAAGCATTTTTTCTGTGTTTTGCCGCAAGCGGCGGTTGTTACTGTGAGTAAAGTTAGTTGCGTTGTTTTTTGCGTTCCTCTTCCACGCGCAACAGATAGGTTTTTTGGTCTTCGAACATTCCGTTTTGCTTGCGACAAATAAGAATGATAACCAACGAAAACACTAGCGAAAGCACGTCGTAGAGCACTGCGCGCAACGCATCTAGCGGTTTAACGGCGAAGCACAGTTGCATTGCAAACCGACCGGCCGAAACAAACAAAAAGATGAGCACCACGTAGATTATCGTAAGGAAAATGCTGTTGCGAATTTTGTTTTTACCAATGGTTTTGTGCAAAATTAGCACAAGCAGACAACAAAGATTGCCAACCAATATCACTACGAAGCCTTTGGTGCTATCGCCGGCGGCAATGCAGTGGGCCAATCCGCCCAGCGTTGCAGTTATTGACGAATAGCCGCCCCAACGCATGGATACCAGCGCCATGAATGCATAGACCAAACTGACGGAATAGGGTTGTTCTGGAAACCATTTGACGGCGGCCAGTGTCACCAATGCTTCGAACACACAGCACACCACCGTCATCAAAGTTACGTCCGCCATGCGATATTGATTGTAGGTGAGATTTCTTTGCAAAACATTTCCTCCAACCGTCCGTCAAGCGAAAAAACAACCGCAATTTTGCTTGATTTTTCGGCACGTGCCCCAACGAGGCATACTACGGGCACAATTATATACATTGTACACGATAATTTTACAATGTTATGGAAACAATTTCCATATCAAATATGGACAAATATTTGCATTTTGCGTACCTTTTTTTGTCCGTTTTATCCATATTTTCAAAATAGCGACCACGCAGCCGCGCGGCAGGTGGATTTTTTGTGTGAAAAGTGCAAAACACCGTTGCGAAAACGCCGAAATGGTGTATAATACAAGAAGTGCCCTCCTTGATAGCAAGGGGATGATACGACGCCATATTACATACGCAAAATGCAAAAAAGCCAGTTTTTGTGGCAAAGCGACAGCTTTGCAAAGTTTTTGCCGCTAGGCAAGAAGTTGGTTTTGTTAAGTGCATGATACAAGGGGAATTCTCTCCGTCAAAACTGACTTTGCTTGCAAGGGGCAAAAATCGCACTGGCGTGCACCAAACACACAACTACTAAAAACGCATTGCTGCGTGATAACGAAAGAGGAAAAAATGTCAACACTACGTGCCAACCCAAAAACCAATTTGCAACAACTGCTAGATCAATGCAGTTGCGGCGACGTGATTTATCTTAGCGAAGGCGTTTTTCGCCAAAAACTGGAAATTGACGTGGACGGAATAACGCTTGTGGGCGCCGGTGAAAAGACTGTTTTGGTAAACGATGACTACGCAAAAAAACTGGACGAAAAGGGTGTGGAATACAACACTTTTCGCACATACACTGTGGCAGTATGCGCAAACGGCGTTACGCTGAAAAATTTGCGCGTAGAAAACGATTCGCACGATTCGCCGCACAAAGGCCAAGAGGTGGCAATTTCCGTTTGTGGAACGGATTTCGTTGCGGAAAATTGCACTTTTGTTTCGGAACAGGACACTGTTTTTTGCGGACCATTGCCCGACGACCTTATTGAACGATACGACGGTTTTTTGAAGGACAAATTGCGCAAAAAGGGCAGTTGCAAACAACTTTATCGCAACTGTACCATAGAAGGAACGGTAGATTTTATTTTTGGTTGCGCCGATGCGCTTTTTGAAAACTGCACCATTGTTTCCGCAAACGACGGACGAACGGGGTTTGTGGCAGCCCCTGCACACGCACTGCAACAAACGGTTGGTTTTGTTTTTGATCATTGCCAGCTTGTTTGCGACAAAGCAATGCCGCAGCAAAAGGTGTTTTTGGCCCGTCCGTGGCGTGATTATGGCAAAGCAACCTTTGCCTTTTGCACCTTTGGCGCGCACGTGAAAACGGAAGGCTTCGACAAGTGGAACGACACCAACCGCGACAAAACGGCTCGCTTTGCCGAAACAAACAAGCCGCAAGGCCGCGTTGCGTGGAGCAAACAAGCAGAACAAGAGCAGATTGAACTTTTGTTGCAACACTTTGCCGACTTGAAAAACCGCGCGTAATGCAAAAATTGTGCAACCAGCCTTTGCACGCTTGGCGTGCAGCGATGTCTTTGGCTGTATTGGCAACTTGCGCCCCAACGGCGATCCCGAAAAAGCACTTGCGTGTTTGAAGGAAGCCGGCTGCCCGGCAACCAAACTTCCCGCCTTTAGCATTGCAGGTGCAACACGCATTGTTTCCAACATAAAAATCACTTTTCAACTTGAAAAAACAAACACATCAAAAAATGCAAAAGGAACGAATTTTCAACATTCGTTCCTTTTTTTGTTTGATTTTTTTATTAGCGTATGCTATTTTTTGAAATAATTGATGGCGTTGTTGTAGCAAACGTCTTCCACAATTTTACCAACAAATTCCACTTCGTAGGGATATTCGCCGTTTTCCAAAACTTCACCGAGCAAATCGCACAAAATGCGACGGAAATATTCGTGGCGAGTGTAGGATAGGAAGCTGCGGCTATCGGTGAGCATGCCAACAAACTTGGAAAGCAAACCAACTTGCATAAGCGCCGTCATTTGGCGAGTCATGCCGTCCTTTTGATCGTTGAACCACCAAGCAGAACCAAATTGAATTTTGCCGCAGGTGCCGCTTTGTTGGAAGCAGTTTATTAGCGCTGCAAGCACTTCGTTATCACGTGGGTTTAGACAATACAAAATGGTTTTGGGAAGTTGATCCGTTTCGTCCAATTTGTTCATTAGGCCGGCAAGTTTTTTTGCAAAGGGTTGGTCTTCGATGGCATCGAAACCGGTATCGGCACCCAAAAGACGCATATATCTGGAAGAATTGTTGCGCAGTGCGCCAATGTGATATTGTTGCACCCAACCGTGAGAAGCATATTCCTTGCCCAAGTGCACAAGCACAAATCCCTTGTACATTTGCACTTGATCTTCGGTAAGTTTTTCTCCGGCAAGGGCAATTTTGACAATTTCATCCACTTGCTCGGCGGTGGCATCCTTATACATAACAACGTCCAAGGCGTGGTCACTGCAAACGCATCCGACGGAATCGAAATAGTCGATTCTGTTAGAAAGTGCCTTGCATAGCGACTGAATGCCGTCAATTGTGAAACCGCAAACTTCCGACAGTTTTTGGATGTATTCGCGGTAGCCGTTCAATTCCACGTTGATTGCCTTATCGGGGCGAAACGCAGGATAAACTTCCACGGCAAAATTGCTTTGTTTCAAAGCCTTGTGGTAGTGCAAGTCGTCAATGGGGTCGTCCGTTGTGAACAGTTTTTTGACGTTGGAACCTTCGATAAGTTTGCGAGCCGTTAGCGTTTGCAACTTTTCGTTGGCCCTGTCGTAGATGATTTTTGCCGTTGCGGGACAAAGCACGTCGTCTATGCCGAAAAATCTGCTAAGCTCTAGGTGAGACCACACGTAGATGGGGTTGCCAATTGCATAGGGCAAAACTTCGGCAAACTTTTGGAATTTTTCCCAATCGGATTTGTCGCCAGTGATGTAGCTTTCGTCCACGCCGAATTCGCGAAGCAATCTCCACTTATAGTGGTCGCCGCCCAGCCAAACTTCCGTTACGGACGAAAACTTTTTGTCTTCGAAAATTTGTTGAACGGGCAAATGGCAGTGAAAATCGAAAATAGGCATTTTTTCAGCATATTCGTGATATAGCTTTTTTGCCGTTTCCGTGCGCAAAACAAAATCTTTTCCCAAAAATTCTTTCATAATTTTTCTCCCATACTTCACGCATCACAGCGTAACGCCCGTTTTGAAAAGGGCAATTTGTCTGTAACCGTTTGTTTCGTTTTTAGTTTGTTTGCCGCTTGCAACGTCCGCAACAAGTTGAACAAGTTCATCCGCCGCTTCGTCAAAACTTTTGCCGTCCACAATTTGTCCTGCGTCGTAGTCTATCCAAGCCGGCTTGTGCACGGCAAGTTCGCTGTTGGTGGCAATTTTGACGGTGGGCACAAAACCGCCAAGCGGCGTGCCTCTTCCCGTTGTGAACAACACCATGTGACAACCGCAACAAGCAAGGTTTGTGACGGCAACAATGTCGTTGCCCGGGCCGCTTGTAAGACTTAAACCGCCCGTTGCAACACAATCGCCGCAAGAAACAACGTCCACAACGGCACCGCTGCCGGATTTTTGCGTGCACCCAAGCGACTTATCTTCCAAAGTGGTTATGCCGCCATCCTTGTTGCCGGGGGATGGATTTTCGTAGCAGGGTTGTCCGTTTGCGGCATAGTAGTGTTTGAAATCGTTGATCATGGTGACGATTTTTTGAAAAACTTCGGGGCTGGAAGCACGATCCATAAGCGATTGTTCCGCACCGAACATTTCTGGAACTTCCGTGAGGACGGTTGCACCACCAACGGCCGTCAACCTATCGGAAAACAACCCCACAAGCGGATTGGCCGTGATGCCGGAAAGGCCGTCCGAACCGCCGCATTTAAGCCCCACCTTCAAGTAGGAAATATCTTTTTGAACGCGTCGATCGTTTTTTGCAATGCAATACAATTCGTTTAGCAATTTGGCGCCTTCGGCGACCTCGTCCGAAACGTTTTGCGCAACCAAAAAGCGAACACGATCTTTATTGTAGTTGCCCAACGTGGCAACGAAATCGCTCATTTTGTTGTTTTCGCAACCCAAACCAAGCACCAAAACACCACCACAGTTGGGGTGTTTTGTTATTTGTTGCAACAGAGTGCGAGTGCGAATGTGATCTTCGCCCAGCTGCGAACATCCGTAAGGATGCGAAAAAGCATAAACGCCGTCCACTTGCAAGTTGCCGGCAAAAGCTTTGAACCTATCCACAATGGCTTGCGCAACGGCGTTGACGCATCCCACAAGGGGAACAACCCACAATTCGTTGCGAATGCCCACTTCACCGTTATCGCGTTGATAAACGGAAACTTGCAATTCTTTTCCAACGGTTTTTTGCACGGGCACGGGATTGTAGCAATAGGAAAGTTCTTCGCCAAGTTTGGTGGCTACGTTGTGCGTGTGCACGTGTTCGCCGGCCAAAATATCTTGCGTGGCAACGCCTATGGGCGAACCGTATTTTATAACGTCTTGGCCTTTGCCAATGTTTTGCAAAGCAAACTTATGGCCTTTGGGAACGTTGCTTGCCAGCGTTATTCCTTCGACTGTTTGGCCTTTTGGCAAGTTGCAAAGGGCAACGGCAACGTTATCTTTGTTGTTAATTTTGATATACGTATTCATTTTTCACCGAAAATTGTGTTTTATGCAACTTTATTCGCTAAGAAATTTTTGCAAGGCGGGTCTCATACCAAGCGACTGAATGTCGCACAAATATTTTGCAACAAGTTGCAAGTTTTGCTCTGTGCAAAGATCTTGCTGCCACATTTCTTTTGCGCTAAGCAATTTTTTCGCCACGACGCAAATATCTTGGTTTTGCCAAAGGTCTGCCCAAAATTGCAGGTTTTCGGCGGAATCTTGCAATGCAATTGCTTCTTCGCCGCGTTTGCCGCGATAGAACGTTGCTAGCGCTGCCAATGCAAACAAAACGTGTTTTGGCGCAATTTGGAATTTTGCAACATAGTCGTTATAGGTAGGCAAAAGGCGTGTTACAAATTTTGTGGTGGAATTAAGCGCAATGGACATTAGCATGTGCTTAACAAACGGGTTTTGGAAACGTTCGTAAACGCCGTTGATAAAGGTTTGCACTTCTTCTTGCGGCAAATCGATGGTGGGCTTAACTTCCGTTTCGGCCAAGCCGTGCACGAAAGCGCAAACGTCCTTATCGGCCATAGCTTCGCCGACGGTGTTCAGTCCGCACAAATACGCAACCGGCACCATTGCCGTGTGAGAGCCATTCAAAACCTTCACTTTGCGTTGCTTATAGGGCACGATGTCGTCGGCATAGATAACGTTTAGCCCAACCTTATCTGCAGGGAAAGCTTGCATCACAAAAGGTTCCTTTTTTAGCACCCACAGGTGAAAAACTTCCCCCTTAACGATGCTGGTATCCAAAAAACCAATTCTTTGGCAAATATCCGTTGCGCTATCCTTGGGGTAGCCGGGAACGATTCGATCCACCAATGTGGAAGTGAAATGGTTTTCTTGGTTGAGCCAAGCAATAAATTTTTCGTCAAAGCCTTTTAGCTTTGCAAGTTGATTTAGCACGCGCTTCAGTTCGTCTCCGTTGTGATCGATAAGTTCGCACGGGATGATGGCCAAGCCGTGTTCCTTGCCGCCGAAATAGTCGTAGCGTTCCTTCAAAAGCGCCAACAACTTGCCGGGGAAAGATTTTGGACAAACGGAAAAGTCCAAGTCCGTTTCGTCCAAGGCAATGCCGGCTTCGGTGGTGTTGGACACGACGACTTTAAGTTGCTCGCTGCGTGCATAGGCCAAATAGTTTTGGTATTGTTCGTACGGGTTAACAAACTCGCTGATGACGTCCACAATTTCGTGCGACTGCACTTTTTTTCCGCCGTCGACACCTTCCAAACACACGGTGTACAAACCGTCTTGTTCGGCAAGGTCGGCAACTCTGCCAAAGGGCATGGGTTGCACCACCACGACGTTGCTGTTGGCAACGCCAGCGTCGTTCATTTTTTGGATTATCCAATCAACGAAAGCACGCAAAAAGTTTCCTTCGCCAAATTGCATAATTCCAACGGGGCGAAGCTCTCTTTTTAGGTTAGATCTGTTCAATCTGTTCATAAAACACTCCACGTTGCCACTGCGCTTGGGCAAGGCAACTATTCACAAACAAAAATGGCAACGTAAAGTTTGCCATTTTTTGCTATTTTTGTTTTTAGGCAATAACTTCTTCCGTTTCGGCATCGAACAAATAAATGGATTCCGAAGATACCCAAAAATCTATGGACGTATCAACTTCTGGCGTGTCGTGCGGGTTAACCTTCAAAATTGCCTTTACTTCACCGATGTTGGCATAGATGTTTGTGTTATCCCCCAATAGTTCCGTAAGTTCCACGTCGCAGGGAATTTTGACACCCTTTGTTTCGCTGAGAGAAATGGATTCTGGACGGAAACCAAATACGACGTTTTTGCCTTCGCAAGCATCCAAAACGGAATCTTTGACCACGCCTTTTAGGTTTAGGCTTACTTCCGTTTTATCCAACGTCAAAACGCCGTCACTAACAAAGCCTTTGAGCATGTTCATGGGAGGTTCGCCGATGAAGCCGGCAACGAAAGTGTTGACGGGGTTAAAATACAAATCGTAGGGCGTGCCCACTTGTTGAATAACGCCATCGCGCATAACGACGATTTTGTCGGCCATGGTCATGGCTTCCGTTTGGTCGTGCGTGACGTAGATTGTTGTAGCCTTTGTTTCGCGGTGAATTTGAGTTATTTCCGAACGCATGGTTACACGTTGTTTTGCATCCAAGTTGGAAAGGGGTTCGTCCATAAGGAACACACCCACTTTGCGAATGATGGCTCTGCCAACGGCAACACGTTGACGTTGACCGCCGGAAAGTTCGCGCGGTTTGCGATCCAAATAATCCGTCAAGCCCAAAATTTCCGCAGTGGCATACACGCGTTTTTCGATAACGTCTTCGTCGACGCCTTGCAAAGTTAGGCCAAAAGCCATGTTGTCGTATACCGTAAGGTGCGGATACAACGCGTAGCTTTGGAACACCATTGCAATTTGACGTTCGCGCGGGCTCTTTTCGTTGGCGCGTTCGCCGTTGATAAAGAAATCGCCCTTGCTGATGTTTTCTAGGCCTGCTATCATGCGAAGCGTTGTGCTTTTGCCGCATCCGGAAGGGCCAACGAACACAACGAATTCCCCTTGGTTGATATCAAGGTTAAAATCGTGCACGGCATGAAAACCATTGGGGTAGATTTTGTTTACATTTCTTAGCGAAAGATACGCCTTGGGTTTGTTTTCTTCGGTTGCTACGGTTGCTGTTATTTCGCTCATCGTGTTACCTCGTGTGTATATTTTGTTGCAGAAAATGTTATTTCAAGTCGGAATTTGCGATTGTATCCATGTCGTCGAAAGCTTGATTTTCTCCGCACATTGCCCAAATAAAGGTGTAGTTGCTGGTGCCAACGCCACTATGAATGGACCAACTGGGAGAAATAACCGCTTGTTCGTTGTGCATGATAATGTGGCGAGTTTCCTCTTGGGTGCCCATGAAGTGGAACGCCACGTTATCTTCGGAAAGTTCGAAATACATATAAACTTCCATGCGACGTTCGTGAGTGTGGCAGGGCATTGTGTTCCAACTGCTGGTCTTATCCAATTCCGTCATGCCCATGGAAAGTTGGCAACTTTGGCAAACTGCAGGATGCACAAATTGATTGATCACACGCTTGTTGAGGTTTGCTTCGTCTCCGCAAGGAACGTGACGTGCAATATCCTTTGTTAGGTGCACCGTGGGGTAGGTTTTGTGAGCAGGGCTACTTGCCAAATAGAATTTTGCCGGGCTTTTTCCGTCTTCGCTGGAAAAGACAATTTCCTTTGCGCCCATTCCAACATAGATTCCTTCTTTGTAGTTAAGTTTGTAGTCGACGCCGTCAATGGTGATGACGCCTGTTCCGCCAATGTTTATGACGCCCATTTCACGGCGTTGCAAAAAGTAGTCGGCGGCCAGTTCCTTTGCGGTACCCAGCACCAATTTTTGCGTTACGGGCATTACGCCGCCAAAAATTATTCTGTCTTGGTGAGAATAGGTGAGGGAAATTTCGTCTTCCTCAAATAATTTTTCCACCAAATAATTTTCTCTGAGTTGTTTTGTGGTGTAGTGTTTGGAATCTTCCGGATGATTTGAGTATCTGTTGTCTAGTTTCATAAATTTTGTAACCTCTGCTTAATAAACTTAACCGACGGGGCAATATCTTCGCCCACAGTTCCTTCGAAAACAAGGTTTGCGTCGGGATTTACCTTGTAAATTTGTTTTAGTATTTCGTCGTAGTCGAAAATACCTTTGCCAACTGCGCATTGCACAAGCTTATCCCCTTGCACAACACAATCCTTAATGTGAAACACAACTATGTTTTTTCCAAACAGTTGCAAGCCTCTGCGCAAAATGTCGTAGCGCTGCTCCACGTTGGAAATATCCAAGTAGTTGTATAGGTCAAAAATAATTTTGACGTTGGGCATGTTTATTTGATCTACCGCTTGCTTCAACCTTTCGGGGCTGTAACAAACGTGACCGAATGCACCTTCCATTGCAATAAACTTATTCTTTTGCGCGGCATACTTTGCCAAACCACCAAAAGTTTCCACAACTGTTTGCAAAGCACTGTCTGTGCGGTTTTGTGGATGATACGTCCACTTATCGTCGTTGTAGCTGCCCGTTTCCGAACCGACGCAATTAGCGCCGAGTTGATCCAAAACGTCAACGTAACTGCAAAAAACTTCTTTGCTGAGTTGCACTTTGGCCGCATTTGAGTGAACGGGATTGAAATAGGCCCCAACAAGCGGAATGGTTTTGCCGGCAGCGGCAAGTTTGTTGCCCACTTCCGATGCAACCGGTGCAGTTATGCCGTCAGGCGCGTAGGGGACGTCCAAAACCTTGTACGCCACCAGTTGAACGCCGTCCAAACCGTAGTTTTGCAATTGCTCAACAACGTTATCTATGCCCTTGACGCCCAAATCGTGGGCGCGAATAAACAGTTTCATTAGCGTTGAACGCGACCGGATGCGTCGCCATTCATGAGTGTTTCCACTTCGCTTTCGCTAACAAGGTTGAAGTCGCCGGGGATGGTGTGTTTCAAAGCACTTGCAGCTACGCCAAATTCCAACGCTTGTTTGAAATCGCCGTATTTAAGCAAGCCGTGAATAAACCCGCCGCTGAAGCTATCGCCACCACCAACGCGGTCCACTATTCTCACTTGATATTTTTTGCTGTGATAAAATTCTTTTCCGTCGTATGCCAGTGCACTCCAACCGTTATCCGATGCTGAATAACTTTCGCGAAGACTGGTTGCAATATATTTGAAGCCGAATTTTTCTTTCATTTGTTCAAAAATTTGTTTGTAGCCGCCAAGTTGCAAATCACCGGTGGTAACGTCCGTTTCGCCGGGTTTAAAGCCCAAACATTTTTCGGCATCTTCTTCGTTGCCGATGCAAACGTCTACGTATTGCATCAAATCGGTCATGCATTCTTGTGCTTCGGCCGGAGTCCACAATTTTTTGCGGTAGTTAAGGTCGCAAGAAACGGTTACGCCGTGCTTTTTTGCACAAATAAGTGCCTGCTTCAACACCTTTTGAGTGTTTTTGCCCAAAGCGGGAGTGATGCCAGTCCAATGGAACCAAGTTGCATCCTTAAATATTTCGTCAAAATCAAAATCTTCGGGAACACATTCGGACACGCTGCTGTGCGCGCGGTCGTAGATAACTTTGGAAGGACGCATGCTTGCGCCGGTTTCCAAAAAGTAAATGCCCACTCTGTCGCCGCCACGAGCGATGAAATCGACGTTTACGCCGTATCTGCGCAACGAATCCACTGCGCATTGACCAATTTCGTGTGCGGGAAGTTTTGTCACAAAATAGGCATCGTGGCCATAGTTTGCCAAAGAAACAGCAACGTTGGCTTCGCCGCCGCCATACACAACGTCGAAATTATCCGATTGCACAAAGCGTTGATATCCGTTGGTAGATAAACGCAACATTATTTCCCCAAAAGTGATTACCTTTGCCATAATAAATCTCCTTATCGCTTAATGAAATGCACGGCAAAGCCGCCAATCTCTTCTGCCAAATAGGCAACCTTCAAATTGCCCTTTTCGTCACGTTTGAAACTGCTTTCGTCAAAACGAACGCCACGCATGGAAAGTTGAGCAACCGCTCTGTTAACGTTAGGTGTGGAAACGGCAATGTGTCCGTTTGTTCCTCTGCCAACGCTCTTCATAACTTCCACTTCTGTGCCGGCAAACGTGCTAGAATGGCCATCCTTAACGCCCCAACCAAACAAATTTTCAAAAATCTTTGCCGTTTGCAAAGCTTGACTTTCGTTTTGTTGATTGATGCCGATGTGTGCCAAACGGAATGCCAACATTTTTGTTACGGCGTTTTTGCACAAACGGGTGATGCCTTCCACGTCGCGGGCCTTAACCAGGTTTGCGGGAACTATCCAACTGCCACCACAGCAAACAACTTTGGGGTTGGTGAGATAATCCAACATGTTGTTTTCGTTAACGCCACCGGTGGGCATAAAACGCATTTCCGAATAGGGTGCGGAAATAGCCTTGATATAGGCAATGCCGCCGGCCTGTTCTGCAGGGAAGAATTTTACAAAATCCAAACCCAATTCCATTGCTTGTTCAATTTGGCTGCCGTTAGCAACGCCGGGAACAAAGGGGATTCCTCTGGACAGACAGTGGCTAACAACTTTGGGGTTTAGGCCGGGAGCCACGCAAAATTTTGCACCGGCATCTATGGCGGCATCCACTTGTTCAACGGTTAGCACCGTTCCTGCGCCCACCAACATGTCGGGATAGGCCTTGACCATTGCTGCAATGGCCTTATCGGCATCCTTGGCGCGGAAAGTAACTTCCGCAGCACGAATTCCGCCTTCATACAACGCTTTTGCCAAATCGGCGGCAAAAGAAACGTCATCCAATTTGATTACGGGGATGATACCCACGCTTTCCATACAACTGATAAAATCTTTCATGTTTTCTCCTGTGCTGCACCCGAACCGTGCCTTGTGGCACGGCACGAGCATTACAAAACCCTCTAAGGTGAAATTGCTAAAAAACTGCGCAAACGCCCGCATGCAAAAATGCACTTTGCGGACGTATTGCAAAAATCAAACCTATCTTGCCAGCCAACCGCCGTCAACAGCCAGCGTGAAACCGTTCACGTAGTCGGATGCCGACGAGGCAAGGAACACTGCTGCGCCCATGATATCATCGGGTGTTCCCCAACGACCGGCAGGAATTCTATCCAAAATGGCTTCGCTGCGATCCTTATCGGCACGCAAAGCTTGCGTGTTGTTGGTTGCCATGTATCCCGGAGCGATTGCGTTAACGTTGATGCCGTATTTTGCCCATTCGTTTGCCATGCTCATCGTGATGCCCTTAACGGCCGATTTGCTTGCCGTATAGCTGGGCACGCGAATGCCACCTTGGTAGGAAAGCATGCTTGCAACGGAAATGATTTTTCCGCCACCGCCTTGTTCGATAAACTTGCGAGCAACGGCTTGGCTGAAGAAGAACACTGTTTTTGCGTTCAACGCCATTACGCTATCCCAGTTTTGTTCGGAAAATTCAATAGCGTCTTGTCTTTTGATGATGCCGGCGTTGTTAACCAAAATATCCACTCTACCAAACACTTCAACGGCCTTATCGATGATGCGTTGAATGGGCTCTTGAGAGGTGAGATCTTCCGTCATGTAGCAGAAATTTTCTGCGCCGAGCATTTGAAGCGTGGCTTCGCTGGGAACAACGGAAACGCCCAAAACTTTTGCTCCGGCTTCCACGAAGGCTTTGCAAAAACCTTGTCCAAGGCCGGTGTCGCTGCCGGTGACAATGGCTACTTTTCCTTTCAAACTGAATTTGTCTAGTATCATAAAAACATACCTCCAGGATAGATAAATATATAATATAACTATTTTTGAACTTTTGCAAGGTCAAATATATACTGTTTTATGCACAAAACGGACGTTTATATAAGTCCGATGGCACTCATTGTGGCAATAAAAACAAATAGCGTAACTGCCGAAACAAGAGTGTTCCACACAACCAGTTGTCCAGCCAAAACGTCATCGCCGTCCATTTCCTTTGCCATAACGGCCGATGCCACCGCCACGGGAGAAGCAAACACCGAAAGATACACGGCAAAATGCACTCCGCCAAGAGAAGGAACAATAAGGTAGGCGCACGCGATAGCAACCACAGGCAACACAACCATCCTTAGCGCCGTTACTATCGCCACCGTTTTTCCGTTGGTTTTTGTTTCGGCAAAACTAAACCTGCCGCCCAAAACCAAAAGTGCCAAAGGTGTTGCAACGTTGGCCAAACTTTTGACAATGCTGCCCAACAACGTCACTTGCACCCCACACAGCGAAAAATCGAACAGGCGGAAATCTACCGATGCATTTTGCAATAGTTTGCGAATAAGCAGCACCACCACGCCGCTACAAACGGCAATGATAAGGGGATTGGTTACAATGCCTTTTAGCACCTTTGCAAAAGCGTTTTTCTTTTCGCCCTTGGGCTGAAAAGCCGAAAGTGCCACAACGGAAAGCACGTTGAATGTGGGAATGATAAATGCCGAAAGCAAACTTGCCGCCGCAGCACCTGCCGCTCCGTACAAACTGGTTGCAAGGGGCACACCGATAATTGCATAGTTGCTGCGGAAAAGCGCTTGAACTATCACGCCACGGCGTGCGTTGTCCTTAACAAACAAGGGTACAAGAACCATTGCCAAAACAAAAACCACGCAAATTGCAACAACTGCATACAAAACGAAACTCCAATTTATTTCGGAAAAATCGCTGATGTTATACACGTTGTAGAACAGCAATACAGGCAAAAACAACCTGAACACCAGTTTGTTTGCAATGTTCCAAAATTCGTCTTTTACGCCAACTTTGCGCAAAACCATGCCGATAGCTATCATGGCCACCAGTGGCAAAATTGCATTAAGTGAAAAAATTAAATGTTCCATAGCCTTTTTATTTTACGCCCAAAGCGTACCCTAGCGCAAGCGTATTGCCTGCTTTGTGCACAAAAAATTACTTGCCAAAAGCAAAAGCATCCACGTCGAAAAATTCGTCCAGATATTTGCGAGTGTTCAAAACCATATCCACAAACAGGCGTTTGGCTTGCTCGACCGACAGCGCCGAAAGGGTTGGTTGATTGACGAAACTTTGAAAAATAACGTTGAAATCGCGCTGTTTTATACCTTGAAAACACGTTTCTTCGTTCATAGCGTTTTGGTGCACCAAATTTGCAACGGCCGTAGGCAAAGGTTTTGCCGCAATAGGACGCACTTCGTCGGTGTCGAAAACGCAGTTTGTTTCCACAATTACGCCAAGCGGCAGGTTGCTCATTTGCCCGACGTTGGGAACGTTGACGTTGGAAATGCGTTTTCCAAGGCCGCAAATGGCCTTTATCAGTTCCACTGCTTCTTCGCTGGATTTACTTACACAAACTTTTTCTTGGCCAGAGGCAAGTCGAATGGATTGTGCAATGCGTTCCGCTTGCTGTTTTTTGCGGAAGGAAACGGGCGTAAGGGCAAATCCCCACTTTTGCACTGTTTCGGGGTTTTTCAAATACCAAGCTCCGTTCATAAATTCCGCCAAGTGTCTGTCGCCGGCGGCGCCCAAAACTCCGTAGCGGCGATACAGATCCATTTTCACCTTGTTGCCGCACAAAAAATAGTCGTTTTGGTATTCAAACGGGTTTTCGGTGCGTTCGCAATAGCCGGTTTCGAAGTGTTTTTCAATGAAATTCGGCAACATTTTTAGCACGTCGTGCCCTTCGAAAGTAGCTTCGGTTATCCACGTGAAGTGGTTTATGCCGCTAGCATCTGTGCGGAGTTGCAACCTGTCGGGGCGGTTTATGCCCAAAGTTTCGGCAACCACACAGCACAAAAAGTTTTGCGCATGAAACACTTCGTGACAGCAGCCGAAGGCCTTTATTTCCGGAAAAACGTCGTAGAGTGTTTTTACGCAAATGGACATTGGGTTGGTGAAATTTATCACCCACGCATTGGGACAACACTCTTTTATGGCGCGTCCAAAATCTTCGTAGAGGGGCACAGTGCGCATGGCGCGCAACACACCGCCTGCACCAACGGTGTCGCCCACCGATTGATACACGCCATATTTTTCCGGCTGGTGCACGTCCGATTGCATTTCGTCGAAAGTGCCGGGCAAAATGGATAGCGCAACAAAATCTGCGCCATGCAAAACCTGGTGCAAATTTTCGTACACAACGTAGTTCCACTTGGTTAGGGTGGCAGGGTGTTGGTTTATTTTTTCGCCTATTGCAGCGTTGCGGCGAGCCGCTTCAACATCGATATCGTACAGGGCAATTTCGCCCTCGATGCCTTGCGTAAGCGCAAGATCGTTCATAAACACTCGTGCCCATTGCTTAGAGCCGCCGCCAATGTAGGCCAATTTTATTTTCATGTTTATCCTCCCAAAAAGCTTATAAAAACCAAATGCCGTGGTTGCCTATTGGCGAGACAACCACGGCCCGGTTCGAACTGTCGTTATTTTTAACGACCGTTGGAGAAAGAAGGGTCAATTTGATGCAACATTAGTTGCTGATGCGCCTAGTGCGCTTTGCGTTTTTTAACAATAACAATGCCTGCCACAACGCCAACCGCCACAAGCACCACTGCGCATGCGGAAATTACAATCCACAGCCAAGCAGCAACCTTATCCAAACTGCTGCGAAGTTCGGCAACTTCGGCAGCATCCTCTTCGCTTAGGTAGTCCAAAATTTCCAAAGAACTATCCCATTCTTGCAGCAACTGTTCCTTTTCTTCCGTATCGGCACTTTCAATTTTCTCCGCAAGAGATTGGAAATATTTTTTTGCTTGTTTGGAGCGTAGTTTATTTAGTTCGGCCGTTTCTGCCGCGTCCAAATATTGCAAGCTGTCGTCGGCAATGCTCCATTCGTTTAGGATGGTTTTCTTTTCTTCCGTAGTGGCAACTTCGTCGAACTTGCTGTTCAGCTTTTCGTAGTAGTTCTTAACAAGGCGTGCTTGCAGTTGGAACACTTGCGATTGCTCTCCGCTAGCAACAATGTTTGAGCCGGTGTTTTGAGGAGCGTTGTCTTTCAAAACAAACAACCCGTTAAGATTCATTTCGCCGTTTTCGTCACGAGTGATTTTGACGTTTTTGATGTCTGTGCTGACGAACAAACTGCTTGCGCTTAGGGTAACCGTTCCGTTTGTACATACCGAACCGTCCCACAAATAGTTGTTGGCAGCTTTGATATCCGCTTGGTTAACCAACGCGAACTTATCCGTTTTGGTTGTTGCGGAACTATCGGACATGATGGAAATCAATCCACTAACGACAAAGTTGGTTGTTTGTCCGGCACGCTTTGCATATAGCGAAACGTTTTCGTTACTTACGCCACTTTGTGTTTTTGCATACACGTTGTTGTCGTATGCAATGCAATTTTTGATGATAACGTCGGGGCAGCTGTTACTTGTGATGCCTTTTGCACCATTGCCAAATGCAATGCTGTTGATAAGTTGATGTTCGCCGGGCAAACTTTCGCCGCCCAGTTTGAAGCCGTTGCCTTCGCCCGTCTTGTCGGGGTCGGAAAGGTCGCTTTCCTTCAAATAGCCGTTGTTATAGGCAACGCAACTATCAATGATCACCGCGCCGATGCTGCCCGTTACGGACTTTGCATACAAGTCGTAGCCGTCGTCGATGTTGTTATAGGCCACGCAACCAACCAACTTGTTGCCGTCGCCAACGGTAAGCTTAACGCCAAAGCCATCGGCATCTTGCATGGTGGGGTCGCAGTTTAGGTAGCTATCGCAATTTTTAACAAGGTTATATGCCGGCCAGCAAGAATACGATTCGCTGCTGTTGCCCGAAATTTGAATGCCTGTGTTGCTGTTGTGGTGCGCCGTGCAACGTTCCAACACGTTGTGAGAACCGCTTATGCGCAAACCTTTGATGGATAGCGGCGTTGCAACGCCTTCGCTATCTACGCTTTGGCTAGGTGTGTTTATAACGTTGATACCATAGATATACCAATAGTCGCCGGAAATAAGAATACCTTCGTTTTTGCAGTTTTTAACTTCGCTGAAATCGAAAGTTACGCCGCCGGCCGTTTCTGCACGCAAAACAATGGGTTGTTCTGCCGTGCCGTTTACACCACGAGGCACAACAATTTTATTAACCGGCTTATACACGCCGTCTCTGAGCATAATTACTTGTCCCGGCCTTGCATATCTTAGTGCATCGGCAAGATTTACAGGGTCTTCTTTTGCACCTGTTCCTTCGCCTTCCTTTACAGTGGGGTTAGCATAGATAACGCCACCGTAGTTGGGCAAAACTTGTTGGTAAATAACCGTCGTAACGACTCCCGCTTGAATAAGTGCGCTATCGGGAGTGTACCGTGTTTTTAGGGTGACAATTCCTTCTTCCGGCAAAGTTAGTTGCCGGGTGAACAGTTCGTCAGCTTCCAAGTGGACGTTTTCTATCAAAGCGGTTTTGCCATTGACAACTTCCAAAGTTCCCGCGGCGTTAGTGCGCATTTGGTAGGTGTAGTCGCTTCCTGCACGATATTCGGAAGACAAAACGGAAACTTGCAACGGAATTAGTGCGGGCGGTTCGTCGTATTTGCGTTCGTCGGTGGCACTTTCTGGAGTGGTGAAAAACGCATCACTAACTTGCACGCTGACGTTGCGAGAAGCAAAAAATCCAACATAAACGTAGTCGGGGTTTTCTCCCTCTTGGGCAAGCAATTTGTCCGGTCCGTAATAGACTTTTTCTGCAAAACCTTTTCCTTCGGGAGATTCCACCAATATGGAATGGTATCCCGTGTTGGATTTGCGCAAAATAAAGGTGTATTTTACGCCAACCTTGCTAACGGCGTAGTGTTCTTCTTCTGTTTTTAGCGCACTTGCAGAATATTGACGCAACGAATCGCCTGTTCCTGCTGTATCTTCACTGGGACTTTTTCCGTCAGGGTCGATATATCCCCAAACGGCACGTGCGGCAGGAATGTTGTAGTTGCTGCCACTGGTTTTGTAGCAACCGACAGCAACGTAGTTCATATATTTGCCATCATCTTGTTCGCCCACCACGTCGGTGCAAATAAGACCAAAACCGTTTTGGTTGTCGCCCTTCCACTTTGTGACGGTGAATGTTGCTTTTAGGTAGAAATTTTCCTTGGTGGCATCCACCTTTGTGTAGTAGAAACAAAAGCCCTCTTCGCTATCGGCCATTTTTCCTCTGCCTTCGTCAGGTTTTATGTTGATTATTCCGTCATCGACCGAATAGGTGCCTCTGGCATTGGAACCGACGTTGGCATAGAACCACTCGGTAGAATCATATTCGTTGGACAGAACCTCGTACTTATCCTTGTTGGTGCCGGGATATTCTTCAATTTCTTCCGTTGCACCGAAGGCAAAAGCCCCTGCACAACTGACAACTAGTAAAACTACCAACAAAATGATAAACGGAATTTTTTTCTTCATACCCCCCCCATGGAAAACTTTGATGATGTATTTTGGCGAAACACGTTGCGCCATTGCAACGGAACGCATAACTGTTTTTAATAACTAAATTATATAAACGGTGCAAACCGTTGTCCATAGAAAAAATCGTCTGCTATATGCACAATACGGATTCTAACCGTCCAAACAAACGGTTTTTTGAGCATTTTGGGAACTTTTGCAACAACGCTTTTTACAAATAAATGGAAACGAAAAGTGTTGCTTAGTGGCGTGTTTTAGTGAAAAACACACTACGTGCCGGCTTTTTTTCAACAAAAAAACGACGTTTTGATCACAGGGTGATTATACACGACAAGACAAAAACGAAAAAACAAAAAATATCCAAAACGGAAAAAATACCCCACCAAGCCACGGCAAACAAGGTGCTGCCTGAAAGACAAAATTGCATCAAAAAAGGCGCAACCCAACAGCCGCGCCTTTGTGTTTTATCCTTATTTCTTGTCGAAGCCGTACTTCTTGTTGAACTTATCAACGCGTCCGCCAGCATCTACCAATTTTTGTTTACCGGTGAAGTAGGGGTGGCATTTGTTGCAAATTTCTACTTCTGCTAACATTTGAACAACGGAGCCAACCAATAGTACAAAACCACAAGCACATACAACAGTCGCTTGGTGATCCCCACCAAGCCACGGCAAACAAGGTGCTGCCTGAAAGACAAAATTGCATCAAAA
>CAZFTO010000008.1:0-27349 GCA_964521735.1 uncultured Oscillospiraceae bacterium | reverse complement strand
ACCAATTTTTGTTTACCGGTGAAGTAGGGGTGGCATTTGTTGCAAATTTCTACTTTGATCACGTCGGTATCTTTGGTGGTTCCGGTTTGGAACGTTGCGCCACAAGCACATACAACAGTCGCTTGGTGATAATTCGGATGTATACCTTGTTTCATATCGCTTTACCTCTCGTTTTACTTTGGGAAAACCCCATGCTCAAGCATTGTATAACACAGCTGCTAAATAGTCAAGCGTTTTGGAACAACTTGTGTAATAGCAGGCTATTTTTCGAAAAACACAACGTTTTCGGAGCCAAGCAGCTGAGCAAGCTCGTATTCCAAGCCAGAACATTTGCGCACTTGACGTTCCACGGCGAAAGTTTTGCCTTCTATGCGGAACTTGACGGGCACGTTACCTTCGTATTGACGAAGAATTGCCACTACTTTTTCGTAGGTTTCGTCGTTGCGCTGATCCATGCGCAGCCACAAAGTTATGTTTGTTTTGTTTTCTACCTTGACGGGCTCGGCCTTGACCTCGCCGTGAGGATTGATAAGTTCACGAATGGTAATTTTGTAGCCATCGCGGTTTTCGCCAAGACTACCGCGCACCACCAAAAAACTATCTTCGGCAAACAGCGTGCTAAACCTGTCGTAGGCGGGGGAATACAGCGCAACTTCGATGGTGGAAAACTTATCTTCCAGCACACCGAAGGCCATTTTTTTGTTTTCGTTGCCTATAACAACGCGAACGCTGTGCAAAATACCACCAGTAACCACGTTGCGTTTTGCCACTTGCGGCACTATTTTTTCGCCCGTTTCGGAATCGTCCGGAACGTAGGACATAACTACGGAAGTATCAAAATCGAAGCCGAATTTTTTGGAAATTGCATCGTAGTCGTCCAAGGGCGAACCGGTCATGTATAGGCCAAGCACTTCGTTTTCGAAATTATAAAGCACTTGCTTGGGGAATTCCTTCATTTGCTCGTGCGTGGTGCGAATTTCCGTTTTTAGCTCGGGCATCACGTCGAAAATGGACATTTGGCCTGTGGCTTGCTTTTTGATGCGTTCTTGAACTTCGTTATATTCCTCGGTGTACCAGTGCAACATGTCGGCACGGGTGCGGCCAAAGCAATCGAATGCACCACCTTTGATAAGGTTTTCGATCATACGTTTGTTCAAAAACGTGCCACAACGCTCGAACAGGTCGGTCATGTCGGCAAATTCGCCGTGCGCTTCGCGCTCGTCCACTAGCTGTTTGACGATGCTAACGCCAATGTTGCGAATTCCACCAAGCCCAAAACGAAGTGCGCCGTTTTCCACGCGGAATTCCTCGCGACTTTTGTTGACGTCGGGAGGCAAAACGTTTATGCCCTGCGTTTTGGCATATTCCATATACTTTTTGATTTGCGCAATGTCGTTGATGCGGTTGTTAAGCAAAGCGCAAATAAATTCTGCCGGGTAGTAGTTTTTTAGCCATGCCGTTTGATAGGTGACATAGGCATAGCAAGTTGCGTGTGATTTGTTGAATGCGTATTGAGAAAAGTCGTCTAGCTGCTTATAAATTTGCAAAGCAACTTCTTCGGGAATGCCGTTTTTGACACAACCGGGCACCGTTTCGCCGTTGGTCCAAGTGCCGCCGTGCACAAACAGTTCACCAAGTTGCTTCATCATTTCGGCTTTTTTCTTGCTCATGGCGTAGCGCACGTTATCTGCCAGCGCCATGGAAAATCCTGCCAGTTTTTGCACAAGTTGCATAACTTGTTCTTGGTAGACAATGCAACCGTTGGTTACCGAAAGAATGCTTTCCATTGCCGGATGCAAGTAGTGAATTTTGGATTTGTCGAACTTGCACTCGATGTAGTCGCCAATATACTGCATGGGGCCAGGGCGATACAAACTGATGCCTGCAATAATTTCTTCCAAGCCTTCCGGCTTCATTTTGTGCATAAGGTCGCACATGCCGCCGCTTTCCAGTTGGAAAATACACATTGTGTCCCCACTGGAAATAAGCTTGAAAACGTTGGGGTCGGAATAGTTATCCTTGGAAAAATCCACCTTTACGCCGTAGTCTTCGTAAACGTAGTCGCACGCCTTTTTGATATCTGTCAAAGTGCGCAAGCCCAAAAAGTCCATTTTTAGCAAGCCCAATTCTTCCACTTCTATCATGTTGTATTGCGTGGTGACAATGCCGCCGTTGCGTGCGGCGCCACCATTTGTTTGCAAAGGAACGTGATCGGCAACCTTTTCGCGACAGATAACAACGCCGGCTGCGTGCATGCCTGTTTGTCGGGGAGAACCTTCCAAACGCATGGCAATATCTATAAGTTTGTGGGTGGTCGGGTCGTCGTAGGCGGCTTTAAGTTCTTCGGAAATGTAGGTATCGGCCGCCTTTTTGTAGGGTTTTAGCCCAAGCAGGTGGCGAATTGTATATTTGAAGTTATCTGGCACCATTTTGGCCAGACGGTTAGATTCCGACACGGGAAAACGCAACACGCGAGCCACGTCGCGGATGGCGTTTTTGGCCGCCATCGTGCCGAAAGTTACAATTTGGCAAACGTTGTCGTTGCCATATTTGCGGTGAACGTAGTCGATAACTTCGCCACGCCTATCCATGCAAAAGTCCACGTCGAAGTCGGGCATAGATTTGCGTTGCGGGTTCAAAAAGCGTTCGAACATAAGGTTGAAGCGGAATGGTTCCACTTCCGTTATGCCTATAAGGTAGGCAACCACGCTGCCGGCGCCGCTTCCACGGCCGGGGCCAACGGGAATTCCGTTAGTTTTGGCGTAGTTGATGAAATCCCACACGATAAGGTAGTAGTCAACAAAGCCCATGCTGCAAATAACGCCGTATTCATATTCCACTCTGTCGCGAATTTCCCGGGTGCATTCAGGATATTTTTCCTTCAAGCCCTTTTCCAGCAAAAAACGCAAGTATTCGGCGGAATCCATCCCATCGGGCGGAGTGTATAGCGGCAACAAACGTTCCTTGCCAAAATCTACGTTGCACTTTTCGGCAATTTCCAAAGTTGTTTCCATTGCGTCGGGCAAATTGGGAAATAGCTGCGCCATTTCGTCGTAGGTTTTTAGGTAGAATTCGTCGCCTTGGAACTTCATTCTGTCCGTATCGTCCAAATATTTTCCCATTTGAACGCACATCATAACGTCCTGAATTTCCGCATCTTCCCTATCCAAATAGTGAACGTCGTTGGTGACGACAATTTTGATATCCAATTCGCGCGCCAGTTGCACCAGTTGCGGCATAACGGCATACTCGTCGTCAATTTGGTGGTTTTGAATTTCTATG
This sequence comes from uncultured Oscillospiraceae bacterium, assembly GCA_964521735.1. Taxonomy (GTDB): domain Bacteria; phylum Bacillota; class Clostridia; order Christensenellales; family CAG-314; genus Fimimonas. The sequence continues at coordinate 24,067 of CAZFTO010000008.1, read as the reverse complement.
TAGTAGTCTTCGCCAAACAGTTGCTTATATTGCAAGGCCAGTTCGCGTGCTTCCTCGGGGCGATCGGCCAAAAACAAGCGGGGAAGTTGCCCGGCAATACAAGCTGAAAGACACACCAGGCCTTCGCTATACTTTTTTAGTGTTTCGAAGTCGATACGCGGTTTGTAGTAGAAACCATCCACAAAGGCAATGGAATTTAGCCTGCACAAATTGTAGTAGCCAACGTTGTTTTTAGCCAGCAAAATAAGGTGATAGTATTCCTTGTTTTCCCAACCGACGTTGTGCAAATTTTCGCACATATAAAATTCGCAACCGATTATGGGTTTTATTTTTTGCACAAAATTGCCGTCTGCATCCTTGTTGCGTGCAGCGGCCGCCTTCATAAATTTCCAAGCGCAATACATGTTGCCGTGGTCGGTTATGGCAACCGCGGGCATGTTGTATTGAATGCAACGATCAAGCAAATCGTCAATTCTCGTTGCGCCATCCAAAAGACTGTATTCTGTGTGTAAATGAAGATGGACAAATGGTTTCATCGTCTTTTTCCTCTAGTAGAATGGTAGGGGTTTTCTATTTTTCGGCAAACTCCAAAAGTTTTTCCAAACGGTGGTTAACGCCGCTTTTGGATATGCTCAAAATTGCCGCAAGTTCGGCAAGGTTTGCCGACGGGTTTTGTTCGCGCGCAATTGCCGCCTGTTGCAACTGATCGGGCAACATGTCGAAACGACCGTCTTTGCGAATTTTTTCGATAGCATCAAGCTGCTTGGCCGCCGCCGTAACAGCCCTGTCTATGTTGGAATCGATACAGTTGCGTTGACGATTGGCCGTGTTGCGATAGCTGCGGCTTATAAGCACGTTTTCCAAAGTGAATTTGGCGTTGATTGCATCTACGTAGCCCAAAAAGTCGGAAATTTTTTCGCTATCTTTGACGTACAAAACGGCATTGTTTTTGCGCTGCGTAAGTTTGAAATCTAGTTCGGAAAACTCGTTTAGCACAAAATCAGCAAAATCCCAGTTGGAAAAACGCAATTCTAGGTGATAGTTGTTGTGGTCGCTTTCGCCAAAAGCATCTTCGCTTACCGACGGTATGGATGCCGACCCACAGGAAAGAAACAATCCTTGCACAAACGCCCTGCGGCAGCACGCGTTGGAAAGATCGACGGAAATTTCGTCGGCAATGTTCAAACAGCCTTCTTCGTCGCGGTAAACAAGGTTAAGTTTTTCCCCAATTTCCGGGGGGAATTTGCAGGAATAGCGCGCGTTGCTTTCTTCGCCTATTTGGTAGATATCCACCTCGCAGGAAAAGCGAGTGCGACACACGTTTGCACACAGTTGCAAGAGCGAAAGGTTATCCGTTTCTACCGAAAAAGAAACGCCGTTGCCAAAACACAAAGAGCCGATGGATTTCAAAACGGCAGTCAGAAAAGAGGTTGCACAACAACCCTTCATTCTTTGCACGTTTTTGGAAATTTCTTCCTTTACACTTTGCGAAAACGACATAGCCTACCTCTTTTGGCGGTTAGTTGAAGTTTATAAAACTAACTTCCGCCGTCGACTTGACGCCGAACTTTTCTTGCACCACGTTTTGTACGTGCCGTACTAGTAAGTATATATCTTTTGAGGTGGCTTTGTCAAGGTTAATTACAAATCCTGCGTGCTTTTCGGACACTTGCGCACCGCCAATTTTGAAACCTTTTAGTCCAGCCAAATCGGTCAATTTAGAAACGGCCACACCTTCGGCATACAACACACAACCGGCCGATCGCTGTCCCAGGGGCTGCGTTTGCTGTTTTTTTTGACGCATATCGCAAACAATTTGTTGAACCTTGGACGGAGTGAGTTTTTCGAAGCGCATAACTACTTGCAACACCAAAACTTTGCCACCCTTAAAAATGCTGTTTCGCTTGCCAAAAGCGCACTGCTTGTTATCTAGTCGCACAATTTTGCCACCCTTTAGCGCGACAACGCTTTGCACCACGTTTTGTGCGGTTTGGCCAAAACAACCGGCATTGCAGGCCACAACTCCGCCCACAGTTGCTGGCAAACATCCCAAAAACTCGCCCCCGTGTAGCCCTTTTTTGACTAATTCGGCACATAAAACTGCAGCGGACGTTCCGCAACACACCTCGACGCAATTGCCAAAAAACGCCATGCCTTGCACTTTTGTGGTGACGACAACCACACCACAATATCTCTCGTCCGAAGCCAAAACATTGCTGCCCTTGCCCAAAAAGCAGTGCTTTATTTTGTACCTTCGCAAAAATTTTGCAACAAAAACAAGCTTGGGAATTGTGTCGGGAAAAACAACCAAATCTATTTTTCCGCCGCAACCAAAGGTTGTAAGCTGCGAAAAGGCAAGGTCGGTTTGCATTTTGATGTTGCGTGCGGCAAACGTGCGGCACATTTTTTGCCACGTCATATCACGAAGCCAGCGTTGTTAGCGCCGCATCCCGTTGTGTGCGCAAAGCGGATTCGTCGCCAAACACGTTTGGAACGTACGCTTTGGGTAAGGCCTGTTCCATTTCGCAATAGACGGGCGAAGTGTAGAACGTTTGCTCTAGCACGGAAAATAAGTTGAGGTTAACTAGCGTTTTTTGCGACTGCTCGGAAACGGCAAACTGCAAAAAATCCATGCAAGCATCGGCATTTTGGCTTTGAGCAGAAACGCCCAAATATTGCACCAAATCGGTGTAGCCGCCTAGCGCGCAACACTGCAAACTTTCAATTTTTTCGTTCTTTTGCCTCTCGGAAAGACGATACAAATCTCGTTGCGTGCCCAAAAGCATTACGGCAGTTTTGTTAGCAACAAACTTTTCGTAGGCATCGTATTGCGAAACGTTTTCGTCCGGAAGCACTTTGCCCTTGCCACCGCTCATTGCAAGTGCCGTAAGCGGGCTGTTGAATTGCGTGAAACCGCACACTAGCGGTTGCAAAGTGTAGGTGTGTTTGCCCACCTTGCGTTGAAACGTGTTGCTAAGTGCGGTGGCAACCAAATCGGCGTTTTGCGGCAACTGACTTTTGCGCGCAAACAAAAAATATCCACCTGCATATAGAGGCAACGCAAAAACTTTGCCGTCCAGCGTTCCGGATGATAACAAATTTTCCTGTACGTCACCAACGCTTTTGGTATAGCACTGCAAATATGGTTGAAGGGCACACCCTACCCCGCGCGAAAAGCAAACAATATCGAACGTTTGGCCGTCGGCAAGTTTTTGGTTTAGCTGTTGCGGCGAAAGGGTTGTTACGTGCACGAACAGCCCCTCGTTCATCTTTTCGAAGGCGGCTGCCCTGCCCGTCAGCCACGCCGAACGGCTGCCCGAACCGCCCTCGAAAGTTTCGACGTTCCACAGTTCCACCACGCCGGAATACCTTTTGGATGGTTGACTTTGCTTTTGGGAAAGTTGTGGCACCAACACCAACAACGTTGCCGCCGCAGCCGCCAAAACGACAATTGCCAAAAAGGGTTTTAACGCGGCTCTTTTCATGGCGCACCTCCACGTTTTTTCTACTACTATACGCAGCTTGACCCAAAAACTTGTCCGCAATCCCTGCCGAAAAATAGCGCTGGGGCGTTTTTACCAACTTGCCCATGGAAAGCGTAAGTGTCCCTCACCGCAAAAAGCGCTTTGCTGCAACGATGTGAATTTCAACTAACTGTTCAAAAAGAAGCTATGCATTGATCAAAAATGAAAAACGTTTTGAAAAATACGTTGCTTTGTGCATCCTTATGCGCAAGGTACATTTCGTTGCATTTGTTACAAAAAAGCAAGCTAAACGGCACGAAAATGCACAAATAGCCGTTCTTTTTGCAAAAAACTTGTGCAATAAGCAAATATTGGGTATTTACATATCAAACAAAATTTAATATAATATTTTTACTATACGCGTTTTGCGATAGAAAAAACAAAAAAGGAAAGCAACAAAATGAAACTAAACTATAAGCGTACGCTGCTGGTTGGCTTTGCATTTTTTCTTATAAGTGCATTCTGGCAAGCATACGACACAATCATTCCTTTGATGCTGAACAACAAATTTGGTCTTAACCAAACTATTTCGGGGTTCATAATGTCGCTAGATAACATTTTGGCCCTGTTTATGTTGCCCATTTTTGGTGCGATATCCGACAAGAAAAACACAAAATACGGCAAGCGTACGCCATTTATCGTTATAGGCACTCTTTGCGCAGTTATTTGTTTTGCAGGGCTCACCATTGTAGACGGCGTTCAACTGCAAAAAATTTCCGACGGCACAAAGCAAGAATATTGGGAACAAAACTACGTGGTAGAAAACCGCGAATACAACTCCATCACCAACGATTTGGAAAGCGGCAAAGACTACACCGTGAAAGACTATGCCGCGATGGTGAAATACGGAAAGCCTTTTGCCCAACTGACGGCGCAAGAACAAGAAGAATTGCAACGCTGGTATTGCAGCGACGAACTATCCTACGACACCTGCTACGTCTACGAAAAATCCACCAACACCTACCGCCTATGCGAAAAGGTTGCCGACGGCGGATTGCTGGGCGGCAGCAAATATCAATACATGGATAACGGCGAAGAAGTTTCCGCACGGGTAACGAATGCATATTCGTCGCTTGTTTCCGAAGCGGAAAACCAATTTGCAAACTCCGTTATGAAAACCAACGTTTGGGTGCTTATTGTTTTTGTAGTAGTGCTTTTGGCAACGCTAGTTGCAATGGCAACGTTCCGTTCGCCAGCAGTAGCTCTTATGCCCGACGTCACCGTGAAGCCCTTGCGCAGCAAAGCAAACGCAATAATAAACCTTATGGGCACGGCCGGCGGAATTTTGGTGCTTTTGCTGGGCATGGTGTTTGGTACCGGCAAAGTGAAAAATCAACTTATGAATTACACTGGGTTTGTGCTTACCGTGTGCGGCATAATGTTGGTTGCACTGGCAATTTTTGTTCTTACCGTAAAAGAAAAGAAATGGAACGGCGAAATGCTTCAAGCGCAAGCAATTTTGGACGAAGAACAACCGGAAGAAACGGACGAACCGGCAGGCGCCACAACGGAAAAACTCCCCAAAGAAAAGATTAAATCGTTGTTGCTTATTTTAGCATCCGTTGCATTGTGGTTTACTGGATACAACGCCGTCACAACAAAATACAGCGTTTATGCCACCAACGTTTTGAACAAAGACTACAACACCACTTTGCTTATAGCGCAAGCTGCCGCCATTGTGGCCTATGTTCCGGTGGGCATTGTTGCCGGAAAGCTTGGCCGCAAAAAGACGATATTGGCCGGCATAGTTATGCTTACCGTGGCATTTGGCGGCGCAATATTTATTGATGCATCTTCGCCCACGTGGCTTATTTCCATTTTGTTTGCACTGGCAGGCATTGCTTGGGCAACCATCAACGTTAACAGTTTTCCCATGGTTGTGGAACTATCCAAGGGCGGCAACATTGGACAATACACAGGTTACTACTACACGGCAAGCATGGCGGCGCAAGTTGTAACGCCAATACTTTCCGGCGCGCTGATGGACGGATTCAAAACAATGAAAGTTTTGTTCCCCTATGCCACTGTGTTTGTTGCACTATCCTTTGTTACCATGCTGTTTGTAAAACACGGCGACAGCCGTCCACAAACGCCCAAAGACAAGCTGGAAATGTTGGCCGGCGCCGACGACTGATTTTGTTTTTGAAACAAAGCCGTTGCGTAAAATAAATTGTTTTGCAATTATCACTCGTCTTTACGTGAAAAAAACTACCCTGTACGTGACAGGGTAGTTTTTTGTTGTTCAAGAAAAATTGCCCCGCAAAAACTGGACGATTTGCTAGTGCACAATACTTTTGTTGGACGACAAACTTTGGAAATGCGTCGACATGCCAATTTGAAAAAAGCGGCGCCCCGTGGCACCGCTGACAAAAATTGCAACACAAGAAAAAGCCTTGTTGGTTAAACACCTTTTTGCAAAACAAAAAAAGATTTGCGCTTCTTGCAACGATCTGGTGCTAACGGGCAAGAAAATGCTTACAAAACATCCAAAACTTTGCAAAACTCCACGCCAAAACGGCGATCTTTTTCGGAAGTGGCTTGTGCCGCCTTGCTGACGAAATTGGCGGCAATTTCCGTTGCGGCAAGCAGGTTGCAACCGTTAAGCAATTCACCCAGCAAAACAGAACTGAACGCATCGCCCGTGCCGGAATAGTTGGTGGGCACTTTGGGGTTTGTGACAAAGCGAACGGGCAAATCCTTTTGCAAAACCAAATTTCCCACCAGGTTGCCACAGGGCACGCCGGTTATAACTGCACTTTGGGCACCGGTTTTTTGCAAAAAGTCTTCGAAAACCTTGCCGCAAAATGCAAGAAAAGTGGCATCTTGAAATTTTGCTTGCAATGCCAAATAATCCACGTCGGCAAGCAGGCACGCTTCGGTCAGGTTGGGCGAAATGCAATGCGCCAATGCCACAAGCCTCTTCATCTTTTTAGCGTAGGCTTCGTCGAAAATTGAATAGAGTTTGCCGTTGTCTCCCAAAATGGGGTCGACAAAAACATATTTGCCTTCGGCACGCAAACCAATTGCCACGCTAGTGGCGTCGTCGAGCAATGCTTCGTCCACACAAAATCCAACATAGATTGCATCGGGATTTTTGTGTGCCAAAACGTCTTGCACGCATTTGATCAAATTGGGGTTGCGGCAAAAAGTGTAGTTTTCAAAACCCGTTTGGCAGGAAAAAGTTGCCGTGGGGACGGGCATGCAATAGTGTGAAAGTTTTGTTAGTATGGGCAAGTTGGCCACCATAGAGCAATTGCCCAAACCGGAAATATCGTTTAGAATAAGTACGTTTTTCATGTCTCTTTTATTTTTGCCAAAAGGTTGCAATGCAAACCCTTTGGACCGATGCAAAATTTAAGTATAAAGGCCGTTGGCCTAGCCTGCCAAAAATTGTTTGCTAGTTTTCGTTTGATTGTTCGTTTGGATTGTTGTTTGCTGCAACGGCGGTTGCTTGGGCAAAATCGGCATCCGATGCCCCTAGCAGCGATGCAAAAGTTTTTAGCGGCACCGCGCGCAAAACAAACCACACGGCAAAGCCAACAATAATGCCGGCCACCACCCCTAGCAGTGCCAGCCACGGCACGTAGGCAAACATCTGCGGCGTGTTGCTTACAAGGCAAAACACAACGTTTTGCGCCACATTGTGCACCACTGCGGAAACCACCGAAACGGAAACAACGCTTATTTTGGGATACACAAACTGCACAAGCAATGCAGAAACTGCCACGCTGACCAGCCCCGCCGACGTGCTATACAGCATGGTGGAAAGGTTTCCCGTGAACACACTTCCCAGCGTGGTTCTAACTACAACCAAAATCACAGCATCCACCGGCCCAAGTAAAAACACGGCCAGCATCGAAAACACGTTGGAAAGCCCCATTTTTGCGCCCGGCAAAAACAACGGCGGAAACAAACTTTCTATCATGAAAGTTATAAGCGCCATTGCGCACAAAACAGAAAGCGTTGCCAAACGCTTGGCAGAAAATTTAGTTTTGAAATTGAATTTTATCACGGTTGTCAAAAACTCACTCCGTTGTTACTTTTAGTTGGTTTGGACTGCACACAACAACGCCGCCGGCCTGCGTAATTTCGCCAAAATTGTGCACGCAATCTTGATGGAAGCCGCAAAGGGAATTCGTCATTTTTACGCTTGGCGTGCGCCCCGTTGTTATTGTTAGAGTGTTGAAATGCTCTTCGCCGTCAATTTGCCTCCAAAACGTGACGGTAAGGCAATTTTGCGATTGTTCCGTTTGCATTTGCCAGCCGTTGGCATTTTGGCTGTCAAAATAGAATTCGTTGCGCAACACGTTGTATAAAAACAGTTGCTGCCCGTTTTGCGTATCCGTAACAACAACTTTTTGAAGCTGCTGTTTTTCGTCTGCAAAGAAAACGCAAAAAAGAACAACTATAACAAGCACCACCAACAAATATACGCCCACGTCTGCCGCCTTGAAAGGCTTGTCGTTTTTGGCGTGTTGCACACGTTGCAAGGGGTTTTTCTTGCCAGCAACAAGGTGAAAAACCAGCAAGGCCACTAGCCCTGCGCCACACAAGCACGCAAGCACGATGGCTATTGTTTTGAAGGTTTTTCCACTTTGGGTTACCAACGGATTGTTGCCGTTATAGGCAAAGTTGCCGTCCTGGTTTTGCGAAAGTGCCCACGCATAGTTTTGGAAATATTTTCCTGTGGAAGCCACATCCGACTTGCTTAGGTTACTTATAATTTCCTGCTTGCCATCGAAAGTTTCGAACAGCACCACAATGGTTACGTCGTTATCTTTAAAATAGCCGTTGACAAACTGCACAATTTGTTCTTTACCCATAACGGTTAGCGCCGTTGTTAGACAATCGCCTTTGCCGGCCCACAAACCTTGTGTTTGCGGCACAACAACCGAAACCATTTTTACGCCTGTTTGCGCTGGTGCGCCTGTTTTGCCATCGATAATGTGCGAATATTCCACGCCGTTTGTTACGTACTTGCGCACGTATTGTCCGCTTGTGGAAACGGTGGATGCATCTATTTCGAAGCCAAACAACAGTTGAGGCACAACGTTGGCATAGGGGGCGAACGGGTCGGTTAGGGAAAGAATCTGCTTGCCGTTTTGCGCCTTGCCAAAAGCACTGCTGCTAGAACCGGCATCTACGTAGTAGCTTTGCAGCCCTGCGCCTTGCAAAAGTGAAGCAATTTCGTCAACAACAAACCCTTTTGCAATGCCTCCCAGATCTAGCCACTGTTGATATTCCACGCCGTCCACCACAACCGGAGCAACCTGTTTTTCAACAAAAAATTGGTCGTTTTGTTGCGTAAGAATAACGGCATCGTCACCAAAATTTACAAATTGCGGTGCCGAAAAGGCATCAATGAACTTTTGTTCCGGCAAGGGATAGCCGCTTGTTGCAAACTGCTGAGCAGAAACGGGACGGTCGTAGGGATAGTTGGCTGTGTCGAACGCACCATTGGAATAAATTCGGGAAGAAAACCCCCACAAATCCACCAAACGATATACCGCCGGATTGAATGCGCCGTCCGTTTGCGCATACATTTGTTTTGCAATGGTTAGCATTTGGTAGGTTTGACAAGATATTTGCAACTTTTGCCCTTGCGTGGCCTGATTGTAGCGATAAATATCCGAAATGGGCAAGCCGTTTTGTCCGTTATAGGTGGTGTTTGCGCACATATCCACTTGGTTGATTAGGTTGTTAATCTCTTCCGCAAGTTCAATCAACTTTTGCTTGTTTTGCTGTTGCGTTGAAGTTAGACTTTCGTCGCCCACGTAGAAATCCAAAACAAGTTGCGGCGAAGAATAAAATTCCACCACCACTTGAATGTTGCTTTTGCCAAAATAGTAGCCGGAAAACTTTGCTCCCACACACTTGCCGTTTTCTACTAGCGTGGCCAGGGCATACTGATTGTGTGGCGGCACGTAATTTGTTGCATGCGAAACGTCGTCGGAAGCAAACGCCACGACGGGGAGTGTTGCGCACAACACCAGTGCTATTAAAATTATTGGCAAAAATTTTTTCATAGCTAGAAACTTATTGTACCATTTTGCCCACCATTTGGCAACAAAAGCGCAACGCCAACGATGCAAAATGCTCGATTATAACAAAAAAACACCACACGTTGCATAAAATTTTGGATATTTTTTGTGAAGCCTTGCAATTTTAAGTTGCTTGTTTCAAAACAAAAGCATCCAAAATTTTTATTGAAAAGATTTGCGTCCACTTGGTTCTAAGACAAAAGGTTTTTGCTAAACACAAGCAATTGCATTTGTGTTTTTGCCCTGCCGCGAGGCGCTATAAACATAATAAAAATTGAAAAAAATTGTGCTGTTTTTCAAAGCAAAACAGACGCCACTTGGCGTCTGTTTTGTTTGTTTTTTTTGTGTTAGTCGGCAAGTTTGCCAAGTGCGTTTTGCACAGCGGCAATTATGCGAGCAGAAGAAACGGTTGCTCCGCTGATATGCGCCACGCCTTCACCCACCGTTTGAGTTTTGTCGGTTACGGTGACGGAAAGTGCGCTAATTTCTTCAACGCTTCTGCCCACGAAAGTGTCGTTAATCCAGTTGGCGTATGCAGCTTCGGCCGCATCAAAACCTGTCCAACCTTCCGTTGTGCGAACAAAGCCGCTTTCTTCGTCGGTATAGAGTTTAACTGCGGTTATAACGCCACTTTTAACGGTGACATCAACCTTGACACCATAGTTTGTTCCCCACGAAGTGTAGGAACATTCACCGGTGACGGTTTGGGGTTCGGCGCAGGCTGCAAACGCAACGACGCTGATAGCCAAGACTAAGGCAAGTATAACAAGTAAAATTTTTTTCATTTGACACCTCTATATTTATCGGAAAAATTCCGAATAGCATTGCAAAACCCACTGCGGCAGGGTTACGCCTAGGTTTATTATACCACATACATTTGAATCCTCAAACTATTTGAAAACACTTTTTGTTTTTTTTACAATTTTTTTTGTAAAATTGCATGTTGGATGCTACAAAATGACACAATCCTGTTGTTTTGCGTAAGAATGCGCCAGTAAAGAGCCGCATGGTTGCTTTGAATAAAAAAATTAAAGCCGCAAGCAGCCCTTGCAAAATTGTTTTATTCGAAGAGCAACGTTATGTGTTAATGGTGAACCAACGACGACGTTTATGCGATTGCACAGAATTTTTGTGGCAAAAAGGTTGTACAAAACACACCACACAAACGCGCAACGAGCGTTGAAAAAACCGGTCCATTAGAATACATTTTGAAAAAAACATTTGCCGCAGCATGGCGCCTTTTTAGCCATAACGTTTTGTTTGAAATCAAAACAAGAATGCTTAAAGCCGTCGTGTGATAATTCCGCCACTGTTTTCCGCAGACTAAACACACCTTCAAGCCAAAACACAAAATACAATGGCAGAGTGCCATTTCGCTTAATCTCTTAATAAATCCCATTAAACTGTTGCATGCTGCTGGAATAAAAACATTTTTGTGCACACTGTTGACGACGTGTGCACCCGACATTCGTTACACAAAAAAAGCGTTGCAATTGTTTTTGCAACGCTTGTCGAATTTTTTGTTTTAAGGCCGCAATTAGTAGGCGCGAGCCACCAACGCAACAACCAAATTTTGGGATTTTTCTCCGCAGCAAGTGCAAACGTCTTGGAAAGGTTCTTCATCCAACATTACGCGCACCGTTGCTTGAAATTGTTCTTTGAATTTAGCTTCGCATTCGGGGGATTTATCCCAAACCACTTTTGCAAAGCACTTGCTATCCAAAACTTCTCCAAGTTCTTGCATGTTGTGGGCAAGTTTCACGTGACTGTCGCGGAAAGCAAGAGATTTGTGATACATGTTGGTTTGAATTTCGTCCAACAAAGCAACGATATCTTGCACGGCGGAATCTAGTTGCAAGGTGATCTTTTCGCAAGTGTCTCTGCGAGCGGCCACTGCAACACCGTTTTCGATATCTCTGGGGCCAACTTCCAAACGCACGGGGACACCCTTCATTTCCCATTCGTTAAACTTCCATCCGGGGGATTGATCGCGAACGTCCAATTCCACGCGCAAGCCTGCTTGTTTCAAAGCGTTGGCAATTTCCGTGGCCTTTTCCGTAACGCCGGGTTTGTGCGCTGCAACAGGGATAACCACCACTTGCACGGGGGCAATTTTGGGAGGCAAAACAAGTCCGCGTTGATCACCGTGCGCCATGATGATGGCACCGATAAGACGAGTGGAAACACCCCAACTGGATTGCCACACGTATTTTTGCGTGTTGTCTTTATCCAAAAACTTTATGTCGTAGGCACGGCTGAATTTTTGGCCGAAGTGGTGAGTTGTGCCGGCTTGCAAACTTTTGCCGTCCAACATCATTGCTTCCATGCCGTAGGTTGCTTCCGCACCGGCAAACTTTTCCTTTTCGCTCTTTTGGCCGATAAAGGTGGGCATTGCCAAAACGTCACGAGCAAAATCGTGATAAAGGTGCAACATGTCGATTGTTTCCTTCAACGATTCTTCACGAGTGGCGTGTATGGTGTGGCCCTCTTGCCACAAAAATTCCGACGTGCGCAAAAACGGGCGCGTTGTCTTTTCCCAACGCATAACGTTGGCCCATTGGTTAAGCTTCAAGGGCAAATCGCGATAGCTGTTGATCCATTTGGAATACATGTGGCAAATGATAGTTTCGCTGGTGGGGCGAATAACGCAAGGTTCGGCAAGTTCCGAACCGCCGGCAAAGTTAACAACAGCAACTTCGGGCGCAAAACCTTCAACGTGTTCGGCCTCTTTGTTTAGCAAACTTTGAGGAATAAGCAAAGGGAAGTAGGCGTTTTGGTGGCCTGTTTCCTTGAAACGAGCATCCAATTGCTTTTGAATGTTTTCCCAAATGGCATAGCCGTAGGGTCGAATTACCATTGTGCCCTTAACGGGGCCGTAGTCCACAAGTTGTGTTTTTAGCACAACGTCGGTATACCATTGGGTGAAATCTGTGTTGATATCGGCAATTTCACGAACAAATTGTTTTTCTGCCATAACTAATCTCCTAACTGAATTGGTCCGGCGCGCAGCACGACCAATCATACTAGCATCACTGCGAAAAAATATTTATGCTTTGAGCAAAGCAGTGTGTTGAAAATTTTTCTTGCATCCTGTCGCAAAAATACACTTTGCGCCATGCAATATTTAAAAGTAAAAAAACCTTGCAAGCAAGTTTTTGACTTTGGATGTTGCAAACAAGACGAAACAAGTCTTTTGCCTGACGGCAAAATCTTTGCAAAACTGTTTTGTAACAAAAACTATTGTTTTTGAACTTCACGTGTGCAAAGCGACGAGGTTTTCTGCTTTTTGCAAGCAAAGCCGAAACTGCCTATATTATATTTTATTGTGTTGGCTTTGTCAACTTGTTGCACAACAACAAGGCAACTATATGACGCAAAAAACAGCAAAAGGCCCCGCAACAACGTTGCAAGGCCAAGCGTAAGCAAGGGCTACTGATTGTCGGTTGAGTTTGGTTGGGTGGGCATGTTTTGCAACTCGTCGCAATCTGTTTGTTGCATACTGTCGAACATTTTGAATTTTGTTTTTTGGAATAGCAAAACTAATGGATAGAACGCCACCGGGAACAGCACTGCGTTGCAAGCAACGTGCAGGGCGTAGAAAGAAATTCCTGCAACGTATACCGCCGCAAAACGCGCCGCAAATTGCGAAAAATCCACAAAAAATCCGCCGTTTGCATAGCCTATCACAGTGTCCACCGCCGAAGTTAGCACACCGAACAATGCCGTTAGCACCACGGCAATTACCGTTGCAAAAACAATTGTGCTCCACTTTTTTTTGACGATTTTGCCTAGCAAGCAAAAACACAGCGCAACCACGTTCCAGTGCACAACGTAGGATATTATCCATGTTCCCACGTTATAAATTGCCACGTCTAGCGCAATAAAAGTGAACACTGCCGGCACCACCACCGACGGCCCCCACACAAAAGCGCAACTAGCAATAATGATAGTTACCACTTCTACATTGGGAATGGCTGCAATAGCTTCTTTGCCGCCCACAAGCAGTGCCGCATACATGGCGGTTACGCACAGACGCAACGCAACGTTTTTAGTTTTGTTTTTTCGTTTAGTCATTTTAGCCGTTGTAAACTATGGTTGCAATGTAGATGACGCAACCTTTTTGAACGCTCATTTCTGCGCAACCAACTGCGCTAGTGCAAACTCTTGTGCCGTCGCAATCAAAAGTTGTTGCCCATGCGCTTTGGTCAAAATCCTTTTCTACCGAAGTATAAAGATAGACGTATTCGTTTGTGGCGCTGGGGTTGGGAAGTTGATCGAACTTGTTGATGAATCCATAGGAAATTTCTAGCGTTATGGCAAATTCCTTTTGGATGAATTCCAACACCTCTAGCAATGTGCTTTGTTCCGTAAGGCCTTTCCCTTCCGTTCCGTTTAGGGGAATGACAAAATACTTATATTCTTTGTCCCCCACCTTTTCCACGACAACCATTTCGTTTTCGGAAAGTTTGGGCAATTGCAAATTTTCCAGCGTTGTTACACTCGGTTTTTCCGCGCAAGCAACGAAGCACACCGAAACGGCAATCATCACGACAGCCAAAATCCACGTCAGCAGTCTTTTTTGCATAGTTTCCTCCTTTTCGACTTTTTTCGTCGAAATTCGACAGAGCGCACCGAACAAAATATTTTTCAACCGTTTCTGCAACGAAAAAAGCCGCCCTCGTGGACGGCAAACGTTTTTTTGTGCAAAACAAAAAAGCAGCCGTTTCTTTTCATCGAAGAAATGCTCTGAAAAATTTCGGTCGGGCATTCGGACTTGTTGCTTTTTGCACTTACCGTAGCGGGACTGTCAATGATTTGCACATTGTTTCCCCACAAAACGCGCCACGACTTTTCCGCAATAAATGCGGCGCGCGCACCCGAAATTATTGGGTTGTGCCACTATTTTAGCACACAAACGCTTTTTTGCAAACAAAAAGAGCAATGCCAAAAAGCATTGCTCTGTTTTGCATTTAAATTAGTTATCCTTTTCGGTGCTTTCCACAACCGTCAAAGTGATTGTAGTGGAAGAGGAATAGGTTTTGTTATCCGAAGAGGGAAGATTGTTGTTCTTTCTTTCGGCGTTGAACTTAACCACGGAAACGCTGCCGGAAGCAAGTGTGAACACGTAGGTGATCTTTTCGCCGTTCCAGTTGAAGGAAAGAACGTCGGGAGCTGCCCAACCGGTTGCGGAGGTGGACAAGCTATATGCATAAGCAACGGGTTTTGCGTTTGCATCGGAAAGATCCAACGTGTAGGAAACGCTGTTGGTTGTGTAGTGCAAAACGTCGCCTTCTAGCTTGTTCAAAGTGATTGCGTTGCCGTTTTGAGCGGGATCCAAAACTTCCGTCTTGTCGCTGCCATCGCCACTTACAATCCAAATGCCATACATAGAAACGGATTCTTCTGCTACTCTTGCGGTATAGATAACCTTTTCGCCCCAACCAAAGAAGGAAGACGGAACGGTGTTAAGAACAACCACGTTGGATTTTTCCGCCGTTGCGCAATATAGCTTGGAAGTCGTGTCTTGACTGGACGTGTAGTAAACGTATGCGCCGTTAGCTGCTTTTATTGTGTAGGAGTTGGCGTGATCGTGTCCTTCGTGACCTTCTTCAACTTCGTTGTTGACAATAACTTTGCTAGCTTCTGCGCCGATAGCGTATTGACAAATGGAACCGTCCTTATCCAAGAAGTAAACGTATTCACCGCTGAACTTGGAAGAGGAAATTTCTTCGCTGATAACGGTAGATTCTGCCACAACTTTATCAGTTAGCTTAACGAAGCAAAGTTTGCTATCCAAAACGTAGGTTGCGCAAACGGTGCCGTCGGAAAGTTGCGAAAGTTTTAGCACGGGAGCGTTGCTTTCGAACACGAAGTGACGTTGCATGTTGCCGCCGCCCAAATCGTAGCTTACCAACACCAATTGACTATTCAAATAGTTGCCGTTGATATCCGATTCGTTGTTGGGAGTGGTTAGATAGATTCTGTCGTTGAAAATGTAGATGCCGTTCAACGAAGTATCCGTCGTGTTGCCGTTATAGTAGAAATTGGGAACAACCGTTTCCGCACCGCCAATGCCTTGAACAAGGTTTTTCAAAGATTCGACAGTAATTTCTTCGGGTTTGCCGGCAATAACCTTTGTGATAGCATCCGTTCTCTTGGTGGAAGTGGTATCGGCAAGGTTGATTTTGATAACCTTTTCCAAATCGGCAATTTTGATGCGAACCACGGAACCGGTGCGAATATCATTGTTGTAGCCGTTAGCTGCTGCATAGGAACTTTGATATCCGTTTACATAGTAGATGTAATCACCGTAGCGAACGGCAATGCCGCCGTTGCCTTCTGCCGTGGCAGATTCCGGCTTGGTTACGGGGGTGAATTTATTTGAGGGCGTGCAAGCGGCAAAAACAAAGATTGCACAAACAAGCAAAGCCACAAACAAAATGATAGATTTTTTAATAGATGTTTTTCCGAACATTGTTACAATACTCCTTATGTAGATACTACATAGGCTTTAATTATACGGCATATTTTGCAAAATTGCAACACTTTTAAGGTAATTTTCGCCCAAGCCGCCCACCTTTGAACAACTAAATTTCCCCATAACGCGGCCTTGTTGCCCTTTTTTGTCGTTTGCGTTGCGTTTTGCAGCAAGCGCCTTGATTTTCTGCGGCAAAATGCGCATCGTTTGGAATATTATTGGTTACTTGTGCCACGTGCAAACAACTGCATTTTCGCTTGACGTAAAAACGTGGCGCATTGTGCCTTGTTTGTTGAAAAGCAAACACTGAAACTATCATACACAAAAACTACTATACCGTCTCTGGCAGGGTGGTTATTTGCCCCGTATCGGCATCCTGAAACAACATCCAAAAGCCTGTTGGGGTGTTTTGCACCAGGACAAAATCCTTATCGTGTAACTGCTGGCTTGTGGCAGGCAAGCCGTAGCAAATGTAGCGCACCACTCCGTTTTGTTGCAACACGCCTAGCACAAAATATTTTTCCGAAGAGGGAAAGTCGATGCGCACGAAAAAGGAATGTTGATATTTTTTGATTAGCGGATAGTATGGCGGAAATTGCACAAAAACCTTGCCAATTTCCGTCTTTACCGTTTGCTAGTAGTTGGCGTTGCCGCCGGCAGCATAGTAACGCTCGAACGCTGCACTATATTCTTCCACACTTTTATATCGCACGTCGGCATCGGCTTTTAGTTTTTGCACATCCACGCCGTCGTAGAAATTTTGCGTTGATGCAACAAATTTTTCGTAGGGTGTATCTTCCTCTAAATACAGTTGCGCATTGCGAAACAATTGTGCGCAAAAGTTTTTTGTGCCCAGCGAAGCGTGCGCCACCAGGTGAATTTCGTTTTCCTTTTTTAGCAACACGCAGCTTACGTTTTGCAAACTTTTTAGCGGCAACACAAAAGTTTGGTTGCTAAAAAAGGTGAGGCTGCGAGCAACAACTTCGCCATCGAAAGAAATTACTAGCCACCACTCCCCAAAAGTTACGTCGTTTGCGTTGGTGATAAAAACAGTGACGGTTGTTTCCTTTGTGTTTACCGCCTTAACCATTCCGCAAACTTCCTTGTTTTTGGCGGCAAAGCGCGCATCGTCTTGTTGCAAAATTAGTATTCGTTTGCTAAACATTTTTGCCTCCGTGCGGTTTTTCTACATAATGATAACTTGCCGTGCGGCGCATTTAAGCAAACTTTTTGCGGAATTTTGGCGTTTTTTGGCAACTTTGCGGCACAAAAAAAGACGAACTTGGCCGTCCGTCTTTTATGTTTTAATTTATTTTGCGTCCAAATCTACCGAGCGTTGGGAAAGATCGTTCAAGTGGCTTGTGGCGCGGATTTTTTCCAAAATTGCCTTCATAGCCAAATCCATTGCGCTGCCTTCGCGATAATCGCCCTTCACGTAGAAATCCACGCGTTCTTCGTTGACCAAATAGGTTGCATCTTCCAGCTTGCGATAAACGCCGATTGCATAGCCACCGCGTTGACGAGTGAGCTTCATGCTGGGCACGTCCGTCAAACCATCGCCAACGTAGATCATGTTTTCGAAGGGGACGACACGTTCGTCGCGAGGCATATACATGTTAAGTTTTTTGTGTTCGCCAACGTTTTCAACACCCTTGTTGATGCGATACAAAAATTGCGTTTTGGAAGTGTAGTTGATGGCAACTGCCGGCCAAATGGGGTCTCCGTTTTGGTCGTACACGTAGTCGCAGGCAAAAATGTTATAGAATTCCTTTGCCACGGCGCAACCTTCGATCATGGGTTTTAGTCCGCAAGAAATAATGTAGTGGCGCACTTCCAATCCCAAACTGTCGCCGTATGCGTTTATTCTGGAAAACCAGCTTTTAACCCCGCTGAAAAACTTTACGTCTTTGCCCATTGCGCGCAAAGTTTCGGCAGAAAGCTTCAATCCTTTGCTTTTTGCGTGTTTGGCCATAAGATACATATATGCCAAAATATGGTCCATGTTCAATTGGTGAGACGTTTCGTCGCATTGACGCCAAAATTCTTCCGGCGTCATTCCCAATGCAGGAATAAAAGTGAATTCTTGCATATCTTTTGTGGAAAGTGTGTTGTCGAAGTCGTAGATTATTGCAACTATCGGTCTAGACATGTGAACCTCCAAAATATTATTTCAATTTGAACACAACCGCCGTTTGCGGCGCAAGTTTTGTGTTTTTGCCCTCTGCCGTAGCAGAGCCAATTTCCAACAATTTTTCGCCCAAGATGACGGGAATGGACAACGCTTTGTCGGTGGGGTTAAACGCAACGGCCAAGTTGTCCCTGCGATAGCACAATGCGCCTTCGTCGTTGCAAACAATCACTTGCATTTCTGCATCAGCTTGCAAATCGACGTTTTCGGCACGAAGTTGGTTTAGGCGGCGAACCAAATTCCACAACGAATTTTCGTCGGCAATTTGTTGCGCGGCACAAGGTGCGTTGGGCTGATCGTCCACCTGCAAATACAAATCCTTTTTATCCGCAGTGGAAAACCCAAGGTTTTTCTTGGTGCTATCCCATTGCATGGGTGTGCGCGATCCGGTGCGGTGATACCCGCCCTCTTTTGATTTTTGCGGAATGTAGCGCATGCCGATTTCGTCCCCGTAGTAGAAAAACGGAACGCCGGGAAGGGTTAGCAACATTACGTAGGCCAAACGCAACTCGCTTTCGTCCAACATGTAGGAAATCCGTTCGGTATCGTGGTTGCCGGAAATAACGCTGATGTAGCCGTTATCTTTTGTTTGGGCAAGTTCTTCAAGATACTTGCTTAGCATATCCTTTGCTGAAACGTGAGCTGTTTTGCAAAAATAACTTTTGTTTTCGCCCTTTTCGTTGCGGCAACGGAAGCCGTAGTAGGTCATTTTTTGATAGTGGTTAAGCAAAAAGTCGCAATGGAAACCGGCCATGTTGATGGCTCTGGGTGCGTTGCACCACTCCGAAACCATAACCGCTTCGGGATAGTCGCTATCCAACATTGCGCGCGCTCTGCGCCACAACGATGCGGTGGCAGTTTTTTCTTCGTCGTTTTTTACCAAACTATCCGCCATATCCACACGGAAACCATCACAGCCGCGATCCAGCCAAAAACGCATAACGTCCAAAATAGCATCGAAAGTGCCTTGAACGCGCTGGTCGGTGTAGGGAATTTGCCACGAAGGTTGAGTTATTTCGTTGAAACCAAAGTTCAACGCGGGTTGACTGTTGAAGAAGTTTAGCATGTAGCTTCCGTCACGGTCGGCCATGCCGGTAACCCAAAGGTAGCCTGCCGGCCTATCCCACACGCTGTTAGTCCAAACGTATCTGTCACTATATTCGTTGCGTTCGGGCAATCTGCTTTGACGGAACCATTCGTGCTCATCGGAAGTGTGGCCGGGAACAAGATCCAAAATGACGTGCATATCACGCTTGTGCGCTTGACGGAACAACTCGAACAAGTCTTCGTTGGTGCCGTAGCGAGGCGCCACCTGCTTGTAGTCGGCCACGTCGTAGCCGGCATCCATAAAGGGAGAAAGATAGCACGGGTTTAGCCACAAAGCATTGAAGCCCAGCGACTTGACGTAATCGAGCTTTTGTATTATGCCTTGCAAATCACCAATGCCATCGCCGTTGGTATCGCAAAAACTTTGAGGATAAATTTCGTAGAATACTGCATTTTTAAGCCATTGAGGCATGAATAAAATTCTCCTTGAATTGTTATTTTTGTTTGCGGCACCAATAAAGTCCGTTGCCACTGTTCATAATACAACACTTTTGATTTTTTTTCAATAGTTTTGTTAAAAACCGTTTTCTTTTGTGCACAACGTACCATGTTTTTTGTGTCAAAACCGCATTTTTTGTTAGTTTAGACAGTTTGTTGCAACACCACAGGTGGCAAGCGTGCACGTTTTTGCAAACACGCAGGCGCCGGCAGCATCACAAAACGCAAAGTGTGCCGTTGCTTTTTGACTTCGACAAGACGGCGGCGCACAAAAAAGTTTTTTCTTCGGGTAGCAAAAAAGGGCGGATAACCGTCCTTTTTGCAAAACTATTGGGCAATAAATTTAGCAACTAAATCGGCCAATTCCGTTGCATCTTCTACAGGCAAGCCTTCGATTAGGCGCGCTTGTTGATACAACACTTTGGCGGCATCCGTCAACTTGTCTTTGTTTGTTTCTAGCAAAGTTTTAAGTTTTTCGTAGACGGGGTGATTTACGTTTATTTGCAACACTTTTGTTGCGTTAACTTTGTTTTCGCCTACGTTGGGCATGTTGTTTAGCACCTTTTCCATTTCAATGGAAAGTTCGCCCTCGGTGGTTAGGCACACGGGGTGGGTTGTTCCGTTGTTGCAACACTTAACCTTTGCAACGCTTTCACCAAGTGCATTTTTGATGAAGGTAGATAAGTCGGCGTTTTCGTCGGCGGAAGCTTCCACGCTTTCGTCAGAAACAGACTTGAAGGGTTTTTCTTCGTAGGTGGACAAAATGCGCAAAGCAAATTCGTCCACGTCGTCGGTTAGACACAACACGTCAAAGCCCTTTTGTTGCACCCTTGCCACCTGCGGCAGGTTTTTGATGCTTGCAATGCTTGCTCCCGTTGCGTAGTAGATGGCGTCTTGTCCTTCGGCGAGTTGTTCAACGTATTCTTTTAGCGTTATAAGCTTGTTGTTCTTTATGGAATGGAACAAAACCAAATCTTTTAGTTGTTCCTTTTTGGCGCCCCAGTTATCGTAAAGGCCAAACTTTAATTGCAGGCCAAATTCCTTCCAAAATTTTTCGTACGTTTCGCGGTCGTTTTTGAGCATATTGCCCAGTTCCGACGTGATTTTCTTTTCGACGTTGGCGGCAATAAGTTTTAGTTGACGGTTTTGTTGAATGGTTTCGCGAGAAATGTTCAAAGTCAAATCACTATCCACCAAACCCTGCACAAAACTGTAGCAATCGGGCAACAAATCGGCGCAATGGTCGGTGATGAGCACGCCGTTGGTATAAAGCTTAAGTCCCTTTTCGAAAGATTTTTGGTAGTAGTTGTAGGGAGCGTGAGCGGGAATATATAGCAGCGCCTTGTATTCCACGGTGCCTTCGGCCGAGGTGTGAATTACACGCAGAGGCTTATCGTAGCCAAAGAAATTATCCGTATAGAATGAGTCGTATTGTTCTTCCGTCACGTCCTTTTTGTTTTGCTTCCACAACGGCGTCATGCTGTTAACAACAACCCATTCTTGCTTTTGCTGGTGTTCGTGATCGTGCTGGCAATCTTCGCAATCGCAATCGTCATCGTGCGAAACGGTGCTCCACAGTTTTATGGGGTAGCGTATGTAGTCGGAATACTTTTTGATTAGGCTGCGCAATTTGTATTCTTGCAAATATTCCGAATAGTTTTCCCCTTCGGCATCGGCCTTTAACTTCAATGTGATAGTTGTTCCTCTACCATCCGACTTTGTGGCTGGGCTGATTTCGTAGCCTTCTGCACCGTTGCTTATCCACAAGTTGGCAATGCCGTCACTCGTTTGCGACAAAACTTGCACGTTTTCTGCCACCATAAACGCCGAATAGAATCCCACGCCGAATTGACCAATAACGTCCACGTCGGCGCCTTCTTCTAGCGACTTTTTGAAACTTTCGCTGCCGCTTTTGGCAATGGTGCCAAGGTTATTTTCCAATTCTTCCGCCGTCATGCCAATGCCGTTGTCGCAAATGGTTAGCGTGCCATCTTCTTTGTTGGCGCGCACTGTTATTTGCAAAGACGACCTATCCAAACCCGAACCGTCCGTCAAGCTTTTGTAGGCAAGTTTATCCAAAGCATCGCTTGCGTTGGAAATAAGTTCGCGCAGGAAAATATCTTTGTTGGTGTAGATAGAGTTGATCATAATATCCAAAACTTTTTTGGATTCTGTCTTAAATTTTTTCATATCGTTCCTCACTTTTTCGTGCATGTTCCGTGGGCGGAACGGCAATTTTTTTTAATAATATATCCCTTTTGCCTTTTTGTCAACATATAGCAAACACCCCTGCGCACTTTGGGGGAAGTGCAACAGGGGGTTGAAATTAGCAAATGTCAAAACGACAAACGTTATTCAACATTGATGCAGTGCGTGGTGTTTTCCGGCTTTTCTTTTGGAACAACAATTTCCAAAACGCCGTTTTCGTACTTAGCTTTGATGGCCTTTTCGTTTACGTCACCAAGATAGTAGCTTCTGCTGCAACTATACGCACGCTCTCTGCGAATGTATTTGGCATCTTCGTTCTTTTCGGCTTTCTTTGCAGAAACGGTCAGGTAGCCGCTTTCGTATTTTAGCGCGATGTCGGATTTGTTGAAGCCGGCCATCTCCACGTCCATAATATACGAATTTTCCGTTTCTTTTATGTCCGTCTTCATGATGGAAGCTTCTTCGTCCACGTAGAAAGGACGGAAAAAGTCGTTGAATGCATCTTCAAATATATCGCTGTTTCTTCTGGTAAGATAGTTTTTCATAGTAGTTTTCTCCTTTATGGTTTGAAATTTTCGGCGTTCCGAGCGCCCGCAACCGTGATTTTTGGCAATCGTTGATTTTGTTTGTTAGCACTCTTTCCGTTCGACTGCTAACATTATACCACCTTATACGTTTTTGTCAATAGTTTTCACAAAAATTTTTTAACTTTTTTTGAGAAATTATACTTGCAAAAGCAAAATTATTGCCAAAGGATAGTTGCAAAGGCTTTTGACGCATAGCTAAACCGTTGCCACGGCAAAAGAACTGTGATAAAATGTGTTCACTACTTTGCCATGCTGGGCAAAAGGAGAATTGCGGTGAAAGCAATTATACTAACCATGACCACCGGCGAGGGGCACAACAACGTTGCCAAGTCGCTGGCCAAACAATTTGAAGGCTTGGGTGTGCAAAGCCAAATAGTTGACATTTTTGCACACGACAAATGGGAATACCAATTTAACAACCTTGGTTTCCTTTTGGCGTGCAAATATTTTCCAAAAACATACGACTATTTTTGGAAAAAGCTGAAATTTCGCAGCAGCGACCGCCGCTATCACGGTGTGGCGCAAAACGAAGTAGATAAAATTGCCGATTTTGTGTTTGAGAAGATAAAGGATGAGCCTTTTGATTTCTTTGTTGCCGTGCACCCCTACTGTGCAATGCTGTGCGACAAGTGGAAACGACAGGGACGATTTTTGGACAAAAAGGCGTTTGCAATTTTGACCGACGTTCTGCCCCACCCCTTGTGGGAATCGGCCGTGCGGTGCGACTTCGTTCTTGCGCCAACGCGACACGCATTTGACCAACTTCAACAAAAAGGGTTTGATAAAAATCAACTGGTTGCGTGCGGTTTTCCCGTTGCGGATAGCTATTTGGCCTTGTTGGACAAACAACAACTGCGCCAACAACTGGGGCTAGAAAACAAATTTACCGTGCTTATTTGCGGCGGCGGTTTTGGCGTTGCGAATAACTGGAAAATTGCCAAACGGCTAGTTGAAACGGATGTTCAAATTTTGTGCGTTAACGGCCGCAACAAAAAAATGTACAAAAAAATTCAGCGCAAAACGGAAAAAGCGCAAAACTTTTTCAACTTTGGCTTTGTGGACAACTTGCACGAACTGATGAGTTGCGCCGACGTGATTATAACCAAAGCCGGTGCCGGCACGCTGTTTGAAGCCACTTCCAAGCGTCTTCCCATTGTTATTCGCGAAAAACAGATAATAAATGAAAGGGAAAACGCACAAATTTTGCAACAGGCCGGTGCCGCAATTGTGCTTAAGAACGCAAAGAGTGTCACCCGGACGGTGCAAGAATTGCAAAACGACCCACAAAAATGCCTATCCATGCAAAACGCCTGCGCAGCTTTTTCCGAAGGTAGCGTGCAAACTGTCTGTTCCGCCATCATGGAATTGTTGTAGGGGCAAGCACTAACAGCAAAACTGAACCAGTTGAACACAACGGCAAACAATGCTTTGTTGTAAAACCAACTTGTTGCGGTGCCAAACGATAACAAAACACAAAATGCCTGCCGCATTTGCGG
>CAZFTO010000007.1:38366-62099 GCA_964521735.1 uncultured Oscillospiraceae bacterium | reverse complement strand
AAGCAAAAATGGCAGAATATGAAATTTTGCTCGATAACCTCGAAACGCAAAAAGTCCAATTAGAGCTTGAACGTGGTTATTGTATATCTAAAAAAGATTTGCTGGATTTTATAGAAGAACTGCTTAAAGGTGACGTTAACGACAAAGACTATCAAAAACAAATAATAGACCACCTTATAAGTCAAGTATTTGTCAGTGACGATAATACCGTAGTATATTTCAATATCCACGGTGGTAAAAATATTGAAGAAATTACTATAGACGATACAACAGAAGCAATAGAGAGCAACATTAAAAATGTGCGACCGCTAACATCACCACTCCACCAATCGGCGGCTTGCTTTGTGGTCGCAAAAGAAAAGGAACGGTTTGTTGCCGTTCCTTTTCTTGCTTCTTATATTTTAGATTTCGTCTTAATCTAAAAGACCATCATAGTTTGTCCAACAACCTCATTCAAATGCTAGCCAAGGGGTGAAAAAGATGATATAATTGTAATGCGCTCACATAAGGGAGTAGTTCACTAGAAATAGTTGTTGCATCTACACAATGGAAATATCCAGGTGCAATTGTAAAGAACGAGACTTATGCTAATGATAAAACGTTAGCATTGTTCTCGTTTTATTTTGCGCAAATACCCGTTACAGAGGATGAAAATATGGTTGAAGTGATTATCACCAGTTTGTTTTTAGGCATTGGGTTGGCAATGGACGCGTGCGCAGTTTCGATGGCCAACGGTTTGAACGAACCAAACATGAAGTTTCGCAAAGTTGCGCTTATTGGCTTTATGTTTGGGCTGTTTCAGGGGTTGATGCCCATGATAGGCTACTTGGTAGGCTCGGCTTTCCTAACAAAAATAGAGTGGATCATTCCGTGGGTGGCGTTGGCGTTGCTCGGTTTTATCGGGGGCAAAATGCTTGTGGAAGGAATAAGACACAAAAGCGAAGAACAAACGGAAAAGAAGGCACTCACGTTCAAAGTGTTGTTTGTGCAAACCATTGCCACTTCCATAGATGCGCTTTCGGTGGGATTTTCCATTGCCGACTACACCTTGGCGCAAGCGTTTGTTTGCGTTGGCATTGTTGCTGTTATAACCTTTGGAATTTGCGTTGGCGCAGTTTATTTGGGCAAAAAATTTGGCACAAAACTTGGCAACAAGGCGGAAATTTTGGGCGGCGTAATTTTGATTGCAATTGGCATTGAAATTTTTGTTAGCGGAATGTTTTTTTGATGAACAGCACAAAAATTTAGCATACGTACGGCAAAAAAACATGCATCAAAACTTTTTGCTTTGACAGAGCAACTCGAAAGTAGTATCCGCGCGTTAATTGCGCCGACTACCCTCCCTCTTGTGTGGTTTGACGCATTGCCGCTAGCAGGACGCTTAAATTATATGCCACCAACTGAGGATACGGAAATACGCATAGGTGAACCCTTTCACAACCACCGCTTCAAGCGGTGGTTTTCGTTTTACAACAAAAAAACTCCCGAACCAAAGTTCGGGAGTTTTTGATTTGCATAAACTATTTGTTGCTGGAAGAATCGGCAACATCGGCTGTTGCATCTTTGGGTTTGATAAGCAACACTACAACAATGCCAACCAAGGACAAACCGGCAACAACGTACAAAACGATTTGCCAAATTTGAGAACTGGTGAACGCTTGTTTTTCTTCTGCCTTGGCAAACAAAGTTAATTCTTGTTCGGCAGAAACAACTGTTTCGTAGCCCAAAGTGTCGCGAACAGTATAAACGATTTTGTAGATAGGTTCGTTATCTTTCAAAACGTCGCTGGCAAGCATGGTGATTACGCCGGCAGTAGAAATACCTTCTTCAAAACCTTCGGCCACCACTTTTGTTGTGCTGTCGTAGATAGGTTCTTCCGTCCAAGCACCGTTAACCTTTTTGTAAACAACGTAGGTGGTTGTTGTGGTGGAAGTATCGGAAATGGACAGATTGGTTTTAATTGTGTAGGTTTTGCCAACGGTAATGCCGTCTTTCATGGCTGTTTCCATATCGGAATGCAACTTGCTGATGACGGGAGCACTTTCGTCGCTGAAATACACGTAGATTGTGGACGTTCTTGCAAGATCGTTAACGGCGTTGTCGTCGCTGGTGCTGGTTGTTCCATTGCTGTTTTTCAAAACATAGCGGAATCCCCACCAACCAATTGCGTTAACGTTGATTTTTGTGGTGAGCTTTGTGCAAGACCATTTGTCTTTATAGTCCTTGCTGGGCGTGCAATATTCAACAAAAACCTTGTCCGATTCCGACGTTACGGCAAATTCGTCGGCGCCTTCGGAATTATCCAAAACATAGTTGGCGTTTTGGAACACGGCGTTTACCTTTGCTGCGTCCTTAAGCCAAGCGTTGTTCAAAGAAAATTCGTTGCTTACGGCGTGCACCTTGTTGAAGGTGGTTATTTCGGTTAGGTTTTCGAAATATTCTTTATTGAAAACGACGTCCGCACGAGAAGTGCTTTCTTCGGCAAAAGCAACCGAAGAAACGGCGAACACGCTTACTATTAGCATCAATGCAATTATCAAACTTACTACTTTTTTCACAATAATCCTCCGCAGGGGAATTTCCCCCAGATGCGTTGCGGCGCGGATATTTTCCGCATTTTGCCACATATACAATTATTTTACCTTTTATTGATTTTATTGTCAACGATTTTGCAACCAAATAATGTTTTTGGCTGCCGTTTGTTAAGATAATTGTTGCCTTGCTGCGTTTGGCTATGCCGCAAAGTGCAAATTACAAACACTTTTTGCAGGAATTTCGTATTATACACCAAACAATTGCTATTTGGGGAAACACGTGGATTGGCCAATGCTTGTTGCAACTTCCCTGACGGTATCCATAGATGCGTTTTTCGCGGGATTTTCCGCCGGCATCGGCAACAAAAACAACAACGCACTGCTTACCGCAGTTGCCGTTATAACGTATCTTTTTTGCCTTGCCGCCTGCATTCTAGGCAATGCGCTTAGCAATTTGCTAAACCAAACGGCAACCTGCTTTGGGGCGGCCATTTTGATTGTTTTGGGAATTTGCAATTTGCTTAAAAGTCAACAAAACACTCCCTCTGCCATGCAATGCGTTGCAACGGGTGTTAGCGTGGCGCTAGACGGCGCGGCGGCGGCACTTTCGCTTTCTTTGCAAAACGTGGGCAATGCAATTTTTACACCAATTTTGTTTGCTGCAACTCATTTGTTTGCCGTGTTTTTAGGCGAAAAAACCGCCAATTCGGTGCACTGTGCCAAGGCCAACTTGCTTTCCGCAATCACATTGTTCGTTCTTGCTGCAATTAGGCTTGCCGAACTTTGAAAAACGGCGCCGCAACTTGCGACACCGTAGAATGTTATTTTTCCAAATCCTTTATGTAGTTGATGACGTCGTCGGGAATCATGTTCATCCTTTCTGCCCATTCAATGACGTACTTATCGGTTTTTCTGTATTCCAACAGTTCTTGCTTGGACTGCTCGTCGTTTTGGGCGGCTTCCACCATTGCTTGCAATCTTTCGGATTTTTGTTTTAGGCTGGT
The DNA here is from genome assembly GCA_964521735.1 of uncultured Oscillospiraceae bacterium. Classification (GTDB taxonomy): domain Bacteria; phylum Bacillota; class Clostridia; order Christensenellales; family CAG-314; genus Fimimonas. The sequence continues at coordinate 58,561 of CAZFTO010000007.1, read as the reverse complement.
TAGCTGCGTCAGCGTTATCAGCAACATGCAAAACAGGAATATTAGCACTATTATTGCAGCAACTATCAAAATTGACGTGCTCTTTTTGTAGAATAATCTCATTGTTAGCCACCTTTTGGGAAGTAGCCAAATTATACAACAGCTTTGCAGTTCTGTCAAGCGTAGATTTGCAAGTGGCCACGGCAATTATTGTTCCCACCGCCAATGCAACAAACAAAAAGACACGAAACTTGCCGCAATTAACCTGCACGTTGACAAACCAAACGCAAAAATTGAACTGTACGCCAAAAAACAAATCCCACAACACACACCATTTGCCTTTGAAAAATCCGCTTGCGAAAATATAGGCCGCCGCTTGCACAACGCCAACGCACACGAACACCACAAACACGCCCAGCTGATGCGCGCCCTCGCCCAACGTCAACGGAACAGTCCCTTTATGCCCACCGTAGCCCGATAGGATAGCGACTGTAACGACTGCGCCTCTAGCTGCACCGCGCCAGAATCTCTATCCAGCTTCACCACGTTCAATCCGCCGCCTTTCACCGTGATAACGTTGCCTTGCAATTTGAATTGTGCCTGCTTTTCGGAAATTTCCAACACTTGCACCACACCGTTGACGGTTAGAATACCGTTACAAAAGGAAAAACCGTGCGCATTGATTTTTTCAGACATAAAGCCCCCCTGCATAAAATATGCAAAGGGCGTGCACGTTTAGTACTTTGGAACGCGGTATTTGGTTCGTTGCGCAAAAAAACACCCCAACGTTGCCGAAAAACAACTTTTGGGGTGTTGTGTGCTATATGTTTATTTTTGTTTGGGACCGCATATAAACAAATTTTCGCTTGAAACCCTTTTGAAACAGAAACTTTGCACGGAAACCATCTTTGTTAAACAAGTTTAGCGGCGCCTTGCAAAAACTATTCGTCGCGGCTTGGTGCGACACGCAAAGTTTGGAGGCACTCGCCGCCAAACCGGCACCAATCTCTTAGGGGAAATTTTGTTATTTCAAAGTTATTTCGTAGCCAGCAGCGGTATCCTTTATGGCGTAGCCTTTGGCGGCAATTTCGTCGCGAAGACGGTCGCTTTCGGCCCAGTTCTTTTGGCTGCGGGCAACTTGGCGCTGTTCGGCCAATTGCAAAACGTCCTGCGGAACGACAATTTGCACCTTTTCTTCCTTGACTTTATCAAAATCGAGAGCAAAAATCTTGTCGAATTCCAACGCCAAACGGTATACGTCGTTGGATTTTGGCAATTTTAGCATTGTCCACAACACGCCTATCGCAAGGGGAACGTTCAAGTCGTCGTTGATGGCATCTTGAAACTTGTTGCGGAAATCGGCAATAACTTCAGGATTGGTTTTTGCGGAACTGTTTTTGTGCGCCACAAGTTGCGAACACAACTTGCCGTAGGCTGCCTTTGCGGCATCCATTGCTTCCCACGTGAAATTTATTTTTTGACGATATTGCACGTTCAAACAGAAATAGCGGAATTCGTTTGCCGTGTAGCCCTTTTCAATAAGGTCGCTAACGGTGTAGGTGTTGCCTAGCGATTTGCTCATTTTGCCGCCGTCGATAAGCATAAATTCGCTATGCATCCAATAGTTGACAGCTTTGTGACCTAGCCAACATTCGGCTTGGGCAATTTCGTTTTCGTGGTGAATGGGAATGTGATCGACACCGCCGGTGTGAATATCAAAAACTTCGCCAAGATATTTTGCGCTCATGGCAGTGCATTCGATATGCCAGCCGGGGAAACCCATTCCCCAAGGGCTGGGCCATTGTTGCAAATGGTTGGGGGCAGCCTTTTTCCACAAGGCAAAATCTACGGGATGGCGTTTGAAGGAATTTACTTCCACGCGAGCGCCGTGGCGTTGATCAGCCAAACTGATGCCAGAAAGCTTGCCGTAGGAAGGAAACTTTTCAACGGAAAAATAGATACCGTCTTCCGTTTCGTAGGCGTAGCCCTTATCCAACAACGCTTGCACCACGTTTATCATTTCGGAAATGTTATCGGTGGCTTTGGGGCAAACGGTGGGGCGTTTTATGTGCAGGGCATCGATATCCTTCATGAATTGATCGGTATAGAACTGTGCAATTTCCAACGGCGTTTTGCCCGTTTCCTTGGCGGATTTTTGCATTTTGTCTTCGCCGTCGTCGCCATCGGACACCAAGTGGCCAACGTCGGTGACGTTCATTATGGATTTAACACGATAGCCGTCGTATTCCAACACGCGGCGCAATTCGTCCATAAACACGTAGGCGCGCAAATTGCCAATGTGGGCATACTTATAGACGGTGGGGCCGCACGAATACATGGAAACAAAATTCGGCTTTATGGATTTGAATTCTTCTTTTTTTCTTGTGAGAGTGTTATAAACTCGAAGTTGCATAATTGCACCTCTCCTTTTTTGTGCCTATATTATATTCCAAAAAAACATTATTGGCAAGCGATATGTAGAGTTTGGCTACACAAGTTGGCAACCGGGGAACTTGTGTGCGGCATTTTGCCAAAATGCCTCTTGCTTTCGCCTTTTTGCAAAACTTGCCGGAAAATTTTGGCAAGTAGTTGCAAGTTATTGCAATATTTTTTTTGATATGGTAAAATAATCGTTGACATATTAAGCAATACAATAGAGGTAACAACTATGATTGACGTTAATCTTATTAGACAAAACGCACAAGCCGTTCGCGAAAGATATTTGAAGCGCGGCAAGGATATTGATTTTACGGATTTTTTGAAGTGGGACGAAAAGCGCAAGCAAATTATTGCCGAAGTGGAAAGCATGAAAGCGCAACGCAACAAGGTTTCGGCGGAAATTCCCAAACTTAAAAAGGCCGGACAAGACGTTTCCGCCACCATTGCCGAAATGAAAAAGCTTGGTGACGAAATTGCCCAAAAAGATGCGGAACTTAATGAAGTTAACGACACGATAAGAGATTTTCTGCTGCGTTTGCCCAACCTTCCCGACGAAGATTTGGAAGCTGGCGGAAAGGAAAATAACCGTCCCATAAAAACCTTTGGCGAAAAACCGCACTTCGATTTTACGCCGAAAGATCACGTTGAATTGGCAAAGAGTTTGGGACTTATCGACTACGAGCGTGGCGCAAAACTTGCAGGCAACGGCAGTTGGATTTATACAGACCGTGGCGCAAGATTAGAATGGGCTTTGTTGAACTACTTTATTGATAGTCACCTTGCAAAAGGATACACGTTTATGTTGCCTCCCTACATGCTGGGTTACGAATGTGGACTTACCGCCGGCCAATTCCCTAAGTTTGAAGACGATGTTTATCAACTGGCCAATGCAGAAGGCAAAAAATTCCTTTTACCCACGGCAGAAACGGCTCTGGTAAATTTATATCGCGATGAAATTTTGAACGAAAGCGATTTGCCCAAAAAATTCTTTGGATATTCCGCTTGTTTCCGCAGAGAAGCCGGCAGCTACCGTTCGGAAGAACGCGGCATGATTAGAGGACATCAATTCAACAAAGTGGAATTGTTCCAATACACCACTCCGGAAAACAGCGATGCCGCTTTCCAAGAAATGGTAGATATGGCTTGTGGCCTTGTTGAAGGTTTGGGGTTGCACTATCAACTTAGCAAACTTGCCGCAGGCGATTGCTCCGACAGCATGGCTCGCACCTACGACATAGAAATTTACATTCCGTCAATGAACATATATAAGGAAGTTTCTTCCGCATCCAACGCAAGAGATTACCAAGCACGCAGAGGCAACATGCGCTATCGTAGAGAAAGCGACAAGAAGTTGGATTTTGTTCACACACTTAACGCCAGCGGTTTGGCAACAAGTCGCGTGTTCCCTGCAATTTTGGAACAAAACCAAAATGCAGATGGATCTGTGACGGTGCCGGAAGTGCTACGCAAATACATGGGCGGTTTGGAAAAGATTACACCCATAAAGTAACCACGCAGTTTGCGGCAGGCAAGGGAAACCTTGCTTGCCGTTTTTTTTGTTGCAGGTATTGCGTTTTAGAAGTGACACGGCAAATGTGTTGGCCAAGCGGCCTAGGAATTGCCGACGTTTGATGCACAACAATTTCTACACCGGCGACAAAGCGTTCTGCTAGGCAACCAGCCGCTGCAAGCGGTGCACAAAAATGAAAAACAGTTGCATTGTTTTGGCTCCGACAGGCAACGTTTTGCAATTCCGGTTGGGAGTAAAACTTGTTGAAAGATGCAATTTTGCACCACCGTTATGCTGTTTTTGTGACAACGGCTAGATTTTGTTATACACCACTATGCGCGCATCCTTTTGCAGCGGCGTGGAAATTTCTGGATTGACGGCAAGCAGATCGTCTTCGGACATGTGCAAACCTTTGGCCAATTCCCACAAGGTTTCACCTTTGTGCGCCAAGCACACTTCGATGGCGGAAAGTTGCGTTTTGTCGAAGGGCTTTTCGTCGGCAGAGGCGATAACGTTATGCTGCTGATTGCGCCAAGCATCCACCGTTATGCACAACACTGCGGAATATTGCGGGGAGGAATCCTGCTGCAACGAGAAATCTGTTACGGCAACGATTGCAGCACTTGCACACTGCGGCGCAAGAAAATCCACATCCACCGTTTGAATGAAGGGCAGTTCTAGCTGAGTGCTTTCGATGCCGTTTTCCGTACGGAAAAGCGCAGTTGCCAACAGCACCCCTTCCACCTGGGCGTGACCATCCAGCGATATGCAATCGGTAACCAAAGCGCCAACGTTTGTTACGGCAAGAACATCCTTGGCATCTGCCACCGTGCCGGAAACACGCTTGCACTGAACGGCACTGCCACAGGGCAAGGTTGTTTGCACTTTTTCACGGCGAAAAACAAAATCACAATCGGTGCCATAGGCATCGTTAACAACGGTAAGCGCCGTCGAAACGGTTTGTTCTAGGCGCAAAATTGCGGCAATTTCCACCGAAAACTCGGTGTTTTGGCTGTCTTCGGCAATATCTAGGCGCACTTTTGTGCCCTTAACAAAGGGCGTTAGCACAAGTTGCGCTTCGGGCGGAATGGTGGCGGCATCGAACTCGTGGCTGAATTTGAAAGGCAACACGTCGGCGACAATACTTTCGCCGTTTTGATAGGTGAGCCGAACGGCGGCATCGCCAGAAACTTTCAAAACACCTTCGGCGTTGACATAATCCTTGATGCAAAGGGTGCTTTCCGCCATAAGCACGCCGGAAATGGTTGTTGAAGCAACCAAATCTGCTTCCACCGGGAAAGGCAAACTTTGCACGTCGGCGGCGGTGGCAACTTCGATGCTTTGCGTGCGCAAAAACAGGTTGTCGCTATCGGCAAAATAGGTTACCGGTTGAGCGACGTACGCAAAAACCGTCACTTCGGATAGCACCGTGATTGTTGCAACGTTGGCGCTTGTTTGCACCTTTACATCCATTGTGACGACGTCGAAAACGCACTTGCTATCGGCCGTTAGCAGGCTGTTTTGCACACTTTCGGCAAGGTCGGCCGTATAGTTAGAGCCCACCACCGACACGCCGTCGTTATATAACAGTTTTATTGCCGTTTTGCCAAAAAACGTTACCTCGCCCAGTGCCGCCTCGTAGGAATTGACGACGGTATCCACGCCCACAGAAAGCACTTCGGCAATATCGTTTTTTGCCGACACTCGCACGTTTTGCGTTGTTTGAATTTTTGCTATTTCCCTTCTGCTGAAAAACGATGCTTCTTGAAATTGCACGTTAGACATGATAAATGCACCTCCGCAAACAATTATGTTACAACCTAGCATATTGCAGCGAAAGGAAAAATATCACCAGTTATTGCCAATTATGCGCCGTTGCCGTTAGTTGCGCATGGCATTGGCGCAAGGGCAACTTCGCCGCACAACACGTCTACGTAGGAACAGCTGATACGATCGAACAAAGCGTTTTGCAGTTGCACAACAAAAACGTTTTGGTGCGCTTCACACACCACGCCCTGAAAATTTTTAACCTTGTTACGGCCTTTGTTGAGTTTTAGGCGCACGGGTTTACCCAACAGCTTTTGCACAAGCAGTTTGGCAGAGTTAATATCGGCAGTTGATTTCATTTTTACCTCTTGCAAATTGTTGCCAATTTTTGCCAAACACAAACAAAAAGGCCGCAGCAAATTTGCTGCGGCACTTAATTTAGTTGTTTAAGCTAGTCGTCGTCCTCTTCGTCTTCGTCACCGTAGTCGTCTTCGTCGTCATAGTCGTCGTCGAAGTCGTCCGGATAGTCGTCCAAATCCAAATCGGGGTTTTCTTCGTCTTCGAAATCGTCGTCGAAATCGTCGTCTTCGTCGGCTTCCAATTCTTCCAACGAAATGATGTCGTCGTCACTACCGTCGCCGGTATCGTCATCGTCCAAATAGGAGCGCCATTCGTCGTCGCTTTCGTCGTCGCTTTCGCTAACGTCCTTTTCGTGAGACAAACAGTTTTCGCACATTTCTTCGTCCATGCCGATATAGGCCGTTTTGCACACGGGACACAGTTTGAGCGGCTCGTCGGCATCGATGATGTCATCCAAAAGCACTATGCTGGTATCCAACCCCAGCTCGGCCTTACAAACGTCGCACATTTCCTCGTCCTGAGGGATATAGTTCAATTCACATCTTGGACATTTTTTATACTTAGCCATTTTTTCACCTTTTGCCAAATTTCTTAAAAAAAATTTGCCTTTTCGTGCAATAAATTTACCATTATTCATTGCCGTTGTAAACTGTTTTTCACAATATTTTTTACAAGATTTCAAAAAATATTCATTTTTTACCACAAGCGAAAAATTTTGGGCCCTGCTATGCAAAAGGAAACCTTTTTGCAATTTTTTCAGTTATGATTTTGGGCGGCTTTTGCGATTGACATAACCTGTCGAAAAGTGCTAGAATGTTTTTTATGAAAAGGATAATTATCGGCATTGCCGGCGGTACTGGTTCCGGAAAAACCACTATTGCAAAGAAAATTTACCAATCGTTCAAAAAAGATGCCGTGATACTTTCGCACGACTTCTACTACAAACCGCACGACGACTTGACATACGAAGAACGTCGCAAGTTGAACTACGACCACCCCGATGCGCTAGACACCGATTTGCTGGTGGAACACCTTGCTCAACTTAAAGAGGGAAAATCCATTTTGCACCCCACCTACGACTTTGCACGTCATTGCCGCAGTGAAGTTTGGGAAAAGACGGAAAGCGCAAAACTTATTATTGTGGAAGGCATTTTGATTTTCACCGACAAACGCATTTGCGACCTTTGCGACGTGAAACTGTTTGTTGATACCGATGCGGATGTGCGTTTTATTCGTCGTTTGCGCCGCGACGTTCGCGACCGTGGCCGCACGATGGAATCGGTGATAAACCAATATACAAGCACCGTAAAACCCATGCACGAGCAATTTGTTGAGCCTTCCAAACGCAAGGCAGATTTGATAATTCCCGAAGGTGGACACAACCTTATTGCAATTTCGATGATTGTGGATGCTATCAACAAACAACTTGCCAACAACGGAGGCGGCAATGCGCATTCTTAACCTTGTTGGCGCACCTAACGCACGCGATTTGGGCGGAACAAAAACCTTGCTTGGCACCGTTAAATACGGAAAGCTTGTTCGCAGCGGAGAGTTGAGCCGTCTTACGCAACAGGACGTTGACGTTTTGCAAAGTTTGCCACTGGCGCGCGTTTTGGATTTGCGCACGGAAACGGAAAAACAACTTTCGCCCGACTATCCATTTGAAGGGGTTGCGTTCAAAGACGTTTCCATTATTCGCGCCACCACGTTTGGCATCACCTACGAAAAATCTTCCGCACAGGAAATTGCCACAAAACTTAAAGCCGGCTTTGAAAGAATGAGCCAGCGCAACGAAACTTACAGCCAACACATGGAAATTTTGTACAGCAAGTTTGTGCACGACGACCACTGTCGCAATGGCTACGGCGAATTTTTGCGCCAACTTGCCCATCCCGTTAGCGGCGCAACGCTTTGGCACTGCACCATGGGGAAAGATCGTGTTGGCACCTGCACCGCTTTGCTTTTGCACTGTTTGGGGGCCGATAGGCAACAAATTTTTCAAGACTATTTGCTGACAAACGACTTGACCGCACAAAACCGCAACGCCATTTTGCAAAAGGTGCGCGGGCACGTTTCCGACGAGGAACTGGCCATTATTGACAAAATGTTGCAAGTTAGTCCAACCTACTTGCAAAGTTTCTATGAGGAAATAGAAAAGGATTTTGGCGATGTGGACGGTTTTATTGCCGCTTGTGGCGTTTCTGAGCAGGACGTTGCAACGCTTAGGGAACTTTACCTAGACTAGTTGCCTCGCACGGCGCAAATCGCAGACGAAAGCCCCACAGTTGCCTATTGCGCACAAAAATGAATTAGAAAATTTTAAGAAAATTTACAGAATAAGATTAACAGCAAAAATTATAACAAAAACCGCCTGCAAAGTTTGCAAGCGGTTTTTTCGTTGTTAGTTGAGCGTGTGCGACGTTTGCGGATTGGAATAGAGAGGAATTCCGTCGTCCTCACTGTCGTCGGAGAAAACTTCCACGTGTTTTTTGATATCGAAGGTCGTCCACGGGGCGGTTTGCGGCGGATAGGCCACAAAAACCATTCTTTCCTTAGAAACGGGGTGATTGAATTCCAACCGATATGCCCACAAAGCAAGGTTGCTACCCTTCATAAGGCTGTCGCCACCGTAGCGCACGTCGCCGAAAACGGGGGTGCCGATTGCAGACATTTGCACACGGATTTGGTGGCTACGGCCGGTGCCCAGTTGCACTTTGCACAGCGAAATGGCTCCGTTAGTTTCCAAAACATTGTAGGAAAGTTCCGCACGCTTGGCGTTGTGATCGCCAAAGGTTGCAACGTAGACGTTGTTTGTTAGAGCATTCTTTTTTAGGTAGTGCACCAGCGTTGCCGTTGTTTCCTTGGGGGAGCCGACAACCGTTGTTAGGTAGAACTTGGACATGTCGCCATCCACTATCTGTTTGGAAAGACGTTCGGCCGCCTTGCTGTTTTTTGCAAAAACCATAACGCCGCCGGTGGGACGATCCAAACGATGCACTAGCCCCAAATAGACGTTGCCGGGTTTGTTATATTTTTCCTTTATGTATTGTTTTAGCAGCGTCAACAAATCCAAGTCGCCACTAGAATCGGCCTGACTGGGTATGTTTTGCGGTTTTACAACCACCAAAACGCTGTTGTCTTCGTGCAAAATTTTCACGTCGTCCATTGTGAAATTTCTCATTTGATAACTCCTTTTGCTACGTAAAGTCCGCTTGCGCCGCAAGGCAAAACTGTTTTTTCATCGGTGGGCAAACACACCTCGTAGGCGAACACGTCGCCGTCAGTGGGAACGGTGCGTTTTAGCAAATTGGAAAGCACCGCCGGTTGCAACCCGGTTGTGTAGGAATTGATTAGCACAAACAAAGGGGTATCCGACAACACTTGCATGCACAAGGACAAAAAATCGTGAATGTCACGTTCCAACTTCCACTCTTCGCCATTGGCGCCACGTCCGAAACTGGGCGGATCCATTATTATTGCATCGTATTTGTGGCCTCGGTTTATTTCCCTTTTGACAAACTTTCGGCAATCGTCCACAATGTAGCGAACGGGGCAATTGGACAAGTTTGAAAGAGCAACGTTTTGCTTGGCAACTTCCACCATGTTTTTGGCGGCATCTACGTGGCAAACGCTTGCGCCTGCCGAAAGGCAAGCCGCAGTGGCACCGCCGGTGTAGGCAAACAAATTTAGCACGCTTATGGGGCGATGAGCGTTTTGGATGAGGTCTATCATTTGCGCCCAGTTTGCCGCCTGTTCAGGGAACAAGCCTGTGTGTTTGAAGTTCATGGGGCGCACAACGAAGGTCAAGTTGCGCCACGACACCGTCCAACTTTCTGGAATGCGTTTGTTAAACTCCCAATGTCCGCCGCCTGTGGAAGAGCGAAGATAGCGCGCATCCGGCTTTTTGACAGAAGCAAGGGGTTTTGCCGCATGCCAAATGGCTTGCGGATCGGGGCGCAAAAGCACAACGTCTTTCCAACGTTCCAACTTTTCGCCGTCTCCGGTGGCATATATTTGATAATCTTTCCATTCGTTGTTGATTTGCATACCAATTTTCTCGCAGGGTAGCGCAAGTTGCGCACACTTTTTTACATTGTACACTATTTTTGTTTTTTCTTCAACTGTTTAGCCAATTTTGCCCGTTTCTTTTGCAAATTGACAACCATTCGCCGCACAGCGCACCGTTGACTTTTGATGCAATAGTTTGTATAATAAAGTTATGAACAACAAAAATAACAATCAAAAGGGCACCACGCAGGTTGTCGTTTTCAAAACACAGTTTGACCTGCCTCCCAACGAAAAACAATTTGCGCAAAGAAAAGCCGCCGAAAACAAGCTTGTTTGCATGGCAAAGCAACGTGGCATACAGCTGCAACTGCAACATCTTGCCAGCGGCAAATGCGTTTGCGAAAACGGCTACGTTTCCATTTCGCACAGCGGCAACTACGTTGCTGTAGCGCTTGCCGACGTCCCCGTTGGAATAGACTTGCAACGCAAGGTGAAAGTCAATTTCCAAGCCATTGCAAAAAAGTTTTTTACCGCAGGCGAACAACAAGCACTGCGCCTTGCCAATTGCGAAAAAACGTTTTTTGAAATTTGGTGCAAAAAGGAAGCGTTGTGGAAGAGCTTGGAAATTCAGCCGCCAACCATCGCCACGGTGGATACCACCGGCACCGTCTTTACACAAAAAACGCTAACTTTAAGCGGCGAAACGTTCTTTTTGGCCGTTACCGGCAATGCCAACGTTTGCATAGAATAGCAAAACAAATGTCGTTTGCTTGACACAAACTGCATTTTTTGCGACGAATTTTTGCAAAAAGACAACAAAATGTCGTGTTTTTTGCGCCACGTACCATATTTTTTGCCACCAAACACAAAAAGGCTTCAACAAATTTGTTGAAGCCTTTTTTATGTTTTTGCAATTATGCTTTTGTTAAGAAAAGCGTGAACGATTCGCCGCCCACTTCCCATTGTTTTTGGAAAGTGCCGTTTTCGGCAGCCACAACGCTATCGGCCAAAGTGCCTTCGGCAATGGTTTGAGCGTTGTTTTGGAAAACTTCGGCAAGTTTTTCGGCCTTGTAGCCAACGATGATATGATCGGTAACAACAAAGTCACATTCCTTGCGCATGGTTTGAATTTTGGAAATGATTTCACGCACCAAACCTTCTTCCACAAGCTTTTCGTCCAAGGTTACGTCCAAAGCCACCGTGTCGCCGTGGTCGGAAACAACGGAATAGCCCTGTTTGTTTTTGCTGGAAACAAGCAAGTCGCCTTCTTCAACAACAACCTGGTTTCCGTCGATATCGAAAACGTGTTTGCCTCCGTTTTTGACGTTTTGCACCACTTCTTTGGCTTTTGCACCCAAATTTGCAAGGTGTTCGCGAATTTTGCCCAACAACTTTCCGTACTTAGGACCAAGTGTTTTTAGTTGCGGTTTGATTTCGTAGTCGGCAAAGCCATCGGCGCTATCCACCAAAACAACTTCCTTAACGTTAAGTTCGTTTTTGACGATGTCTTTCATTTCTTCGTCGAAGTCGCCACTGGTTGCAACGTACATTTTGGAAAGCGGTTGACGGTTTTTGACGTTGGCCGCATTACGGGCACTTCTGCCCAGCACCACAATGTCCAAAACCTTTTCCATTGCCGCGTTCAAATGCTTGTTGATTTTGCTTTCGTCGGCAACGGGGAAAGAACACAAGTGCACCGACCTGGGAGCATCGGCAAAGAAGTTTGCCGTTACGTTTTGATAGATACTTTCGGTGATGAAGGGTACGAACGGTGCTGCAACCTTAACAAGAGTATCCAAAACGGTGTAGAGCGTTACGTAAGCCGCCTGCTTGTCGGCCGTCCAATCACTGCCCCAATAACGTTCGCGGCAACGACGCACGTACCAGTTGGAAAGCATGTCGGTAAACTTTTCGATAGAACGAGCTGTTTCGGTGATTTCGTAGTTGGCAAGGCCGGAATCGACGGTTTTTACCAGTTGATTCACTTCGGAAAGAATCCACTTATCCATCAAAGTCAGTTTGCAATCGTCCAAACTGTATTTGGAAGGATCGAAGTTGTCGATATCGGCATACAGCACGTAGAAAGCGTAGGTATTCCACAGCGTGCCCAAGAAACGGCGTTGCATTTCGGAAACGGCATCGTCGTAGTAGCGGCTGGGCAGCCACGGTGAAGATCCTGTGTAGAAATACCAGCGAACGGCATCGGCGCCTTGCTTGTTGAAGCTATCCCACGGATCGACGACGTTGCCCTTATGTTTGGACATTTTTACGCCGTGTTCGTCGCCCACCAAGCCCAAAACAATGCAGTTTTTGAAGGGGGCTTTGCCAAACAACAGCGAGTTTACTGCCAACAAAACGTAGAACCATCCACGTGTTTGGTCCACCGCTTCGGAAATGAAATCGGCAGGGAAATATTGTTGGAACAGTTGCTGATTTTCGAACGGATAGTGGAATTGCGCATAGGGCATGCTGCCGCTATCGAACCAACAGTCGATAACTTCCGGTGTGCGAACGTATTCGCCACCGCAATCGCACTTCCACGTGCAACCATCGATAAACGGACGGTGCAGTTCAATATCTTCGCTGCAACCGCACTTTTCGGCAAGTTCCTTGCGGCTGCCGATCACGTGCACTTTGCCGCATTTGTTGCAAACCCAAACTGGCAACGGGGTTCCCCAATATCTATCACGAGAAATGCCCCAATCGATGACGTTTTCTAAGAAATTGCCCATGCGGCCACTGCCGATTGTGGGAGGGATCCAGTTGACGGAAGCGTTGGCTTTTAGCAATTGTTCTTTCACGGCAGGGTCGGTCATTTTGATGAACCACGACTTGCGTGCATAGTAGATTAGCGGAGTGTCGCAACGCCAACAGTGAGGATAGCTGTGTTCGTACATTAGTTCTTTGAACAGCAATCCACGCGTTTTTAGGTCTTTTAGAATGAGTTTATCGGCATCTTTGCAGAACACGCCGGTAAGCTCGCCACAGTTTTCCACAAACTTGCCGTCTTCGCCAACAAGTTGCACAAGCGGCAAATTGTATTTTCTGCCCACGTTTGCATCGTCTTCGCCAAAGGCAGGTGCAATATGAACGATGCCCGTGCCGTCGGTTAACGTGACGTAGTCGTCGTTGGTAACGTAGTAGCAATCGCCTTTTTCTTGCGAATAGGTGTAAAGCGGTTTGTAGTGAACGCCCTCAAAATGGCTGCCCTTGTGCGTTTCCACAACGGTGTAGGTGCCTTCTTCGAAGTGGTTTGCAACCAAATCTTTTGCCAAAACGTAGCGCACGCCCTCTTGTTCGATGGTTACGTAGTCGTAGTTAGCGTTCATGCACAATGCAACGTTGCTGGGCAAAGTCCACGGAGTTGTTGTCCAGGCAAGGAAATATGTGTCGGGGCTATCCACTAGTTGAAATTTTGCAACGGCGGATTTTTCCTTCACGTCCTTGTAGCCTTGCGCAACTTCGTGCGACGACAATGCCGTTCCACAACGAGGGCAATAGGGAACGATTTTGAAACCCTTATACAACAAGCCTTTTTCGTGAATGGTTTTTAGCGCCCACCACTCCGATTCGATATAGTTGTTGTCGTAGGTTACATAGGGGTGTTCCATATCCGCCCAATAGGCAACACGATCGGACAAATCTTCCCATTCCTTTTTATACTTCCAAACAGATTCTTTGCACTTTTGCACAAACGGCTGAATGCCGTACTCTTCAATTTGCTTTTTGCCGTTGATTCCAAGCAGTTTTTCCACTTCCAATTCGACAGGCAAACCATGAGTATCCCAACCGGCTTTGCGCAAAACCTTTTTGCCCTTCATCACTTGGTAACGAGGGATAAGATCCTTTATGGAACGGGTGAGAACGTGGCCAATGTGCGGCTTTCCGTTGGCTGTTGGCGGACCATCGTAGAATGTGAAACAACCTTCGCCCTTTGCCGCAGTTTGCTCAAAAACTTTGTTTTCTTTCCAAAATTTAAGCACTTCCAGTTCTCTATCCACAAAATTCAAAGAACTGTCTACCTTTTTGTATTTAGACATAACGCCTCCTTTGCGTGTTTTGCGCTAAAAAAAATGCAAAGCGTTTGAAAAAAACGCTCTGCAAAAAGAGTTTACCATTTCAAACAAGTACGTTCGCTTGACACTTTGACCAAACGAGTTATACCGCGCAACAAGATAACGGATTGCATGCCGTACCTGCCTACTGCAATTTTCGGCAAGTCTGCTTGCAAGGTGATGGCTTACAAAACCTCTCTCGCACCTTTCACCAAACGGCGCGCTCTCTGAGCAGAGTGTTTTTGCAGTCTTGTCCTTGCTCCAACGCATTTACCATATAATTTTAGCAAATATCTTGCATATTTGCAAGCATTTTTTTGAACTGCACGATTTTTGTTGCAATTTGCCGGGCAACTTGCAGCACAAAAAAATTTTTGGAACGTAACTTTTAGTTTTGCGACGGAAAATTGGTTTTTGTTATAACTTCAATTTGAAAATACTTTTCCCAAAAGTGCACCGCTTGTGCAATTTGTTGCTTGATGAAATTACTTTCCACGGGTGCAACCACCCATTTTGTTTCTACGTCGTTTTGCCGAACGATGACGGCGACAACCTCTCCGCAAAAACTTTCACGGCGCAATTGACACCAAAAACGTAGGCAAATTGGAGGGTTAATTTTTACTTTTTCTCTACGTAGTCGGGTTTCTTTTGGATTTTGCGTTTTACGCCGCTTTCGTCCACAACGTAGGTGTTATCTAGCGTTTGCAACAATCCTTGGCGCCATTCGGCAAGATATTCGCCGCGGAGTTTTGCTTGTTCGGCCTTTTCTTCTTCCGTAAGACCTTCCGCCTTGGCTTTTTTTGCCAATTGATTTATTCTTTCAACTTTTTCTCTTAACATAACTGCTCCTGTGAACAAATTATAAAACAAATTTTGTTGCAAGTCAATGGTTGCAGTGGCAATGCGCATTTTGATGCAAAAAAAAGCAAAACTTTTGGGCGACTTGCAACTTGCCGCCGCAGAAATTCAACTTGTTGTTGGATTTGCAGAAATTCATTTGCCCTTGTTTGGTTCTATTCGCCGCAAAAACGGCACAACGGTTTGGACTTTTGCGTACCCATCGCCATGACGGCAAGGCTTTGCTGCGCCAACATACAGCAGCCAAATTTTCCTGCTTGTTGCAACAAAAAAACGTTCGAAAAATTCGAACGCCTTCGGTGTTTTTTAAATACTGTGCGTTGCAGTTGACAGTCTACGCCAGAACGGTATCTTCGTAGGTGGCTACTCCAAAGCAACCTTGTGGCACACGATCGAACCGCTTAGTGCTGCTGTGTTCCCACCCTGACACGGTTCACGGAGTCACGTTGCACAAGACCTTGGGATCAACACTCCTTGCGAGTTCCTGCTTCCAACGCAAAAAGCCGCCTGCAACTTTCAGCCCCACTGTAGCGGATTGTAGGTGACAGGGCACCGCTAGCTCCCCGCCTAGCACAGTGCAAATATTATACTGCATTTGGCAGGAAAAATCAAGTGTTTGCAAGCGTTTGCCGGGCAAGCAGCAGTTTTAGTCGTTATTTTGCAAAAAATGCGACTTTTCGTCAGTTAAAACGCTTTTGCAAAAAAACATCGATACGCCTTTGGGAACATTAACAAATTCGGCGCAATGGTTTCACCGCCTTCATCCTCAAACGTTTTTTAACGCGACTACACCAACTTGCTTATTTCCTTTTTTAGGCGGCCAATAATTTTCTTTTCCAAGCGGGAAATATACGACTGCGATATTCCTAGCATATCGGCAACTTCCTTTTGAGTTCGCTCGTCCTTGCCGTCCAACCCGAAACGCATTTCAATAATTTTTTGCTCGCGTTTGGTTAGGTGCGCCAAGCCTTCTTCTAGCAACTGACGTTCCACTTGCGTTTCCATTTGGTTATACACGGCATCGCAATCGGTACCCAAAATGTCCGCCAAAAGGAGTTCGTTGCCTTCACCATCCACGTTGAGCGGCTCGTCTAGGCTTACTTCCTGCTTGCGTTTGGATAGCTTGCGTAAATACATTAGAATTTCGTTTTCGATGCATCTGCTTGCATAGGTTGCCAATTTTATTTGCTTTTGCGGATTGAAACTGTTTATGGCTTTTATTAAGCCAATTGTTCCAACGGAAACAAGGTCTTCCATGTCTAGCCCGTTGCTTTCGAATTTTTTTGCCAAAAACACAACTAGACGCAGGTTGTGTTCCACTAGCATATCCTTAGCATCGGCATCGCCCTGTGCGGCTTTTTGCAACAATTCCGCTTCCTTTTGGGCATCTAGCGGGTGGGGCAAAACTTCCGTTCCACAAAGATAATGAACGGTTTTGGGTGACAGCGACAACGCTTGCAATAACTTTTTTAGCAGCAACAACGGTTTCATTTTTTAGCCTCCCTTTTTTGGTTGTGTCGCATTGCAAAAGGACGAATGAAGAATGATTTGATATTGCGTTTGGCACTTTTGCGGCGCGTACGCCAGCATTATGCTGTGCGAACAATTTTCCACTTGCAGCGTGGCGCAAACAGCCACTATTGTTTTGCTGCCCGCAAGCGTTTGAATTTGCACGGAACGTGTTTTGCCGCATAACAACTTTTTTGCTATTTCGTTGCAAAGTTTTGAGTTGCCGCTTGTTACGAAACAAACTGGCAAACCGCAGCAACTAACACTGTTGCCACTATCGCAAAAGCCCTGCAAATTGTAGGTGCCATCTAGCCTTACTGTCACTTTTTGCAAAAATGGCGCAACTTGTTTTGTTTGAATGACGAAAATGTGCAAAGCATATCCGCCAACGGAAACAAGCGCAACGGCAACAAAAAACACAAACAGTGGCACTGGCGCATTATAGCAAAAGCCGTTTTCCGTGACGTAGGAAATTTTTAGCAGGTTGAACACGCCCACAATGGCGCCGCCAGCCAAAAACGTGTAGGCAACCGTTAGCAAAACAAACCAAAAAAGTTTTTTGCCTACGCCAATGGCGGTGATGCACATGGCTAATAGGCAAATAATTTTGCCCAAATACGCCCACACTCCACTTAGAAACACCGAACCAATTGCCGTGACGGTGCCAACAAGGGCTCCCAGCGCAATTCTCCACCACCTAAACCCGACTTTTAGCGTTAGTGCCGCGAAAAACAGCAACAAAAAGTCCATGGTGAAATTATCCAAAACGGCGTACTCTATGTAGACGGTCATGCCAAAATTTTAGCGCACGCTAAGGGGTGAATAGTGACAAAGTTTGTTGCACCATCAAAAAAATTGTCGTTGAAGGGCACAGGTTGCACAAACTTACGTTCGCAAAGACAACAAAAATTTGACGAAACACACCGCGCAACGCTTTCTGTTGAATTTTGCAAGCGCAGGTCGCATAAAAATGGCGGCTGAAATGAGATTTGAAAAACGCCAGGCTATTAGCAAGTTGAAAACAAAAAGGTTCACATCACTTTTTGCGCAACAAAAAAGGCACTTGAAAACAAGTGCCAAATTTTGATAAATGCTATTGCTTTTCTGTTTTTTGCTCCACTTCACGAAAAATTTCACCGTTAACGTAAGGGGTTGGATCGCACGCAACGCCGTCTTTTGCTACTTCCAAATGCAAGTGCGCACCATCGGAAAATTCGTAGGAGGCCGTTGTGGAAACGGTGCCTATTTTTTCGCCGCGAGCAACTTCTTGGCCTTTGACAACTTCGACGTTGGCCAGCGATGCATAGGTTGCAACGACGTTTTCGCCGTGGTCGATTTTGACAACGTTGCCCATGCCGTAGCTTTCGGTTACGTCAACGACAGTGCCATCATACATGGCGACAACGTCGGCGCCATCAGCGGCGGCAAGGTCTAACGCCTTGTGCGTGCTCCAATAGTTAAGTGTTTGGTTGAACACGGCCACTTCCTCGGAATACTGCATTGTTATTTTTGAGTAGTTTACTGGCGCAGTGAAATACACTTTGACTGTGGATGGAACAGGTGTATCCGGCGTGGGCTTCACAACAGGATCGTCGTCGCCGGGGGTGGGTTTGACAACCGGGTTGTCGTTAGGCAATTCGCTTTGCTTGCCTGTTAGAGTTACCACTAGCACTACCGAACCTATTGCCACCAGACAAAATATAATTAGCAACAGTGCCGCGTTATTTTTCAAAAATCTTGAAAATTTGCTTGTTTGTTTTGTAGAATTCATTTTTAGCCTCCGTTTTGTTTGTGAAAATTGTTGCCTTGTTGTTCAAAAAATATACAAACGGTTGCAATTTTTTGAGACACACAGCGTTTAGTAGCTATCCAAAATAAGCGGTGAGCCAACCGTTATCGTTTGCCCGTCGAACGCCATTTGCACGTTGATGCGATTGCCGTCCACCATTATGCCGCCGCAAATTTTGTTGCTATATCCGCAGACGATTGTTAGGTTTTGCAGCTGTTGCACGCTTGAAGTTTGCAAATTTAAGCTTGTTTGCAAGGCGTTGAAAACATTCAACGTGCCACAAAAACTGATGCTGACGCCATCGACATTTTGACACGCAGCAAGCGCTTGATGAACGTCTTCTAAACTGCACTGCACCAATTTTCCGTTGCCTATTTCCGTGCAAGGCAAACTTGTTTGGCGGCAACAAATGGTGACTGTGGCGTGCTTCGGGAAAAGGTTTGTTTGCTTTGCTAGCGGCTTTGGAACAAAGGCCAGCAAGGTGCCCAACACGCAAACCATGATAAATAGTGTGAATAACTTTCTCATCTTTCGCTAGCATTGTTGACGCGGGCGAAACAAAATATAACCTTGCCACAAAAAACGCAACAAAAAAGAGCCCGACAGGGTTTGTCGAACTCTTTGTTTATGCAAATAGAAATTAGTCGTACAGTTTGGAAACAGGCAAATCGGTGTAGACACGTTCGATTGCTTCGGCAAACAGCGATGCGATGGACACCACTTCGATTTTGTCGATGAGTTTTTCCGGCGGAAGGGGAATGGTATCTAGCACCACAACCTTTTTGAGAACGCTATCCTGCAAGCGTTGAATTGCGGGGCCGGAAAGCACTGCGTGCGTGCAACATGCAACAACTTCTTTTGCGCCGTTATCCACCAGCGCTTTGGCGCCTTGGCAAATGGTGCCGGCTGTATCGATCATGTCGTCCAACATTAGGCAAGTTTTGCCAGAAACGTCGCCGATGATGTTCATAACTTCCATGACGTTGGCTTTGGGACGGCGCTTATCTATGATGGCAAGAGGCGAATTGAACTTTGCCGCCAATGCACGAGAGCGGGAAACGCTGCCCATATCTGGGCTGACAACGGTGACACCTTCGGCCAGGCCTTGACGTTGGAAGTGACGAGCCAAAACGGGCATTCCCATTAGGTTATCGACGGGAATGTTGAAGAAGCCTTGCAATTGGTTGCTGTGCAAATCCATTGTTAACACACGATTTGCGCCGGCTGTTTGCAACAAATCGGCAACAAGCTTTGCGGAAATGGGATCGCGCGCGCGGGCTTTGCGATCTTGACGGGCATAGCCAAAATAGGGAATGACGGCAGTGATGCGGCCGGCAGAAGCACGTTTTAGCGCATCCAAAATGATGAGCAAATCCATCAGGTTGTCGTTGACGGGACTGCACGTGGATTGAATGACAAAAACGTCACAGCCACGCACCGTTTCTTTGATGGAAACGGATGTTTCACCATCGGAAAAACGGGAAACTTCCAACTGCCCAAGGGGCAAATCGAGCTGATTGCAGATATCCTGCGCAAGTTTTTGGCTGGCATTGCCTGCAAATATTTTGATAGTGCCGTGTGTTTGATTAAGCATATTCCCTCCACGCCGCCTTTATATTTTGTTTTTAGAAGAAGTTTTGCCATGTTTGCAATGGCAATACTTGTTATGCTATAAGTGCAAAAACGTTAGTTTTTGGTGCAAAGCGAATGCTTTGCAGGGATTTTGCCGCCAGGCAAAATGATGTTTTACCGCAAAACAAACACCTTGCGGTCGTTTAGCCCAATGTTTGTCGACTGCTTGAGGGTGTATAATACAAGGAGTTCTTGCTTTGCTTGCAAGGAGCAAGAACGACGACGTATTACACACTATAAGTGCAAAAACGTTAGTTTTTGGTGCAAAGCGAATGCTTTGCAGGGATTT
>CAZFTO010000007.1:0-38266 GCA_964521735.1 uncultured Oscillospiraceae bacterium | reverse complement strand
TGCCGCCAGGCAAAATCCACACTTATAGTGTATAATTTCCCACAAAAAGTGTCAAGCAAAACACCAACCGGCAATGGCGAAATTTGTAGAATTATTTTTGCGTGTTGCAGGTTTCAGCGCCGCAAACACACAAAAAAAACGCACGGCGCAACAAGCACCGAGCGAAAAGGTTGTTAGTTTTTGGCACACGACTATTTTTGGTGCCAATCAGAAATTATTTCGAGCAATTTGGATTTGAACACCAGCCCTTGCGAACCGGAAACGCCTTCCACAAAACACAGCGGAGGGTACACCACGCACCACCAATTGTTGCCGTTGCCACTCCCCAAATTGATAATAAGCGCATCGTAAACACCTGCGGACAACGTCAAATCCTGATAGCGGCGGTCGGGAAAATCTTCCTTGCACAGTTTGACGGTTGCGTGGTAGCTTTTGCCCTGCGAACGCAAAACGGAATTGCACACCTCTTCGATGGAATTGATATGCTTTTCCACAATTTGCAACGCTTTGCTTTTGGTTGTGGCTTGAGCAAGAAAGGGCGCAAGATATTGCACTACGGCGTTTTTAACAACGTATTTTACGCTTTGGTCTTCCGCAGAGTTGCTATCGGCACGTATATGTATGCGCAAGAAATCCGAATTGGATTGTTTTTGCGGTGCCATTGCCACGATTGCCAGCACCGACACCAGCAACAATACTATTATTGCAATTTTTTTCATGCGTTCACCTCGCAAATGGTTTGTGGCCTAAGTGTGGCCAAATTTGAGGCGAACAACAACGTTAACGCCGAAAATGAGCGCAAAATTGCAACTTTTTTGAGGAAATTTAGCAATTGGGATAAATTGCCGAACAAACGAAAGTGTTGAACCCCGCCTTTTTTAACAGTTTTTGAGCGTTTTGCGCTTGTTTTTTGTTGAAAAAAGCAACGAAAAATGCGCTGCCGCTACCCGTCATGCAACAGGGCAGGCTGTTGGCATTGCAAAAAGCCAAATAGTTGTTTGCAAAAGAGGATAGGCTTGTGGCAGGCAACTGCAAATCGTTGTGCAGTGAAAGCAAACAGGAATCATCACCATTGAAAAGGCCTTGCAATAGCTGTTGATTGTTGAAGTTTGCTTCGGTGCCGACACGATCGAAGGCGGCAAAAACATCCTTAGCAAGCAACGGTTGATTGAAGGTTGTAACGGCAAAATGCAAATTGGGTCGTTCTGCAAAAAATTGCAAATCGTCGCCTTTGCCCGTCATTCTTGCCAAACCTCCAAACAACAAAAAGTTGACGTCACTACCCAAAGTGGCGCAAAGTTGATGCACCTTGGAGCTTTTGATATCCACGCCGTGTAATTTGCACAAACACCTTACCACCGCCGCAGCGTCGGCAGAAGAACCGCCCATACCTGCACACATGGGGATGCGTTTTTTGATGCGAATGGAACAGCCGCCAACTCCAAATTCTTTTGCAAAAAGTTGCGCCGCCTTGTAGGCAATGTTGTTTTGTTGCTCTATTCCACGGCAACCGTGCACAACAATTTTGCTATCTCGGCGTTTGTCAACACGAACAACGTCTGCGCAGCAAACGGAGACGACGATGCTATCCAGCGGATGAAATTGCCCTTGAAGTTGACCGACAACTAACGACAAATTTATTTTTGAAAATGCAAAATCTTTCATAATAACCAACAATTTGTTTGTTTTTTGCGAAAAAAGTCGCAAAAAATGTAATACGTTGCAACTTTTTTGTGCCAAATGACGAATTTGTTTTGGGGAGCACGCCCCATGCTTTGCCAATCGCAAGCAAAGCAAACAGGAAAATTTTGTGTTATATATCCACAAAGCGTACTTAAGCTTTTGGCAAAGTCGCTGCGGTTCCGGCGCATTGCTGCCGACAAACTGCCACTATCACACTTGGGATATGTGGCCACAAAGTGCCTTGTCGATTGCATGCAAAACAAGTACTGCTTGTATTATACCAAATTGCAAAAAATTTTCAAGCCCCTGCGGGTATTTTGTTGCGTGGCGAATGGCTGCTGCCCGGTAAGCGACAAAACAAAACACAATTCCACAAATTTTGCCATACGTCCCAAAACGTGCGTGCAGATGCTGTTTGTTTCACCTATGCGCATGTGTTCATATGCACACATACAACACTAAGTGCGTTTCGCCGGCAACTAGCATTTTGTTAAAGATGCAAAACTGCCGCTTCGCTCACTATGGTAGTTTTTTTGGGAGGGGGCCAGCAACACCATTGCGCGCAAGCTGTTCAACGTGCAAAAGAAATGTGCTGCCGCAACTGAAAACGTTTGGAAATTATAAAAAACAAATTATTCTGCAAATAGCTTTGTGGCCCCTTTTGTTCTTGTGCGGTTAGTGAGTTGCCGCAATTAGCAAATTGCACCTCAGACTGAAAAGATTTAGTGGGCATCAAAAAATGTTCTTCAAGCAACACTGCGAAAAAGGCCGCCCGGCGACGTTTATCCACCACGGTAAACAAATTGCCCCAAAGACACACTTTGCTTACGCAAAAACACTAAAACAGTTGCATAAGTGCACACAAGCAAGCTTCACTTTGAAAAAGGCAAAAAAAGAAAGTCCCGAAAAAATCGGAACTTTCGAATTTGTTTGTTGAACCTGTTATCTCTTGGAGAATTGAGGAGCTTTACGAGCTTTCTTCAAGCCGTACTTCTTTCTTTCCTTCATACGAGGATCACGAGTGAGGAATCCGCTCTTTTTCAAGATGGATTTGTCTTCGCCTGCAACTACCAATGCGCGAGAAATACCATGACGGATTGCGCCTGCTTGGCCAGTGTAGCCGCCGCCAACAACGTTAACAACAACGTCGTACTTGGTAGCTGTTTCGGTTGCGTTCAAGGGTTGACGAACGATGAACTTCAACGTGTCCAATCCAAAGTATTCTTCGATATCACGCTTGTTGATGGTGATAGTGCCGTTGCCGCCGGGAATAAGTCTGACGCGTGCAATAGATTTTTTTCTTCTGCCGGTTCCCCAAAATTGAACCTTTTTGGTTGCTTTTGCCTTAGCCATTGTTCATTCCCTCCTTATTTAATCTCCAACACTTCGGGGTGTTGTGCTTCGTGTTTGTGTTCGGCACCTTTATAAACGCGAAGTTTCGTAAGCATTTGTCTGCCGAGACTGTTTTTGGGAAGCATGCCTTTCACTGCTTTCATAACAGCGAAATCGCTTCTTTCAGCCATAAGTTTGCCGTATTGCACCTGTTTGAGGTGTCCCGGACGAGGGGAACGACGAACGTAGTATTTATCGTTAAGTTTGTTGCCAGTCAAAACAACTTTGTCGCAGTTGATGACGATGACGCAATCGCCGGTATCTACGTGCGGGGTGAACGTGGGTTTGTTCTTTCCGCGGAGGATGGATGCAACTTGACTTGCAACGCGTCCCAAAGGATGTCCGGTAGCATCAACAACGTACCATTTTCTTTCAACGGCTTCTTTCTTAGCCATGTAAGTTTTTACCATTTTTGTTTTCTCCCAATATTTAAGTTTGTGTGCTGCTCGCGGTTGAACAATTACTGCCAGTGGAAACGCAGTTTAGACGCGACAGAGCTTAAAATACCGCGCCGAATTATTCACAGCCTTTCAATTATACAAGTTGCGGCGCAAGTTGTCAACTGATTGGCAGGAAAATTTCCGCCAAAACACCACTATTTTGTTATATTTTGATTGTTTTTGTTAGGGACGGCAACGCACCATTTGCGCCACGCAAAATTTGCGTTAATACACAAAAAACTACTTATTCTTTGCCGATTTGCCTTCTTGAATGGCATCGACAATTTGCTCCACCACCCACAGCACTGCGGCCAAAGGGGAAAGGGCAATAAGCAAAGTTGCTGCAATGGGAATTTCCAACGACAGTTCCAAATTGCGTTTGAACAGTTTTAGCGGGGCGGAACAGGCCAGCGACACGCCGTAGCAAACCAAAGCGAAACCGCATGCCCCTGCAAAAACCGCCCACAAAGGAAGGTTGCCAATGGCAAAATCCTTTGTGCAAAAGCACAATGCCAAAATTGCAAACACAACTATGCAAAAAAACGACAATGCCGCAAAAAACAAACACACGTTGCCTTTTGTGAACTTTTTCTTTTTCATTGTTATTCTCCGTAATATACTTGTTCCAGCGTTAAGCCTTTTGCTGGCAACGTTTTGAATATAAGGCGCTTACCATCCAACATTGTTTGGACGTCGGCTAAATTTAGTTTGCCTTTGCCAACTTCCAGCAGCAAACCGCAAGCAATGCGAATTTGGTTATACAAAAATGCGTTTCCGTTAACCCAAAACTCAATTTGCGAACCGTTTTGCAACACTTCGAAACTGTTTATTGTGCGAACTGTTCCATTCAAATTGCTGCCCTTCTTTTGAAAAGCGCAAAAATCGTGCGTGCCCACAAGCATGTTTGCTGCCTGTTGCATAAGCGAAACGTCTAGCGGCTTATACACTTGCAAACTGCTAACGTCTAGCGTCGGTTTGCGGAATGGGGAAACGTACACACGGTAGCAATAGGTTTTGGATTTCGCCGAAAAGCGCGCATCGAAGTTTGGATCGACAACTTCGGCGCTTGTTACCGCAACGGATTTTGGCAAACGGACGTTTAGCCCCAAACACAGTTTGAAAGTGTTTACGCTTTTTTCCACGTCGAAATGCACCGTTTGGCCTTTTGCATGGACCCCAACGTCGGTGCGCCCTGCGGCATGCACCCGAATTGTCAAGCCAAAATAATCGGCCAACGCTTTTTCCAATACGTCCTGCACCGACACGCCGTTTGTTTGGCTTTGCCAGCCGCAAAAATCCGTGCCGACATATTCTACTGTTAATTTTATTCTAGCCATGGTTCACCCTTAGTTTCCAAAGTAGAGCCACTTCATAATTTCTCCCCACGTGCCGTCCAGTTGCATCCAAACATCTTGCTTTGCATACAGCACAAAAATGGCAGTGAAGAACAAAATTACAACAAACGTACCCAAAAAATCACGCCAAGACAGCTTCATTATGCGCATTTGAGTGCGCTTTGTGGCACCCTCGTAGCAGCGGCTGTTCATTGCGTTGGCCAACTCGTCGGCACGACGAAAACCACCAACTAGCAATGGAATTAGAATGGGAACAAAAGCTTTTGCACGCTTTACCAAACTGCCGGTATCGAAGTTGGCGCCACGTGCTTTTTGCGCACGAATTATGCGATCCGTTTCCTCTATCAAACTGGGAATGAAAGACAATGCCAAACTCATTATAAGCGCCAATTCGTGCACGGGGAACTTCAATACACGCAATGGTTTTAGCAAACTTTCCACAGCGTGAGTAAGGTCGACGGGCGTTGTCGTTAGCGTTAGCAAACTTGTGCCCATCACCAAATAGGATAGCCTTAGCATCATTTTAGCTGCGAAAATAAGTCCTTCAGCATAGATTTGCACCACCCACCATTCCAGCAGCAACGTTTCGCCTTTTACAAACAACACGTTTAGAATGGCCGTTATCATAAGCAACACGATGATGCCCTTGACGGATTTCAAAATGGAGCCGAGCGGCACTTTGGATAAGCCGATGGCTAGCACCAAAAACAGCGTCATCCAAGCAAAGCCCACAAAGCTAACCACAAAGAATATACCCACCATGAACAAAATGCACAGCAAAAGTTTTATTCTTGCATCCATTTTGTGCACGAAGGAATCGGCAAGATAGTATTGCCCGAAAGTAACGTCACGAAGCATTTGCGCCACCTCCGAACAGGTTTTTGACAGCTTCGCACACGTCGTCGACGGTTCGACAACTGCTGGGCAAAACAATGCCGTTTTGTTCCAAAACGTTCATCACTTGCGCCATTTCCGGCACGGCCAAATTCATTTGGACAATTTCTTTTTCCATTTTGAACAGGTCGCGCGGCGGCATGTCGTAGGCAATTTGGCCTTTTTCGAACACGATAACGCGGTCGGCATTTTCGAAAACTTCGTTCATGTCGTGCGAAACCATTATCACGGTTACGCCCTTTTGACGATTTAGCGAATGGACGATTTGCAAAATCTCGTTTTTGCCGCGCGGATCTAGCCCTGCGGTGGGCTCGTCCAACACCAAAACTTTGGGATTCATTGCCAAAACGCCGGCGAAAGCAACCCTGCGCTTTTCACCGCCGGAAAGATCGAACGGAGATTTTTGCCCCACGACGGCAACGTCCAAACCAACCGTTTGCAACGCTTCTTTGGCAAGTTTTTCGCAAGTTTCTTTGTCGTAGCCAAAGTTTTTGGGACCAAAACAAACATCTTCTAGCACTGTATCGGCAAAAAGCTGATATTCCGGATATTGAAATATCATGCCGACGTCTCGGCGCAACTGCTTCAAATTGGGTTTTTTAGCGGCAAGATCTTGTCCGCAAACGGAAAGACTGCCCTTTTGCACACGCAACAAAGCGTTTAGGTGTTGCAAAAAGGTGGATTTTCCGCTGCCGGTGTGCCCGACAATGGCAACAAATTCGCCATCGTTTACCGTTAGCGTGACGTTGTTTACGGCGGTTTGCTCGCTAGCGCCCTTGGGGTTGTAGGAAAAGGTTAGATTTTTTGCAACAATTGACATAATCTACCTCCCAACTGTTTGGCATCCACCACGTCCGACGGCACGGGCAAACCACAACTATTCAATTTTTGAGCAAGCGTAACGGTGCGTGGAGGTTGAAGTCCCACGTTTTGCAACAATTGGCTATCTGCAAAAATTTGCATTGGAGTGCCTGTTGCGGCAATACGGCCGTTACTCATCACTATCACTTGATCACAATCTAACACTTCTTCCATGAAGTGTGTTATAAGCACCACCGTCATGCCGCTTGCGTTAAGTTTGTGCGCAACATCTAGCACCTCTTTGCGCCCTTGCGGGTCGAGCATTGCGGTGGATTCGTCCAACACCAACACCTGCGGACGAATTGCCAACGCACCGGCAATGGCTATGCGCTGTTTTTGTCCACCAGAAAGTTTGTGCGGCGAATTTTTGGCAAAATTTTGCATGCCGACGGCTTCCAGCGCCGATTGCACGCGCTCGACAATTTCCGGTTGGGGAACGCCCAAGTTTTCCGGGCCGAACGCAACGTCTTCTTCCACGATGCTGGCAACCATTTGATTGTCGGGGTTTTGAAAAACCATTCCCACGTTTTTGCGAATTTCAAACAAGTTTTCTTGCTGCGCAGTGCTTTTTCCAAACACTGTCACCGTGCCTTTGGCCGGCAAAAGCAAACCGTTCGTTAGCTTTGCAAGGGTGGATTTTCCGCAACCGTTGTGTCCAACAAGCGCAACGAAAGAGCCCTGTTTTACCGACAAAGTGACGTCTTGCACGCCAACTGCCTTTTGAACAGTGCCATCTTCATTATAAACCTTGTAGTAGAAACTTACGTTATCAAACTGAACGACCGTTTCGCTGGAATTTGCCGCTGCAACGTCTGCTTGCAGTTGTTCCGTTAAGTTTTGTTTTTCGTTGCTCATTGTTGTTTACCTTTACCGTTAATTATACAATTTTTGTTGTGTTTTGGCAAATAAATAAACCCCCACACGACAATGCGGAGAACAAATTTCTGCAAAAAAGGCAAAAATTGATTATTGTGAAGAGTGGGCACGTGGGTTTTGAGGCGGAAAACTGAAAAAATTAGTAACAAGAAAGAAGAAATGATGCCGCCAACTGAAAGTTGCACTAGATCTTTCCATAAGCAGGGAACCATTGTCGTACTGCGAAAACGACAAACGCAGTCCCCGATGTTGAAACTCTGCGCAAAATGCCTGAACACTTCATCGTTTCCATTGATTTTTTGATAAACGGCAAAGAATTTGAAAAATGATAATTATTTGCTTGTTTGCTTCATAAAAACGTATTTTCAATTCATGCATCAGCGTGGATTGATTTTTTTTTGCTATTTTTCTGTATTTTTGCATTTATTAAGCGAATTTTTGCAATGTTGCCCAAAAAAGTTACGGCAACAGCCGCAGTTGCAACGTTGCGTGTTGCACGAAACACACCACGTCAATGCTGTGCCACGAAAAATTGCGCAAAAAAGAAACCTTCGGGGTGGTTACCCAAAGGTTTCACATTGCGTAAGAGTTCAGTCTGTAAGCCGAGTTCTGTCTTAAACGGTTATCTATCTACTGCTGTCGTTACCGACAGCCTCCAGCGAATACGTCGAGATGCCGAGCAGGCATTTGATCTCATTTCTTGCACCGAATGGGGTTTACATGCACGCGTTGTCACCAAAGCGTGTGTAGGCTCTTACCCTGCATTTCCACCCTTACAACGCCCAGCGTTGCGGTATATTTCTGTTGCACTATCCTTGAAGTCGCCTTCACAGGCCGTTAGCCTGCATTCTTGCTCTGTGGTGCTCGGACTTTCCTCGTGAGTTTCCCCACGCAACCGTTCGGCTGTCTCTTACTGGGCATATTCTACACCCAATTGCCAAAATAGTCAATCGTTTTGCAGATTGCACTAAAATTGCAAAAAAAAAACGCAGAAATAAATCTGCGTTGTTGCGCATATTTAAGCGGCAGCGTAGCCTTGCGGCAGAGAAAGTTCGAAGTTTTTCATTGCGGCAAACCCTCGATATAGTCGTCCGTAGGTGTTTCTTCCACAAAACTTTGCGTTTTTGTTATGTTATAGTCGCCAACCAAGCCGTTTGTTTGCATAAGATGGCGAACAAGCCTATCCGGGCGCAGGTTTTCGTTGCCAACGGCAAGCGTAACCGAAGCAGCATCGGAATTTAGTTTTTGCGCATTGAAAATGCGAGATGCAACGTTTTTGGTAACCGTGTTGCCCTTTTCTTCGTAGGAAATTTCGTAGTTTTCCGCAAGAATTTGCTCCACGACATTGCCAATGCCCTTTGCCTCTATTTGATAGGTTGCGCGATTGATTTTTGCCGCCAAATTCATTTGCTTGTTGAACACTTTAACAAACCGAATTCCGGCAGGGCAAACAGCGTTAATTTTTTGCAGCAAACCGTCGCTGTGTTCCATTTTTGCGCCTACGTATTCGCAAAAACTTTGCACACCAAGCGCCAGCGGAGGTGAAAACACCAACTCCATGTGAGGGTTGTAGCCTTGCGAATATTCCACGTTTAGGTTTGCGCGGCGCAAAATATATGTTACCGTGCGCAAAGTATCCACGTGCGCCGCCAGCGCGGCAGTTGAAGTTTTTTCGAATTTGAATATTACCATTTTTAACCTTTTGGCAAAATTATTTTGCTTTGAATGCGTCGTTGCCGTGACCGTCAGTGCAGAATCCGTACTTTTTAAGTCCGCAACCGTTGCACTGCTTGTTGCAAGATGGCGTTGTTACGCCTTGTTGAGATTTGGCATATTCCGACTTGAAAAATTCCTTTGAAATTCCCACGTCGATGAAATCCCACGGCAATTTTTCGTCCAAGCCCTTTGCGCCGACTATTTGTTGCACGTCCACGCCGTACTTTTCGAATCCCTTTTGGTAGTGGTTGAAATCGAAACACTCCGTCCAAGCATCGAAACGGGCGCCGTCTAGGTACGCTTCGTACAAACTATCGGCAACACTTCTGCCACCACGTGCTAGCACCGCTTCCATAAGCGAACCGTCGTAGTCGTTGTAGGAAAAGCCAATACCTTTTTTGCGCAACGTTTCGGCAAGATACTTCTGCTTTTGTTCGATGCTTTGCCTGTCGGCAAAAGCGCACCACTGGAAGGGCGTGAAGGGTTTGGGGATAAACGTGGAACAGGAAACGGAAATACGCAAGTCCTTTCCCGATTTGCGCACTTTTTTATACAAAGATTTTACGCGGAACGCAATATCTGCAATGCCTTCCACGTCTTCTTGCGTTTCGGTGGGCAAACCTAGCATAAAATACAACTTCACCGACGAATAGCCTTGTTCGAAAGCATCGGCAAGAGTGCCGAAAATGTTTTCTTCGGTTATGTTTTTGTTGATAACGTCGCGCAAGCGTTGCGTGCCTGCTTCCGGCGCAAAAGTTAGCGAACTTTTGCGGTTGCCTTGTGCCATATCCCCTTTGAAACTATCCAAACGCAAACTGGGCAAATTTAGTTGCACGTGGCGTTGTTTGCAATAGGGCAACAACTTTTCTAGCAGCGGCATAAGTCCGCTATAATCGCTGGTGGAAAGGCTGCTTAGGGACAGTTCGTCGTAGCCGGTGGATTGCAACAAGTTTTTGCACAACTCGAAGGCGTTATCCACACTGCGTTCACGCACGGGACGATAGATAAACCCTGCTTGACAAAAACGGCAACCGTTGGCGCAACCACGGAACAATTCCGCAACAGCCCTGTCGTGCACAATTTCCATGTTGGGCACCAACTGCACTTGAGGTGTGAACACCGTGTTCATATCCTTTTCGATATTGCGCCACACACTTCTGCTAGGCAATGAAACGACAACGTCGCCTTGATACTGTGCGGGGTGCAAAGAGGGGACGTAGATGCAAGAATAATGCTCGTCCACCCAAGCCAAAAATTCCTTTTTTGTGCCGTTAAACTTTTTGTAGTCTTCGATTATTTCGCGCCACGGCGTTTCTCCTTCGCCAACGAAAAAGAAATCGAAAAACTTATACATTGGTTCGGGGTTGACGGTGCAGGGGCCGCCTGCCACGATAAAGGGGAAACTGTCGTCACGATCTTGCGCACAAACGGGAATGCCCGCCAAAGTTAGCATGTGGAAAACGTTGGAATAGCACATTTCGTACTGCATGGAAAAACCGACGAAATCAAATTCCGCCAGCGGTTTTTGCGTTTCCAAACTGCACAGGGGCAATCCGTTTTGCTTGAGGTAGTTTTCGTAGTCGGCAAAGGGCGTGTAGCAACGCTCGCACACCACACCTGCGATGGAATTGAACAAATAGTACAAAATGCGCACACCCAAGTTGGACATACCCACTTCGTAGCTATCGGCAACGCACATACAAAAACGCACGTCGCACGGCTTGTTCATATCGGCCAAATTATATTCCCCGCCAAAATAACGGTAGGGTTTTTGTACACTATCGGTTAGTTTTGTCAATTTGTATTCTCCAACAGTTTGCAAATTGCAAACAAATTTTTACAACGCCATGGTTGCCATTAGCGTTCCCACAAGGTTGAGTTCTTCGCCTTGAACAATTTCGAATAAAATGCCTTGCGGATCCAAAAACTCGTGCAGGTAGCCTTCGAAAGCGCCACGATAGCCAACAAGTTTGTTGAACGTTGTGCCTTCGGCAACAATGGCAACGGGCAACGACTTATCCCCACAGGTGAAAATTGCGGTGGCCGCATTTGCAATGGCACCAAGTTTTGCCGCGCGATCGATAAGTTCAATGCAAATTTCTTTGGCAACGACAACGTCTTCGTCGCAATGGAAAAATTTCAACATTTCGCCGCTATCGGACAAAAATTCCGACACGTCTTTAAGTTCGAAGTGAGAAACGTTGGCGTCCGTCAAAAGGCCTTCTTTTTGAGCGGCGCAAAGCGTTTGATAAATTATTTCCGAAAGATATTTGCCGCTGGTCATTTTTTCGAACAGCTGCTTGCTAGGGGCGTCGGTAAGATTGATGGCAATTTTGTCGAAATCGCCCAAAACAAAACCGTCGTAGCCACCACATTCCATGTTTACAAGCATTTTGCCCTGCGGCAAGTTGCTTTCCTTGGTTATTTTGGCTGTATCCACTATGCAACAAACGTTTGTGCCGGTGCCGTAGATATACCCCAGATAGGTGGAATAGTTTTTATCCGAAGTGGCCATGCCGCCCAGCAACGTGGCAACGGTATCGTTCAAAATGACTATTTTGCGTTGTTTGTTGCTAAACTTGCCCAGTGCGGCCAAAGTTTCGGCACCAACGCGTGTTCCCACAACTTCGGGAGCCTTAACTTCCTTGCTGAATGTTGTTACCGTGCCATCCATATCCGCCGACATATCCACAGGATAGGAAAAACAAAAGCCCACGTCGCCGCAATCTTCCGCCAAATAGGCAACATTGGATGCAATTTTGTTATAGAACTGTTGCTTGGACAGCACTTCGCCCTTGGAAGCAGGCATGGTTGTTTTTTGCAGTTTTTCTATTTTTACTTTTCCATCCTGAAAATAGCCAACTGCCGAACGGAAGTTTGTGCCGCCAGCATCTATCAAAATGCGTTTACCTTGACTTATTTTGGAACGATCCACGTTGCACAAATAGGTGGGAATCATGGGAATGATGCCACCGTGAGCGCGCAAACCTTGACTTATTGTTTGTTGAAAACGGCTAATTTGTGCGACGGCATCCACTTGGCTGCCACTTTCGCCGTGCTTACGCAAGAATTCTTCAACTTTTTGTCTCATATGCGAAACCTCCACTTGAAAATTGCCATCCAAAAGCTGTTGGACGGTGACAACTTTTAGCAAATTTTGTTCTGCCAATTCGGCAACACGCTTTTCGCGCATTTCGTCTTGCTCCAAAGAAAGGTCATTTTTGACGTAGACGTTGCACTTAACTAGCTTTGAAGCGTATCTTCCGCCCTTTTGGGCAATGGTTTTGACGACAGAAAACAATTTTTCGTCCTGCATCAATTCCAGCGAACGGGCCAAACAGAAAACGTTGTTTTCCCACTGGGAGGAAGTTTTGTTTATGCCTTTGGCATATTCTTTGATTTTGTTGACTGCAATGAGGGTTTGTCCCCTTTTAGAAACTTGACCGTCGAGCGATACGGGGCGAGTTAGTTCAAAATCGTTGTTTTTGCCCAAACGCACGTGGTATTTTTCCGCCAGTTGCATCACCGAAAGACCGCTATCCCTGGTGAGAAATTCCAAAGTTTTTAGCGACATCCACGCATCGTCTTCGGAATTGTGTTCGTTATAGGTTATGCCCAAATCCGCCGCTATTTTGGAGAGTGCCTTCACGTCCTTTTCGCCACGATACAGCCGATACAATAGTTGCGAACACATGAACGAAAAATTGATGGATGGCAAACAATAGCGCTGACACGCCGCATTTAGCATGCGCACGTCGGAATCGACCGCGTGCCCCACCACCAAACAATCTTCGTTTGTTAGCAGCGCCTTTATTTCGTCATATACTTGCGAAAAGTCGGGAGAGGAATCCAACAGTTTTTTATCCAAATGCAAATCGATGCCGACATTCTTTCTAGTGCCGTTTAGGTTATAGGTGCTTTTGGGGTTTATCCAAACGTTTTTGCGCCATTCCACGTTGAAATTTTCGTCGGCGACAACTATGCCGATACTGCAAATACTATACAGTTTGTAGCCGTTAGCGGCTTCTATATCAAATGCTAAGTACTTCATTTCAAATCCTTTTTACCCACTATACTTTACCAAATATTTTGCAATTTTGCAACGGTTTGTTGCAAAAGCACTGCCCGGCGGCAAAACTTTTTGAAATTGCAAAGGACAGGATAACAAATTTAAAAACACTTTTGTTATAGCAATGGTTTTGCGATTGCCTTTTGCAACAAACTGCCAAGTCGACCAAAGCGGGCAAAAGATTGAAAACGATTAAAAAACTTTTGAAAACACAAAAAATGTCAAAACGCCTGTGCTATTGCAGTTTGGGCACAAGGGGGCGCAGCAACGCACATTCAAAAGTGAAAAAGTTGCATTGCCATTTTTAAAGCAAGCATATTGACGGCTGTGGTCAAAAACAGTATAATAAAACCACCATCTAGTGAAGGAGGAAAAAACACAATGGCAAAAGAAGAAAGAGCGATGAGCAAGTTTTTGGATATAGTTGGCGAGATTGTCGCCGTGCTTTTGGTTTTGGTTTGGATAGTTTTGCTAGCAAATGCGCAATGGAATTTTCTTGATAGCGTGCCCACGCTGCTTAACATTTTGAACTTAATAAGAGCATACGGTGGATTGATTTTGATGGCAATTGTCGGTTTGGAAGCAATGTCGAAACGCAACATTGTTTTGAGAATTGTGTTCCTTGCATGCTTGGCAATTATAGTTGTTTTCCTGTTCTTCCCAGGAACGTACGAAAACCTTATTGGACTTATCCCCAGAAACTAAAAACAAAATAAACATCGAGGTTGCTATCGTTGCAACCTCGTTTTTTTTGTGCGTAACGGTGTTTTGAAAAAGCAATTTAGTCTTTGCATTTCAACTGCGGCGGACGGGCTTTTAGGCACCGCACGGAGGAGAAAACCACCGTCTTTTTGCGACGGTTGTGAACAACAAATTTTATTGCCACAACCAGTTGCCAAATGCCCACCGCAACAAGAAAAACCGCAAAGCATTTTCTTAGCGTTTGATCTTGAGATTTTCCGGCAAAAAACGCTCCGACAATGGCACAAATAGATGCCGGCACAACCACCCATCCCAAATACCTTGTGCGAATCAAATTGTTTTTTGCGTGGAACACCAGCGCAACGGCGCACATTGGCAAAAAACTTACTAAATTTAGTGCCTGCACGGTTTTTTGAGAAAGATCCAAAAAGGACAACAAAGGAACAAGCACCGTGCCGCCTCCCATACCCATTCCGCCCACTATGCCAGATAGAAACCCGAACAACACAAGCAAAAACACTTTCATTGTTTACCCCCACCTAGAAAAGCATTTTTATGCCGCCGACAATAAGCAGAACGGCAAAAATAAATTTTGCAACGTTGCCTTTTAGCTTGGAAAGAAGCACCGCTCCTGCCACGCCGCCGACAACCACTCCCAGCGTGCACCACGCCGTGGAAACCCAGTCGACACATCCGTTAACCACGTAGACTACGGCGCTTACAACAGTTAGTGGCAAAATTACCAATAGCGCCGTTGCTTGCGCATTTTTTTGCGACAATTGAAGCACTGTGAGCAGCAACGACACCACGGCAACGCCGCCACCTCCGCCCAAAAATCCGTTGACAAATCCTGCAGCGGCGCCCACTGTTAGCAACAATAACTTACTTTTTGCGTTTAGTTCCATTTTTGTTTCAACCTTGCGTGAGTTTATGCCCTTTTTTGATTGATTTTTTTGTTAGTTTGTATTAAAATGGTAGCAAGTATGCAGTTCGGCATATAGAAAAGACTATCTTAATGAAAGGTAATATAGGTATGAGCAAAACTACAACGAAAGCAAAGAGCCCAATGACTCCTAGCACAAAGAAAACGATTATCATCTCCGTTATTTGCGCGGTGATGGTGATTATCCTTGCTGTGTCTCTTCCTTTGATGTTGAGACAAGAAGCTGCGGACAACCCAAATACGTCCACAGACACAAGCACGTCTCAGGCGTACATTAAAAACGGTGACTTCGCCTACTACGATAAAGATAACACCACTTTCCCCAAAACCGCAGATAACTGGACGAAATACACCTACAAAGCGCCCGCAAGCGATTCGGAACACGGCTTTGAAAAACTTGACAATGAAGCGCACGTTATTGGCGGCATCATTGACGTTAACGAAGAAGTTTGGGAAACGGTTACTACCGACCTTGCAGCAAAGGGAATTAGCGAAATTACCAACCCCGGCATTCACAACGACGACCTTGATACAAACGTGTTTGTGTTTGCCACCAAGGAAGCAACCAATGCAGCAATCGTATCCACAAGTTTTTCCGTTGCATCTCAAACTTCGGCAAAAATAACAGTGTGGGTTAACACCGCTTTGATTACGGAAGGCAACGCAACAGTTGCTATCCAACAATATTCTTCCACGGATCTTTCTGCTTTGGACGAATTTTCCTATGCAAAGGAATTTAGCGTAGCAAACGAAGAAGGTTGGCAAGAACTTAGCTTCTATGTGTTCAACCGCAAAGCAAGCTCTCAATCGGTTGTTGTTAACGTTGGTATCGGCAACACCTACACAGGCGCAAACGCACAAGGCATTTTGTTTGTGGACGACATCACCTACACGACGGTTTCCGCAAACGAATACCGCAACTTTGTTGATAACAGCGAAGGCGTGACGTTCGCATCCAGATATGGCATTATCGGTGAAGATTCCACAGTGGAAGCATCGGAATATGCAAGTTTGGTTGGATTTGGTTCCACAGTGGCAACTGAATACACCACCACGACATATCCCACCATTGCAGAAGCAAAAGTTGAAGGCAACGCTTATTCTCCGTTTACTTCTCACGACCACTTTGGCATCTACAAAATTGAAAACAACGGAACGGTTAAAACTCCCGTTGCTTTGGAATTGAATTCTTGGAACGGACAACCCATCGTTGTTAAATCCAGTGCAGATTTGAAAGACCACTTGCACATCAGCTTCTGGGCACGCACACATCAAAACAACGTGTTGGCACAAGGCAACATTATCGTTCAAACTTTGACGGACGGCGAATGGACGGATCTGGAATCGGGCAGCTTTACTTCTGTTGTTACCAGCCAAGACATTGCCGAAGACAGCAACTGCGGTTGGGCTAAGTACGACATCTATTTGAAACCCACCACTTCTGCAGATGACGGCACAACTGTTCGCGTTTTGTTTGCACTTGGCAACATCAAAGGATATGCATCCACCAGCAACTACACACCGAACGGCGCTTTGTTTGTAACCACACCGTTTATTGAACAAATTTCCGCATCCGATTATTCCTCGGCTTCTAGCGGAACGTATGCAAAGAAAGTTAGCCTTGTTGGTTCCACTGCTTCTACTTCTATTAACAACGGTTCCTTCTCGAGTGTTTCCACCAGCAACCCCAACCAACCCACAAGTTGGCAACCGGTGTTTGCCGGCGACAACCTTATTTATAAGGATGGCAAAGGCAACATTCGTCCCGAAGGACTTGCTACCAGCCAATCGGCAGTTAGCGGCAGCATCATCAGAAACAACAAAGGCGACGTTGCTAACGGCGAATGTGCTCCCAAGTTTGACGACTCCGAACAAAACTACTTGAAGATTACAAACAACGTTGCAACTTCCTACGGATATTTGTCTTCGGATATCAACCTTTCTGCGCACACCGTTTATGCATTCTCCGTTTTGGCAAAGACAACGGGCAACAGCGTTCCGTTTATCTACGTTGTTAAGAACGTTGAAGACAGAACGACAGAAAACGCAGTTATTGGCAAGATTGAAAGCGCAACGGCAACAGGCGATGCAGCAACCGACACCAAGTTTGGTATGATTGCAAGCTCCGAAGAAGGCAACGGCTGGACCCGTTACTACGTCGTGATTATCACTGGCGACGAAACCGTTACCGCTCGCGTTGCATTGTTCAACGGCAGCATCGACGGACAAACCAAACAAGCCGGCAACGTTTATTACGACAGCGTTGCGTTGACAACAATCGGTTCCTACTCTATCGACACTGCTGAATACAAAGAAGGCGATGAAGAAGCTCCCGCAACAAACCGTGACAGAATTAAGTTTACCACTGCTAGCGGCTACTCGGTGTTTGATGAACTTACCACCGAAGAAATTGCTTCCTTGGTATCTGCAAACACAAACGTTAACGTTTCCGCAGAACCCGATTGGGATGCAATGGTAGAAAAAGCATTGGCAACGGATGAAGAGGAAGACGACGAAGAAGAAACCACAACGAAAAATAACGTTGACGTTGGATTGATTCTTTCGGTAGTATCCAGTGTTGCTTTGGTTGGCGCATTGCTTATAGTTGTTGTTGTTCGTTGGTTCAAAAAACGCAACAATCAATAATTGAATTACAAACAAAAACGCAGGTTTAATTACCTGCGTTTTTTTGTTGTAAAAAGAAAACGGCGCAGAGGTTATCTGCGCCGTTGTTTTGGCTTTTGCGTTACTTTTTGTTTGCGACAAACTGCACTGCATCCAAATAGCTTTGGATGCCCTTGCCGGCAAAATAGCCCGCACAAACGTCTTTTAGAACGTCGGTGTGGCGGAAGGTTTCACGAGCAGAAACGTCCGTCATGTGCACTTCCACAACGGGAACGGAAAGGCTTTCGATGCAATCGCGCAATGCGTAGCTATAGTGGCTGTATGCGCCGGCATTTAGCACCACTGCATCGGCATCGGTTTGTTGCAACCAGTCCACCAAAACGCCTTCGTGATTGGATTGCAGGCACTGCACTTCCACGCCCAAACTGTGGGCATATTCCATAACGGTGTTTTGCAGCTGCTGCAAAGTTTGGGTGCCATATAGCGACGGATCGCGCCGCCCAAGCATATTCATATTTACACCGTTTAGCAACAAAATTTTCATGTTTTCCTCCCTATTCGGCATCGCTCTTTTTCCAAGCGTCGGGGCACGTGCGGTTGTTTTTGAACCAGTCGGTATCTTTTAGTTTTGTGTTGTTGTTGGAACAATCAAGTGAAATTTGGCCGTTTGTGCACTTGAAAACAATGTTGCCGTTCATGGACATAAAGTCGTTGTCTGTTTCGCCCACCATTGTTGTTACGTAAACGTTATCGGTGTAGTTGGCAATTCTATCAACAAATTCCTGTGCAGGGAAAGTGTGATTTGGATTGGATGCGTACTCCTTGCTGCCGGCACAACAGCACACGCACACGTATTGCGGCTTTATTTTGGAAAGCAACGCATCGCTAGATGCCGTGTAACTGCCGTGATGACCGCCCTTGAACAGCACCACTTCGGGCAGGTTGGGGTTTTCTTCCACAAGTGAGGCTTCACCGTCCTTTTCGAGGTCGCCAGTGAACAAATAGTGGTTTTCGCCCTGCGTGAACAGCAAACACACGGAATAGTCGTTTTCGCCGCCACTGCCGCTTTTTTGTTCGTAGTATTTTTGATACAATACTTCCATTGTGATGGAACCGTCGCCAGTTAGGTCGTAGATTTTTTGCGCACCGTTGGCGTTGTTGATGCAATCCATTGCCGTGTAGCAATTTGCACCTGCTTGCACTTCGGCATCACGCGCCGTTTGGTAATCCTTGTAGATTTGCGTTGTGGAATCGCTACGCGCAAATTCAATTATGTTTTTGCACTCGTAACGCTGGAAAATGCCCTTTGCATTTGCGGTGCCCACAAAACCTGCAATGTGGTCTTGGTGAGCATGGGTTGCAATTACATATTCCAGCACGCCGTCGGTGCAATAGTTATCCACGTAGTTGCCGATTGTTGCTGCACTGCCTTTGCGACTGCCGGCATCAATCAAGATATCCGTGTCGCCCGCCTTTATGTAAACGCTGTCGCCTGTATATTGGTTGCCAAGTTCCAAAAAGTGAAAGGATATTTCTCCATCGGTTGTGACGGGCGGAAGGTTGGGATTGAGAATGGCATCGAACCAACCATTGTAGTAGCCGTAGACGGTTAGCGCCACAACGGCAATTATTGCAATTACGCACAAAAACGTGTAGAACTTTTTGTGTTTTTTATTTCGCGACGAAGCGGCACTTTCGGCAGCGGCTTTTGCAACGCCGCCAACCACTTCTACGTTTTTCTTTTTGCTGTTTTTTGAATTGTATTTGTTTGCCGCATCGACAACGCGCTTGGCGTTTTTCTTGGCGGAACTTTTTTTGGATGATTTTGCCATGTTACCCCCTGTTTGCAATTTTGTTTGCAAAAACTAGTTGTCGCTTGCCCATTCGGCAGGGCACGTGCGGTTGTTTTTGAACCACTCGGTATCTTTTAGTTTTGTGTTGTTGTTGGAACAATCAAGAGAAATTTGGCCGTTTATGCAACTGAACACAATGTTTCCGTTCATGGACGTGTAGCCTTTTAGTTTTCCGCTAGAATCCAACACGGCAAGCGTTGTTACATAAACGTTGTCGGTATACTTTGCAATTCGGTCAACAAATTCCTGCGCAGGGAAAGTGTGAGGGCCAACTTTTCCGTTTGTGTATTCCGTGGTACCGGCACAGCAACAAACGCACACGTATTGCGGCTTTATTTTGGAAAGCAAAACTGCGCTGGACGACGTGTAGCTGCCGTGGTGGCCGCCCTTGAACAACACCACTTCGGGCAGGTTGGGATTGCATTGAACAAGTGAGGCTTCGCCTTCTTTTTCCAAATCGCCAGTGAACAGGTAGTTGTTTTCGCCCTGCGTGATAAGCACGCACACCGAATAGTTGTTTTCGTCGCTGGATTTGTTGTCGTAGTACTTTTGATACAATACTTCCATTGTGATGGAACCATCGCCAGTTAGGTCGTAGGTTTTTTGCGCGCCGTTGGCGTTGTTGATGCAATCCATTGCCGTGTAGCAATTTGCACCTGCTTGCACTTCGGCATCACGCGCCGTTTGGTAATCCTTGTAGATTTGCGTTGTGGAATCGCTACGCGCAAATTCAATTATGTTTTTGCACTCGTAACGCTGGAAAATGCCCTTTGCATTTGCGGTGCCCACAAAACCTGCAATGTGGTCTTGGTGAGCATGGGTTGCAATTACATATTCCAGCACGCCGTCGGTGCAATAGTTATCCACGTAGTTGCCGATTGTTGCTGCACTGCCTTTGCGACTGCCGGCATCAATCAAGATATCCGTGTCGCCCGCCTTTATGTAAACGCTATCGCCCGTATATTGGTTGCCAAGTTCCAAAAAGTGGATGGAAAGGTTGCTGTTGGCAATTACACCGCTTTGTGTGACTGTGATTTGTATTTGACAAGACTTGGTTGTGCCGTTTTCTGTATAGGAAATTTCCAACGTTTTTACGCCGGGTGTGGAAGTATCCAAAACGCTTGTGTTGTAGCTTTGAACAACGCGTGTGGCGGCGTTTTGGTAGATTGCAGTTACCGTCAATTTGGCCACGTCAAGCTGTTCGCCGACAAGCACCGTGCCACTATACGTTGCATTGATAGACATAAGTTGCCATGGCAACACGGTGATTGTGACCGTTGTTGTTTTTTGCTGGTAGATGATGGTTAGCGTTTGTTCGCCCACCTTGGTGGCATCGTAGCCATCAATTTGAAAATCCGTTACGGGTTGCACATCGCCATTATCATAGGTGGCTGTGACGGAAAAATGCGAAGCTTGCAGTTTGTCGCCCACATATATAGGTGTTTGCGTGCTAACCGTTGCGCTTAGCGATTGCAACGTTTTAGGCAACACGGTGATTGTGACCGTTGTTGTTTTTTGCTGGTAGATGATGGTTAGCGTTTGTTCGCCCACCTTGGTGGCATCGTAGCCATCAATTTGAAAATCCGTTACGGGTTGCACATCGCCATTATCATAGGTGGCTGTGACGGAAAAATGCGAAGCTTGCAGTTTGTCGCCCACATATATAGGTGTTTGCGTGCTAACCGTTGCGCTTAGCGATTGCAACGTTTTAGGCAACACGGTGATTGTGACCGTTGTTGTTTTTTGCTGATAGCTGATGGTTAGCGTTTGTTCACCCACCTTGGTGGCATCGTAGCCATCAATTTGAAAATCCGTTACGGGTTGCTGATCACCATTGTTGAAGAGAGCAGTGACGGAAAAATGTGCCTTGGAAATGCTTTGACCAACGATGGGCTGATTGCCTGTGAATGATGCAACAATGCTTTGCATTTCCACAGCGCTAACGGAAAACTGCAAATTGCATTGCACCGTTGTGGAATTTTCCGTGTAGGAAACGGCAATTTGTTTTTCGCCGACAGTTTGAGTGGCGTTTTGCAAATCGACGGTGAGCAAAGTCGGTTGCAACTGCTTTTGCGTCCCGTCCCAATAGGTTACCGTTGCGGAAACGTTGTCTTTTGAAATACTGTCACCAACAAAAGGCTGCACGTTTAGCGTTGCGCTTAGCAATTTGGGCAACGCTATCCATTTTGCGTAGTAGGCGGAGGGCGTGTTTTTGTCCACCACAGTTTGTTGAGGTGCTTTCGCTGTGCACTGCTTATCTGTGAACCAACCGTCGAACAAGTAGCCTTCGCGCGTGATGGGAGTGGGGAATTCGACAACGCTTCCCCTAGTGAAATTTTGAAAAACGGGATCGGCGTCGTTGCAGTTCCAATTGAATTGAACGGGATGCACCATATTGCATGCCGCAAACACAAACGTGGCTAAAAGTGCCAAAAATGCAAACAACGCTATAAGTTTTTTGTGACGCATACGTACCTTCGTTTTAGAATTTTGTGTTGAGAATTTCGAAAATGCTTGGCAATTTTTCCACCGTGGCACGATAGCCTTCTTCAAACATTTCGTCAATGTTTTCTAGCCGAGTGTTTTTGTAGGCGGAAAGTTGCGGAGTTATGATGACGTCGCTGTTGAGTTCGCCCTTATACACAGTGGATTTTGTTGTGATAGACCACGTGGCCATTAGCACGTCTGGCAAGCGAGGTGAGGAAGTTCCGCTGCCGCGTGTGTGGTTTAGGTCGACGGAAACAACAACGTCTGCACCCATTGTGCGACAAACGTCGGCGGGCATGTTGTTTAGCAAACCGCCATCCACCAAAACCATTCCGTCGCGGCGCACAGGAGTGAACAAAGCTGGCACTGCGCTGCTTGCGGCAACAGCCGTGGCAACGTCGCCACTGTTTAGCACCACTTCTTCGCCCCGAGAAATATCCACTGCAACGGCGGCAAAGGGAATGGGCAATTGCTGGAAGGTTACACCATCCAAAAAGCGAGTTGCAACGTTGGCGATATTTAACGAATCGGAGCCCAAAATGAAGCGCTTATCCAAAAAATCTTTGCGATTTAGCGTTTTTACTTCGGAAAGCATATCTTGCCAGGCAACCCCCTTGCTATACAATGCGCCGAAAATGCTGCCTGCGCTTGTGCCTGCCACGCAAGAAAATTTTAGGCCGGCTTCTTCGAAAGCCTTGAACGCACCAATGTGCGCTATGCCACGAGTGCCACCGCCGGAAAGCGCAAGGCCAACCTTATACCTTATTTCTTTTTTTTGTTTTTTTCCAAACAAAGCCATGGCTTTTCTCCTTGGAATTTGCCGAGAAATTCGGCAGGTTCATTTTTTATTATACAACAAAATTGTCTGCGTTGCAAGTGGTAGTTTTTGCATATTACAGCAAGTGCACAATTGCACGCAAACTGTATGAAAAAAGCCGTTCCACACCTTGCGGCGTGGAACGGACTTGCTAAACTGTTTTCGATTTAGAACTATTGTTATTTTTTGAAGTAGCGATTGTACAAGCCTTGGAATGCTTTGCCGTGACGTGCTTCGTCGCGCGCCATTTCGTGAACGGTGTCGTGGATGGCATCGAGATTCAAAGCCTTTGCACGTTTTGCAAGGTCGGTTTTGCCAAGCGTTGCGCCGTTTTCTGCTTCGATGCGCATAGCAAGGTTCTTTGCCGTGCTATCCGTAACAACTTCGCCAAGGAGTTCGGCAAACTTAGCAGCGTGTTCGGCTTCTTCGAAAGCGGCCTTTTCCCAATACAAACCAATTTCGGGATAGCCTTCGCGATGAGCAACGCGAGCCATTGCCAAATACATGCCTACTTCGGTGCATTCGCCGTTGAAGTTGGCGCGAAGATCGTCGATGATATCTTGAGGAACGCCTTGTGCAACGCCTACTACGTGTTCGGCAGCCCAACTGAGATCACTGCTTTGAGCAACAAATTTTTCTTTGGGGGCTTTGCATTGAGGGCAAAATGCGGGGGCTTCGTCGCCTTCGTGAACGTAACCGCAAACAGAACATACAAATTTCATAGTGATTTTCTCCTTATTGTTGTTTTTTTGTTATTTTGTTATTTTTTGCCTTGCGGCAATTGTTTTTTACTTTTTGTGCGGCGCATAGCCACAACGTCTGGCGGCAAACCTAGTTCGATTGTTTGCAATTGTTGCACACGCCGTAGAGAGTGACTTCCGAACGAGTGGTTTTGCCACAGGAACAATCCACCGTGATGCTTGGAGTGCCTGCATCCAACACGCGGTGGCATTTTTCGCAAACAAAGTGAGCGTGCGCATGCATTGCTGCATCGAAGCGCTCAGAAGAGCCATCGACACTTATTCTCTTGACGCGGCCGATTGCACACAATTCGTCCAA
The DNA here is from genome assembly GCA_964521735.1 of uncultured Oscillospiraceae bacterium. Lineage (GTDB taxonomy): Bacteria > Bacillota > Clostridia > Christensenellales > CAG-314 > Fimimonas. The sequence continues at coordinate 14,494 of CAZFTO010000007.1, read as the reverse complement.
GTTGCGATACACCGTGCCCAAACTTATGGACGGCAAAATTTTTCGCGCTTGTTCAAAAACCCACGAAGCATCTGGGTGTGTATCCGTTTGATACAAAACTTGATACACAACTTCTCTTTGTTTTGAATATCTCACCGCAGGCCTCCTTTGTGAATAAATGATAACATTTCCTATTTAGTTTGTCAAGCATATTTAGGAAAATTTCTCAATTATTTTTTTCTATTTTTTTTGTTGCAAAATTATTTGCTTTGCAATACAATTTAGGTACTAACTTTTGCCACTATTGGGAGCAAATTTATGAACATACAAAAACTACTTTCGCACATGCGCAAAGCAATAAACGATTATCACATGATAGAAAGCGGGGACAAAATTGCCGTGGGAATTTCCGGCGGCAAAGATAGCCTTATGCTGCTGACACTGCTTGCCGCATACAAACGTTTTTCGGAACACGACTTTGAGCTGTGCGGCATAACCGTAGATATGGGATTTGCAGAAAACGCCTACAAGCCGGTGGAAGATTTTTGCAACCAACTGGGCGTGCCCTACTACGTGGAAAAAACTGACATCGCAGAAATTGTTTTTGACGTTCGCAAGGAGAAAAACCCGTGCAGTTTGTGCGCAAAAATGCGCCGCGGGGCATTGAACAGCAAAATTAACGAACTGGGATTCAACAAGTTGGCGCTAGGACACCACAAAAACGACGTTGTGGAAACCTTTTTGCTTAGCTTGCTTTATGAAGGACGTTTGAGCACGATGCAACCCGTTTCGTACATGTCGCGAAGTGACGTTACGCTTATTCGCCCCATGATTTACATTGACGAAAGGGATATTATAGGTGCCGCAAAAGAATTGCCCGTGTGCAAAAACCCCTGCCCCGCAGACAAACACTCGCAACGGGAATCGATGAAGGACATTTTGAAAGAACTTTCAACAAAAGACCCGGCAATATCCACAAAAATTGCCAACGCCATTATGCATCCGGAAAGATACAACTTGTGGGATAAACTGAAATAACATAGCGACGAAAGTTTTGCTTTCGTCGTTTTTTCTTGCGGCACGCAAATGCGCACGGCTTTGCGCATCACACAAAATTTGACATTTTTTGATTGTTTTTGCAATACATTATACAAAGTGTTGCGGAGCAAAATTTGAAAGAATACATTGTGGAAAGAGTTTTGGAAGTTGCCGATTACGTTATTGAAAACAGTTGCACGGTGCGAGAGGCGGCAAAAGCGTTTTGCATAAGCAAATCTACTGCGCACAAGGATTTGAACGAAAGGCTGCCTTTGCTTAGCCAAAGTTTGTTCCAGAAGGCATCGGTTGTTTTGCAGGAAAACTGGCAAGAACGGTATATTCGTGGTGGAGAAGCAACTAAACGCAAGTTTGAAAAACTTAGCGGAACAAACAAATAGTATACGAACAAAAAGCAATTAGAAGTGCCCCAACCGATGGTTGAGGCACTTGTTTGTTGAAATTACCAATTGTTTTTTGCGTGTTCGCAAAAGGCAATGAAGGGCGGAATTTCGATTGTTTTGCCGTTGGGCAACGTTACGAAGCCGCGCCACGTTCCAAACACCTGATGGCAACTGTTGTTGACGGTTGGTGCTTTGGTGCGAGTGAAGTTGTCGAAAATGGGCGTAACGTTAAAAGTGAACTTGTGTTCCGTATCCGTGTAGCGATAGGCATCGCCAACGCGAGTTTCTTGCACTTCGCCCAGTTTGTAGGCCTTGTTATCCAAGAAAAACATGTTTTCCGTTGCGTTGGAAAGATCGCCAAAGCCCCAACCGATGTTAAAACCAAAGTGCATTCCATCCACCATGGTGGAGCCGTTGCCCCAAATCCATTCGTGCGAACGAGGCCACACACCACGTCCCCAGTCGATAAGACCGTTGCCGTTGACAATATCCATTTCCAAATCGTCCACACGTGCATAGCCGTTGGCAACAAAGCAATTTTCTTTGTAGTTTAGGTACCATTGGTTGGGCTTTTGAAAGGGCGTGGCAATAACCATTTTGTCCTTTTGCGCAGAGCAGTTGGTCAAAAGCACGTCCACGGCGGCTGTTAGGCCGTCTTTGCCCGTTGCGGAAAGGGTTAGTCGACGAGATTGTTCCGTAACCTTTATTTGCATTTTTAGGTGTTTACCAAACCATTTTATTGTACAAGGCGTATCGGGGCTTTGCGCAAGTTGCTTTTTTAGGACTTTTGTGTTCAAAAAGATTTTGTCTACACCACGTTTTTGACCGGTGGCTAGATCTAACACGTTGACGGAAATTTGCCCGAAACGAGAAATGTGCCCCACCGTGAACTGCAACACGCGGGTGCCGCAAATTACTTGGTAAAAATCCCATTCTTTGAGCGAGCCGCGCACTTGGCTGCGGTCGTAGATGAAATTCATGCCAGTGGAATAGCCTTTGGCACAAAGCTTGCCTTTTTTTAGTAGTTCTACAGGTTTTGTTATTAGATTTTGTTGCATAGCACTAGTTGCGATCGGAGAAAACGGCGATCAACCGTATGAGTAGTTCCAAAATTTCCAAATACAAATATACAAGTGTTGTTACAAGGGAAAATGCCACTAGCCATTCGTACTTTTTGTCGGCGCCATATTGAACGATGTCGTCGGCCGTTTGCAAATCCCAAATGAGCATGATGGATGCATAGAACACGCAAAACACCGTTGCCACAAGTTGAATCCACCAGTTTGCTGCCAAGCCCAATTCCGGATTGACAAGCGAAACGATAAGCACGACAAGTTCCACCACGAACAAACTGAGGAACCCGACTAGCATTGCCTGCATAAATCTGCCGGAAATGCGAACGCTAAGGTATCTGTTTAGCACCACGGAAAGCACAAAGACGATAAGCGTGCCCAAAATTGCCGCAAAAGCAACGCCGGGCAAAACGGTGTTTACCATGCAAACAACTAGCCCCAACAAAATGCCTTGACAAACGGAATACAGCGACCCCAAAACGTTGCAACTGTTGGGGCAAAACATTATCACAACCGAAAGGACGATCATCAAGACAGACCCGACTCCTGCTGCCACTAGCAAAGTAGATAGCAACTCGTCACTTTCCACATTGATTGCATAGCGCATAAGCAAAAGTGTTGCAACGGCCGCAATCAAAGTTACAACCGCAAACAATATTGTTTTTTTGGCAATGCCACCGTGCGTAGCTGGCTCGACTTCCACGGCCATGTTGCCGTTTTGTGTTTTAGATAAGGTTCTGCGAAGCGCAGGGTTACCCATTCTCATACTAACCTCCTTTTGCGGCAACAACCTGCCGCATAGATATATACTTTGTTTATTACAAACATTATACCATGCATTTGCCTTTTTGGCAATAGATGTCAATTAATTTGAAATACGTAACGGAAAAACTTCGTTTGTGTTGCAACTTGCTTGACAAACCAACAACAAAAAACTAGAATATTATCATACAAACAGAGGAGCATAGACGCTATGGCACAACTTACTATGGACAAATTGGTTAATCTGGCAAAAGGCAGAGGTTTTGTGTATTCCGGAAGTGAAATATACGGTGGACTTTCCAATTCGTGGGACTACGGCCCGTTAGGCGTAGAACTTAAAAACAACATAAAAAACGTTTGGTACAGAAAATTCGTTAAAGAAAACCCGTTGAACGTGGGCATTGATGCCGCAATTATTATGAACCCCAAAACTTGGGAAGCAACGGGACACCTTGCGGGATTTTCTGATCCGCTTATTGACTGCAAAGGATGCAAAACACGCTATCGCGCGGACAATTTGATTGAAGAATATCAGGCAAAACACGGCCTTCCCAACACCGTTGCCGCAATGAGCGACGACGAAATGTCGGCATACATTGTGGAACACCAAATTCACTGCCCCGTGTGTGGAAAATGCGACTTTACGCCCATTAGAAAGTTTAACCTTATGTTCAAAACCTTTATCGGCGTTACGGAAAACAGCACCAACACCGTGTTCCTGCGCCCGGAAACAGCACAAGGCATTTTTGTTAACTTCAAAAACGTTTGCCGCACCACTAGAAGAAAGGTTCCGTTTGGCATAGGACAAATAGGAAAAGCATTCCGCAACGAAATTACTCCCGGCAACTTCATCTTCCGTCAGAGAGAATTTGAACAAATGGAATTGGAATTTTTCTGCAAACCCGGCACTGATTTAGAATGGTTTGAATATTGGAAAAACTTCTGCAAACAATGGTTGTTGGATCTTGGCATGAAAGAAGAAAATTTGCGCTTGCGTGACCACGACAAGGACGAATTGTGCTTCTACAGCAAAGCCACCACCGACTTCGAAGTGAAATTCCCCTTTGGTTGGGGCGAACTTTGGGGCATTGCCGACCGCACCGACTACGACTTGACTCGTCACCAAACGGCTTCCGGTCAAACGCTTGACTATCTTGACCCCGTGACGGGCGAAAAGTACGTTCCCTACGTTATTGAACCCAGTTTGGGCGTGGACAGAGCATTTTTGGCCTTCCTTGCAAACGCATACGACGAAGAAGTTGTTGGAGAAAATGACACACGTGTTGTGTTGCACTTGCACCCCGAATTGGCACCCATGAAAGCATGCGTGCTGCCACTTTCCAAAAAGCTTAGCGAAAAGGCAACGGAAGTTTACACCGATTTGCTTAAAGAGTTTAGCTGTGACTATGACGAGGCCGGCAGCATTGGCAAGCGCTATCGCCGTCAGGACGAAATTGGAACGCCTTTCTGCGTGACAGTGGACTTCGAAACGGAAACGGACGGCTGTGTTACCGTTCGCGACCGCGACACAATGCAACAAGAACGCATTGCACTTTCGGATTTGAAAGAATATTTGAGAAAGAAAATTTACATTTACTAAAAATGACAAAAGCGGATGCACCACTGTGATGCATCCGTTTTTTACAAATTTGTTTTAGAGACATGGTGCACCACGCGGCCACACTAGTTGCCACTGCCCAAATGCACTTCCAACGAAAATGCGTGCTGCAAGAGAGGTTTTGCGGCTTGACGCAGGAAAAATTGCAGACCGACAAAACGGTTTTGCAACAGTCACGCTTTGAACGAACCGACAAAACTGTCGGTTCTTTTTCAATTGTCACCTGTTAACAACACCGCGTGTTGGCAACAAAAAAAGTCGCATGCATCTGCACGCGACTTTTTGTGGAGCTGATAACCAGATTCGAACTGGTGACCTCGTCCTTACCAAGGACGTGCTCTACCTCCTGAGCCATATCAGCACATTTAGTTTGTTAGCCTTAATATAATACCAACTACGCACAAAAATGTCAATCGTTTGTTAGAAAAAAGAATGAAGATTTGCAGAGAGTTTATCCAACTCCATTTGAAATTGCGCAAAAATGCCAGAGAGTGTACGTTTTTGCTTGCTATTGACGGCGCAACGTCGCGAAGAGATTTTCTTTCGGCGTTGGCGGAAACTCGCCCCGCCACAGTGGACAGAGTTGCCGCACTTAAAAAAGATTTTAGTTTGCGAAACCGTATTGCAAGTTGACAATTGGGAATACTATATTTGACGGAGGATTTATGAAAAAAATAGCAGAAAAAGTTGTGCTTGTAGCACAAATTTGCATCACACTTGTGTTCGTTTTGACAACCATTCTTTATGTTGCGGGAGTGCTTTCCTGTGCGAACGCCGTCGGAACGGTGGCAGATAACAGTGTTACCATTATTTTGCTGATTGTTTTGGCCGTTGTTTACCTGGGACTTTCGGCATACATGATATACGTGAATTTTTCGGAAAGAGAAAATCTGAAAAAGATTTTGTTGTTTTCGGACTGCGACAGTTCCACTCGCACTAACATAAAGGTTTTGAAAAACGTTGTTAAGGGATGTTCCAACCAAGTGGAAGGCATTTCGGTTAGAAAACTGCGTGTTAGAACGGACGAAAAGGGCGGACTTATTGCCATTTTTAACGTGCGTGTTGCCGCCGACGACATTGCACAATCCATCGACAAGTTGCGCACTTTGCTGATTGATAGTTTTGAAAGCACCTTTGGATTGACCTTTAACTCCGTAAACTTTGAAATTGACAAACTTAAAGGCAGATACAAACCGGAAAATAAAGATGAAAAAACGCCAACCGACGAACAGCAAGTGGAAGTTGAACAACCTGCGGCCACGTTGATGGAACCGGCGGAAGAAATTGCCAAACCGCAAGTTGAAACGGAAAAGCAAACGGAAGAGGTTGACGAAGTTGAAAAAGAAAAAGTGTAAGCACCACTTTTACCTGCAATTTACCTAGAACACATTGCTCGACATTTGCGTGGCAAAATTTGAAAAATCGCCACATACTATTTACAAGTCAAAAGGGAACGACAAAATTTGTCGTCCCCTTTTGTTGAATTTTTCAATTTTGATGAACAATTTTTGCTTGTTTTTGCAACAATGCACGCAAAAAACGCCCTACGTACACGAATTTTTGCCACCAAGGCAATTGCTGTTGTGTTAGATTGTTATGTTTTTAGCGGCGTTTGCTTTTGAAATAGTCCGTTAGAATTTGAGAGCACTCTTCGGCAAGCAGGCCGCCTTCTAGCATCACTTCGTGATTGAGTGTGTGACCGATAGATTCCGCCAATTGCACGCATCCCTTGCCACTTGCATCGTATGCGCCGAAATACACGTTGGAAATGCGCGCGTTGAAACAGGCGCCCAAACACATTACGCACGGTTCCAAGGTGACGTACAAGTCGCACCCGGTAAGGCGCCAATCGCCCAACTTTTTGCACGCACGAGAAATTGCAACAAGTTCGGCGTGCTCCGTTGCATTTTTAGATTTGTTGCGGGTGTTGTGAGCGCGAGCAATTATTTGGCCGCCCTTAACAACCACAGCACCTATGGGCACTTCGTCCGCCGCAAGGGAAAGTTTTGCTTGTTTTAGCGCGGCAAGCATAAATTTTTTGTCTTTCATAGTTTAACTTTTGAGTTTATTTCCTTCATCACGTCGGCATCGACTTTTAGCACGCGCCTGTCGTAGGTAAGCAGTCCGTTAACTTCGTCTTCCACGTCGGAAACTTGCGTATAGATGGCGGCAGAAAGGCCTTGCGGAATTTTTGCAATTACGTCGCGCTGATACAATTCCCGTAGGCCGTCGTTGAACGCCGACAAACTTTCGAATGCTTTGTAGGTGTAGGTGGCATCGGGATTGAAGCTGTGTTTTTCGTCCTTATAGCTGTAACCGCCAAATTCCGACAACACGGTGATGCGTTTTTTATCCTTTTTGAATTTTACCTTTTTGAAATAGACGTGCAAACTGTGGAAATCTCCGCCGCCTTGATCGTGCCAACCACTGGCGTGATCGACAAAACGGCTGGGATCGAATTGTTTGGTGAATTGGGCAATACGGTTGGCGTCGAATTGTCCCCAACCCTCGTTGAAGGGAACCCAAGTGGAAATGCAGGGACAATTATACAATTGATTTAGCATTTCGGAATATTCCCTTTCGAAAGTATCACGGCTTTCCTTCTTTTTGCGTGAAAATGTTGCATAGTGCGAATCGCGCATTTTGTTTAGCCCCAAAAACGGCAAATAAAGCGTTGCCATTTTGTGCTGCGACGTGCCACCGCTGGGCATATCTTGCCAAACAAGCATGCCAAGCCTGTCGCAATGATAGTACCAACGCATGGGTTCAACTTTTATGTGTTTGCGCAAAGTGTTGAAGCCAAGGTCCTTCATGGTTTGAATGTCGAACACCATTGCTTCGTCACTGGGAGCAGTATACAACCCGTCACTCCAATAGCCTTGATCAAGCAGGCCGTTTTGAAAATAGGGCTTGTTGTTTAGCATAGTGCGCCAAATGCCATCCACAAGTTGGCAAGAGAATTTGCGCATACCAAAGAAGCTTTCCACCTTGTCGCGGCGAGAAATGACGGTGAGGTTGTATAAAAACGGGCTTTCGGGCGACCACGGTTTGAATTCGCCGGGGAACTTTGCCGTTATTTTACCTTTGCCGTCCGCCTTGCACACTTCCGTTTCGCCTTCGCTAACCACAACCGTTACCGGTTCGTCGAAGTTGCAATCAACTTCTACCGTTACGCTGGCGTTATCGAAATCGGGGGTTATTTTTAGCCCCTTTATGTATTGCGTGGGGACGCTTTCAATCCACACCGTTTGCCAAATGCCGCTTTGAGGCGTATACCACATGCCTTTGCGATGGGTGGATTGTTTGCCGTTTGTTTGGTATTTTGTGTCGGTAAAGTCTTGAACCTTGACGACAACGTCGTTTTCGGCATCAAAACGCAGCGCTTCCGTCACATCGACGGAAAATGCGTTGTAACCGCCTTCGTGATGGCACATGGGCTGTCCGTTAACAAAAACATCGCAAATGCTATCCACGGCACCAAAATGCAACAAAACTATCCCCTTGTTGAAGCTTGCCGGCAATTTGAAGGTACGATGATACCACAAGTACCAATTGGGCCGCAACTGCTTGCCCACGCCAGACAATATGCTTTCGGGTGAAAAGGGCACCAAAATTTCCCCATCGTATTTTTGCGGATGGGTGGAACTTTTTGTTATTGAATATTGCCAAAGGCCATTCAAATTGAAATAGCTTTTGCGCCTTAGTTGCGGGCGTGGATATTCTTGCAACGGGGTGTCGGTTATTTTTTCGCCCCACGGCGTTACCAAATTTTTAAGAGCCATAACACACACTCTCCTTTCAAAACATTTTACCACAACTAATACAAAAAGTAAACAGCAAAAAAAGCAACTTAATGCCCGTGCAAATTGCACATTTGCGTTGTGCAAAAAGAAAATATGTGGTACAATGCTAGTAGAGGATTAGCAAATGAGAGCAAAAGCAAAATTCGAAAAAGTTTCGTTGGAACAATTTGCACAAGTTGCGGATGTCGCCACTTACCAAACCATTAAACTGCCGGCAAGGGCAACAAAAAGTAGCGCCGGCTACGATTTTTTTGCGCCAACTGACCTTTGCATTGAACCGCAACAAACAGTTACCATTGCAACGGGCATACGCGCACTTATGCCGTCCGATTGGTGTTTGATGATTTTCCCGCGAAGCGGTTTGGGATTTAAGTATCGTTTGAAACTGAACAACACCGTTGGTATTATTGATGCCGACTATGCCGATAGCGACAACGAAGGACACATTTTTGTTCGCATGACAAACGAGGGAAACAAAACGTTGACCATTGCACAGGGAACCGCCTTTGCGCAAGGCGTTTTTGTTCAATACCTATTGACGGAAGACGACGATGCAACCGCAACCAGAAACGGCGGTTTGGGGTCAACAAGTAAATAACCGTTGCACCATTAATGCAAACGCTCGAAAGATTTTAACCTTTCGAGCGTTTTTTTTTGTTGAATTGTTTTGTGGCGGAAAATTTTTGCTTGATTGCTTACGTCGTGCACAGATTTCACATGCCTTTGCACGACTGTTTGGAACAAGTTGCAGGGCCTAAACTTTTTTGATTGCAACCTTCAAGCGCCAAACCACCAACGCTTGCTAAGCTGCATTTTGCGTTTGCTGCACGTCACTAGAACTTGACTGAACTGCCCAGCTTACCAGTATCGGTATGATTGTTATTTTGTGTGTAGAGTGAACAATCCACAGTGATGGACGAAAGAAGGAAATCGCGCGTGATAAGGCGATAGTTATAGTTTTGGTATCCACTTTTTACCAGCGGCGAATATTGGTTTAGGTCGAACGCGGAACGGAAATAGTTGTAGTTTCGGCTTGCATTTTGATGGAGTAGCAGATAATCGATGACGGCAATTGTATACACCTTGTTGTATTCGATGGCATTTTCCGTGACACGCCAAATTTGACTGTATTTTGCTTGGTTTAGAATATCTGACCCACGAACACGCGCCACGTAGACGACGTTATCGAAGGGCAATGCATCGTAGAGCTGCGCATAGGTGATTTCACCTGCCGGCAATTCCTCCCTAGCAGTGTTGCACATTGCCAAATCTATTTGATGCCCCTGCGAAATGGCATATTGCGCCATTGCATGACACACCAAACGAGGCACGGCGTTGGATTTGCTAAGTTTGCTACTTAGCGTGGCCACAATTTGGTTGGATTCGTAAACGATGGATTCGTTAGCGTTGTTTATTAGCTGTTTGACGGTATATAAATTTGGCCAACTTTCACTATACCGGATGTTTTCGTACTGTTGGCAGGATACGTTGCCATTGGAATCCACCGAAAGTTGTACGTGCGAAACGTGCGTGCCACTGGAACCACCCTGCACGAAAGGCACGTGGTTTTTATACTCTATTTCTTGTCTGTGCGTATGGGCGCAAAAAACCGCGTCGGCATATTGGGTGATATCAAACTCGGTGTCTTCGAGGAAAGTTTCTTGGCCGGTATGGGCGCTTACCACAACCACGTCGCACCCGTGCTTATTGCGCAAGGTTTGAGATAGTTGCGGAATGACTTCCGATGGGTCTTTGAAGCCGATTGTTTGCACCAAGTTGGACGAAATGGACGTTATTTGACTTTCACCTATCACGCCGATTATGCCGATTTTGAGGCCGTTTGGCAGTGTTTTGATGACGTATTCTCGTGCAAGTTCGTCGGCGAAAGTGCCCCAACTGCGCTCTTTTGCATCCCAATGGTACACATTGGCACCCAAAAAGGGAGTGGCACTTTGCGCAGACAATGCGGCAAGTTTTTCCAACCCCCAATCGAACTCGTGGTTGCCCAGCGTTAGGCAATCGAAGCCGACTTCGTCGATGCAATCGGAAAGCAAATTGCCATAGTTGCTGTTTGATGCAATGGAACCCTGGAACATATCGCCGGAGTTGATTAGCACAACGTTTTCGTTGTGATATTTGGCTTGGGATAAATATCCGCACACGGTGGAAATTTTGTCCGTTTCTCCGTGAAAATCGTTTATGGCATAGAAATCGACAGTGAGAGAATCGCTGTCGATATCGCAGGCAGAAAACACCCCTACAAACAGCGACAACAACAAGACTATTGCAAGCAGCAAACTTTTTCTTTTGAGCATGATTCACCTTTTGCGCCAAATTTGCCGCAATCGACAAGACGCATCCGATATTGATTATATACGGAGTTGCAAATATTTGCAAGCATATTGCCCATTGCGGCACGTTGTTTGCCAAAATGCAAGAAAAAGTGCGAACGTCGAACCAAATGCAGCTTCAAAAATGCGATGCATGCAATGATGCGACTCAAAAAACAGTTTGTAGAATGGAAGGGCTGCAAAGCGGAGCGCTACGTCATTTCGACAATTCCCTATGCAAAAGAAAAAGGCGACAAGCCCAATGGGAGAAAACAAAAAGACGGATGCCGTATTTGCATCCATCTTTTGTTTGCGACTTAAAGGCGCAGTCGCCGACCGTGGCGGCTTAAGGACAATAAGCCTCATTTCCCATAAAATCATAGAAGTTGAAAGGCTATTTTTCCCAAGACCGACGTCGTCCAAAAATTCCACCACCTATACTCCCCGTATCCTTGAATTCTTGACGAATAAAACGGTAGAAAGTGGCATCTTTCAAAGGGGGAGGGTGGCCGTTTTCATATCCTTTGTCAATAGGCAAATGTCCACGTTCGTGGGCATTTGAAAAGCTTTTTTAAATCTCAAAAAAATAAAGCCATTCAAAACTGAATGACTTTATATATCACACTTCTAAACTTATTATCTTTATAATAACCTTGATACTAACAAACAACCCACTCTAAATTTATAGATGATATTTTGCCCGCTTGCGATAACTTCTAAAAACCATTTGTATTTCTGTTGGTCATATTTTATACCTTTAAAATATTTTTTATATTTCTCCTTTAAGGGGTTTGATAAAAGCACACTTTAATAGTTTATTTCTGCAATAAAATTAACTATTTCATAAAATGTTTTTCCGTCAAATATTTTTGCCTCAAACAAATTATTAGTGTTATTCGTAGCACAACCATCAATTGAAGAATATATTTCTAAACATTCAGACTCGTTATCACCTTCATATATTGACTTTTTAGACTCAAATACGCTTATCGAATGCTTATCCATATTACAACTTTGAATCTTTCCTGAATTTATAAAATAGTAATTATCATTATATTTAAATTCTAAATCTGCTCCATAATACACAGCCTCAAATAATTGATTTAAAATGCTCATGTCGCTCTCCCTCTAAAATATTTTTTATATAGTTCAAATTCTTCTTTGGTTAATCGTCTTCCAACAATGTCTCTTACCCCGTTTTTATCATAGAAATGAATATGAAATACTTTTTCTGTTTTGTTGCCTGCAATTTGTGGTTCTTTGTGATAATCAATATCAAAATGCGATGTCTTATCTGAATTATACGCCCTATATCGAACAAAATTCCCATTACTATCAACTTTCAAATAAGCTTTACTTGAATGAGCTTCTTCTGGCAAATTATGGGCTTGCCCCGTCCCTTTTAACACCTTAACGCCATCAATTTTATCAACTGTTTCATAAGAATATCCAACATTTTTACCCGCAGCAAAAGTTCCTCTACCTCCCATTGCGATTCACCCTCCTTGAAGAGTTATAGTCAACAAGAATAAGATTTCCTTGCATTTCGGCAAACGGCGAACCGAAACATATAACCGCGTGCGGCCTTATGCGTTTTAACATTTCGTTATATCCACGCATAAATGAAATCTTGCTACGCTTACACCCTATCGTGCCCACCGCAACGACAGATCTTTCTTCTATTCCGTCGAAGCAATAATCAAAAGTGCTTGCGTCGCTCCAACTTACATTAGGTATAACCGTTATGCCTTGGCTCTGCCAATATGCGCCGCACCAACGACTTCTAAATACGTTGAACAACTGCACCGCTTGGGGCATATCCCTATAAAGGCTGTAATCGGGAGAAATCAAAAACTTATATTGCGCTAATCTATGTAAAGACTTGTCTGGATTATAATACAAGCCTTCCATACGGTAGTCATCAACATAAAAATGAACTCCCTTTTGTTTGTTCTCGTCATTATCATTAGCTTTAATATCGGTATAACTAATTAAACTGACGTTTGCTAAATCAAGTTCGTTTTTACGGATAACGGGTATGTTCCATTTTCCGAACGCATCGAACTCATTGCGTAAAAAGGTCTGTTTAGACCTTGCATCAATTGAAAGCATTTTTGCCTCCTTAAAAATTTTTATTTACCGCTTTGGGTATCGTCAAAAAAACCATTTGACATAAAGGAAGAAAAATGCTATACTATAATAAGTCGAATTGTAGTAATACAATTTTCCGAAAGGCACTTAATCGTTGTTGGTAGCAACTTTTAAGTGCTTTTCCTTTATATAAAACGTTATTTTCTAAATTATTCAAAAAGATTAATCAAATTTATTTCATAATCTTTTAAGTATCTTCCGCCATACATTTTCCAATTTTGATACCTATTACCGCAAATATCGGCACATTCCAATGAAATCCAAAACTCAGCGGAAATCTGAAAACTATCTTCAGAAGCATACTTTCCAATAAGTGGCGACGGAGCTAAGGCATATCCTGCGTAATAATCCGCCATCTTCCTCGCTAAATCGCTTTCGCATTTATGACCTAAATCTATATGCCCCAATTCGTGCATAAGAGTAAATCTTATTCGATTTAACGGTTTCTCGTCGTTATAAACAATTACTTGTGTTTTCATTGTTGGATCATAAAACGAAAACGCGTCGTTGTCTTCATCTATACAATCGGGACGGTTATCCGGCTCGAATTTTGAAAAGGGAATTAAAACGTATCCCCTTTTTTTATTATGGTAAAAGGATCTATCGGGATATTATGAATATCTTGTTCAACGTATAAATCAACTACACGCCTTTCAATTTCCTCATATTTGCCCGGTGGAATTTTTACCCCGCTTATCATCTCGTCATCTATCATTTATTTTTCATTACCGCCTCGATAATTTGCATTTTTTGTCCTTCTGTTAAAGAATACGAACTTCTTGCCACTAAACGATATATTTCGTCGAAGTCCGTTTCGGGTTTAGCCCCTCTCGTTAAATAATCTACCGTCGTATCCAAAGCCGTGGCAAGATTTGCTAAAACTTCTATTTTAGGCTCTCTTTCATTATTGATATATCTCGATAAAGCAGATTCAGTAACACCAATCATCATTGCAAGATCTTTTTGCGCCATGCGTTTTTCTTTTAATAATTCTGTAATCCTCTCTCCGAGTTTTTGCATAACACATACCTCCACGCCTTTATGCTCATATTATAGTACAAACAAATTATCCTGTCAGGCAGAATTGACATTTTGGCAAGAATCTTTTTAATATAATTGCCATAGTAAGAAAATTGGAAAATCAAAGCCTATTTGTATTGACGAAGAACTTGGAAACATTGACTCTCCTGCCTCTTAGATGATTTGTAGATTAAGTGCAATCGCAAATATATACACATAAAATAGCATTAACGAAACCGAAAAACAAAAAACACCGGATTACCAAAGCCCAATGGGAGAAAACAAAAAGACGGATGCCGTATTTGCATCCATCTTTTGT
>CAZFTO010000006.1:21860-62435 GCA_964521735.1 uncultured Oscillospiraceae bacterium | reverse complement strand
GCGCAGAAAATACAATTTATTCACGTTTTCTTTTGGGTTATTTTGCCCGACTTGCAGTTTTTATTTTATTGCATCCAAAACCGTGCTACACAACTCCGTGAAAGCAGCAACCTCAACTAGGTCGATTTGATCGTCATGGATATCATTGTTTCACTTTGCAAAATCTACACTTCTTAACAGTATCAAATGCCGAAATCAATATTTCTTTTCAAACGTCACCCAGACGAACGTTTTTTTAGCCAAGATGAAGGCAAAACGAGCACGAATGTCGTTTGATAAATTTATTTTACTTGTTTTTATAAAATTTTGCCAACAAAAGAAAAATTCCGCAATTTTGTTTGCGGAATTTTTGTTTTTTTACTATTTTTTATAAATTAGGAAATTTGTCTTACCGGCAAAATGAAGTAGAGCACTTCGTCGCTGTTGTTGATGGTGATAACGCAGCTGCTGTGTTGCGCAAATTCCATTTTTATGCTTTCGGCGTTTATAACTTTCAAACAATCGTTAATATACTTGGCGTTGTAGGCGCAGCGCACGTCCTTGCCAGAAAGGGAAATCGTCACGTTTTCTCTTGCCGTGCCGTATTGGTTGGTGGAAGTGATGTTCATGTTGTATTCTTCAATATCCAACACAACAAGGTTGTTTTTGTCCCCGCGCGACATGATAGATGCCGTGTTAAGAGATTTTTCGAACGCATCTTTGTTCACTAGCAAAGTGGAAACAAATTCTTTGGGGATAATGTTGTCGTAGCGAATGTATTGTCCGGAAACAAGCAAACGAGTAAGCAATTTTGTGTTTTCCAGTGCCACCAACAGATAGTTCTTTTCAATGTAAACTTTCAAAACGTTTTCGGAATCGCCCAACAGTTTAGAAAGTTCGGCAAGGCTTCTTGCAGGAACCGTTGCGTTGATAAAGTCGGTTTTTTCTTCCAACGCTTTTTTGCTCATTGCAAAACGATATCCGTCCGTTGCAACCGCAGTAACGGCATAGTCTTTTGCTTCAAAGTAAACACCTTTAAGCATCGGGCGACTGTCGTCCGTTGCTACGGAAAAGATTACGTTGTTTATAATTTCTTTAAGGTTAATTTCCTGAATAGCAAAATATTTTGCGTCGTCAATTTGTTCGTTTTCGGGATAATCGTCCACATCCAAAGTGGTTATGGTACATTCGCTGCCGGAAGTGGAAATAACCAATCTGCCGTCGTCGGAAGTTTCCAATGAAATTTCGTTGTCACTATCGGCAACGTTGCGAATATAGTCGCCAAAAACTTTGCCAGGAACAAGCGTTGCGCCGCCAACAACGACGTTGGCATCAACAGTCTTTTCAATGGCCAAATCTTTGTCGGTGGCAAACAGTGTTAGTTTGTCGTTTTCCGCTGTTATTTTTATGCATTCCAAAACAGGTGCAACGTCCCTAACGGGCAATGCTTTGCAAACTTTCGAAATGGCATCGTTAAGATCCAAACTGTTCACGATAATTTTCATAGGTATTCTCCTTTGTTGGTTTCGGCCGTCGCCGTCATTGACATTTAGTAACTATTCTACAGGTAGCAGTGGTATTAGGTGTTGTGGGTTTGTGGCTAGATTGCCAAATTGTACATATCAAAAACAACATTTTGTGTTTAACCGCTCTAAACACCACAAGTTGTTGTGTTATGTCAAAAATAACTTGTGTGGATAACTTCGGCAAAAATTCCACAACACAAGTGGAAGTTTTGTGGATTGCTTGTTTTGCAGTGGTGCAACAAGAATAAAGATGCCTTCTTTCGAGAGCGCGGACAAGACAAAAACTTGTACTAAAAGCAATTTTGTCGTTTTTTTTTGTTGTGGCAAATTGTTGTGAATATCTTTCAAAAAAGCATTTTGCAGCAAAACACACGCCCTTTTTGTAGTCATCAAACTAGAAACGTAGCAAAATTGTATTGTGGCTAAGGGGGCACCTGGGAAGGTTGCCTGCCCAAAGAACAAAAATCATGCCGTTCGAGGACTTTTGGGACTGTTTTTCTTCGCCAATTTCCACCTATATATTATACAATATTTCGCAACAAATTGCAATACATAATGTAACAAAACCGCAACAATTTGTGCAAAATATTGCAACAAAAGCAACTATTTTTGGCTTTTGCAAAAAAAATACACCAACAAACGGATTATTTTTTTTGCAATTTTTTTGTCAAAATTAACGGCGTTGCACTCAATAACACACATTTTTTTTGCAAAATAATCTCAAAACTGTACAAAAGATAAACAATTGTTAAATGTTTTTGAAATAAAATATTGAAAAACACCAAAATGTGTGGTAAAATAGAAAAAAGACTTAAGAAAGGAGATCTATCTATGAGCGTACTTATTTGTGATGCCGACGGCGAATTGTGGTATACCCGTCAAGAAGAACTAGGCCTCGATTACATAAAGATGCCCTATTCCTACAACGATGAGGAATTCTACTACGATCTCGGCAAAAACACAGATTTCAGAAAATTCTACGACGTGGTGCGAAGTGGCGTTATCCCCAAAACCATGGCGCTAAACCCCGACGAATACGTCGAAATATTGGAACCATACTTTGCAAAAGGCGAAGACGTTTTGTACGTCAGCTTTTCGCACGCAATGAGCGGCACTTTCAACCACTTAGAAACTGCCCTTAAAAGATTGAAGGAAAAATACCCCAAACGCAAGTGCACTGTTTTTGATACAAAATCCATAAGCTTGGGCGCAGGCATTCAAATGGAATATGCCGCAGAACTTAAAAACAAGGGCGCAACGGATGTGCAAATTATTGACGAACTCAAAAAATTTACCAATCGTGTTGCCGTCTATTTTGTTGTGGACGATTTGATGCACCTAAAACGCGGCGGAAGACTTTCTGGCGTGGCGGCCTTTGCCGGCACCATGTTGCAACTAAAACCCGTTTTAACTTTGGATTCAAAAGGCAGTCTTGCCGTTTGCAAAAAGATTCAAGGCAAAAAATCTGCCATTCGCACAATTGCGGCCAACGTCATCGAGCAGCTTACCGGCACGGAATTTACCGTGTACGTTTTGGATGCCGATAGCCCCAAAGAAGGGGATTATCTTGCAAGCCTTATAACCGAAGGCCGTCCGGAAGCAAAAATCGTGCGCCAAACCATCGGTCCCGTTATAGGTGCGCATTGTGGTCCCGGCACCGTTGGTGTAATTTTCGTGGCAGATAAACGCCCCATAGAATTGGAGAAAACAGATGACTAACCCAAAACCGATAGTTGTAAAACAAATATCTTCCAGGTGTCAAAAAAAGAAATTTTTTAAGTTTCTTATAGATTTGTACAAGGGAAATCCTCACGCTTCCCCCAACTTCTATTTTGACGAATTTCCGGAATTTGATCCCAAAATTAACGATGCTTTCCGTTTTGCGGAATGCAAAATGTTTTTGGCGTATCGCGGTCGCAAAATTGTTGGACGTATTGCCGGTATTTGGCACAAAGGCGTCAACCAAAAAAACAACGTCAAACAACTTCGTTTCACTCGTTTCGACGTGGTAGACGATTTTGAAGTTACCAAAGCGCTGTTTGCAAAATTGGTGGAGTGGGCCGAAGAAATTGGCATGGACGAAATTATCGGGCCAATGAGCTTTTCCGACTTGAACGAAGAAGGCATGCTTATCGAAGGTTTCGATAAAGACAGCACCTACATAGAAATTTATAACCACCCCTACTACGTCACTCACATGGAATGTTTGGGCGCACACAAGGTTGTTGATTGGAACTGCTATCGCATAAAAGTTCCTTCCGAACACGATCCTCGCCTCACCCGCATTGCAAAACACGTGGCCGATCGCAACGGCTACGAAGTGGTGGATTTGCACCCGTTGCTTAAAGAACGCGGAAAAAAACGTCTTAAAGAAATTATCATGCAAGCAATGGACGTGCTTGACGTTGCTTTTGAAGATTTGTACGGAACCAGTCCGCTAAACGAAAAACAAAAAGCACGCGAAATGAACACGCTTTTGCCCATGATCATTCCGGAATTGGCCTGTGTTGTGGCGAAGGACGGAAAAGTGGTGTGCTACGGTTTTAGTATGCCCTCAATGATAAAAGTTATGCAAAAAGGTCGTGGCCACGTTATTCCCTTTGGTTTGTGCGAATACATAAAAACCATAAAAAACCCCAAAGTTGCGGAAATGATGTCCATCGGCGTAGTACCCGAACACAAAAATTTGGGTGCGCCGGCAATAATTTTGGACGAATGTTTGCGTGGTTGCATAAAACTTGGCGTGGAATATATGGAAACCGGCCCTGAATTGGAAACCAACCATCAAGTACAAAACTTGTGGAAGAATTTCGATAGAGAACTGGTAAAACGCCACCGTTGCTGGGGCATTTCCGTTGAGGATTTGAAACGCAATTTGCAACAATAAGAAAACCGTTTTGTAAAAAAGCCAGCAAGCAATGCAAACATTTGTTTTAACAGGAAAAATGTTAGGCAGGCTTTCAAACGCAAAAAGAAATTTTAGAAACAGCGCAAGCATTTTGCCACGAGATGCACCATTGCATAAGCATTTCGAATTGTTTTTATGCGCTCTTGATGACGGCGCAAACAATTTGCTTAGACAAGCGATTGTTCTTGTTGCTTAAAAAACGCAACTCTAAAAATTGCAAAGACAACAAGACAATTTTCAAAACGCAGTTAAAAACAACCGAAAAAAAACAAAAAACAACATAAAAACAAAATCCGCATGCAACAACCAAAGGTGACGTGCGGATTTTTCTATTAAAAAAATGTGTTGTTTGCGCCACAAAAGCAGGCGTTGCGCTCAAAACCAATAGCCACAACACACAGCTTGTTACACAAAATCCACCAAACGTGTTGGCGTTTTTCGTGTTTTTGCAAAGCTAAACGCCGTTTGTGCTATTGAAAATAGGCATCGACAATAGATTCTAGTTGTTGCTTTATATCACAAAAATCCAAATTTAAATCTAGCGTTCTAACTTCAATTGTATTTCCGCTCATTTTGTAGACGCCGCTGGGTTGAACAAGGTCATCGGTTTTTGCATAAAGCAACATTCCTGAAACATTGTGGCCTTTTTCTCCTAGTGCCAGCGTTTTGTTTTTGACGTACGTAAAAATTTGATATAAGTTTGCTGAGTTTATTGTGTGGGAATCAAATCTTATTTGCAAATTATTGGTATAATACTTTGCATCTATAATTAGCACTTGTCTTCCACGTTTCAGAGTGATATCAGATTGCATTGTTGGTAACATACCATCATCGTCATCATCTAGTTGCCAAGGAATTTGTTCCGCACTTGCGGCCAGTTCAGGGTGGTGTTTTTTATAGTATTCGCGGATAAACTTTTCGTATAATTTGTGCATCTTTTGCTCATCTAAAAACGTCATTTCTTTTGAGTTTCCAAACTGTTCTGACTGCAAAAGACCTTTTATTATCAGTCTGCAAATAGATAACAACAAGTGATATGTTTGATTGTTTTTATTAAACCGAATATTCCAGTTGATAGTGTTCTTATCTAGTATATCAACATTTGTTAGATACAAAAGAATATTTTTAATTTCCTTTTTTCGAACAGAAGAAATGTTCGATTTAAGCAACAGAAGCAATGTTGTTTTAATTATCTTGTTGAAATATGAATTTTCGGAAAAATCATCGTGCACACACACTAATTGTGTGCTGGTTATGATTTTTGTTTTAATAGATTCCGTTATGTCAATTTTTCCTCTAATTGCCGATAGCGGTTCTTTTTCTATTTGATAATCTTTGTTTAGCCCGCGTTTTATTTGCAGAGTGACACCTTTTGTTAGAATTGACGAGAACATATCCAGAGCATTTTCGAATTGTTCATCCTGAATATTCTTGTAACCTTGTTCCTGCAACACCTGAAAAGCATAGGACAACATGTAGTAAATATTTCGAACAGGTATCACTTGATTGCACTCCTCAAAATAGAGCTCCATTCTCTAACTTTTGTCGGTTCGTCGAACCAATATTCTTTGAGCATGGGGATAAGTTCATATTCCACAATATTAGACAAACGATTGTCATTAACATTTTCAAAAATGCAAAAATAACTGTGGCCTATTTGAAAACCTTCTCCAAGTGTTTCGTCGCTGGCAATAACTTCATTTAGACGTTGTACTGCGCCTATAAGGTTATCAAATTTGGCATTTCCCACTTCATTTTTTTGATTGATAAATTGAGACGTTTCAAACCCCGGTTTCAATTCAAAAAACGCAAAACGTCTTCTCAGTGCATAGTCTAGCATTGCCAAACTTCTGTCTGCAGTGTTCATCATGCCAATAATATAAACGTTTTCCGGAACCGAAAATTTTTCATCCGAATAGAGTAACTGCAATTTCACTTTGGACCGCTTATCTCTTTCTATCAAAACAAACAATTCGCCAAAAATTTTGCTGATGTTGCCACGGTTTATTTCGTCTATTATAAAGAAATAATCGTTTTCGTTGTCGCTTTCTGCTTTTTTACAAAATTGATAAAACGGGCCCTGTCTCAAATTGAAACCGCCACTTTCTTTGGGGCGATACCCCATTATAAAATCCTCGTAGGAATAACTTTGGTGAAATTGTACCATCATTACTCTTTCGGAATTTTGTTCGCCCATCATAGAATAGGCCAATCGTCTTGCTGCGTAAGTTTTTCCCACGCCTGGGGCACCTTGCAATATTATATTTTTCTTTTCGGCCAACAAATTCACAAGCGTGGTGTAGTCCTTATCGGACATATACACATCACGAAGAAAGTCGTCGGCAGTATAGGCAGGATATTCTATTTCTTTTTCTTCAAATTCTTCGCCCTGTTCTGCTTCAAACAACGCATTCAACTTTGCAACGTATTCGGTATAAGGCGTTATGTCTGTTAATGTTTTTAGCACAGCTTGTCCGGGATGGTTCCACTCTCCGCAGTGAGTCCACTTGACTTTTCGCAAGTTGTCGTAGTTGCCCGGTTGTGACTCGTCATAAATGTAATCCGACTCAACAACGCCTCGTCCAACAATTTGATACATTCCCTTTTTAACAAAGATAATATCGCCCACCTTCATTTCTTTGGAAAATTGCCAAACAGCATGGGCATCGTTGCGATATGAACGGTCTCCGCCATACACAATTTTCATTTGTCTTTTGATTTTATCTTTGCTTTCGTATAAAGACAAATCACCAAGTTCGCCCCAGCCTATTGCAATCAATCCTTGTTTGTGGTATTCTTCCCACTTTTCTCCGTTGTGTCCGGCGGAATAAAGCCAATAGTGTACAGCGTTTGCATCTTCGTCAATCAATGCAGATTCGTTTTCTCTTTCCCGTTTTTCTTCTTCATTATCGATAGTCGACGTGGTAAAGGCAATACACGACAATTCCGGCAAGGTTTTGAAAGAATAATTTGACTGTCCTAGTTTAGAAACAATAATCTCACTCAAATACAAATATGTTTCCGCATCAGGAACTTTGCTTAACACTTTTTCTTCTTTTTCCAACAAGTAAGTTCTTCTACAAATATACCAACGATTGCGAGAATCTAGATTTATAAACGAATATGGACGAATCCAATATAGTCCCATCGTGATATTCCACTTGATACCTTCCTGTTTGATAACTTTGTTGTATGCCTCAACAAATTCGTTTTTTGTCGCAGATTTATCTTTCGCATCGGCATAGTTGAGCGCTACTCTAAACAACGCCCACAAATTATCTATATCGGTATCTTTTCGCGTCCAACTAAAAAACACGGCTTTAAGATTGTTGAGTACGGGAACCCCATCTAGAGTAATCTCGCTATTGAAAGAAATAGCAACATTAAATTCCTTAGCAAGTGCGGCTATAATGCGAAAACGATTTTCTTTGGTTATTCCCTTGTTGAACAAACCAAAAACAGTGAACGGATCAATATCTACCACTGAATCATCTTGTTCTAATTTAGGAAACTTCATGTCAAGAGTATTATACACCTTAAGAAGTTTTTGTAGCAGAGTTTTGCGATCGTGTTCATAGGCAAGCAGAGCATCTGCAAAATCGGTATAGAACTTTGTCCAAGCGTAGTTATTTGTTTCCATGTTGATTTTCCTTTAGGTTGCAATGGTTTTGCTATTTCTTTTTGCGCAGTTCGGCTATTTTTAGGGCGGCTTCCTTGTCGATAACTTCAATGCCGTTTTGTTCGGCTATTTGCACAATTTGCAAAAGTGCCGCTTTCATGAACGGACGGGGAATTTTAACGTACATTTCGCACGCTTCTTTTGTGAAGCGCACCTTTGTATCTAACCTTTCGGCGCAATACATAACGCTATCCACCGAGCCGGCGTTGCTGGAGGCAATGGGTTCGGCAATGGGGCGGAATCCCTTAAACTTTTTGTACCAAAAGTTTTTGCTATCGTGGTAGCCGTAGTCCACCGGAACGTTGGGGAAGGAATTTCTTTTTAGGCCGTTTTTAAGCGCATCGGCGTACTTTTCCTCCATAAGAATTTTGTCTATTTTCAAAACAAAGTGGCAACCGAATTTGGAAGTTATGCCGTTAAAATTGTTGTAGGGCGGTTCCACGCCTTCCAATTCGCCAACGTGTTGCTTTGCTTTGTATCCGTCTTCCAAGGTGTCGTCCCAAGTGCATTCAATAACCTGATAGGCATCTTGCAAAATAAGTGGACGTTGGCCTTCCGCCTCGCCCGGAATAAGTTTGAAGTTGCAATCTTTCATCTTTTCGGCAGGAGTCTTCCCAGGGAAACCCAAACGCACCAATTCTTTGAAGGATTTGCGGTCGTCCTTGATGAAATTTAGTGCGCATTTGCCGTTTTTAAGAAGGTTTTGCGCCGTGTTGGAAGAATTGCGACATTCCAAAATCATGGCGTAGTAGTCGCGCCCGGCAATGTAGTAGGGGAAAATTAGCGAATAACTGCCAATGGAAGTGGATCCATCGTCGCACAAGGTGGAAATTGCCACCGTGGGCATGGGGAAAAACAGGTTGTTTTGGTAGAAGTTGTCCACAACCTTAAGGCTTTTAAATTTAGACATCAAAAATCTCCTTTTGCTCAAAAGAGGGTTGTTTATTGCTAATTTTGCAACGTCAAACCGCCTTTTTGTGCTTTTTTGTTTTGCGTTTCTATTATAAAGCAAAAGCAAAATAAATGCAATAGCAAAAATATACGGCTCAAACAGAATGTCAGAAACAGGCCACTCGGCGCAAACAAAGGTAAAACTATAGATTTTTTTGATATTTTCATAGAAAAAAACGATAAATATTTTTTTTGAGAGATATTTACTTTTGGGGTGAAAAAGTATTATTCTATAACTAATCTTTTGTGGAGGTACACATATGGACAAAAACGTTAGAATTTGCATAATCGGCGGCGGCCCCGCCGGCACAAGCGCAGCAATGTATTTGGAAAAAGCCGGATACGAAAACTACGTTATCTATGAAAGAAGCGACCACGTTGGTGGCAAAGCCTTTTCTCCGTTGATGAAAGTTAAAAACGCCGACGGAACATGGGAAGACAGAACCATCGAAATGGGCGCCGTTATGGGTTGCGACACCTATTTTGCCGTGCACGAATGTGAAGAATTTGGCGGTACTTCTCACCACGACGGTCCCCCGATGGGCAGAAAGTTCATGATGACGGACGGCACGCCGCAAAAATCCAGCAAAATTGCTTTGCTCAAAAAGTTTTTGAAAATGAAAAAGCTTACCAAGCTTTTGAACAAAAAATACTATGGCTACGACGTCAACGGACACCGTGGTGTTGCACAGGGCAGATATGAAGGCCCCTGTCCTTCGCCGGAAATGAAACTTGCTCATATTGAAGGCGAAAACCCCAACCTTAAAGATCTTTCCATGCCGTTTTCGGAATTTTTGAAGCTTAACAAGTGCGAAGACGCAACGTTGGTTTGGAAAGGCCCCTTCACTTCCTTCGGATACGGCTACTTCGACGAAATCCCCGCGGCATACGTTGTTAAATATTTGGATGCATTCACCGTTCGTCAATTCCTTTCCACCGGCAAACTGTGGACGTGGAAAAACGGCACGCAATCTATTTGGGAAGGGGTGAACAATCACCTTAAACACCCCGCACAACTTAACAGTGAAGTTACGGCAATAAGAAGAACGCCAGATAAGGTGTATGTAACCGTCAACGGCAAGGAAGAAGAATTTGATAAACTTATCATCTGCACGCCGCTGGAAATGTTCCTTAACTACGGCGATCCTCGTCAGGAAGAAAAGGACTTGTTCTCCAAAATCGTTCACAAAAAGTATTTCACAATGGCCGTTCGTCCCGAAGAAGGCAATTGTCCCGAAATTTCCTACTATTTCTTCGAAAACATGACCAACGAAACACGCGGACACTTGATGGTGTTCTACCATCGTTGGCCGGATGCAACCGATCAGCCCCTTGTAACGTTTACTTTGCGTAACCACGAAGGCATGGAAGACGTTTCTTTCGAAGATGCAAAACGAATCACTTTGGAAGATATGGCCAAATGCGGACACCCCGTCGTTCAAACGGATAGAATCGACGACTGGTACTATTTCCCCCACGTTTGCAGCAAAGATTATGCCGACGGTTGGTACGACAAGGTGGAAGCAATGCAAGGCAAGGACAACACCTTCTACGCAGGTGAAATCATGTCCTTTGGCGATATGGAAGAAACGGCCGAATACAGCCGCGAACTTATTCGCAGATTCTTCAAATAAGCAATTTCAAACAAACTTGTTCTGCGCATCGTTTTTTTGCCGATACCTGTAACAAAAACATTGCAAAACGGAGCCGAATTTCGGCTCCGTTTTTTTGCGTTTGGCAAACGTTTTGGAACAAACAAAATTTGTATAAGCAAACTTCGTTTTGTTCGTTTTTAGTTGTTTTTTAGCCGTTGTTGCGTTGCGGCCCTGCGCATCAATCGAAAGAAGGGTTGCTTTGGCAGATGAACACTTCGTAGGAGGTGCGCGTGTCGGCATCGGCAGGTGCGCTGGTGAAAACGTATTTTTCGCCGTCAAACACAAGGCGCAATCTGTTGTTGGCCGTTTCGCCGTTGTTGGGGCAATAAATGGTTACTGCGCCGTTTTCGGCAAATTCCGTTTTGTTTCCGTAGGGATATTTTGTGCCATACTCACGGCAAATCTTTCCGCCGCTCACACAGGTGTAACCAGTGCGGTAGATGTAGGGAGAGCCAAACATGCCGTCCGTGCTGTTATTGGAAGAACGAATCACGTAGGATCCGTAGTAGCCGGTTAAAAATTCCGTGTAGTTATCGGCATAGTTTGCGTAGTACTTGGCGTTTACAAAAACAAAGTCGCGTGCGCCGCCCAGAGTCAAATTTCCGTTTGTATCCGGTGTCACAAGGCGTGCTTCCGCTTCGGTTGATTCACTGCCAATGGAAGGCATTTGCATCACGTAGAAGTTGCCCTCCACTTCCGCAACTATGGTGTAGTAGACAAGTTCAAAGTTAACCCAAGTGGAGCCTTCGTTTGTTCTAAATTCGTCTGCGGTGGTAATTTTTTTGAAGGAGTTTGCCTTTATTTTTGCTTCGGCAGTAAACGACACGTTGCCGTTTACGGAAAGTTCAAACTTGTATTCGCCTGCTTCAATGGGGCCGCCAAATTCGTCACCTACCGTTTCGCCATCGGGGCCAAAACGTTGGGTCACAACGCCGTTAATGGTAACGTCGGCATCGGCGGTATCCACTTGCTTGCCGGTGGATTTATCTATCCACTTGTAGGAAATGCTGTTCCAAATTGCCGAATCGTTTTTGAAGTATTCCAGCGGCAATCCATTCACGGTTATATCCTTGCGCGAAACAAACACCGCCTTGCCGTTGTAGTCGTGTTCCAAATGCGAACGGCCTTGTTCGTAGGCAACTTGCAAGTTTTGAGGATCAACAACCACAATATTCAACGAAGTTGTTACGGAAGGATCCTTTTTGTAGGTGTAAGTAACGGTGTAGGTGCCGGCTTTTGAAAAATCCACGTCGCCGAAAACGTCGTACGCATCGGCCCCGACGTTTTCGAACCAACCATTTATGCTTTTTGCTTTAATTTCGTAGTGTTGGTAGTCGGGCAACGTCGTGTCTCCAACTGCGCAGTAAACGGTGCCGTCAATAACGTCTTCGTTTTGGGGCGTTTCAAAAACGGATAGTCTAATTGCAAACTTGGGCATTATGGTCATGTTGCCCTTAACGGTGTAGTTCAAAATTTCGTCGGTAGAAAGCAACGTTTCGCTGTAGTCGGTTACTGCATACCAGCCGACAAAGTCGTAGCCAACGCCTGCTTGTGCACGGAAGGAAACGGTGGTGTCGTAGTCGTAGTAGATGGTGGTTGTTTTTTGCCAACTTTCCACAATTCCAATAAATTTGTTGCCCCAACTATCCACAATGTTTCCGCCGCCACTCGACTTAACCTGTATGGTTGCAAACGGCAAATCCGTCGACGTCCACTTGGCCTCAACCACAATGGGCTTAGAAGGCATTTCGAAGTTATATACGTATTCTGTGCTAACCAACTGTCCGTCCACGAACCAGCCGTCAAATTTGTGGGCAAAGCGTGTGTATTCGTAGTGGTCGGTGATGGCCGAAAGGGTTATCAAACTGCCTGCTGCGCGCTTACTCACGTAGGCGTACTTTTGGATGCTTTCGTCGTATTCTGCCCATCCGTTGTAGTTATATTGGAAGTTATACGAGTTGGAATATACGCTCAAGTCGTAGCATTTTGCATCTTCCACAACTTCCACTACAAGTTCTGCCTTTATCATGGGGCAATCCTTGCTGTAATAGGTGATGGTGTAGGTTCCGGCTTTACCAAAATCCAAACCGCCTTTGTCGCAAACGACATCGGAAGAGTCAAGATTTTCGTTGCCGTTAGCACGAATGGCCGTCGTGCTAACGTTGTCGGGGTTGGGACGTTCGTCCTCTCCGGCTGCTATTGCAACCACCGTTTTCACGGGTTGGCCGTTTTGATAGCTAAATTCGGCGAAGCGTGCATCTAGTTGCACTTCCACAACGTCGTTGCCTTTGGCGTATAGTGCCAAAACGGTTAGGTTTTCGCTAATAGTGAAAGTGTGCGTTGTTTCTTTGGAAATAAGCGTTTCGTCGCTAACTTGTTCAAGACTTTCTGCTTTGTACCAACCCAAGAAGTAGTAGTCGTTGTTGATGCGTGCCGTCGCTGTGTATTGCGAATCTTTTGCCAGCTTCAATTCTTCACCGGTGATATATTCTTCGTTGGCATCCACCACGTAGCCGCCGTTGTTTTGTCCGTATTGCACAAGGCTTTTTGCAATTGCGGAAAAAGTGTAGGTTTGTTCCGGGTCGGGATCGGGTGTGTGCGCACGCTTTGCCAAAACAAAAGGCGAAAAACCATCCGTTTCAAAAAACAAATTGCCGTCTTTTGTCTTTGCGGAAAGCACTTGTGCTCTGTCGCCTGTTACGTGCAGCAAATCGCAGTTTTCCGCATTTCCTTCAAAGGGCAGCGAAACTTTAACTTTGCCGCCAGGCTGCACCGTTTGTCCGTTTTGTTCCAAATGTAAATCCCAAACGTAAACGGGGCTTTGCAAGTCGTAGGTTTGCTCATCCAAAGCGCTAACGGCCGCGGCGTATTCGGAACTTTCCTCGTCCACCTGCCGGGCAACGAACACTGCATCTTGCGGCAGATTGCCGGTAACTTTCGCGCCGCTTTCGCTAACAAGCATTTGAGTGGGGCCGTCGCATGCGGCCAGTGCAAGCATTAGCACCAATATTGCCACCACAAGAATTTTTGCAATAGATTTTTTCATAAAAACATTTCCTTTTTGTCAAAAGTTTTGCCTTTTGGCGAATTTGCACGACAATGCTCTTGGTCGAATCGTTGTCCTGCCACTTACTTTAATATTTTATAACATTTGCATAACCGAGTCAATAGTATATGCAATTTCTGCCTTACATTAAAAAGAAAAAAACTGCCCCATGTTGCACGCCCAAATTGCAAAAAAGTTTCACTTGATTGGTGCTATTATTGGCAAATGCGGCAACAAGCCGAGCGCCTTGTCGCCAACGAAGCAACCGCAGTTTCAAAAATGATTTTTCTTGATTTTTCGATGCGTCAAACACGATAATATTTTTGCAAAAACTCAGGGCAAACAAACGTTTTTGCAGGGCATTTTGCCGTTCGTCGTGAAAAAAGACAACGCTTTTGTGCTTTTATGCAAAAAAACAATGGTTTGTGCAGCAAAACACACTTGCATTGATTTTTGGGATAATCTATAATAAAAAGAGACGTGTTTATTTTGCAACAAAAAGCACCTTTGCACGCACCTAAAACGAAAAAATGCATTTCAACACGCCAATTTTGTGTTTTAAGTGCACGAAAGGCAAACTTTGCGTGGTTTTTGAAACAACGGCTTGCAAAAAATTGCAACAGTTAGCAAAAAAATTCAACCAAACCGTCAACGCTTTCGCGGCAAAAACCAACATGCAATTTTGCAAAACAAACTTGTTGCCAGCGCCGTATCTGTCGAAAGTGATCAACAAAAACAAACCTGCAAAAGCAACGCTTAGTTGCTCAAAATAAAAAAACAAGGAGTCTACCGTGAAGAAAATTTTGCTAGTGATGCTAATAATGCTAACGTTGTTGGCTTTTTGCGGTTGCAATCCGCAGCAAACGCCCGACCCCGAATTGTTGCAAAGTCAGGTGCAAATCGTAACGCCACCCCAGGGCGTGGAGCTTTATCACGGAGCCACCGTCAAGGTGGAAAAAACCCCTTTGCCGCTATATCAAGTGAAGGTGAACAACGAACATTCTTGGTCGGCCGTTCCCCAAAATCGAAGCAACAGTGGCGTTGGCTATTTTTCTCTTAAAGGCAAAACGCAAGTTTCCGTGGCGGTGGACAACATGACGTCCTGCGTTGTACGCCCACTTTCTAGCGGCGTTAATGCCATCGTCGAAGACGGCATTGCTACCTTTGCCATAAAAAGCGCCGGCACCTATTCCGTCGAACCCAACGGCGATGCAAAACAAGCGTTTTTCCTGTTCGTTTCGGATATTCAAGATTTGCAAGAACAGCCGCAAAGCAAAAATTTGCTTGTTTTCCCTGCCGGATTGCACACGTCGCAAAACAATCCGCTAATTGTGGGCAACACGGTGGTTTTGCAGTCGGATACAACCGTCATTTTGGAAGAGGGCGCCGTTGTGCGTGCAAGATTTGTTTCTAACAACCAGCACAACGTCACAATTTGTGGCAAGGGCATAATCGACGGTTCCGCTTTCGAGCGCAACCCCACAACGGGCAAAGTGACGGTGCCGCTAGATTTCAACTACTGTTCCAACGTCACCTTCAAAGATTTTTCCGTGCTAGATCCCGCCGGCTGGTGCGTCAACTGGTATTTTTGCACCAACAGCCAAATTGACGGAATAAAAATAATAACCTCACGTTCCAACGGAGACGGCATTTCGTTGCAGTCGTGCAAAAACATAGAGGTGCAAAATTGCTTTTTGCGCACATGGGACGACAGCTTGGTTGTCAAAAACTATCCAAAGTGGTCTAACCGCAACGAAGAAGGTGCAACGCAAAACATCACGTTTAGCAACTGCTTTTTGTGGACGGACCTTGCGCAAAGCATGGAAATAGGCTACGAAACGGTTGGCGAGCAACTTTGCGACGTAACATTCAAAAACATAACGGTGTTGCACAATTTCCACAAACCGGTTGTTAGTATTCACAACGGCAACAACGCCAACGTGCAAAACGTCACCTACGAAAACATCACGGTGGAGGATGCTTCCATGGGGCGTGGCGATGCCGGCAGCAATTCGCAACTTTGCGAATTTTCGGTGGCGTTCAATTCTACGTGGTCGTCGCAGCACAAGGTTACGGCGTTGGGCAGCGTGCAAGGCGTAACGGTTAAAAACCTAACCGTTTTGGGCGGCAACGTTGTGATAAATCTTCGTGTGGCAGGCAGTGTGGATAGTCGCAGTGGCTATGGCCAATCAACCCACCGTGTTACCGACGTCGTTTTCCAAAACGTATGGATAAACGGCAAGCGTTTGCAAAAATCCTCCGTGGCAAGCAACCAATACGCGCAGTTCAACATTGTCAACGGCGATAGTGCCGTCACCGTTCCTTTTGTTTTTTCTCAAACGGAACAAACGCTTGCGCAGTATTCGGATAACGCCACAGTAACACTAAAATAAAACGTTCAAACTCTCGCATGTTCGTGCGAGGGTTTTGCTTTTTGTGCGTGGATGACCGCAAATGCCTGTTTTTTGGTGCAAAACGGCGCCAAAACAGCAGTATAACAAACCATTTTGCAGATATGTTGTCTTTATAAATCGCAAAAAAAACTTTATAATTTTATGCGTAGAATAGTTTGGCGCACTATGCCCCTTAGGGGCAAAAGGCGTTTTCAAAACTTTTCTCGCAATAAACGGAGAAACAAAATGAAAAAGATTTCGATACTTTTGCTACTACTTTTGGCGCTAACGTTGGTGTTCGCCGCTTGCGACGACCCCATCGAACCCGGCCCCGACGCGCCATCCAAAACCATCACTCAAACACAAGTGGTGCTCTATGACGGACCGGAAATTATGCAATCATCTTCGGTTGCTTCCGTCAAGGTGGAAGATAGGGACGTTTTCGTATACGACACGCGCGTGAATCACGAAAGACGTTTCACGTTTTTGGCCAGCAACGACTATAACCAGGTTGTTATTTTCGATTTCGAAGGCCGCGTTAACGTGGAAGTTACCATAAACGATGCAACTTCCCTGCACAACGTTGTCGTTCGCCCGTTGGCTCGCAACGTTCAACCCACTGTCAGTGGTAACAAAATTTCTTTCACGCTGGATTATTGCGACAACTACGTTGTGGAATATGGACTTTCGGCAGATGAACGCGCTTCCAAAAATGCGTTGCACGTTTTTGCTAACCCCATCGAGGAAGATGAAATCGATCCCGAAAACCTTCCAGAAAAAACCGTCTACGTTGGCCCTGGCGTGTGGATGGCAAACTCTTTGCCTGTGTTTGAAGACAACACCACGGTGTATCTTGCAGGCGGCGCAGTTGTCTACGGACAAATTCGCACGGCAAACGTTAGCAACCTTACCATTCGCGGACGCGGCATTTTGACGGGCGCACTGTTCAACCGCAACAGCGCAAGCGAATTCACTTTGCCCATCGAATTGCAAAATTGTTCCAACGTTACAATTAAGGATATTGCCATTTTGGATCCTGCCGGTTGGGCAGTTACGCTGTATTGTTGCAATGACGTGACGGTGGATAACCTAAAAATCATCACGGCGCGCGCAAACGGCGACGGCATTTCCGTTCAGTCCTGCCAAAACGTTACCGTTACCGGCGGTTTTGTTCGCTCGTGGGACGACAGTTTGGTTGTTAAAAACACCGATAACAAAAGCACAAGCAACATAACTTTCGACGGCGTCTACGTGTGGACGGACCTTGCGCAAAGCATGGAAGTGGGCTACGAAACCTACGGCGCAACCATGACGGATATAACCTTTAAAAATATCACAGTGTTGCACAACTTCCACAAAGCGGCAATGAGTATTCACAACGCCGATAACGCAGCAATTTCTCGCGTAACCTATCAAGATATAACCATTGAAGATGCGCAAATGCGCGGCGACAACCAGTTGGATACGGAAAACGACCTGCTGATAGATATCACCATCGCCTACAACACCGAATGGACACAATCCAAAGGCGAAAGAGGTACCGTTTCCGACGTAACCTTCAAAAACGTCAAGATTTTGCAAATGGCCGACACCATCGTGTGCAGAATTTTTGGCGAAGGCAATTCCAGCAACGTCAACGGGGTTAGCATTTCCGATTTCGAAATTGAAGGACAAAAAATAAATTCACTAGAAGAACTCAAGTTGACACCCGGTGTTTATACCAGCAACATTAAGTATTCCGGCAGCAAAAATCAAGTTACAGGCGCTACGTCAAAATTGCCCTACAAGTTGGAACTTGCTTCGGAAACTCCTCAAATAAAACAAGCAGAATCCATCCATCAGGAAGGATTGGAAGTTCCCTCTTTTGCAATGCAAAACAACGAACCCACCTATGCCGGCAAGCTTATAGATACTTCCGACGTTACGCTTAGTGCAACTTTGGGCGCAGGCGACCGTGCATCGGCGCCGTGGAACAAATCCATCGTGGCAGATACAACGGGAAACGAAGTTTCTCGCCTTATCGATGGCGATCGTTCCACTTCGTGGACTTTCGGCGGTTGGACGGGTGCCGATCAAGAATTTTTGGCACTTAGTTTCGAATTTGCACAACCCACTCGCATAGGTAACATTCGTTTCTTGGGAAGTGAAAATTCCAACGTGATGCGCTATTTGCGCGTTGCCATGTTCTACAAAGCCGATGACGGCACTTGGAAGCGTTTCCAAGTGGAAACGGAACTTTCGCTAAGTCCGCAAACAAGCAACTACACCGACTTTTTGCTTTCGCGCACGTCATTTACGGGTATTCAAATTCGCATATTCATGCGTGACGATATCACCCATCCCAAAACCATTTCGTTGGGAGAAATTCAATTCTATCCACCCAGCCTAACCACTGGCAAAGCGGCAAGCGCTTCGGTGCAAGAAGACGTGTATAACATCGAAAAAATGGTGGACGGCAATCCGCTTACCTATTTCGAATCGGCCAAAGGCGTGTTCCCTGCCTACGTAGAAATAGACATGGAAAACCCCGAAAAAGTTAAATATATCAACGTTCACTTGCCGCCGTTGCTTTTGTGGGAAAACCGCACGCAAGAAATTGAAATTTTGGGAAGTTTGGACGGAAAAACATACTTCACGGTTGTTGCCAAGACGGAATATTTGTTCGATTCGTCTGCTGGCAACATGATAGCGCTAGTGTTGGATTCCTCCGTGGAAATGCGCTATATCAAATTGGTTTTCACCTCGAACAGTACAGGTTACGGAGCACAAATTTCCGAACTGTATGTTTACGGGGAATAAAAAAAATAAAGGAGAAAACGACATGTTAAAAACAAAACTCGGCGTAACAAAATTGTTACTAACCGTCGTGTTGGTTGTGGCGTTGACGGCAGCTGTTTGTTTGAACTTTGCCTTTGCAGAAGGCGAACCGCAAACAAGAGAATTCAACGCTAATTTCGACAGGGAGCTGGCTTCCGTATCTAACGGAACAACGGGCGCAGTTGCGGCCTATCGCTCTCTTAGTTGGACGGCAGGACAATGTGCTGTTGCAGGCGACCACCCCATTTACAAAATGGCAGACGGCAAAATTCAAGACGGACAAGCAACCGCTTTGAAATTGGAAGTTCGCAGCGTGGACGAAAGCATCAAGTTGGCAGATTTGATGCTCAACATTCACCTTTCCGACCCTCTCAACTTGGCAAGCTATGCACTCAACAGCGAAGACCTTGACGTGACGCTTAGCGAAGGCACCGACATCGGCGCAAATTGGACGATTATCACCATCGACTTCACTCAATCGGAAGTTAAGGTTGGCGGCGAAAACTGGAACTCGGCACTTGAAGGCGCTTGGGCAGGATTCCACCTTACCACCTCTAGCGATACCGTTGCCGGCAAGTTGGATATCCGCACAATTTCCATTTTGGAAGGCGAAACGGAAACCGTTTTGTCCAACTTCGCAAACGTGACCCCCGGCTATTGGTCGGGCAGCGACGAAGGCACCTATGTGGATGTTCCCGCTCACTACGAAATTTCCGAATCTACAGAAATTTCTAGCGCAGTTGCAACTTCTAACAACACCGACGAAACCTATTCTGCAATCGTATTGCGCATTGCAGGTAGCGGCAGTGTTACCGTTGCTCCCATTGTGGACGGCGTAGCAGGCACAGCTAAAAACTGGAGCGACCTAACCGACCTTGAAGGCACAGCAGTTGCCGCTTTGGACGGAACCTATCGCAACGCAGTTATCAGTTTGGAAAGCTTGGGCGCAAAGAATATTCAAGGCGTAAAAATTGCAGTTAGCGGCGGCTCGGTAAACGTTTGCAACGCTTTCTTCACCAATTTGGAAACCGTCGTTCCCGACACACGTTTCCCCACTTTGGATCCCGAAACAATCACATATTTGTCTCAATTCAATTTCGAATACACTCCCGAACACGCATGGAGTGCAGCAGGCGTTGAAGCAGTTGCTCCTTTCAATTGCGACTACATCATCGCTTACGGCGCGCTTGATGCTCCCATCACTAACGGCCACGCCGTTTTGGATGCAAGCGCAGGCGACTACGTAAACCTCAAAATCCGTTCCAAGACGGGTAGTGAAGGCAAAGAATATTTGGTTATCAAATACAAACTCGAAGGCCGCGAAGATCTTGCAACCTTCCGTCTTGCAGCAGTTAAGAGCGATCCTGACGTAGCTACCGATATTATTTGGATCGACAACCTTGTTGTTGGAACAGCTCTTTCCTCTCAATCGGAAATCAACCCCTACGTTGGCGACAACGGATATCAATATTTGGTAATCAACACCGAAAAGACCTTTGGAACAACGCAAATCAATGGTGTCGATATGTACATTGGCGGCGAAGGCAAAATGTTGATTGACGAAATCTTCTATTGCGATCGCGTTCTTCCCAAACTCAACCTCGAAACCAAACAATCTTTCGATACTTTCGATGCAGTTCCCAGTACCGAAAGCGGCTACTGGTGGGCGGACATCTCCGACGCTAGCAAAGTTACAGCAGAAGACGGCGCTTTGAAAATTTCCGTTCCTGCAAACACGGCAGTGTGCGTTGGCGGTGCAAAACCCAACAACAACAAAGACTTCAACCTTAGCCACATGGTTATCCGCATGAAGGGCAACCTGGGCATGGATACCTTCCGCATCATTTGGCTGGACGGCGCCGAAACGTACTTCAACCAAGACCAATTCAAAACACTCACCGGTAAACCCTTCGTTTTGACGGAAGAATATCAAGATTTCATCATCGACCTTGATGCAAGCGGAATCAACCGCGAAATCGAAGGTTTCAGATTGTGGCTTGGCGGCTGGAACGCAGCTGACGGCGAAATTTATATTGACGAAATCTATTTTGCCAATAAACAAGAACTACAATTGGATACCACCAAAGAAATCATTTTCGATAACTACGATGCAGTTCCCAGCACCGAAAGCGGCTACTGGTGGCAGGATATCTCCGACGCTAGCAAAGTTGCAGCAGAAGACGGCGCTTTGAAAATTTCCGTTCCTGCAAACACGGCAGTGTGCGTTGGCGGCGCAAAACCGGAAAACAACAAGGACGCTTCCTATAAGTACATGATCATCCGTATGAAGGGCGACTTGGATATGGGCACCTTCCGCATCACTTGGTTGGATGATACCACAACCTTCTTCAATCAAGGCGCGTTCAAAACCATCAACGGCAAAGCGTTTGAATTGACGAATGAATATCAAGATTTCATCATCGACCTTGATGCAAGCGGAATCAATCGTGAAATCGAAGGTTTCAGATTGTGGCTTGGCGGCTGGAATGCAACGGACGGAACGCTTTATATCGACAAAATCTCCTTTGCTCCGGCAATTGGCGATATCGTTGTTCTTCCCACCAACGACGACGCTAAACCCGTCATTGGCGAAGTTACCGTTCCCGAAACGGCAACGGCAGGCGACCAAATCACCGTTTCCGCAACAGCAACAGATAACTACGGCGAAGTTACCATTTCCTACAAAGTTACCTTGAACGGTGCGGAAATTGCTAACGAAAACGGCGTGTTCACGGCTACCGAAGCAGGAACCTACGACGTTAAAGTTATTGCAACCGATGCTGCCGGCAACGTTAGCGAACTTGCAAAAGCAGTTGCTGTTAACGCAGTACCTAATCCCGAACCCGAACCCGAACCCGAACCCGCACCGGAAGGACTTTCCACCGGCGCAATCGTTGGCATTGTGGTTGCTTGCGTGGCAGTAGCAGCAGGCGCTGTAGTTGCAGTGATTTTGATCAGAAAAAGAAAACAAAAATAATTTTCTTCTGAACTGACAATATTCGTCAGAACAGCAGGCCACGGATTCCGTGGCCTGTTTCGTCTTGACGGCAAATTTTTTTTGCAAGCGCAAGCAAATTTTGATTTTTATCGTTGAATTGCCGCTTGCAATGTGCTAAAATAAAAATATCTTTCAGGATGGTAGCTTTATGTACAAAATGGTTGTTGTAGACGACGAATATTTGGTGCGCACCGGCATTTGCGAAACTGTCGATTGGGCATCGCATGGTGTGCAAATAGTGGGCACTGCCGTCAACGGCAAGGATGGTTTGCAAAAAATTGAACAATTGCAACCGGACGTTGTTATAAGCGACGTAAAAATGCCGGTTATGGACGGAATGGAACTTGTGCGCACGCTTAACGAACGCAACTACGACGGAATTGTCGTGGTGCTTTCCGGCTACAACGAATTTTCCTATGCCAAAAGCACTTTGGAAATGGGCGTATATAAGTACATTTTGAAGCCCATCGACAACGACGAACTTGTTTCCACCGTGCTGGGCGCAATAAAAAAGCTGGAACAAAAACGAAAAACAAATTTGTATATGTCCGATTTCAACGGTGTGCAAATAGTGGGCACTGCCGTCAACGGCAAGGATGGTTTGCAAAAAATTGAACAATTGCAACCGGACGTTGTTATAAGCGACGTAAAAATGCCGGTTATGGACGGAATGGAACTTGTGCGCACGCTTAACGAACGCAACTACGACGGAATTGTCGTGGTGCTTTCCGGCTACAACGAATTTTCCTATGCCAAAAGCACTTTGGAAATGGGCGTATATAAGTACATTTTGAAGCCCATCGACAACGACGAACTTGTTTCCACCGTGCTGGGCGCAATAAAAAAGCTGGAACAAAAACGAAAAACAAATTTGTATATGTCCGATTTCAACGTTGGCATTCCCGTCATAAAAAACCGCTTGGTGGATAATCTTTTCCGTGGTGACTTCGACGAAAAGGATATCGTGCAGAAAATGGAACTATACGACTTGCCGGTGTTCTATCAAGGCACGGTGGTATATTGCAAGGCAGACGTTTCTTCCGCCGGCACCGATGCCCAGCGTGACGAAAACGTTCGCAACGCTTTGGCCGTTGCTCAAAAGGAAGTTATGCACGCATTGCTAGGCGCAAAAGTTATCTATTCTCAGGCGGAAACTCGTTTTGCTTTGGCGTGCGACGTAACAGACGTTGACGCGCTGGAAAAAGCACTTATAAAGGCTTTGCGCGAATACGAACGGCAATGCAAAGTGCTTATTTCCATTGGCATAAGCACGCCGTTCCAAGGTTTGGCACAAATCACCTCCGCATTTGGACAAGCAAAATTCATTGCCGTGAATAAACTATACGTTTCCATCAACAGCGTTGCGGTGGCACGTGGCGAAGAAAAACGCATGTACAAAAAGCACATTCAAGACGCATTGTCCTACATTTCCTCCCACTATGCCGACAACGACCTTAAAATCCGCAAAGTGGCCGACGAACTTTACGTTTCCGAAAGCTACCTTATTCACCTGTTCAAGCAGGAACTAAACAAAACGTTCAACACCTGTCTTACGGAATATCGCATAATGACGGCAAAACGTTTGCTGCTGGAACAAAAGTATAAGGTTTATGAAATTGCCGAAATGGTGGGATACGTGGATATGAAATACTTCGGCCAAGTGTTCCGCAAGTTGGAAGGTTGCACTCCTAGTGACTACGTTCGCATCCAAAACGAAAAGAAAAATTCCTAGCTTTTCCGCAAGGCACAAAAATTGTTGCAAAGCAAAAAGGTTTCGGCAAATTATTGTCGCAACCAATATTGACACGCAAAAACAGGAAACAGAAGTCAACTAGAAAGTTCTAACTGATTTATTTAGCAACAGGTATTGACACTCAAAAACTAAAAATAGTAGCAAGTTCAAAAGTTCTAACTAATTTATTTAGCAACAAGTATTGACACTCAAAAACTAAAAATAGTAGCAAGTTTGAAAGTTCTAACTAATTTGTATAGCAACAAGTATTGACACTCAAAAACTAAAAATAGCAGCAAGCCCGAAAGTTCTAACTGATTTATTTAGCAACAAGTATTGACACTCAAAAAATGAAAAAAAAGTTTACGCTAAACACGAAATTCGTCATAATAATGCTTCTTGCGCTAACCATTTTGTTCGTGGTGGTGTTGGCGGCCGTGCAAGTTATTGCACAAATTTTCGTCAACAACTATGTCAAAAACGACGTGCAATCGGCACAGCAAACAGCCAACGGCGAAGTAACCGACGTTTTGAACGAAATAAACTTCGGCTACACTCGCATGGTGCAAAGCAAGTGGCTGGAAGAATTTTCGCGCGACGTTTCGCACAGGCAACAAACTTTTCAAAAAATAGTGGAAGATGCCGTGCTTTCGCAAGGCTACCTAAACGTGGTGTTGTGTGTGGATGGCGAGTTCTATGCCACCAACGACGAAATGGATCTCCCCGCAAAATCTTTCCTCAAAAAAATTGCGCAAGGCAACGTTATACTATACTTGGGGGAAATAAACAGCGATGCTGGCTACGTGCAAATCGGGCGCAAGTTCACCGGTGCGTTGTACGGATTGAACGGCTACGTGGTGTTCTATTTAGATGTTTCCGTGCTAAATTCCTTTTGTGCAATAACCACGCCGGAAACGGGCTACACCATGCTTATGACGCAAAACTATCAAATAGTTTCCCATTCGCAGGGGCGTGGCATCGGACAAACCATTGTGGAACAAAACAAAATTGGCCTGCAACAAGGGGTATCCAACGTTAAGGTGGATGGTCAAAATTGCTACGTCGCAGTCACTCCCATGGAAAATCAATACAGTTTGAAGTTGTTTTTTGTAAGCGTTTTGAATCGCAGCGTGTTGCAAAAAAACTTCAATGCACTAAGTTTGGGGCTGGGCGGCATTGCCGCATTGTGCATGTTGGTTGCACTAATTTTTGCATTTCGAATGTCGCGATTCACCACCGCACCGGTAAAAAACCTATCCAACAAAATTTCCTCTGTGGATTTTCAACACAAGTTGGGGCTGGAAATTGGCTCGGAAGGGGACGAATTGTACGAACTGGAACGCAACTATGAAGAAATGTTGCAACGCTTGTTCCGTCTGATGCAGGAAAACAAGGACAACATGGAAACGCAACGCAAGCTGGAAATAGAGGCGTTGCAAATGCAAATAAATCCACACTTTTTGTATAACACGCTGGATGCCATTGCTTGGATGGCAAAAATAAAAAAGCAAACGGAAATAGAAAAACTAGTAATCAACTTGGCAAAATTTTTCCGTATAAGTTTGCACAAAGGGGATAAGTTTGTTACCGTTCGTGAAGAAACGGAACTTATCGAACACTTTTTGGAAATAGAAAAAATCCGCTTTCCCGACACCATAAACTACGTGTGCAACGTGCCGCAAGATATTGCCGACTACAAAACGCTAAAACTAATTTTGCAACCCATTGTGGAAAACAGCATAAAACACGGTTTCAGCGGCAAAGAAGGCGTTGGCACAATAAGCATAACAGCAAAAACGGAAGGGGACGATTTGGTTATTTCCGTGACGGACGACGGCTGCGGCTTTGTTGTTGCCGAAGGCTTTTGGAAGGTTAAAACGGATAAGCCCAACGGTTTTGGGCTTTATAACGTGCACGAAAGGTTGGTTTTGGAATATGGCGAAGGGTACGGATTAGACATCACTTCGCAGGTTGGTGTTGGCACAACAGTCAACGTAAAAATAAAAAAGAGATTGTAAGTTTGCTATGTTGTTGAAGTTAAGAAAAAAACTGTTCAATTGTGTGTTTTGGGTGCTGCTTGCGTTCGTGGTTATAACGAGCGTCGTTTCCTTTGCCACAATTTCTGGTTTTTTGTTCAACACGCAAACACAGCGTTGTCAAAGCAACGTGCAAAGCGGCGCAACGGGGTGTCAATCCTACGTGCAAGCGGCAATGGACCTTACCGCAAACGCTGCGACCAACAGCGAAATCGTGGAATTTTTGAAGGGCGGCACGCTGGACGTTTCGCAAAAACTAAACGAGTTCTATAACTATTCCGTTACTACCGACGGCGTCATTTTGTATAGCGTCGGCGGCCACGTAAGTTGTTCGTCGGGGGTAGGTTCTGCCCCCACTTTGGCGCAGCTACTGGCAGTGGAAGAAATTGGCAGTTTTATGCAATCTTCGCAAACGCAAATGATTTCCGTGCGTACCGAGGCCGTTGCAAAAGTGTATGGCAGCACGCAGTATAACGAAAAGAACGGCGTTGTTTCTTGCTTGTGTAAGGTGATGGACGGCGACCAAGTGTTGGGGCTTTTGGAAGTGGACGTTTTGCCAAAATCCATTGTCCAGGCAAAACTGTCGTATAGCGGATTTTCTTCCGCTAGCTACGTATTTTTTCAAAAAAACGGCAAGTTGTTCACCGATAACGACGAGTTTTCCGCCGTGCAACAAGACGGAACGTTCAATCGCATCTACTACGCCGCTTGCGCTCAAACGGTGGGTGATTGTCAGCTGATAATGTTTTCGCCCCTTTCCAACTATTTCAAACAGGTGCTTGTTTTGGGGTGTGTGTTTTTTGCGCTGGATGCCGTTCTTTGCTGTGCAGTGTCGCTGGTGGCATTTCGCGTGCGCGATAGCGTTGTCGATCCGCTGGAAAATTTGCTGCAACGCATGAACGAAGAAGGCATTAGTTGAAGTCTGCAACGGCAGGCTTTTTCTTTTGTCAAAAACCAAAGGAAAGCTTGGCATTTTTTTAAATTTTGGGGCGTTTTGGACGATTTTTTCAAAAAAAATTTGCAAAAAATGTAGCAAAGTGCAGTATTGTCTACCATTTTGCAGATTAACTCCGTTGCAGTGTGGCCGCAATTTTATTATAATTTTTATAGCAAAATTATTATTAGTAGTAGTGTGCAAAAATAATGAGGTAACTATGAGAAAATTCGCATGTTTGCTGTTATCGTTGCTTTTGCTTGTTGCAGTGCTTTGCGCTTGCACGCCGGAAGACAACGGAAAAATTAAAATTACCGTAGGTTTTTGGCCGGATGCATCTCTTTCGGCCGATACCGCAATGTATAACGAATGGAAGGCCAATTTCGAACGCGACTATCCGCAATACGAAATTGTCGCCAGCCCCTACACGTACAGCCCGGAAACGGTTCGTGCAAAGGGCAACGCCGGCGAATTGCCTACCATTTTCCAAACCTACTTCACCGAGCCGGAAATGCTTATTCGCGAAGGCTATATTCGTCCCATAACCCAACAACTAAACGAACTTGGTTGGGCGGACAAAATGGACGATAGCATGCGCAAAACGCTTACCAAAAACGGCGAAATCTACGGCGTTCCTCGTGACGGCTATGGTTTGGGATTGTTCATCAACCTGCGTCTTATGTACGATATC
Source organism: uncultured Oscillospiraceae bacterium (assembly GCA_964521735.1). GTDB lineage: Bacteria > Bacillota > Clostridia > Christensenellales > CAG-314 > Fimimonas. The sequence goes on along the minus strand of CAZFTO010000006.1, from coordinate 35,090 downwards.
GGCGCCATCGACAAAAACCCCGACGGCACCTACAAACTCTACCAGGACGACGGCACGCCCAACTATCCGCGCACTTTCGACGAAATAACAGATTTGTGCCGCGTGGTGCAAGAAGAGTGCGGCAGGGATAAATACGGCATTCTTATTCTAAGCGCCAACAAACAAGGCGGATGGCAGTTGTGCAACATGGGCTGGAACTTTGGTGCCACTCACTTGCAAACGCAAAATGCCGACGGAACATGGAAAAGCAACCTTATGGACGAAGGCATGGTAAATGCGTTGAGGTGGATTCAATCTCTCGCAGAAGAAGAGCTTTGCTATCCCGGCGCATCCTACAACTACGATAACTGGCCGGAAATGATAGGTAACGAACGTGTTTTGATGGCGTTTGTTGGCAGCGACGCACTGTCTATGCCCATCACGTCCTACGGTTTCAGCAAGGACGACTTTGCATTTGTTCCCATGCCTACCGGGGACGGCACAAGTCGCTATGCGTTGTTTGGTGGCACGCCCTACGTGTTTGCAGATAACGCCACCGACGAACAGGTTGCCGGCGCATTGAAATTTTTGCACTACATTGGCCGCAGCCCCGAAGTGGACGACATAACCATTTCTGCAATGGAAAAAGGTTTTGCCGTTGCCGAAAGCAAGGGCATGCCCATTCTTCCCACCATCAAACCGTGGAAAGACCCCGCCTACGTGGAATTGGCCAACAGGCTGGAAAATCAACACGTAAACGTAAACTACACCTACATGAAAGATTTCTTCGACACCATCGAACAAATGAAGCACGACGAAGAACCCAATTTCTGTCAGGAAATGTATGGAATTTTGGATAATTCCATTCAAAATGTTTTGTCTCAAAAAAGCAGAGCCAACCCGTTGGCACTGCTAACAACGGCAAACAACAACTTCCAAAACAATCATCTAAAAAGAGTTAATTAACATGCTAAATTCACAAACGAAGTTGCAAAAACTAAAAAAGATAATCAAAAAGAACATTGGCGGATGGGCAATTATGTTGCCCACCCTTGTGCTGTTTTGCTTTTTCGTTTGGGGGCCGCTGCTGGAAAACATCGTGTATTCCTTCTTCACCCTTAAAAAGTTTCACCCGGATACTTTTGTGTGGTTCGAAAACTACAAAACAGTGTTTTCCGACCCGGCATTCAAAAGCGCGCTGTGGAACACTTTCGTATATGCTTTTTGGTCCATTTTGATCGGCTTTTTGCTTCCGCTGTTTTTGGGACTTATTCTTTCGGAAGTTATTCACTTCCGTGCAGGGTTCAGATGCATGCTGTATTTGCCAAGCATCATTTCCGGCGTGGCCGTCATGATGATGTGGTTGCAAATTTTGGATGGTTCCACCGGCAGTTTGCTCAACGGCTTTTTGGGCCTGTTCGGTGTCGAACCGGTGAAGGTGCTTATGGATTCCCACTGGGTAATTCCCGTCATCGTTTTGGTTATGACGTGGCGTGGCGCAGGCGCAACGGTGCTAATTTATTTGTCGGCGTTGCAAACTGTGGATAGCACGTTATACGAAGTGGCCCGTGTGGAAGGCGCAACCCTTTGGCAACGCATTTGGCACGTTACGCTTCCCGGCATAAAGCCCACCATCAAATTGTTGTTCATTTTGCAAATAATTTCCGTGTTCCAAGTGTTCTACGAACCCATGATGCTCACGACCGGCGGCCCAGATAACGCATCCATTTCTCTTATGTACCTAAGCTATAAGTATACGTTCTTGGATGGCGACCCGGGAGCAGGTGCCGCTTGCGGCGTAATTTTGGCGGCAATAATCGTTGCGCTAACGATTTTGTATTTCCGTCTTTCCAAAAAGGGGGATAAAGCGTGAAAAACAAAAAAGTGCGCACGACGCTTAAAAACAAAAACGAAGGCCTTATTGTGGGCATGGAATATCGCCACACTCGTTTCAAAATTTTGTATGCCGCAATGATATTCATCTTGATTGTGTTCTGTCTTGCGGCAATCATACCCATTGCTTGGCTGTTTTTGGCAGGATTCAAAGATGCCAACGAAGTTTTTCAGGCGCCATTCAAATTTTTCCCGGAATCCATCAACTTGGGCAAAGTGGTGGAAGTGTGGAAGCAAGTTGGCTTTTTGAAATACTTTGTCAACACGTTTATTGTGATGCTAGGCTCCGTCCTGTGTGCGGTGGTGTTCAACGGATTGTTGGCATATGCTGTTTCAATTCTAAAACCAATGGGGCACAAAACCGTTTATGGGCTGGTTATGCTAAGCTACATGATACCGGCCACGGCGTCGCTGGTGCCTATCTATTCTAACATTCTTTCTCTGGGCCTAAAAGGCTATGCCGTGTTCATTCCGTTGTGTTTGTTGTATGGCGCCAACGCCTACTACTTCATGATGTTCAAAAACTATTTCGACACGATCCCTCGCGACTTGTTCGAATCGGCCCGTGTGGAAGGCGCAAATTCTTTGCAAATCTTCTTCAAAATAGTGTTGCCGCTAAGTCGTCCAATAGTTAGCGTAGTTGCAATTTTTGCAATGACAGCATCGTGGGCGGATTTCCTTTTGCCCTATCTTTTGTTGCAGGACGACAAGCTTGCAACGGTTATGGTGAAAATATTCAACCTAAAATCCACTATGGGACAAATGATGGAATTTGGCATAGACAAATACATTATGTCGCTTGCCATAACCATAATTCCTCAAATATTCATTTTCGCCGTGTTCCAAAAACAACTCATCGGAACAAACGCTCAAAGCGGCATAAAAGGTTGACGGTTATCCTTTCTGTCGAGACGGAATTTTGCCGTCTCGACAGTTTTAATAATTGCAAAAAACGTTTTAGCGGTTTGTTGCGGCAAACGGCAAACGCGCAACGTGGTGCAAAAACAATCAAAGTTTCAAAAAACGGGCAGGTGCGCAAAATTTTTGAATATTTTGCAAGATTGCCCAAAGGCATAAAAAACACAAAAAACAAAGCAAAACTGCAAGGAGCATAACATGGGCAAAACTGCAAGAAAGCATTTTTTAACTCTTCCGTGGGAAGTGGTGGAAACGGATTTTTCTGCCGACTTTTCGCAAGTTGCCGAATCGATATTTTCGCTAGGCAACGAATATATGGGTAACCGTGGTTTCATCGACGAAGGAGCATCGGTGCCGCAACTTAGGGGCAGCTACTTCAACGGAATCTACGAATACGCAACGGATAAATCGGCCACCGGCTACAAGGGCGTTGCAACGCAAACGCACTTTATGGTAAACGCTGCGCACTATTTCGATTTGCAACTGTTTGTGGATGGCCAAAAGCTGGATATGGCCGACGGCAACTACTGCGACTACCGCCGCACGCTAGACCTAAAAAACGGCAAACTTTTGCGCACCCTTGTTTGGCAAGTGGGTGCCAAGCGCATCAAAACGGATTTTTGCCGCTTTTTAGATATGGAAATTCCCCAGCGTGCCTATCAGCGTGTTACTTTCACGGCTTTCGACGATTGCACGTTGCAACTTGTGGCAACAACGCACTTCAATGGCAAACATTTTGGCAACCCGTCACGCTGGCAACAGGTTTTTGCAAGCCCAACCACGCTGGAATGTTGCACGCAAAGCACCAATCAACATGTTGCCGTTGCTTGTAATTGCACGTTGGATGGCGCTCAAAAAACCACCGAAACGGGCGAACGCTCTCTTTCGAAGAAGTTTGTTTTGCAACTAAAAAAAGGCCAAACAGCAGTGTTTACGCGCCTTATTTCCGCATGTCAAAGCAAAACGGGCAATTCCGTGGCGGAACAAGCACAAAGGCAGTTGCAAATGCAAATGGCCGAAGGCTACGAAGCGGCAGCGCTGCGCAACCAAAACTATTGGCACAACTTTTGGCAAAATTCCGACGTGGAAATTTGCGGTAACGACGAAGATCAACAAGGCATAAGGTTTTGCATTTTTCAACTGCAACAAACCTATCACGGGGCGGATCCCACCGATAACGTCGGCGCAAAAGGGTTGACGGGCGAAGCGTATAGCGGCCACGCCTTTTGGGATACGGAAACCTATTGTTTGCCCTACTATTTGTTCAACAACCCCACCGCCGCAAAATATTTGCTAGAATATCGCTATTCCACCTTGCCGCAAGCAAAACTGCGCGCGCGCGATTTGGATTGCGAAGGCGCATGCTACCCAATTGCAACGCTAAACGGCGAGGAAGCGTGCACTTTGTGGCAACACGCCAGCCTGCAAATGCAACCGTCCACAGGCGTTGCCTACGGCATTTATCACTACCACAACGTGTGCGGCGACGACGAATTTTTGTTTGGGCACGGCGCAGAAATGTTGGTGGAAATTTGCCGCTATCTTGCAACGCGCGGACAGTGGAACGCCGATCAAACGTATTTCGGCTACTATGCTGTTATGGGGCCGGACGAATTCCAGATGATGGTAAATCACAACACCTACACCAACTTTATGGCGCAAAAAACGTTCAATTTCACGTTGCAAACGCTAAAAAACATGCCGGCCGAAAGTTTGCAAAGTTTGCGTCAAAAGGTGGGTTTGAAGGAAAAAGAAGTGCAATATTGGCAAAAATGTGCCGATAGCATGCTTATTTTGTTCGACGAAAAAACGCAGTTATACGAGCAGCACGATGGCTTTTTCAAACTGCCGCATGTTGATATTTCTAAAATTGACGACAGCCAATTTCCCCTTTATTCGCACTGGTCCTACGACAGAATTTATCGCAACGACATGATAAAGCAACCGGACGTGCTAATGTTCCAATTTCTTTATAACGGCGATTTTTCTGCGCAGTGCAAAAAGGCTAACTACGAATACTACGAGCCGCGTTGCATTCACGAATCCTCCCTTTCCCCGTCGGTGCACTCCATTTTGGCAAACGAACTGGGCAAGTTTGACGAAGCGCAAAAGTTTTTCGCCTTCGCCACACGCATGGATTTGGACGACTACAACCGCAACACTTGCGAAGGTTTGCACACAACAAGCATTGCGGCGGCGTGGCTAAACGTAACCTATGGTTTCGGCGGTTTGCGCAGCGACAAAAAACTTAGTTTAGCACCCACGTTGCCTTGCAATTGGCAACGCTATGCGTTTTCTTTTGCGGCAAACGGCAGTCACCTAAAAGTGGAAGTAGATGCACAAAAAGTGGTTGTTCATTGTGATGGAAACCCCATTGCCTTGACCATTTATGGCAAAGAATATATAATTGAAAATACGGTTGAAATAGCAAGATGATTGTTAAAGAACGCGGCTATGCGTGCGACAGAATTGCGCGTGGAGATAAGTTTATTATAGGCAACGGGTCCTACGGCTATCGTGGCACTTTGGAAGAAAACGACAAAGCGCAGTGCGTGGCGCTTGTTGCCAACGGCTTTTTTGATAGGTTCGAAGATAACTGGCGCGAACCCGTCAACATGCCCAATCCGCTTTGGACGAAGCTGTGCGTGGACGGCATTTGCTTGACGGAAGATATGGCTACTGCCCACGTGGAAAAACTTATTTTAAGCAACGGCAGTTTCACGCGCAAAACCACTTTTGTGGTAAATGGCAAAAAGGTGCGGGTGTTTTCCGAGAGGTTTTTTGCTCGCAACGGGCAAAACTTGCTTGTTTCGCGGCTAAAAGTGCAGTGTGAAGATGCACAAATTGTTGCCACTTTGGGCATCGACTGCGACGTGTGGAACATCAGCGGCAATCACTTTTCCGTCACGGAAACGGCGCCGCTGGAAGTATCTTGCATCACCAACGAAGGCAAAAAACTGGGCGTAAAAATGGTTGCACAAACCGATTGTGTCGCAATCCAAAGCGGCTACCAAAATCAAAAAGTTTTTGCCGAATATCATGCACAAAACTTTTTTTGTGTGGATAAATTTTGCTTTCTGTGGCACGAAGGACAAAAACAAACGGAAGCGGAACTTCCGCTTAGCTACGAAAATTTGCTTGCTCAAAACAACGAGTTTTGGCGTAACAAGTGGAAGAGCAGTCGTGTTAAAATAAGTGACCAAAACAACTTGCAACTGGCCATGGATTACAGCGTATATCAGCTTATTGCATGTGCTCCAAGCGAAGAAGGACAATCAATTTCCGCAAGGGGACTTTCTGGCCAAACCTACAAGGGAGCAGCCTTTTGGGATACGGAAATGTTCATGATTCCCTTCTATTTGCAAACGGACGTGGAAACGGCCAAACGCCTGGTTCGCTATCGCATTGCCGGTTTGGAAGGCGCCAAACAAAAGGCGGCGGAATATGGCTTTGACGGTGCGTTTTTCCCGTGGGAAAGTCAAAACGGTCAAGAAGCGTGCAGCGATTTTAACGTTACCGACGTTTTCACCGGGCGGCCGGTGCGCACCTATTTTCGGGATAAGCAAATTCACATTTCTGCCGACGTTGCCGTTACGCTGTTTGAAGTTTATCGTCAAACAAAAGATTTGTCTTTGCTGGAACAGGGCGGCGCAAAACTGCTTATAGAATGTGCGCTGTTCTATTGGAGCTATGCCTATTTAAACGTGGATAAAAACCGCTTGGAATTGTTGGATGTGATTGGTCCGGACGAATATCACGAGCGTGTCAACAATAACGCCTACACCAACTACATGGCGCATCAATGTGCCCAAGATTGTTTGGAAGCAATGGCCATTTTGAAGGCAAAAAGCCCATCCGTATACGAGAATTTGCGCCAAACCTATGCCGATGCTTTGCGCAAAATACGCAAACTAAAAAAGCTTTTGTATTTGCCTGCGCCCAACGAAAACGGCGTTATCGAACAGTTTGATGGATATTTCAAGTTGCAGGACTTAAGCGTGCAACAGGTGAAAGAAAAGCTTGCGCACCCCAACGAATATTGGGGCGGAAGCGGTGGCGTTGCAACACCCACAAGGGTGATTAAGCAAGCCGACGTGGTGGCGCTGCTTTGCGTTTTGCCTAGCAGGTTTTCTGCTCAAGTGAAGCAGGCCAACTACGATTTTTATTTACCCTACACCGAACACGGTTCTAGTTTGTCTTCCTCGGCCTATGCACGATGTGCTTGTGCAATAGGGCGCGCCGACGAAGCGTATTCGTTGTTCGAGCAAACCGCCACAACCGATTTGCGTGGCGGCGGCAAAAAGTTTGCCGGCAAAGTTTATATTGGCGGTTCGCATCCTGCCGCATGCGGCGGCGCGTGGACGACGGCTGCGGAAGGTTTTGCAAGCAAGCGCGATGGTTCGGCATTGCCAAAACAAATTGACCGCTTGCAAATAAACACTCAACGTGGCAAAATAATTATCAAAAACAAGCAGTTCAACTGCACAAAATAAGCAAAAAGAGGTAGCATTGTGATAAAAGCCATCATTTTCGACCTAGACGGCGTGCTAGTTAGCACAAACGAATTTCATTATCTTGCATGGAAAAAGCTTGCCGACAGAATCGGCGTGCCTTTCGACAGAACAATGAACAAACGCCTGCTGGGCGTTTCCCGCATGGATAGCTTGCGTTTTGTGTTAGAAAACAGTTCCAAGCAATATTCGCAGGAAGAACAACTTGCCTTGGCGGAAGAAAAAAACCAAACCTACAAGGAATATTTGCAAACAATGTCCGGCGCCGACGTTGCCCAAGAGGTGCGCGACACGTTGGAAGTTTTGCGCCAAAAAGGCTTGAAGCTGGCAGTTGGTAGCGGCAGCAAAAACGCCCGCATCATTTTGCAAAAAACACAGCTGGAAAATTGTTTTGATGCCATTGTGGATGGTTCGGAACTAACTTTGGGCAAACCCAACCCCGAAGTGTTTCTAAAAGCGGCGCAAAAGGTGGGTGTTCCGCCTCAAAACTGCATTGTTGTGGAAGATGCCGATGCCGGCATAGCGGCGGCCAAAAACGGCGGAATGACAGCCGTTGCCATTGGCGAAGCGGCAAAAAGCGGCAACGCACATTTCACACTGGGCACCTTTGCCGATTTGCTTTCCGTTGTGGAAAAACTAAACGGCTAAATTCTGCCACCAATTGCATCTTTTCAGTGCCTTGCGTTAGTTTTGCATAAAACAAGCCCCAAATGCGTGCTGTTCGGGGCCAAAACACAACTAACTTGCATAGGCAACTTTGCAACAATTTCTTTACCAAACCGTCCAAACGGGCGGTTTTTGGTTTGTTTTCACTCTTGACAACAACTCGAATAGGCTGTATAATCTTACGGCAAGCGCAAAAGCGCAACAGCAAAAAACAAGGAGAAAAAACTATGTCCATTCCCACCCCTCACATCAACGCAAAAGAAGGCGATTTCGCAAAAACCGTGCTTATGCCCGGCGATCCGCTTCGCGCAAAGTATATTGCCGAACACTTTTTGAAAGACCCCGTGCTTGTTAACAACGTTCGTGGTGTGCAAGGCTACACCGGCACGTATAACGGCAAAAGAGTTTCCGTAATGGCTAGCGGAATGGGCATTCCGTCCATTGGTATTTATAGCTACGAACTCTACAACTTCTACGGAGTGGAAAACATAATTCGTATTGGTTCCGCAGGAGCAATTCACCCCGATTTGAAGGTGAGAAATCTTGTTTTCGGACAAGGCGCCTGCACCAACAGCAATTTTGCTCGTCAATTTGGTATGCCCGGCACAATTGCCCCCATTTGCAGCTACGATTTGTTGGAAAAAGCCGTTGCAACGGCAAAAGAATTGGGCTATGCCTATAAGGTTGGCAACATTCTTTCCAGCGACACGTTCTATGCCGACGAACCGTCGGAAGCATCTTCCGTTTGGGGAAAAATGGGCGTTTTGGCAGTGGAAATGGAATCCGCCGCATTGTATCTTAACGCCGCTCGCGCAGGCAAAAATGCACTTTGCATTTGCACCATAAGTGACCACTTGCTAACAGGCGAAGCTCTTTCCGCCGAAGAACGCCAAAACAGTTTCACCGAAATGATGAAGCTTGCTTTGGAAATTGCCTAGTGGCATAAAATTATTTTGCGCAAAATCAGTTTGTACGCAAAAAAACGGCGTGCAAAATTCACACGCGTGATAAGCCTTTGCTCAAATTGCAAAAAGTTGTGATATAATCCAAATAAAAAAACACGAAAGAAATTCTTTCGTGTTTTTTGCTATTTGGGGGCAACGTGTTCAAAGAAGTACGCAAAATTTTGGATAATATGTTGGGAGTGCAAGGGACGGGACTTCACTAATGTCTGGCAATTATAATATAGCTGTGATAAACGAATTGTGACAGATTGTTTTGGTATTCAAACCATATGGCAACAACTGCCAAAATGTTTATGCACAAAAAAACGCAAGGCACAGCAAAAGGCCTTGCGTTTTTGTTTTGAAAAAAGGTTTTCCGTTGCAACTGCGGTCGTGCGACTAGTCGAAATAAGTTTGGTTTTTGGGATAGTTGGCGTCGGAAGTTAGCTGAACGCCCAACTTGCGCAACACGGCCTCGTCGGCATGAGAAGGAATTTCCGTAACGTGCGCCTGACAATTTTTAAGTTTTGTCAGTTGATCCAGGGCCAATTCCGCCAGTGGGTTCACCGAGGCGGAAACGGAAAGGGCAATAAGCGCTTCGTCCGCGTGCAGTTGTGCGCTATTTTCGCCAAGATTTTGTTTTTTGAGTTTTTGTATGGGTTGCAAAGCTTGCGGTGCAATAAGCCGCACGTCGGGCAAGTTGGCAAGTTTTTTCACGGCGTTCAATAGCAGCGCCGCACTGGCCGAAAGCAATGCCGATGCTTTTGCAAAAACTTTTTCACCGTCAGGAAGCGAAAGGCAAGCGGCAACCGATTGCATTTTTTGGGCGTGCAAGCGTGCCGGCAACACCGTTTCTCTATCCTCGGCGCATAAATTAAGTTTGGAAAGTATAATATCCAGTTTATCCACAACGCCGTTGTCGCATTTGCCGCGGCGTGCTTGAACCTTTGCGTTTAGGTAGCGGCGGATAATTTCTTGTCTGCCGGCGTAGCAACATGCGTCGTCGTCGAAAATGCAAAATCCCGCCATGTTAACCCCCATATCGGTGGGGGAATTGTAGGGCGAACGCCCCATAACCTTGTTGAAAATGGCATTCAAAACGGGGAAAACTTCCACGTCTCGGTTGTAGTTGACGGCGGAAATGCCATAGGCCTGCAAATGCCATGGGTCAATCATGTTCACGTCGTCCAAATCGGCAGTAGCTGCTTCGTATGCAACGTTCACAGGGTGCGTCAAGGGCAGGTTCCACACAGGAAACGTTTCGTATTTGGCGTAACCGCAACGAACGCCACGCTTGTTTTCTTGGTACATTTGCGAAAGGCAAGTTGCCATTTTGCCGCTTCCCGGCCCCGGCGCAGTTACAACAACAATGTTGCGCGAAGTTTCAATAAAATCGTTTTTGCCCAAACCCTCGTCGGAAACAATGTGTCCCACGTTGTAGGGGTAGCCGTCAATGTGGTAGTGGCGGTAAACTTTTATGCCCAAACTTTCCAAGCGGTGTTTGAAGTTGACCGCAGCAAGGTTGTTTTGGTCAAATTGCGTTATAACAATGCTGCCAACGTACAATCCACGTTTGGTAAGTTCGTCGTATAAACGCAAAACGTCCTCGTCGTAGGTGATGCCGATATCCGCGCGCACCTTGTTCTTAGCAATATCCGTCGCGCTTATAGCAATAACAACTTCCACTTTGTTGGCAATTTTGGTAAGCATGGTAATTTTGCTGTCTGGCAAAAATCCCGGCAAAACACGTGCTGCATGATAGTCATCGAACAGTTTGCCGCCAAACTCCAAGTATAGTTTGCCGCCAAACTCTTCTAGCCTTTGTGCAATTTTTTGCGATTGCAGTTGCAAATATTTGTCGTTATCGAAACAAAGTTTCATTTTAAGCCTCGTATTCCTAAAAATTTTCCGGCAAGTTCTTTTTGTGCAAAAAGTAGAAGTCGAACAGGTATTCTCCGTCCGGAACGGCTCGCATTGCTTTGTGGGTTTGTTCCACATCGTAGGGCAAAGCAAACCGTTGGTAGCTGAAATTCTCGTCGTCGTAGCTTATGATTATTCCCCTTGCGGTAGATTGCGGATGACAACCCACACTGCCCACGTCTACGTATAGTTTTTTACCAACAAAGTCGCACGGTTCGTGCTTGTGCCCAAAAAACACCGCGTCGCAGTTGTAGTCGGCGTACATTTCGTCAAAAATTTCCACAGTAGGGCTGTTTACAATGGGAGCAAACACGTTGCCGTCCGTTGGCTGTTGCAAGCGGCAGTAGTGTTCAAAAACAACCTTTTTCTTGCCCAAAATGCGCATTGCAAACATTGGAAATTTTTCAATTTCTTGGCGACGGTGTTCCACTTGAGCAAAAACGTGCTTCTTGTGTCGTTCGGAAACGTGCGAACCAACCTTGTGAACGGCGTTGTTTTCCATAAAATCCCTGTCGTGATTGCCCATCAGGCAAACCACGCCATTTTCTAGCAACAGCTGCAAACATTCAGCCGAGTTTGCGCCAATATCCACCACGTCGCCGGTGTGGATAATTTCTTCACAACCTTCGTTTTTTAAGTGTTCAAGTGCAACTTGCAATGCTTGCAAATTTCCGTGCACGTCAGATATGACGCCGATTTTTTTCACGATAGTTTTCTCCTGTTGTTTACCAACTTATTATACATTCCGTTGCGGCAAAAAGCAATGGAACAACTTCAAAAATTTTCCATTTTTTCGAGCGGCTGTTGAATTGTCTTTTGCCCGCACACAGTCGCTTTAAAAAAACAAAAGGGACTTTTCTTGTCCCTTTTCCGTTTTTGTTTTCCAATGTTTGTGGGGCCCTTTTGCCGCTTGCTTTTTTTGCTGCGATGGTCAGGCTTGGCGACGTCAATTTGTTTGTCTGCCTTGCAAAACGAGGCCTTTCGATGCCATTTTTGCAAACCTAACAAACTTGCCAACTGCACGGTTTTCAGCGTGCGACGTTTGTTGCATGTTTGCGCTATTTTTCTAGGTCGCACAGCAGTTGCGGTTTGCCGTTTTCGAAGTAGCACACTTCCAGGCCTTGCGGAAGTTGTTGCACGACTGCATCAAAGTTGGCGCACAAAATGCTTTCGTCGTGGCAGTCGCTGCCAATGCAAATAAGTTTGCCTCCAACACTTGCGTAGTATGCGGCGTTTTCTATGCTAGGCAAGGTGTAGTCGCCGCCATAGCGCAGTTGCGAAGTGTTCAGCTCTGGCACTATGCCATTTTTCACACACAGCCTAAGCGTTTTGTGCAGCATTTCGGTGTCTTCTTGATAGTCTTCGTGATAGCGCTTTGGCATATCCACGTGTCCCAAAACGTCAAACTGGCCAAACGTAACCATATCTTGCACGCACTTGTCGTAAAGGCGTTCGTATTCGTGGTTTGTGTAGTGGCGCGGTGGCAGGTAGTCGGCTGGGCGATGAACCGAACCTATTATAACGTCTGGTGCAAGACTTTTCAAAAAAGCCAATTCTTTGGGATTGAGGTGTGGTTCGCCCATTTCAAAGCCCAAAAGCAATTTCACTTTGCCAGCGTATTGCGCTTTTAGTTTGTGAAATTCTTCCGCGCGACGGCCAAATTCAAAATCGTTAAAAGTGTTGAAATAGGGTGTGCAATCGATGTGATCGGTGAAGCAAACCACGTCCACTCCAAGTTCTAACGCCTTTTGCGGATAGTTTGCCATGGGCGTGTCGTTATCGAAGCTGTATCCAGTGTGCACGTGCGTGTCGCAACGCAAAATTTTTTTCATGTGTCACCTCGCGTTTATAATACGCCTTTTGACGTGCGGTGTCAATGGCAAATTCAAACAAGGCGCAGTTTGGAGTGGGTTCTTGCGTTTTTCAACTTGTTCGTCGCAACGCCTTGTGTTGCAAAAAATGTCGAAAAATGTCGAAAGTTATCTAAAGGTTGTGTATCAAAAAAGGGCTGCCAAAAACGTGGTACGTCGCGCAAACTTTTGGACTTTTAGTAGCAACCTGTCATGAAAACGCTCACGCGGCCCCCAAAAATTGAAACAATCAGCATAAAAGCAAAATAGCGGCAATCATCAGCCGCTATCACAATTAAAATAAAATTTTTGATAATTTTTGTCGAAAAATGCCGAATATGGTCAAAACAACAAAATGCAAAACGAAACTGTTCAAAACTTGACACGAAATGTTTGTCCTTATACGAAAGACATAAGCAAGCATTGCGTTATAGCGGTTATAATCTGAAACGGCCGCTTGTTACACAAGACAACTAGACGAACATTTCTAAACGGCGGCAATCATCAGCCGCTATCACAATTAAAATAAAATTTTTGATAATTTTTGTC
>CAZFTO010000006.1:16036-21760 GCA_964521735.1 uncultured Oscillospiraceae bacterium | reverse complement strand
GAAAAATGCCGAAAGTTGTCTTTTCAAAAACGGCCAACTGAAACATATTGCTACCGGCAAACTGCGTTCTTTGTCAAAAAACTATTGCAAAACGTCCCACAAACCGGCATCTTTAAGTGTTTTGTTGTCGCGCACGACGGTGTTCAGCAGGCGGCGAGGCAAATCTTCGTTTTGCGCAAAAATGGCGGAAAACTGCTGGTACGGGAATGGGTGTGGAAACTTATCGTTGCCCACTTCCAGTGTGAATGACGGAATTTTTAGCGTTTCTATGCACCAATCCTTGTAGCCGCCTGCGCTGTTTGGCGTTGTTTTTGTTTTGTATCCGGTGTAGTTGGCAATGGCATCGGCCAGCCGCTTGTCTCGGAAGCGGCGGTGCGATTTTTGCCCAAACTCCCAATAAATTTCTTCACCTTTCAGGTGGTACGATATTGTTGCGCAGGGTTTTATGCGCTTTGTGAAGTTGGCCAGTGCTCGCGATTCTCGTGCGCACAACGGATATTTCCCCACGTAGTTTTGCGGCGCCTTGTAAAAGACGTTTTGTGCACCTTCCGACCAGTGCGCATCAAAATTCACGTTCAAATCCACGCCGTCGGCGTTGGCTTTCCACAAGGAAAAATCATTTCCGCCGTTTATTTCAAGCAAATTTCTTTTAAGATTTTTGTCTGCAACGCTAGCAACTCCCTGTTGGCACAAACACACGCCGTCGGGGTTTGCCATGGGCACAAAATAAATGCCACCCAGCAACACAAGATGTTTGTTTTTAACCAAGTGTTTGGCCAAATTTACCGCTAGCAGCGCCGTCAGGTGTTCGCGTGCGTGTATGGCCGCTTGAACTATCAAATAGTTGCCGTTTTTGTTGCCCACAAAAACGTACGGAATTCGGCGCCCAAGCTCGCTTTCGCCCACAGTGCCCGTTTCTACGCCGTTTCGGCAAAACAATTCCACTTCTTTTTGCAAGTCATCATATCCAAACAAAAAATTTCCTCGTCGCCCTATTATGTTATGCAAAATTTGCAAAAAAAGAAACTTTTTGTCGCTTTGGTTTTCTGTTCCGATGGTGTGCGGAATGCGGCGGCATGTCGATTAAATGGCGTGGTGCGCAAATTGCAGTTGCGCTGCAAGCAGGCCATGCCTTTCACTTGCACCGTTAGTCTTCGTACTTATCCAGCACAACAATGCGTTGATCTTGCGGTTGGTCGTCTAGCACAAGCGTTTCGCTGTTTTGGAAGTGCACTAGCTGTTTGGGGAAAAGTTTCAAAAACTTTTGCACGCCGTCAATTTGAAATTTGTGTTCGGGCGTGCCGTAGTGCATGGGAATGATAATTTTGGGTTGAATTGCATCCACGTACCATTTTGCGCCGTCGGCATCCACGGTGAACGTACCGCCCACGGGGATCATCAACACGTCGCAACCGTGCAACTTATTGGCAAGTTCTTGGCTGAGTTCGCCCACGTCGCCCATGTGAACAACCTTCAAGCCGTCCACTAAAAAGCAAAACACGTAGTTGTCGCCACGCAGGTGGCCTTGCTTGTCGTCGTGCCAGCAGTGGAAGCTTTGCACAGCCACGTCGTCGGCGGCAACGGCAACTTCTTTTTCCAAAAGGGCAGGATTGCCGGCAACTTCGGCAACGCAATCGTGGTCGCCGTGGTGGTGCGAAACAGTAACAACGTCGCAACTAAGCTTAGGCATGGCAAAACCAACCATATCTGCCGTGTACGGGTCGCAAATAACTGCCGTGCCTGCGCAACTTATAATTCTAAAACAAGAGTGTCCCAAATATTGAATTTTCATGTGTGTTACCTCTACAACAATTCTACAACTAAAAGGCTGCGCTGTCAATTGCCCAAAAACGCGCACAAAAAACGAAATGGCCCTCAAAAATATGGTACGTCGTGCAGAATTTTGTGCTTTTTACCCTTGTTTGCTGTAAAAAAACGTCAAATTTTGCAAAAAAAATGCAAATTTTTGTCAAAATTTTAGAAAAAATGTATAAAAAAATTAAAAAAAACGTAAAAAATATGCAAAAAGCACAACAATTTTGGCAAATCTTGAAAATGTGTAGATTTTTTTTGCAATGTTTGGTATAATAAACCCGTATCACGCTTGTCCAAAAACCAATTGGGGAGGATTTTATGAAGTTTTGGCAATTAGAATCGCCACAAAACATGACGCTGCAAGAAAAGCAGCCGTCCGTCCTTAAAGAAAACTACGTTAAGGTTAAAATCGAAAAGGTGCTTTTCAGCACTTCCGATTTGGAACTTTTCAACGGAACGTCCAAATGCAACTATCCCATGGTGTTGGGGCGCAACGCAGTTGGCGTTGTTTCGGAAGTTTTCGACAAGGAAAAATCGTTGTTCCAAAAAATGGATAGAGTTGCCATCGAACCGTATGCGCCCTGCATGAACTGCAAAGAATGTTTGCAAGGCGATTACGACAAGTGCGAGCGCCTAGCCTATATGGGACAAAATTGCAACGGCTTTTTGCAAAACTTTGTGGATGTCTCCATTGACCAAGTTTGTCGCTTGCCAGACAACATGACCAACGAACAAGCATTGTTTGTTTCGTACGTGGCATTTGGCCTTAACATTGTGGATGCTTTGAATTTTGAAAAAGGCGAACACGTTGCCATTTTTGCTTCCACAAAAACCGGCATCATCTTGGCGCAACTGGTGGCGTACTATCAGGCGGTGCCCATTCTTATTTCTGGCAACGAAGATTTGTTGGATGCCGCTCGCAGTTTGGGCGTGTTCTATTGCGTCAACAACGAAAAAGTTGATGTAGAAAAGGAAGTTTTGATGATAACCGGCGGAAGAATGTGTCGCGAATTGGTGCTGTTCTCCGATGCGGATTTCAGTTTCAAGGACGTTTATAACGCCGCTTCCATGAATGCATCCATTTGCTTGGCAGGTTTTTCCACCAAGGATAGCCGATTGAGCATTGCTCAAATTTGTCAAAAGCACCTAAACGTGTTTGGCGTGTATAACGGTGTTGGCAACTTTTCTTCGGCCATAAACCTTTTGGTTACGGAAACGGTAGACGTAAGCCAGCTTGTGGGCGACTACGTTGCTTTCGAGGATTTGAACCAACAACTTGCAAATTTGCAACCGCAGGATTTGGCGTTGAAATCGAAAATTGTTAACGTAGACTAATGAAATTTGATGGCCTTTTGCTTTTGCGAAAGGCCTTTATGATTGCGGGCGCACGCCCAAGGAGAAAAAATGAAGAAGATTGTTTTGTTTTTGCTGTGCATATTTTTGCTGACGGCATTTGTCGGTTGCGTTCCGGAAGAAGGCAACGGCGGCGAGGGCGACGGTGTGGAACCGGATGGCTCTGTCACAACGGATTTTTCCGACCAAGCATCGGCACAAAACGCAGATTTCTACAAAAACTATTCGCAGGATGAAAAGGACCTTTACTACTTGTTGTGGCAAGAAACAACGGCCATAAGTGTGAAAATAGATATTTCTGCAAGCGAACTTGCCAAAATAAACGAAGCGTACGAATCGGACGATGCAAAAAAGATTGATACCTACCGCAAGTGCAATTTGGTTATCACCGTCAACGGCACGGACTATGCCTACGACGAAGTGGGCATTCGCATGCGCGGCAACACGTCAAAACGCAGTTTTTGCAACCAAAACGGACTTGTTTTCGACTTTGTGCATTTTCGTTTTAGCTTGACGGAAACTTTCGACGGTGAAGAATATGTCGACGGCGCTTGGGGCGCAGATATTGCCAACGTGTGGACAAACGATGCAGCGCGCACTGCGCGCAAGGATAGAACCTTTGCCACAATGAAAAAGTTCTACTACAAGTGGAACAAAAACTACGATAACACCTATGTGCGCGAAATATATGCCAACCAGGCTTTTCGTGCCTACGGCATACTTGCTCCGCACATAACACTGGCGCAAATTTCCCTAAAACAACAAAACAAAATGGAAAGTTTGGGCGTGGCAATGTTCTACGAAACCATCGATAAGCAATTTTTGAAGCGCAACTTTTCCGCCGAAGATGCCGTTGGTGATTTGTATAAGTGCGCCTACACGGAAAAAGGCCCTGCAAACCTTACCACGGCCGAGGGCCGCGGCGTGGAAGTGGATGGGAAAAAATTCACCTATGCTCTTAAAACCAACGACGACCGCACTGCTCCCGACTACGGACACCACAAACATTTGATCGATCTTATCGACACGCTAAAAACTAACAAAAACGCATCGGATTTTGCCACCAAATTGCAATCCATTGTGGATATGGACTATTTTTGCAATTTCGAAGCGGTAAACTACATGTTGGGCAACCCCGATTGCATACGCAACAATTCCAACAACTACTACTTGTACTTTTTGTCCAGCGGCAAAGTGTATTTCATTCCCTACGACTACGACAGGTGCTTGGGCATCAACGTGGATTGGAACCCATCCGGCGATGCGCTAACTTCGCAAAAGCCCTATTCCACGTCGGGCGCGGCAGGCACGGTGCGCAATCCACTGTATACAAAAACAATTTTAAGCGGCGGCTTGCAAAATTTCAAAGACCTTTATAGGGCAAAATTGCAAAGCGTGTTGGACGGTAAGTGGTTTACCTATCAAAACTTCATGCTAACCTACAACAACTATTTTGCAACCTACCAAGGGCTTGTTATGCCGTCTGCCGCCATTCAAAAGCAATGTGCCGAAACCGTCCGCATGGACATGTTGCAGTTTTCCACCCGTGGAACGGACGATCTTTCTTCCACTTCGGATAACGTAACCGTGCAAAACTATTTGCAACTAAAACGACAATGCGCATCGGATAACTTATAAGAGGAAAAAACAATGAAAAAGATTCAAAGTTTCACCATAAATCACCTAAATTTACAACGCGGTTTGTACGTTTCTCGCAAGGATACGCGCGATGGCGTAACCGTGACCACTTTCGATTTGCGTTTCAGCGTGCCCAATTTCGAGCCGGTGCTAGATACCCCCGCTCTGCACACAATTGAGCATCTTGCAGCAACCTATTTGCGAAACAGCGCGCGTCAAAACGACGTGGTGTATTTTGGTCCCATGGGCTGTCGCACGGGATTCTATTTGGTTATGTTCGGCGACTTGTCAAGTGCCGACGTTTTTTCGCTAGTGGTGGAAACGTGCAACTTCATTTTGCAGTTCAAGGGGAATATTCCCGGTGCATCGCCTGTGGAATGTGGCAATTATTTGGAACAAAACCTTTTGGAAGCCCAGTGGTACACTCGCCGCTATTTGGACGACTTGCAACAAAACAAACGCTTCCAATATTTGCCATAGATGCGGCAAAACAAATAGAAGAGGCCGATTTTCAGCAAGTGGGATGGCTCTAAATAGATTCGCTCATCTAGACAAAAATTTTGAAATCAAAGAAAAAACAAAAATTGAAACGTTTTTCGATAAAACGGTCGAAGTGACGGGAGGTTGCCGTATCCCCAAGGGGAGCCTCGGCAAATTTCTTCGCTGCGCTCAGGCAGCGTCCCGAAGCGTAAGCACAGGGTAAGCGAAGCAAAGCGGAGCGCTACGTTATTTCGACAATCAAAGTTACGCAGAAAGAAGGCGACAAGCAATAGGAGAAAAGAAAAGACGGATGCTGTTTTTGCATCCATCTTTTTTTTGCGACTTCAAAGCGCCGTCGCCGCTATGGTCGAAGTGACGGGATTCGTCCCGAAGCGTAAGCACAGGGTAAGCGAAGCAAAGCGGAGCGCTACGTTATTT
>CAZFTO010000006.1:15633-15936 GCA_964521735.1 uncultured Oscillospiraceae bacterium | reverse complement strand
TTTTTTTTGCGACTTCAAAGCGCCGTCGCCGCTATGGTCGAAGTGACGGGATTCGAACCCATGGCCTCTTGGTCCCGAACCAAGCGCGCTACCAACTGCGCTACACCTCGATACAGTCTATTAAGTTTTGATTTGTTCACCAACTGTTTGGCAGTTGGTAGCGCCCAAGGCGCTTCCGCACTGCGCAGCATAGCTGCTTGTGGGCTCTGCTACTCACAACACACCGTGTTGTTCGTTTAACGCTCGCCCCAACTGCGCTACACCTCGATACAGTCTATTAAGTTTTGATTTGTTCACCAACTG
>CAZFTO010000006.1:0-15533 GCA_964521735.1 uncultured Oscillospiraceae bacterium | reverse complement strand
TGCTACTCACAACACACCGTGTTGTTCGTTTAACGCTCGCCCCAACTGCGCTACATTTTGTTTTTGTGCTTTTTCAAATTGTTTTTGTAAAATTTTTGCCGTAAAGTGCAACAAAACACACACTGGTCGAAAACCTAGTACATTATACAAGTTTTGCAAAAAATTTGCAATTGTTTTTTCGCTTTTTGACAATATTTGCCGTGAATACAAACGTTTTGCATAAATATCACTGTGAATTGCCAATTGCAAGGCTGTTTTTTCCATCAGTAAGCATAACGTAATAAAAACAGTACTCACAAATTGTTGATTTACGTCACTTCAACCATAGCGGTGACGGCGCTTTGAAACACAAAACATTTGTTTTTTCAAATCTTTTGCCATTCGGCCAAAGATTTACTTCATATAGTTTGTGCTGTTGCAACAATATTTTCAAAAGCACTTGTATTTTTAAGAAAAAAGTTCTATAATAAATTTGTCACACAAACTTAATAATTAGAGGTAAAGTGTTCTCTTTTCGTGGAAGGGGTAACTATACCTTTTTTTGGCATTCTAACTTTCGAGTTCGACAAAAATGCAAAGTCCTGCAGTTAGAATGTAAAGACACTTTTCTTCTAATTAAGTTTGTGTGACGACAATCGGAGTTTGCGTTTTTCGGCACGCTAGCTTCGGTTGGCGTGCTTTTTTATTTTTACAAAGGAGAACTATATTATGGAAGACAAAAATCTTGCCCGTTTTCTTCTAACTTTTTTCTTGGGGTGGATTGGAAGCATTATTATAAATCACACAAATCTTAAACCCGAAGGATATACCTGCAGAACTTTGGCTTATCTGTTTCTTACCATTGTGACGTGTGGAATTTACGGTTTAGTTGCATCCATCTGCAATCTTTCCTTTGATCCGGCTAAAGAAAAGAATATTGGATATAAAAAAGACTAAAACCATCACCGTCACTTTATTTTTAGTATCGTAGGCCGAAATATCGATATTAATAAATTAGGACTGCCACTTAATGTGACAGTCCTTTTTGTATTATTGAATTTTGTAATAGCTATTCTTCAATTTTAAGAACAACAATGGTGCCGCCTGCGTTTTCGATGGCGTGCACTGCGCCGGCAGAAAACTTGCTTGCTGCAACCACCAATTTTTTGGTGAGAGTGCCCTTTGCAAGCACCTTCAAACAGTTGATGCAGGGGCAAAGCAACCCCTTTTCTTTAAGCGTTTTGGGCGTAACAACGTCGCCGTCTTCAAAGTGGCTGTTCAAAACACTCAAGTTTATTATTCCTTTGGGATGGCCAAATGCCTTTTCGTCAATAGTGGGAAGGACGGGTTTTGCAACCGTTGCAACAACGGGTGCAGGTTCGTCTTCTTCGGCGGCTTTGCTTCTGCCGCGAGTAACCTTTATAAGCCCTTGCGCAACAAGTTCGTCTTGTTCCACAAATGGAATTTGCGTTTCCACGTTGGTGGGTTCAATACGTTCGGCATCTTGGAACAAAATTGCAAACAATTCTTTCAAATAGCGAACTTGTCTATCCGAAGTTAGTTTCACCAACATGGGCGTGGCTGCATATTTTGCCGTTTCGCTGATATCTGTAAACACGTATTTCGTTTCTGCGTAGTCGGCGGGGTTCAACGCCAACGCCACGCACAGCGTTTTTCCGCGGAACAGCATTGCTCCAAGCGTTTTACGTCCGATATAAATGCGAGTTTTGTCCCAACTGGCAGACGTTTTCACGCCTTTGAAGGACGTCAGTTCTTTGCAAACTTCGCAATAACGTTTTTTCATCAATTCCGAAGCGTTTAGCAATCTTGCTCTAAAACTCCAATTCATTGCCATAATATACACTCCTTTCGTGCCATTCCAAGCGGCACGTGCAAAATTTTCGGCGTTGTTGCCAATACTGATGCATTATAGCATAAGTGTGATGTAATTGCAATCGCTAAATTAAATTGCAAACACAAAAAAATCGTGTTCATTTTTGAAGTGCAAATTTTGCCGTTTGTTTGCTAAACAAGCATACGGTTTGCCAAATTGCATCAAAACAACGTGGTTCGTTGGTGTTGTTCGGCGGCTTGTTTTTGCTTGTTTTTGACACGATTTTGCGAACGGCAACGGCTTGCAAGCAACTGTTCCAAACACATTTTCGCAAAGGGACTTTGCTGTGTGATGGGCGTTGTGAGGTGCTGTGTTTTTTGCTTTTGCTCAGGTTGTTGCCAAAGGGCAAAAGTCAATTCGAAAAATTTTTCTGGGCCGCAGCAACAGGCCATGTTGCGCCCTAGCGAACAATCCACGCGCTTCAATTTTTGCCGGCAGTTTGCAAGCAGCAAACGGCCTTTGCAGAACGGACACAAGCGTTTATGAAAAAGAACCCCAAAAAGTGCTTTTGCAAATTCGCAGCGCATAGCCCTACAAAACTTTTGTTTCTTTCAAAAAAAAAGAACCTGGGTTTTTGCGCCAAGTTCTTGTTTTTTTGTGATTGAAAAATTGCAATGCTATTAAATTTTGTCTTTCTCAAAATTCTTTGGTTGCCTTTTTGCCTTTGCGGTTTGCTCTTGCTAAATTTTCCGGGTGCAAATGGTATGCCGCAAAACTATTTTGCCAGTTGGTAGATAGCCTCCATGTAAAGTTCCGTCATAAGGCGCAAATTTTCCAAATCCACACATTCGTTGGACATGTGGATGGTTTGTTCTTCGCCGGGGAACAAGGGGCCAAATGCAACGCAGTTGGGCAAGCATCTGCTATACGTTCCGCCGCCAATAGCCAAAGGTTCGGCATGGCACTTCAAGCCGGAGTTATAAACGTCCATAAGCGTTGTTACAAGTGCGCTATCGGAAGGCACAAACAGCGGATCGCTCACGTGTTGTTGTGCAAGTTCAAACTGTTGCGGCGTGCATTGGCGAAGCAAGTTGGTCATGTGAGCGCAGTTGAAGCTTACGGGGAAGCGGATATCCACAGTTGCCGTAACGGTGCCGTCTTCTGCCGTGCGCAAAACGCCCAAGTTGCAAGTAAGGTTGCCACTTTCCTCGTCGTGCAAGTTTATGCCCCACGCCTTGCCGGTGGTGTCGCAAACTTGGTTGGCCAAAAATTGCAAAGTTTGGTTTTGTGGGTAAGTTTGTGTAAGCAATTGCAAAATGGAATGTGTTGCGTTAATTCCTTCGTCGGGAGTGCTGCCGTGGGCAGATTTTCCCACTGCCACAAGCGTTGTTATGCCGTTTTCCGTCTTAGCAGAAACGTTGTTCCGGTTGCTTGCATCCACGCTTTGGGGCAAAGTTGCCGTACATAAAGAGGGAACAACGTTGGCGCGTTCGCCGGCGCAAATTGTCACGCCTTGCGGAAGTTTGCCACAAACAACGTCAAATTGGTATATTCCTTTTTCGCGGTTGATAACGGGGAAATCTCCGTCCGGCGAGAAAGAAACGGTGGGGAAGGGCATCTTTTGGAAGTAGTGTTCCACGCATTGCATGCCGCTTTCTTCGTCGCAACCAAAAATTAGGCGCACCGTTTTGGTGGGGATAAAGCCCGATTCTTTTAGTGCTTTCACTGCAAACAAGCAAGCAATCATGGGGCCTTTGTCGTCCATTGTGCCACGTCCATAAAGTTTGCCGTTGTGAATTTCGCCGGCATAGGGCGGATAAATCCATTCTTCTGCCTTAGAGGGCACAACGTCTAGGTGTCCCAAAATGCCAAGCACTTGGTCGCTTGTTCCAACAAAGTCGGCGTGTCCTGCGTAGTTATCGCAATTGTAGGAAGAAAGCCCAAAGCTTTCGGCAAGGTTAAGCACGTAGTGCAAGCAATCGGCAATTTCCGTGCCAAAGGGAGCATCGCCGCAGGGAGCGGCCTTTTCGGTGTTGAAGGTTATTACTTTTTGCAACGTTGCAACCATTTGGTTGAATTGTTGGTTCAAAATTTGTTTTGCGTCCATAAATCCTCCGCTAACACAGTTAATAAAAGTTTTTGTACGTATATTATACACAATCTTTGCAATTTGTGCTATTATATTTAAACATTACCATGCAAATAAAGGAAAAACGATGAGCAACGTTAACGAAGGACACAGAGCAAGACTTCGCCAGCGCATGAAAGAAGAAGGATTGCACGGGTTTCAAGATCACGAAATTTTGGAAATTTTGCTTTTTCAATACATTCCGCGCAAGGATACAAACAAGTTGGCGCATGCGCTAATGAACAAATTTGGCAGTTTTGCCGGTGTGTTAGATGCTTCGCCCAAACAGCTTATGACGGTTAAGGGCATTTCCGAAACCACCGCTTGCAACATTGCCGTGCTAAAAGAAGTGTGGCAGCGCTACAATCGCAGTTCTGCCGAAAAAATTTCGTTGGAAGGCTTGGCATCCATTGTTAAGTATTCGCAACAGATAATTGCCGATAGCTACGTTGAAAAGGTGGTTGCCGTCTTTGTGGATTCCGGCACCAACTTTATTGTCAGCGAGGAATACCATTCCAACAGCGATTTGGAAGTGAAAGTCAGTTTGAAATCCATTGTTTCCACCGCCGTAACGGCAAATGCAGCCGGGGTGATTTTGTTTCACTGTCACGTTCATGGCCCTTGCGAGCCCAGCAATGCCGATAGGGCTTTCACAGAAAAACTATACGTAACACTTGCCAACCTAAACATTGTGTTGCTAGAACATATCATTTTCAATAAATCCCAAAACTACTACAGTTTTTATAAGGAAAGGGATTTGGAAGAATATCGCCAGCAATATAAGTTTGGAAAAAACGCAAACAAAAAACAATAGAAGAGGATAAATTTATGTCACAACTACGCACCAGATTTGCACCCAGCCCCACGGGGTATTTGCACATTGGCGGGCTTCGCACCGCATTGTATTCCTATCTCTATGCAAAAAAGATGAACGGCAAGTTCATTTTGAGAATAGAAGATACCGATCAAGGTCGCTACGTGGAAGGAGCGGTGGATATTATCTACAGAACGTTGCGCGAAACGGGCATCATGTACGACGAAGGCCCCGATGTTGGCGGCGACTACGGCCCGTATATTCAATCTCAACGCAAAAACGAATATCTTAAATACGCCAAACAACTTGTGGAAAGCGGCCACGCCTACTATTGTTTTTGCAGTGAAGAACGCTTGGCAACCTTGCCAGAAGTTAACGGCGCGCGCAGATACGACAAGCACTGTTTGCACCTTCCCAAGGAAGAAGTGGAACGCCGCTTGGCAAACGGTGAAAGCTACGTTATTCGTCAAAACATGCCCACGCAAGGCAACACCACCTATCACGACGTGGTGTATGGCGACATCACCATCGAAAACAGCGAACTGGAAGATCAAATTCTAATAAAATCCGACGGCATGCCCACCTATAACTTTGCAAACGTCATCGACGACCATCTTATGGGCATAAACTGCGTTATGCGCGGCATCGAATATCTTTCCAGTACGCCCAAATACAACCTGCTTTATGATGCGCTTGGTTGGGAACGCCCCATCTACATTCACATGCCGCCCATCATGAAGGATGCGCAACACAAACTTAGTAAACGCAACGGCGACGCCAGCTACGAAGATTTGGTAAAGAAAGGCTTTTTGAAGGATGCCATCATCAACTATATTGCATTGCTGGGATGGTCTCCCAAAGACGATTCGGAAAAAATGAGCTTTGCCGAACTGGAACAGAAATTTGACGTTGCCGGCATCAACAAAAGCCCGTCCATTTTCGACCCTGTTAAGCTTGCTTGGCTAAACTCCCTGTACATAAAGGAAATGCCTGCGGATTCTTTTGCAGCATATGCAACGCCTTGGATAGAAGGTTGCTATTTGAAAGATTTCAACAAGCAATTGGTTTGCAAACTTATTCAAAGCAGAATCGAAACCTTTGGCGAAATTGAAGAAAAACTGCGTTTCTTGGTGCAGTTCGAAAAGATCGATGCGGCTCTCTACGAAAACCAAAAGCAAAAAACCGATGCAACCGTTGCCGCCGAAGTGTTGCCGCGCGTGCGTCAAGCTTTTGCCGAAACAAACGATTGGACAAACCAAAATCTCTATCAAAGTTTGGTTGCCTTGGCACAAGAATTGGGCGTTAAAAACGGCAAAATTTTGTGGCCGGCACGCATTGCTTTGACGGGCCTTGCCGCAACCCCCGGCGGAGCTAGCGAAATTGCCGAAATTTTGGGTAAGGACGAAACGTTGCGCCGCTTGGACCTTGCAATAGAGTGGCTAAAGTAGGGCATTTCCAAACAGCAAATAAACCAATTTGAACACCGCAAATGCGGCGAAAACAAAACATAAAAGAAAAATAAAATATTTGCTTTGCATATTAAAAAGTTCCAAAAGGTTTCGTCTTTTGGAACTTTTGTATTTGCACAAATTGTGGTTTTCGTTGATAGTGCAGATGGCGTTAGAAAAGTCTTCTGCGCAAGGCAAATAGCGTTTTCCGCACAAATTGAAAAAACAAACTTAACAAGTAACAGCATAAAAACCGCATAAGCTACTTAAAACACGCAATAAATCCAATAAACAGTTCAAAACAACTGTCTAAGGATAAATTTTTGGGGCGGTAGCTTTGGGTTGGATTAAATTTTCGTTGACATTTGTTTGATTATCGATTGACCTTCTTTCTTCATTTTTGCCACTTTGGACATTGCTGTGATTTCCACAATGAACATAATTATTCCAATTACAACTATTATTATCGACGTTGTTGTGTTTATGTAGTTAAATAACTCAAATAACGCTTTTATTTCTGGGTTAGAATCTAGAAGGTTGCCTCTCAATATAAGAGGAACAGAACCGAACAACACAATCAATATCGGAAGAATTAAGTGTTTTTTGCTATTTTTGTATAGCGTTCTGTTTGCCAGCAGTTCGTATACCTCATCTTGATTTGCAAATTGTGAGAAGTTGTCGTACCAGCATTGCTTGGTTGTTTTTAATGATTGTGCTTTGCCGCAGATACACGTATCTTTTAGATCTAGCGTTATCTCGTGAAGCATAATAACCGGTATTTCAAACAACATATACATAATCAAATAGAATGGCATAAGATCGTCTTGAAAAGATAAGTATGCTAGTAAATTCGGTATAAAATCTTCATTGCCAAACAAAGGCTTGTTTTCGTAGATAAGCGTTATAACAATATCGTCAAGCTCGGCAATTCTAAATGCCCCTATCAAAATTATCAGAGACACACACAAAGCGATTTGCGTCAAATAGCGAGAAAGCAAGCCTTTCGGCACGCATCCCCAATCGCTGATGGTGAGAACTACCGTTAAAGCGCAAAAAGCAATTGAAAAATACGTGCTTGCCATCCAAAGAGCGCACCAGTATTCGTTGGAAAAATATTCTTGGTCCATTTGTGTAAAATATACTGCAAACAATGTTACCAAAATTTGTCCCCTTAATGCAATTGCGGCATTGCTAGTGCGCGAACAGTCTTTGTCGTTTCCAAAGGTATTATTCAAAGCAACCAGTGTAAAATCTCTTGTGGAACTTGCGCAAGACACCCCGTTTCCAATGACTAGCAAATGAGGGAGAATAAATAACATGCAAAGCATCCAACCATGGTCAACAGTATTTGCTTCTGTTTCCAAAGCTTTAAATGAGGTAAAGAAGTCATACTGTATTGGCAAAGCAATTGCAACATATAAAACATAGATAATTGCAAAAATACTAAGCACTATATATTTTCGTGTGGTCGATTCAATTTCTTTTGAAGCTTCTTTTGAAAAATTCACAGTAGGGGGTATGTTTTTGCGTCGTTTCATGATCAATCTCCTCATTTTTCATGCTTTTGTGATATATGTTAGCAAGGCAATCTTTTGCTTTGCAAAAAGTTTTTATCTATGTAAGCACATGTTGTTTTAGGTGGCGTGAAAACAACTTGTATTTTGCTTTTTGCTTTCATTTTCTTAATAATACTAATAATAAGTACAGTCTAGCACTAGTATTCAGAAATGTCAATATAATGGTACAAAATTGTTCTAATATTTAGTACAACAAGAGGTGAGCAACATGATAAGATTGGCAGAACTTCGCAAGGAACGCGGCCTAACGCAAAGACAATTCGCCGAAAAATTTGGAATTTCCGGCGGTAATGTGTGCGACTACGAAAAGGGAAGAATCGAGCCCTGTATAAGCAGAATGATTGAGTTTGCCGATTTTTTTGAAGTTTCGTTGGACTATTTGCTTGGCAGAAGTGATTTTGTGGGCAACGTGAACATAAGCACGCATTTAAGCGTGGTCGAAGAAGAACTGCTTGGCGCAATCAAATGTTTGGGTAACGACGAACAACAGCGAGTGCTTGGCTATGTTGCGGCGTTACGCGACGTAAAACGAGCTAGAAAGTAGTTTTTTGCAGATTTACAAAGTCTAAAAAGTCCACACGCGTTTTGACGGCACCGCAAATGCGGCGAAAACAAAACATAAAAGAAAAATAAAATATTTGCTTTGCATATTAAAAAGTTCCAAAAGGTTTCGTCTTTTGGAACTTTTGTATTTGCACAAATTGTGGTTTTCGTTGACGTTTGTTCGGGGTAAAACAAAAACTGCCGCGTGTGCGACAGTTTGCAGATGCTATTCTTCCATGCCTCTAAGGTGCGTTTCGGCAACGTAGGTTTGCAAAATGGTTCTAAATTTTTTCATTGTTTCGTCGTCGTGGCCTTGCGAAGATGGGTCTATCATGTCGGGGCCGGCAACAAACTTTTGCAAATACAAGCGTTTTGCCCCTTGCAGCCATTGTCCAAGCTTGTGCATTGTTTCTTCGGTGTGGTCGGTTGTCACAGTGGTGCGGAATTCGTAATCCACAACGCCGCTTTTAAGCAGTTGCACCGAGCGGTCTATTGCTGCAACGTCAACGTTTACGCCGGCCGTTTTGTGGTAGCAATCTTGGCAATTTTTCACATCCATTGCAACGTAGTCCACAAGTTTTTGGTTTATCAAGTCTTCCAGCTTTTCGGGGAACGATCCGTTGGTATCCAGTTTTGTGGCATATCCCAGTTGTTTTGCGTGGCGCAAAAAATCTTCCACGCCTGATTGCAGCAGCGGTTCGCCGCCGGTAAGGCAAACCCCTTCCAGCACACTTTTGCGCTTGTTCAAAAAGTCAAAAACGTCCTGTTCCGAAAGGTTTTCGCAGTTAGTACCAAAAACCATGCCGCTGTTGTGGCAAAACGGACAGCGAAAATTGCACCCCACCGTGAACACGGTGCAGGCAATTTTTTGTGGAAAATCCAACAAAGTCAGTTTCATCAATCCGCCAATTTTCACAAACAACCTCCGTTACAAGCGGCACAATTCTTTGGCGATAGCTGCCGCCAAGTGCGCGTTGTTATAAACCAACTGAATGTTTGCCAGCAGGCTTTTGCCGCCGGTAAGTTTTTGCACCTTATCTAGCAAATATGGCGTTATGGCCTTGCCGTGCACACCCAATTTTTCCGCTTCGTCCAGTGCCGATTTGATATTTTGGGCAACATAGTCGGCATCCATTGCATATTGTGCAGGGATGGGGTTTGCAACCAACATGCCGCCACCCAAGCCCAGTTTGCATTTAGCATCGAAGGCACGTGCAATTTCTAGCGGTGTATCCAGGCGGTAGTCTACGGAAAAGCCGCTTTTATCTGTGTAGAATGCAGGCATATCGTTGGTGCGGTAGCCCACAACGGCAACACCGCGCGTTTCTAAACATTCTAAAGTTAGGCCTATATCCAAAATAGATTTTGCGCCGGCACAAACAACCAAAACACTTGTTTGTTGCAATTCTTCCAGATCGGCCGAAATATCCATTGTCTTTTCCGCACCGCGATGCACGCCGCCAATGCCGCCGGTGGCAAAAACTTTTATGCCGGCCAGGTGCGCAACGTACATTGTTGCAGCAACGGTGGTGGCGCCATCCAATTTTTGCGCAACCACAAAAGGCAAATCCCTGCGTGAAACTTTCACTGCGGCGGTGCCTTTTTTGCCCAAGCGGTCAATTTCTTCGGCGTTGCAACCCACAGTCACCACACCTTGCAACACGGCAATCGTGGCAGGGATTGCTCCGGCATCCCTAATTATTTGTTCCACGGCAAGCGCAGTTTGCACGTTTTGAGGATAGGGCATTCCGTGGGAAATGATGGTGGATTCCAACGCCACCACGGGACGATTGTAGCGCAACGCTTCGGCTACTTCATTGGAAATTTTCAACACGCTCATGTTGAACCCTCCTTTGTTATCTTTGGATAGTTTGTTTTTTGCAAGCACACCGCTCGGCGACTTCCGAAAGCACCAACAATGCAATTGCAAAGAATGTTAAAAACAGAGGCAACGCCCAAGCGCTTGTTTCGGAAATAATTCCGAAAAGCGGTGGCATAAAGGTTGTTCCGCAGTAGGCACACGCCATTTGCACGCCAACAATTGCTTGCGAGTTTTCTTCGCCAAAGCGGTGCGGCGTTGAGTGCATTATTGCCGGATAAACAGGCGCACAACCAATTCCCACAAGCACCAAGCCGGCCAAATTAACCCAGTTTGCGCCCCAAGGAACGGAAAATGCAACAAGTCCCACAAAAATAACGGCAATGCCAATTCTGATAAGGAATTTGTCGCTTGTTTTGTTGGAAAACACTCCGCTCAAAAACCGCCCAGCCATAATTCCCGTGCAAAACAACGTTCCCAAAAACGCCGCCATCGTTTCGGAAACGTTTTGGTACAAAAACAAGTGAGTGCTTGCCCAAAGCAACGCCGTTTGTTCTAGCGCACAGTAGCAAAAAAACGTTATGCACACCAGCCAAACACCGCGAACTTTCAAAGCGTCTTTCGTTTTTACTGGTGCAAGTGGTTTTTGTTGCGTGATGCAGGGTTGCCTTTTCCAAACGAACAAGGTGCTAAACAAAAATGCCGTCAGCAAAATTTGCACCAAGCCAATCACCTGATAACCGTTGCGCCACGTAAGTCCGCCGTTCAAGCAAAAACCCATCACGTAGGGGCCGGCCGATGCACCCACGCCCCAAAAGCAGTGAAGCCAGTTCATGTGTCGGGAGGAAAAGTGCAACGCGGCGTAGTTGTTCAATGCGGCATCAACCGCACCCGCCCCCAAACCGTAGGGAATTGCACACAAGCACAGTTGCCAAAATGCGGTGCAAAAGGAAAAACAAAACATTGCCACTGCCGTAAGCAACACGCTTAGTGATGTTACCAGCCCGGTGCCCAACTTAGTTGTCAAAAAGTTGGAAAACAAGCTGGAAAGTATGGTGAAGCAGGCAATTATCATGGTGACGATGCCCGCAACGGAAACGTCTGCGCCGATATCGGCGGAAATGGTGGGCCACGCCGAACCCAAGAGAGAATCGGGCAAGCCAAGGCTTATAAAAGCCAAATATATAATTGCAATTAAAAATGCAAACATAACAAACCCTACACAAACTATTGCAAAAGCATTATCGCACCAAACGGCGCCGTTGTCAACGGGCGTGCGCTTTTTTGTGCAGTTGCTTTTTTCTAGAATATTCCCCGCGCGTAAAAAGGGTGAAAGGTTTTCGGCAACCGCCGCACGCAGCTTGCCGCAATGTCGCTTGTTTTGGAAATTTGTTGCAACAAAGCCTGCGCCCGAAAAATTAAAACAAACAGCAAGCGTAGCACATGCAATTTTCAACGTTTTTTGCGAAACGATTTATAAAAAAATCCAGTCCAAATTGTTGGCAGCGCAGCGGTAAATTTGCTTTGTTTGCGTTGTTGCCAATTTTGGCGTAAGCAAACGGCTAGCAAACGGAATTTTGCCAAGAAAAATAATTTTTCAAAACTCCGTTAAGTGTATTTACAAACATAAAAAATCGTACTATAATTATAATGCGGAAAAAGGGTATCTTTTTGACGAAAGGCACTGCAAACAAGAATTTTTTGTTTCTTAATAGGCAAAAAACGCAAAAATAAATTGTTTTGTTTTGGCGTTTCGCACAAAAGGGCGACGGGCGTTGTTCATCCGTTTTTGAACGGCTGTTCCGTTTGCAATAGTTGGTGCAAAAAATTTGCCCAAAACGGTTGCTATGCTTGGCAACGTCAACGCAAACTCCGCAAAACAGACATACGCATTAAAAAACGACAAAAAGCATTTTTGGAGGCAAAAATGAGAAAAACAAAAATTGTGTGTACGCTTGGTCCTGCTAGTTCGTCGTACGATCAAATCAAAAAAATGGCGTTGGCCGGCATGAACGTTGCACGCATCAACATGAGCCACGGCGCATACGAAGAACATCAAGTGCGCATCGACAACGTTAAGAAAGTTCGCAGAAACTTGGGTTTGCCCATTCCCATCATGGTGGATACAAAAGGGCCGGAAATTCGCATTGGCACCTTCAAAGAGGGCAAAATCAACGTGACGGAAGGCATGAAGTTCGATTTTGTTGCGGAAAGCGTTGTTGGCGACGAAACGCGCGTTTCCATCACCTATGGCGATCTCTACAAGGATATCAGCGTTGGATGCACAATTTTGCTAAACGACGGCTTGCTTGTTTTCAAAGTAACCGATATCGAAGGCACGGTTATTCACACCGAAGCGGAAAACAGCGGTGTACTTTCCGACCGCAAAGGCCTGTTTGCCCCCAACGTTAAGCTTAACATGCCGTTCCTATCCGAACAAGATAAGCGCGACTTGGAATACGGCGTAAAAATTGGTGCGGAAATTTACGCGCTAAGTTTTGTTCAAGACGGCGATTGCGTGCGCGAAGTGCGCAAGTTCCTTGCCGAACACGGTGCAAAAGACGTTTGCTTGGTTTCTAAAATAGAAAGTCAAAGCGGTTTGGATAACATCGACGATATCATCGAAGCATCCGATGGCATAATGGTTGCTCGTGGCGATTTAGGCGTGGAACTTCCCTACGAAAAATTGCCCGCAATACAAAAAATGCTTATCACCAAAAGCCGCATGAGTGGCAAATTCGTTATCACCGCCACAGAAATGTTGGAAAGTATGGTCACAAAACTTCGTCCCACCCGTGCGGAAATTGTGGACGTTGCCAACGCCGTCTACGACGGTTCCAGTTGCATAATGCTTTCGGCCGAAAGCGCAGTGGGCATCAACCCCAGCAATACCATTGCCACAATGGCTCGCATTGCCGAAGAAGCCGAACGCAACGTGGACTACAAAAACATGTATCGCAGCAGCCCCTTCACCTTGCTAGATAACACCGATGCAATTTCTCACGCAACGGTTAACACCGGGTTCGATATCGATGCCAAAGCAATTGTGGTATATACGGCCAGCGGCGTTTCCGCTCGCATGGTTTCTCGTTTCCGTCCGGCCGCACCCATTGTTGCTATGACAAACAGCGACAGGGTCTATAACCAACTTGCAACAAGTTGGGGCGTTATCCCCGTTATTTGCCAAACTTTCGATAACACCGACGATATGTTCATAAATGCCGAAGAAGTTGTTCGCAGATTGGGTCTTGCCCAAAACGGCGAAAACGTTGTTATCACCGCCGGCGTTCCCCTTGGCAAAAACGTTGGCACAAACCTCATCAAGGTTGGCAAAATTGCCGAAGATTCCGAAGAATAACAAAACAGTTTGTTTGTTGCGCCTATCCCAAGTTTTGGGATGGGCGCATTTTGCTATGCGGCAAAGCAATTAGCGGGTGGCGCCTCGGCGGCTAGGCAAAAGTTTGGCGCACGCTTTTGAGCAACGTCGCGCTTGTATGTTGCGGCCGTCAAAAACAACCTACGTTGTTTGTGTTTTGGGATATTCGTGCCGTTTTGACTCTTATTTTCGACTTGCAGCCGCAAATTTTGCCGTTGCCGCAAGCAAAGTGATGCACCCGCTTGCCCTTTTGGGTTGTGGCATTTTGCAAAAAAGCAATGTCTTGTTTTGCAGCGCAAGGGTGCCGTTCAAATTGTTTTGCTTTTTGTTTTGCCACACTTGCAAATAAATTTTAATTTACCATTGACTTTAGGCACCATTTATGATAAGATAGGCTATATCCTTATGCGGTGCAAAATGCATGTTGGCCGTTTGTGGCCGTTTGCGTGCGTGCGCCATTTCTTGGAGGTAGTACCCGACATGAAGAAATTGTCTTTGAACCTGTCCTTAAAGGCAAAAATCATTCTTATTGCCATTGCCGCAGTAGTGTTTGTTTTGGGCATTTTGTGCATTGTGGCAGCAACAACCAGCGATTCCGATCGCCTAAAATACACACTTAGCGAAGACAAAGATTCCTATATCATCACGGATATCAAAAACGATTTCCGCGGCGGCTGGTTTTGCAAAGACACGTTGACCATTCCGGCAACGCACAACGGCAAACCCATCACCACGTTGAAGCGCATAAACAGCACACACATCAAGGAAATTGTCATTTCCGAAGGTATCACGGAAATTTCCGGCAGTGCTTTTGCAAGCAACACTGCGTTGGAAAAAGTTGTTCTTCCTTCTACGTTGAAAACAATTGGCTCCAGTGCATTTCTCAACTGCTCGTCCTTGAAATCCATCACCATCCCGGCTAGCGTAACAAACATTGGCGAAAAAGCCTTCGACAGTTGCGTGGCTTTGGAAGAAATTATTGTCGAATCCGGCAACACGGAATATGCATATATCAACAACTGCTTGATTGAAGCTTTCTCTGGCATATTGTTGTTCGGTGGAAAGAATGCGTCCATTCCTGCCGACGGTAGCATAACGGAAATTGCAAGTTCTGCATTCAGCGGAAACACAAGCATTACAACAATCACCATTCCCGAAAGCATAACAAAAATTGGCGACAGCGCATTCAAAGGTTGCACCAACTTGACCACAGTTGTTTGGAACGCAATTGCGTGCACAAAGGCCGGTGCCAACAACGTGCAGATATTTGAACAGTGTTCGTCTCTTAGCACTTTTATCGTTGGCAAAGACGTGACAACCATCCCTGCATATACGTTTGATAAGCTGAGCAAGAGCCTCACTTCTGTAACTTTCCAAAACCCAACCGGCTGGACGGCAAAGAAAGATAAAAACGCTACCCCCGTCGCCTTGAACGTTACCGAAGCAAACATTGCATTGATGCTAACAAACTCGTACAAAACGTACATTTTGGAACGCGCATAACAACTAAACAACAAAAAACAAAGGCGAGTGAAAACTCGCCTTTTTGTTTGTCGAAAATGGGGCTTTGGATAAGCACACCCAACAAAAATTTTGTTAAAATTAGCACGACAATTTTTTGCCGTTCATTTTGAAAAGTGAAAAAACGCGTTGCAATAAAAACGCCTTCTTGGCAGGGCAAGCTTTTAATTTTCTTTTGTTCCGCTGCAAGTTGCATTGTCGCATGGTTGTTTTTTGTGTTTTGCGTGGCAGCACAAACGCCAACTGTTGGGAGAGCGCACCCTTTTTGCATTCAATTGCCTGGTTTTTGGGCTTTTCGCAAAAAATATGCAAAAATTGTGGCAAAAGTAGGGAAAAATCTTTGTTACATTTTGTTGACAAAGCACAGTTTATTTGTTACAATGATTAGGCTTTTGAAGTAGCAATGGTGTGGAACAACACGAAATCTCCGGAAAAGCAATGTGGCGGCGTAGCTTAGATGGTTATAGCGGCCGGTTCATACCCGGCAGGTCGTT
>CAZFTO010000005.1:0-63775 GCA_964521735.1 uncultured Oscillospiraceae bacterium | reverse complement strand
TCAGTGGGAATGGATGCGCGAAATTCCCAAAGTTCCCGGTTGGTACATGTTGGAACGCGAACTTTCCAACGCGTGGAACAAAATTGTTATCGATGGCGAAAACACTCGTTCCGTCATTGAAAATGCCGTTACAACCATCGACAAGGAACTAATTCGCAAGTTGGAAGAATTCGGCTACTACAAGAATGGACAACTGGTAAAACAATATCAGTTAACCACCTTGGACTATATCAAACAAATCAAGGCTAACTCATGAAGAACGAAAAGAAACTAAAACCGTTGGGCAACAGGGCGCTCAACAGGGAAAAGGGAAAAAACAAAAAGTCGGGCGTTGCCACTGCGCTGTTGATATTGCCGTACGCATTGTCGTTTTCGGTGTTCATTGTGTTGCCTGTAATTTTGGCAATAGCGCTTTCCTTCACCGACTTCAACAGTATTTCCGCACCCAAGTTTGTGGGATTATCCAACTATATTCGCTTGCTGACGGAAGACGACGTGTTTATGCAAAAAGTATTGCCAAACACAATCAAATTTGCGTTGATTGCCGGCCCCACCGGATACATTTTGTCCTTCCTTTTGGCGTGGATGCTTGCGCAACTGCCCAAAGGCCCTCGCACCGTGTTGGCATTGCTAATCTATTCCCCTTCGCTAACCAGCGGTGTTGCAATGCAAGTTGTGTGGACAACCATTTTCAGCGGCGATCCCAGCGGCTATTTGAACGCAGTTTTGCTAAAACTAGGTGTTATCAACGAGGCGGTGCAATGGTTGCAAAGCAGCGACTACCTTATGACGATAATGATCATCGTCACGGTGTGGTCTAGCATGGGCGTTGGATTTTTGGCAATGCTTTCTGGTATTTTGAATATCGATCCGCAACTATACGAAGCGGCCTATATGGACGGCATGAAAAACCGTTTTCAAGAAATTTTGTACGTAACCCTTCCGTCAATGAAGCCGCAACTGCTGTTCGGCGCCGTTATGGCGGTGGTGAACACCTTCCAGGCCGGCTCGATAGGCGTTCAACTTTCAGGATCTAACCCAACACCCAACTATTCGGGGCAACTGATTATCAACCACATTGAAGACTATGGCTACATTCGCTACGAAATGGGCTATGCGGCTGCAATATCGGTGGTGTTGCTGTTGCTAATCTACGTTATAAGCAAAGTTATTCGCAAAGTGCTTCGCGACGACTAGCCCCAAACAAATTTTGCCTGCAACAAAAGGCAGGCACCTTCGACAAAACAAACAACGAGGTTTCTCACATGTCGTCTTTTCAAGGAAAAAAGATAAATCCCAAGCACTTCCACGTAAGCCAGTTGAAGTTCTACGTGTTTCTTCTGCCGCTTGCAGTGTTTTTTGTGCTTCCGCTAATCTATATTTTCACAACGGCGTTCAAGCCGGCGGAGGAATTGTTCAAATTCCCTCCCTCATTCTTCGTCAAGAACCCCACATTCGAAAACTACAAAGCTTTGTTCGAACTAATGGCAGGTTCAACGGCCGTTCCGGCAACAAGATATTTGTTCAACTCCATTTTGGTGACGATTTTAACGGTTTTGGTGAGCATTGCTTTGTCCATAACGGCAGGCTACGTGCTAAGCAAAAAGGATTTCAAAGGTCGCAAACTGTTGTTCGAAATAAACACGCTTGCACTCATGTTCGTTCCCATTGCCGTTACCATTCCCCGTTTCATCATCATTGTTAATTTGGGGCTGGTGGATAGGTTTTTCTCCAACATTTTGCCCATCGTCAGCATGCCTGTCGGTTTGTTTTTGATAAAACAATTTATCGATCAAACACCCGATGCGCTGATAGAAGCGGCTCGCATGGACGGCGCAACGGAATTGCAAATTGTTTTCCGCGTGATAGTGCCCATGGTTAGCCCGGCAATAGCAACGGTGGCAATTTTGGCATTTCAATCGGCGTGGGGCAACGTAGAAGCTTCCATATACTATCTCAACAACGAAAGTTTGAAGACGTTTGCCTACTATATTAGCACGTTCACTTCCTCCAACACGGCAACAAGCACGCAGGGCGTGGCGGCGGCTAGTGCGTTGATAATGTTCCTTCCTAACCTTATAATCTTCATCATCATGCAAAGCAAAGTCATGGATACCATGGCACATTCGGGTATTAAATAATGAAAAAGACAATCCGACTATTGCTAATAAGCGCAATACTAATAGCAACGGCATTTTCACCATCATTGGCCTATGCTGCTGCTCCATACGAAACGGAAACCGTCGGGCCGGAATCGCAACTGGTTCCCACCCAAACGGCCTACGAACCGGTTGGCAAAATCGTCACTTCCGACACGTACTTGGGTGCACTGCAAAACCCCGAGGATATGGCGGTGGACGGCGAAACCATTTTTATTGTGGATAGCGGCAACAAACGCGTTGTCAAAACCAACCTGAAAGGCGAACCGCTTGGCGAAATTGGCAAAGGGCTGTTGCAAAATCCCACAGGCATTGCCGTGGACGACAAACTGTACGTTTGCGATAAGGGCGCCAAAGTGGTGTTCGTTTTCGACAAGCAAACGGGCAATTTGCTGCAAACAATCGAAAAGCCCAACAACCCGTTGGTGGGCGATACGCCCTACGTTCCGCTTAAAATTGCAACGGACGGCCGAAGCAATTTGTATTTGGTTTCGGAAGGTTGCGTAAGTGGTTTGATGCAAATAAACGTGGAAGGGGAATTTTTGGGTTACGTTGGTTCCAACGAAACACAAGCTTCACTTGTTTCCAAAATAAAAGAATTGCTGTTTTCCGAAGAACAAAAAAGCTTGTTTTTGGCTTCTCCGCGCAGCCCCACAAACGTTACCATTAACGAACGTGGTTTGCTTTATACGGTGACGGACGGCGCAGTTAGCGCATCTGTGAAAAAGCTGAACACGCTGGGCAACACGATAATGTCACCCGGCATCAACTATTCCAACACCGTTGCGACGGCAGTGGATAACTCCGAAAACATTTTCACCGTTCAAAAGGACGGCAACGTGGCCGTTTTCGATAGCTACGGCGATTTGCTTTTCCGTTTTGGTTCTTCCGCCAATGAAGAACGCTTGGGCGTGTTGTCTTCGCCCGTTGCAATAAGCGTGTTGCCTAGCGGAGACTTGCTGGTGCTGGACAAAAACTATTCCATGATAGTGCGCTATTCTCGCACACAGTTTGCCGATTTGGTGTTTTCCGCCGTGGAATACTACAAAGACGGTTTGTATTTAGAAGGTGAAAGCAGCTGGCAAGAGGTGTTGCGTCTTAACAGCCGTTTCATCGTTTCCTACAAAGCGCTGGCAAAAGCCAACATGAAAAAAGGCAACTATCAACTGGCGCTGGAACAATTCCGCTTGGCGGAAGACAAACAGGGCTATTCCGAAGCATATTGGCAAATTCGCAACGATTGGCTAAACGAAAACTTGCTGTGGGTTATTTGTCTGGCACTGTGCGTGCTTGCCGTTTTCTTGGCGTATAAGTTTGCCAACAAAAAGGCACCGGAACTGTTTGCTCCGTTGCACGCAAAAACGTCCGTCGTCAAAAACTCTTCGGCGTACAGGTATTTCGCTCACATTTTCCGTTTTTGTTCAAAACCAACCGATGCCGTATTTGAAGTTAAGTATCACGATGGCGCAAGCGTTTGGTCGGCCGGCGTGCTGTACGCTTGGTTTGCCGCTTTGCAAATTCTAAACGTTTTGGTGACGGGGTATTTGTATAATTCTGCCACCGTCTATAACAGTAACGGTTGGCAAATTGTGCTAACGACAATCGGTTGTTTCTTGCTGCTAGTTATCTGCAACTATTTTGTAAGCACCGTAACGGATGGCGAAGGCAAGTTCAAACAGTGCCTTATCACCTTCATATATGCCTTGTCGCCCTACCTGGTTATGGCGCTGCCGGTATATATCATCAGCAATTGGCTAACCTATAACGAAACCATCGTTTACACAGTGTGTTGCATCGTGATGTATGGTTGGAGTGCTATTTCCGTGTTCCGTTCCATAATGGAATTGCACGACTACACGTTCTGGCAAACGGTCAAAAACGTTTTTCTTACGATTTTTGCCTTTGCGATGGTAATTTTATTCTTCATTGTTATGCGAATGCTGCTAACGCAGTTTTTTGGATATTTCATCGAAGTAGGGGAGGAGTTGTTCAACAATGTCATTTAGAAAAAAGATAATTGCATTGCTCATCGCCTGCATAGTGGTGCTTTCCGTTGGCGGCATTGCCGTCTATGCCGAAGTATCCGACGAAGTAGAAACAGGTGACAGCGGCACGTATTCCGTCACGCACGATGGTGTTACGCTAACGGTGGATAGGGAGTCGTTGAACTTTTCTGCAACTTCGGGTGGCAGAACGTGGTATTCTGGCAAGCGCGCTTCCGAAGAGGACGGGCTTAGCAGTGAACAATGGATAGGCAAACTTACCGATGCCGTAACCGTTGGATACCGCAACGTGAAAAGCAACAGCGCCAACGAACGCCCCATGTCACTCTTGAACGCAACCGTTAGGTTCACCGAGAAATCCAACGGCTTCGATGCAAAAATACAGTGCAAACGCATTTCGTTGACGCTAACGCTAAAACTGCGTTTCGATGCACAAGGCATAACGATTAGCGTTCCGTATTCTTCCATAAGCGAAGGTTCCGATCAATACAAATTGCAGTATCTAATGCTGTATCCGTTTTTCGATTCCAGCTTCGGTAAGGTGCAGGGCAAAATGCTTCTTCCCGACGGCGTGGGCGCAACGGTTGATCTTTCCGTTTCGACGGGCGCAAAACAGCCCTATTCAGCAAGAGTATATGGCGACGACTACGGAGTGTCCGCGCGCACGGTTCGTTCCACTTCTCCGCAAACGGCCTCGTTACCCATGTTTGCAACGATGTATCCAACGGGTGGCACGCTAACAACGGCAAAAAGCGGCGCGGAATATGCAACGATAAACGCATCCGTGAGCGGTGTAACTACCAACTATAACACGGTCAACTTCACCTATCACTATCGTGAAACTTTTGTTAAGTACTATCAAAGTGCCGGTTCGGCAGGCAAAAGCTACGTTGCTTTGCAAGAAGAATCCAACCAATTCGATATTGAACAACGCATGACTTTCCTTGGCGAAAACGCCACCGTGGTGGACGTTGCAAACGCCTACCAAAAGCAATTTCCCGTCGCTTCGTCCGTTTCCGACAAGACGGCCAGCGGTTTGCGCTTGCGTTTTTTGATGTCCGAAGCAAAACAAGGCATGTTCGGCAATGAAACGCTTAATATGACCACAACCGAGTTTGTGCAACAGGTAATAGACGAAGCGTTGGCGTACACAAACAACCTGTCCGTTTCGCTATATGGCTACACAAAGGGTGGCTATTCTCAAACGGCAACAAGCTATTTCCCATTGGACGGCAAGTCGGGCGGAAAGAGCGGCTATGAAGACTTGTTCCAAAAGGCCCAACAAGCAAACGTCAACTTATCCATGCACGCTGATTTTTCCAAAGTAAAATCCGGCCTAGAAAGTTCTCGCTACGAACTGGCATTGAACCTTTCCGACCAGTACGTGGAAATTGGCGACAATCGCGTTGGTTCCGACGTTAATTATCGTTTATTGTCGGCTTCCTATTCACAAAACTACCTTAGCAAAAACAACAAAAATTTCCAAAAGTATTGCAACTCTTTGGATTTGGAAAGCATCGGCTACTTGCTGTTTTCTCACACAGATAACAAAGTGCGCATCAGTCGCACGCAAAGCATCGAGGTATATCAACAGGCGCTAGACGGTTTGTCCGTCAACTTGTATCGCCCAAACGCCTATTTGTGGAACGTGTGCGCAGACTATTTGGATATGCCACTGGATAACAGCGGCTACGTGATGGAAACAGAATCCGTTCCTCTTTTGCCCATTTTGCTTTCCGGCAAAAAGGATATGTACTGTTCGCCGCTAAACCTAAACTATTCTGGCGAACACACCGTGCTTAAACTTATCGACTACAACGTTTATCCTTGCTTCCTGCTAACAGAGCAAGATTCCGTCGATTTGCACGGCACCGAAAGCGTAGACGTTTTCACGTCGGAATACGACGATTGGAAAACGGAAATTCAATCCATCTATCAACAAGTAAACGGCGTTTTGCAGTTTGTGCGCGGAGCAACAGTGGTTAATCGTGTGCAAAACAGCGACTATGCCGTAACGGAATATTCTAACGGAGTTAAAATTGCAGTCAACTACTCCAACCAAAGCGTCGTTATCGACGGCATCACGGTGGGGGCTTGCTCGGCGCAAGTGATAGCACAATGAAAAAACTAAAAAACAAAAAACGTCTAAAATTTTCCGTCACCGAACTTCGCAACGGTTTGCTGTTTTGTTTGCCGTGGCTAATTGGCTTTTGCGCGTTCACGGCCTTTCCCATCATTCAAACGCTGGTGTTTAGCTTCAGCAACGTTTCTATCGGGCAGGGATCCATCGACACAACACCCGTTGGCTGGCAAAACTACGCCTACGCATTGTTTACCGACAGTGCCTTCACCGAAGCACTATCCAACTACGTCGTTAAAACAGCGTTGTACGTGCCGGTGATAGTGGTTGTTTCGTTGATATTGGCAATGCTGCTAAACAGCAAGTTGAAGGGCACTGGCTTTTTCCGCACCATCTTCTTCCTGCCGGTAATCATCACAAGCGGCCCGGTGATGCAAATATTTATTTCTCAGGGTGTGGCATCCTTCCCCGGTGTGGACAAACTTATCAACTTCACCGAATTGCAAGGCACCGTTCCACAATTTTTGTTGGATGCTCTAAGTTTCCTCACTTCGGAATTTATCATGATTTTGTGGTTCAGCGGCATACAAATTTTGGTGTTTATGACGGGTTTGCAAAAGCTGGATAAAAGCATGTACGAGGCGGCAAGCATCGACGGCGCCAGCAAGTGGGAAAAGTTCTGGAAAATAACTTTACCTGCGCTTAACCCGACAATCGTCATCAACGTTGTGTTCACTGTGGTAATGCAATCGGTGTTCTCGTTGAACCCGGTAATCACCAAAATTCAAGCGGATATGAACGCCACCGGCGAAGGCGCAGGCTACGGCTACGCTTCGGCAATGGCCTGGATATATTTCTTGGTGATGGTGGTAGTGCTGGTGATAGCCGTGCTATTGTTCAGAAAGAGCAACAGGAAGGTGAAAACATGAAAAAGAACAAAACACCAAAACTAAAAAAGAAACTTAGCCTAAAAGATATCGACTCTGCCGCAGTAAAAAGTTTTCTTTTGGGCAACGGCGATAAAAAAGGCTTTTTGCAATGCTTTTTTAGCTACGCTTTGCTTATACTTTTCGGCTTTGTCTACGTCTATCCGATGCTTTATATGATTGGTTACTCCTTGATGAGTCCGGAAGACGTTGTAAGCCCCATGGTAAACTATTTGCCCACGTCGTGGTATTTCAACAACTACGTGGAAGCAGCGGAAGTGCTAAATTTCTTTTCTTCGCTTTTGCAAACATTGATAGTTGCCGTGTTGCCGTCGCTATTTCAAACGCTTTCCTGCTGTTTGGCAGCATACGGACTTGCTCGCTTCAACTTCCCCGGCAAAAAAGTGTTGTTTGGTTTGATAATTCTCACCTTCATCATTCCGTCGCAACTAACAATGATGCCGCAACTGCTTATCTACGCAAAGTTGAAAATAACCGACTCCATTTTGTCCTTCATAGTGCCTGCAGCATTGGGACAAGGCATCAAGTCGGCCGTATTCATCCTCATTTTCTATCAATTTTTCCGCGGAATTCCCGATTCCGTGGTGGAAGCGGCAAAAATTGACGGCGCCAACGCTTTGCAAGTTTTCTTCAAAATTGGCATTCCGGCTGCCGTTCCGGCAATTCTGTTATCGTTTTTGCTTTCCATCGTGTGGTACTATAACGAAACGGTGTTGTCTTCCATCTATTTTGGCGGGACGTTAACAACCTTGCCGCTGGAACTAGAAAAATTCCAAGCCACCTACGAAAAATTGTTCGGCACCGTTGCAACAACGGGCAAATCAATCAACGAAGCCATCTATATGGCGGGCACAGTTCTAACCATTTTGCCGCTGTTGGTAATCTATTTCTTCACGCAACGTTTCTTCATTGACGGAATAGATAAGGCCGGCATCACGGGCGAATAAGAACAAAGGAATTGTCACAATG
Organism: uncultured Oscillospiraceae bacterium; assembly: GCA_964521735.1. Taxonomy (GTDB): domain Bacteria; phylum Bacillota; class Clostridia; order Christensenellales; family CAG-314; genus Fimimonas. The sequence continues at coordinate 55,617 of CAZFTO010000005.1, read as the reverse complement.
AAAAAACGCATTCTAATCGTCCTAACGGCGATTCTACTAGTATTCTGTTTGTTGTTTGCGGCGTGCGGGCCGACACAACAAGTGGACAAAGACAAACTGCTTAAAACCTACCAGGATTCCATCGCGCAGGAAATGAAAGGTTGTTTCGATTTCTTGTGGAAGGAAGCACAAACCGACCCCGGCCACCCGTGCTACGGCTTGGTGCAAGATCGCTACTCCGACAAGCAAACGGCATCCATAGCGTCCGTAGGTTTTGCTCTTAGCGGCCTTATCGTTGGCGTCGAAGAAGGTTACGTCACGATGGAACAGGCCGAACAAAGGGCTTTGGGTACCCTGCAAACCATATTGCGTTTGCAAAGCAACAGTTCCGTTGCTTGGAACGGTTTTTTGGCACACTTTATCAATTTGAAAACCGGCGAACGCAGCGGCAACTGCGAAGTATCTTCCATCGACACGGCAATTCTCGTTTGCGGAGCGCTTTCTGCCGGCGAATACTTTGGCGGCGAAGTGCAACAAAAAGCATTGGAAGTTTATTCCAACGTAAACTGGAAGGCTTTTGAAATGACAAAGAAAGGCAAATTGTATTTTTCAATGGCCTACGATATCAACAAGAAAAAACTTTCCGACGGCTGTTGGGATTGGTACGCCGAACAACTAATGTTGTACGTGCTTGCTGCCGGTTCCCCCGTGGAGGAATACCGCACGACAAAACAATCCTACTACGATTTCACTCGCGAAAAGGGTAGTTGGGGCGGCAAAAAGTTTATATATTCCTACTTTGGCAGCATTTTCACATATCAATTTTCGCACGCTTGGATAAACTTCAACGGCATCGTGGACGAAAACGGCACCGACTGGTGGCAAAACTCCGTGGATGCATCGTTGGCAGACTTTAACTACTGCAAAGATAATATTGTTGGCAGCAAAACTTTCCAAGAAGGCGGCTGGGGGCTTACCGCTTGCGACACCCACGAAGGGTATAGCGGCAAACTGGGAACACCTCCGCGCGGATGGACACCCGATTCGTCCTACTCGAAAATTGAAGGTACGGTTGCTCCGTGCGGCGCCATTGGTTCCGTCGTGTTCACACCGGCGCAAAGTTTGCAAGCCATGAAGTACTATCAAGATAGCGTTCGCTTGCTTAACAACACGCATTTGTATGGCTTGTCAGATTCGTACAACTTGGATCACAACGACGTTCAAACGGATTATATAGGCATTGACAAAGGCATTTCGTTGCTTATGCTATCCAACTTCAAAGACGGCTTTATTTGGCAATACACCATGCAAAGTCCCTACGTTCAAAACGGTTTGAACGTTCTTGGTTTTTCGGCGGCAGGTAATTGATGAATTTTCAAAAGGAATTTGACGGCTGCTTTCGATACTTTTTCGATAACTTCAGCCGAGAGCCCTCTTCCTACGGATTGATGCCCGACAAGCATCCCGATCCACGCAAAATTTGCTCCGTGGCCGCAAACGGATTTATGCTTGCGGCAATGGCGGTGGGCGCGGATTTTGACAAGATATCCAGGCAGGAAGGTGCGCTTATTTGTGAAAAAACACTAAACACGCTGTTGCAGTTGCAAAGCGAACAGGGATTTTTGTATCACTTCTATCGAATAGAAGATAATTCCCGTGCGTACAATTGCGAGTTGTCGCTAATAGATACCGCCCTGCTTGTTGCGGGCGCGCTAACTGCCGGCAGTTATTTCGGTGGCGAAGTGCTTAAAAAAGCGTACTTGCTATATAATCGCATCAACTGGCAGTATTTCTACGACGATCAGCGAAAATTGTTCCATATGGCGCGATACGACAGTGGATTTTCCTGCCACTGGGATATGTACGCCGAACAGCTTATCGTTTATTTGTTGGCGGCGGGTAGCAACTGGCCAAAGGCCAACGAGGCATACTATTCCTTCGGGCGCGCATACGCATCCTATCACGGCGAAAACTACGTGTATACCTGGTTCGGAAGCTTATTCGTTCACCAATTTTCGCATGCATTTGCCGATTTCCGCGACAAGCGCGACAAGAACGGCACGGATTGGTTCCAAAATTCCCGTTTGGCAAGTTTGGCCAACTACGAATATTGCGCGGCGGATACGGCACACAAGGGTTATTCGGCGGCGAGCTGGGGATTGACGTCCTGCGCCACAAAGGATGGCTACACGGGGCACATAGGGGTGCCGCCAAGCGGCAACGGCAACACCGAACATATCACCGAAGGCACCGTTGCTCCGGCCGGGGCGCTAGGGTCGATGCCCTTCACTCCGAAGCAAAGCCTTGCGGCGTTGGATAACTACTATTCCATTCCGCAACTGGTTGGAGACTTCGGCTTGTACGATTCCTACAACGCCGACAACGATTGGTTTTGCAACCACTATATAAGCATCGACAAAGGCATAACTTTGCTAATGATGGCGAACTACTCTAGACAAACGGTTTGGAATTGTTTCAACAACCTACCGGAAATAAAACAGGCGTTTGAGCGTCTTGATTTCATATCGACAAAAGGAGATTAAAAAATGGCAAACATTTCCCTCAAAAACATCAAAAAAGTGTATCCCGGCGACGTCACCGCAGTGGCAGAATTCAACTTAGAAATTCACGATAAGGAATTTGTCGTGTTCGTCGGACCGTCCGGATGCGGCAAATCTACAACTTTGCGCATGATTGCCGGTTTGGAAGATATAACCGACGGCGATTTGTATATTGACGACAAGCGCATGAACAACGTTGAACCCAAGGATAGAGATATTGCAATGGTGTTCCAAAACTACGCACTCTATCCCTACATGACTGTTTTCGAAAACATGTCTTTTGGTCTGCGCCTAAGAAAAATTCCCAAGCGCGAAATTGAACAAAAGGTTAAGGCGGCCGCCAAAATTTTGGGCATCGAAGAATATTTGAACCGCAAGCCCAAAAATCTTTCCGGTGGACAGCGTCAACGTGTTGCATTGGGCCGTGCCATTGTGCGCGAACCAAAAGTTTTCCTTTTGGACGAACCTCTTTCCAACTTGGACGCTAAAATGCGCACCCAAATGAGGACGGAAATTATCAAACTTCACAACGAATTGCAAGCAACTTTCGTTTACGTAACGCACGACCAAACGGAAGCAATGACAATGGGTACCCGTATTGTCGTTATGAAAGACGGCTACATTCAACAAGTGGATACGCCAGAAAATCTATACGACTATCCAGAAAACAAGTTTGTTGCTGGTTTCATTGGCACTCCGCAAATGAACTTTATCGACGTCATTTTGGAACAAGACGGCGATAAATTGTTTGCAACCTTTGGCAAAAACCGCATTCTTATCGACAAGGATACGGCCGATCGTTTGATGGTAGAAGAAGTGAACAAACGTCAATTCGTGTTGGGTATTCGTGCGGAAGATGCGCATTTGGTTACTGCCGAAAATCCCTACGACACAGAACACGTTGCCAAAGCAACGGTAAAAGTGACGGAAAAGCTAGGCAACGAAACGCTTGTTTATTGTTCCATAAACGGTGCGGAAGGCGACTTCATTTTGCGTTGTGGCGCTCGCGAACGCGTGCGTAACGACGATGAAATTTGCGTCGCTTTCGACACGAAACACGTGCAGTTGTTCGATTACGACACGGAAAAAACCGTGCTAAAACGCTAATTTCAATAATTTCACCAATGTTAAGCAAATTCACCCATCTTGCGACAAAAAATGGGTATTGACAAGCATTTATTAGGTGTTATTATAAACTATATAAAGTATATCAACTTTTGCACAAAATCTCGGCAAAATCGTCGTTTTTGGTGTAAAAACAGATGTTTTTCACACAACAATCGCAAAAAACCATATCGGTTTTGCCGTTTGCACGGGTTGAAAAAAACTTTTTGCATACAAAACAAAAGGATATAATTTCGATAATTTCGCGTTGAATTTATTGAAAAAAATAAAAATATCACAGGAGGAAACTTATGAAAAACAAGCTTTTAGCATTGTTTTTGATGCTGGCCTTGGTTTGCACCGCACTTTTTGTTGTTGCGTGTGAACCGGAAAACACCGAAATTTGGCCGATAAATATTGCCAATTTCTGGGGTGGAAACGAGGACGAAGAAACCTACACCGTCAGAGCTAGTGAAGACGGAAAAGGCGTAACGTTTTCCTATGTAAAATCCGGCGAATGGGAATATGCAAAGCGCAGTTTGGCTACGGAAGAAGCCGCGCAACTTGCAGAAGTTAAAACGTTGGTTTTGGAAGGAAAAATGACCACCAGCACTAACGATCCGCGCGTTACGCTTAAGATCGAATATCAAGCGGGCATCAACCCCAAAGAAGTGCACTTCAACATGAGCAGCGAAAATGCCACCTACGAATGGGATCTTACCGGTGCCGAATTGGATAAGGCCGTTCGTCTGTTGATTTTTGCAGAAGGCTCTCGCGCAGAAGCTACGGGAAGCATCGAACTTGTTCGTTTTGAACTTACCAATGTCGAAATTAACGAAGCAAACGACGTTACAAAACAAACACCGCCGGCTCCTACGCCCACGGCAAAAGTTATCACCGCAACGGATAACCTTGCAGATGCAGGTTGGTTCGATAGTGGCGACGGCGTCTACACGGCTGCACAAGACGGCAGTGCCTATAACATTTCCTACAACAAAAAGTCTTTCGGTTGGGCATTTGCCTATACGTTGGTTAAGGGCGAAGCTCTTTCCACAATGAAGTCTTTCCACATCACCGTTCAAGGTACCGCAGGCAAAGAAGTTTTGGTTAAGCCCTACGACAAAGTAGAATCCAAAATCACCTTGACTGGCGGCGAAGACGTTGTTTCTGTGGACTTGACCGGCGTTACAGAAGTAGATTTCACACAAGACCTTAAGGTTATTTTGTTCGTTGAACCGGGCGTACAAGATGCAACCGGCAGCGTGAAAGTTATCAAAGCAGAATTCTCCACTGAAGCACTTGCTCCTGCTCCGGCAGAAGAAAAGGTGGAATGGACGGCAGGCGCAAGCCTTGACGTCAACAAATTCTGGCGTGATGGCGGCGACGGCAAATGGACGGCAGCAGAGGTAGAAGGCGCACAAGAACTGTCCTACGTGGCTGGTGTTAGCTGGTCTAACGTCTACACCAAAATCGACCTTAAAACGGCAACCTTCAACAAGTTGGCAGTTACCGTAAAAGGCCCCGCAAACACAACTTCTATTTTCAAAATTGAACACTCTGGCGGCGCATACGAATACAAATTCGAAAACAACGCTAAATTCACCGGTGAAGAACAAACTTTTGTTCTTGACCTTGGCGCCGGCGTAACGGGCGAAATCGTCCTTCGCGTATTCGGCGACTGGGATGGCCAGGCAGCAGGCAAAATCGTTGTTAAGAGCGCAGTTCTCTACAACGTATCCGCATTGGATAAAGTTGCATCCGCATTGGTAGATGCAGGTGGAAACCGCTTCGCCATCGCAAATGGCAAACTTACGTACACAACGGCTAACTGGGATACCGCCATTGCCTACATCAATTTGGATGGCATCGATGCTTTGACGGTTAAAGTTAAGGGCATCAGCGGACATACCGCAATCCTTAAGATTGGCAACGTTGAACAAAAATTTGAGACATCCAGCCCTAACGGCGTTCTAAGCGGCGAAGAACAAGAAGTTGTTTTCGACGTTAGCAAACTTAGTGGCATTCAAGAATTCCGCGTATTTGCAGACTGGGATGCTTGGGCAGACATTGCAACGGTAGCAGGCGAACTTACCATCGTTTCCGTCAAGGAAGGCGGCTCCGCTCCCGTTGAAGAGAAAGTTGAATGGACGGCAGGCGCAAGCCTTAATGTGAACAGTTTCTGGCGTGATGGCGGCGACGGCAAATGGACGGCAGCAGAAGTAGAAGGCGCACAAGAACTGTCCTACGTGGCTGGTGTTAGCTGGTCTTCCATCTACACCAAAATTGACCTCAAAACGGCAACCTTCAACAAGTTGGCCGTTACCGTAAAAGGCCCCGCAAACACAACTTCTATTTTCAAAATTGAACACTCTGGCGGCGCATACGAATACAAATTCGAAAACAACGCTAAATTCACCGGTGAAGAACAAACTTTTGTTCTTGACCTTGGCGCCGGCGTAACGGGCGAAATCGTCCTTCGCGTATTCGGCGACTGGGATGGCCAGGCAGCAGGCAAAATCGTTGTTAAGAGCGCTGTGCTCTACAACGTATCCGCTCTGGATAAAATTGCTTCCTCTTTGGTAAATGCTGGCGCAAACCGTTTCACCATCGAAGGCAATAAACTCACCTACACAATTGCTAACTGGGATTCGGCTGTTGGCTACGTCAACCTTGACGGCGTTAACACCATCACCGTTAAAGTTAAGGGCATCAGCGGACACACTGCCATCATCAAGATTGGCAACGTTGAACAAAAATTCGAATCTTCTAGCCCCAACGGCGTTTTGAGTGGCGAAGAACAAACCATCACCTTCGACGTATCCGCACTTAGCGGCATTCAAGAATTCCGCGTATTTGCAGACTGGGATGCTTGGGCAGACATTGCAACCGTAACGGGCGAAATCACAATTGTTTCCGTTCAATAGCAAGGCATTTTGTTCAAACAAAACTAAATTTAATACGGACGACGCGCGTCGTCCGTATTTTTTTGTTGTGAATTATATTTTTGTGGGTGCAGTGGCTAAGAAAAGCAAAACGTCTCATATAAATCTGTGGTGCAATAACGTCGCCAAACAAAACAACCAAGGATAAATATATGAACTGTTGCAAACGTTTTAGCATGAAATGACGCTGCTTTTTGAGGTGAATCACATTTTTAAGAGCAGCATTTAAGAAGAACGCGAAGCGTAATTGATGATGTTTGAGTGGTGAAGTTTTACGTGAAATGGCTAATAGGAAGGCAAATTGCATTTTAAGCGTTACGGTTTAGATCACGACCATCAAACGCAAACTCCGGCAATTACGTTGCATAGCAAGATTTTCGGCAACAGGCAACTGCAAGTGTTTTTTGCCGACGTTGTCAAGTGTTCGATAACAAACTTGGCGAGTTGGCGCAAAAATGTCGGTTTATGTGCAACAGATTGCACAATAAATGCACCTTTTGCAACGCTTTTATTGACAAGCAAATTTCACAATGCTATAATGAAAAATAGCCGAAAATGGCAAAAGAGGATAATCATGAAACACGTTGATATCAAACAAATCATCACACAATCACAACTCTATTTCGATAAGGACGTTGTTGTCTGCGGATGGATTCGCAGTTTCCGCGATAGCAAGAACATGGGCTTTTTGGCGCTTAACGATGGCACAACGCTAAATCATTTGCAAATAGTCATCGACAAATCGGCAGTTACGCTATCCGATGCGTTGCGCGTTGGTGCATCTGTGAAGGTGACGGGCAAAGCCGTTAAGTCGTTCAATGCAAACCAGGTTATCGAAGTCAACGCAACTTCCGTTGAACTTTTGGGTGATTGTCCGTTGGATTATCCCATTCAAAAAACAAAAACTTCGTTGGACTTTTTGCGTACCGTGCCTCACTTGCGCGTTCGCACAAACACTTTCAACGCAGTTTTCCGTGTGCGCAGCAAACTTTCCGCCGCTATTCACCGTTTCTTTCAAGAACGTGACTTTTTGTACGTTCACACGCCCATCATCACCGGTAGCGATTGCGAAGGCGCAGGCGAAATGTTCCAAGTAACCACCGTCGGCTACGATGCAACGGCTAAATCTGCCGAGGAATACTACGCAAAGGATTTCTTCGGTCAAAAGGTTGGGCTAACCGTTTCCGGACAAATGGAAGGGGAAGTGATGGCAACGGCTTTTGGTAAAATTTATACGTTCGGCCCCACGTTCCGTGCCGAAAACAGCAACACAACTCGCCACGCTGCAGAGTTTTGGCAAATAGAACCGGAAGTTGCCTTTGCGGAATTGCCCGACATCATCGAAATTGCCACCGATTTTATTAAATATATTATCAACGACGTTTTGCACACCTGTGCCGACGAACTTGCCTTTTTGGAAAAATTCTACGAAAAAGGCCTGCGCGAAAAACTGCAAAAAGTGGTGGACGACGAATTTGTTCAATGCGACTATTCTCGCGCAATCGAACTTTTGCAAGCCAGTGGCAAGCAATTTCAATATCCCGTGGAATGGGGACGCGATTTGCAAACGGAACACGAACGCTATCTTACAGACGAAGTGTTTAAGTGTCCTGTTTTCGTCGTTAACTATCCCAAAGCAATCAAGTCTTTCTACATGAAGCAAAACCCCGACGGCAAAACCGTTGCGGCAACCGACTTGCTTGTTCCCGGCGTTGGAGAAATTATTGGATGCAGCGAACGTGAAGCCGACTACGACAAGTTGTTGCAAGCCATCAACGATCGCCACATGAAGCTATCCGATTATCAAAACTACTTGGATTTGCGCAAATTTGGCAGCGTGCCGCACAGTGGATTTGGACTCGGGTTGGAACGTATTTTGATGTATGCAACGGGCATGTCCAACATTCGCGACACCATTGCATTCCCCAGAACAAAAGACGAACTTCGCTAATAAAAACAAAAATATATTGCAAAAACATTAAGGAAGAGGGTTATGAACAGAACTTACATCAAGGACCTTACCGAAGGTCAAGTGAAAATCAAAGGAATGGTAGAAACCATTCGCGACAAAAAAATAATGTTTTTGGTTATCCGTGACGTAACGGGATTCGTTCAAGTTACCATTGTTAAAGACGAATGTCCCGAAGTTTACGAAGTTGCCAAAAAACTTACCCCGCACAGTTTCGTTTCCGTTGAGGGCAAATGCGTATTTTCCGAATACGTGCGCAACGGTGGCAAGGAAATTTACCCCACCTCATTGGAAATTATGTCCATTGCCGACGTTTTGCCCATTCAAGCAGATAGCGGACAAGACCTTCGCATGGACTACCGTTGGATAGATTTGCGTGACGAAAAGAAAACTTTCCTTTTCAAAATTCAAACGGCTTTCGAAAAACACGCAGTGGAATTTTTCAACCAGAATGGTTTTATCGAAATTCACACGCCCAAAATCACTGCTCTTTCCAGCGAAGGCGGCAGCGAAGTTTTTGAACTTAAAAACTACTTCGGACAACCGGCATATTTAACTCAAAGTCCGCAACTCTACAAGCAAATGAGCATGATGGCCGGTTTCGACAAGACTTTTGAAATTGGCGAATATTTCCGTGCTAACCCCAGTTTCACCAGCCGTCACGATACGGAATTTACCGGCATTGACGTTGAAATTTCCTATATCGATTCTCACCACGACGTGATGGATTTGGAAGAAGCATTGCTTCGCCACGTTATCCACGGCGTAAAGGCCGACTACAACGAAGAATACAAAAAATTCTTTGGCAAAGATATAATCGAAATCAAAAACCCCATTCCACGCATTCCTTTGCACGAAGCATACAGAATTTTGAAGGAAGAAAAGAACTACGAAGTTCCCCGTGCTTTGAAGGGTGATTTGGACCCCGACGGAGAAAAACTTATTTGCGAATACGTAAAGGAAAAATACGACAGCGAATTTGTTTTCATCATCGATTTCCCAGCAAAAGCACGTGCGTTCTATTCCATGAAGAAGGACGACAACAAGGAACTTACAAAAACCTACGACTTGCTGTATCGTGGAATTGAAATTACCAGTGGTGCACAACGTGAACACCGCTATGAAGAACTTAAAAAGAACATTGCCGAACAAGGTATCAACCCCGAAAGCATGCACGACTATTTGGAATTTTTCCGCTATGGTGCACCCACTCACGGCGGATTTGGCCTTGGCATCACCCGTACGCTTGTTAAGTTGTTCGAGCTTCCCAGCGTGAAGGACGTAACGTTCTTGTTCCGTGGACCTTCCAGGCTGAAACCCTAATCGTCCGTTTTTCACGGCGGGCACAGTTTGCCCAGCAGCTAAATGACTATTGCGCCGCAAAACGCTTTGTTTTGCGGCGCTTAATTTTTAAGTATAACGTCGCCCTGTGGTTGCATTTTTATAACACGTACATGCAAAATTGTGACATTTTGCTGTTTTTTCTTAAAAAGATTGCATATTGTGCCAACAAATGCTTTCCAAAAAGTTAACAAAAGTTAAGTGTTGTGGTATAATTCTTAACATGTATTAAATGTTTCTGTGCAAGTTGCAAACAGCAAAAGTTTTTAGGGCATCAATTTTTACCCAAATTTCATTTCTCATTTTGGCAAGCAAAGTGGTGCGCTGTTTGTTTTTAGTACGACGAAACTTTTTATTTGATTAGTAAAGGAAAAGCAAAGCCGTATGTCAAAAAAAGAATTTAAAGTACCCCAAAGAAAACAACCGGTGTGGAAGCGTGTTTCAAAAATTTTGAAGTTGTTCTACAAGAAACCGGAACTCATCAACCTTAACGATTCGTTGCCGCAAAATGCGCTGTTTGTTGCCAATCACGCTGCAATGAACGGTCCGTTGATATACGAATTGTATCTGCCCGTTTTTCACGACACGTGGGGCGCGCATCAAATGACGGGAACCTACAAGCAACGTTTTCACTATTTGCGCGACGTCTATTTCATTCAAAAACGTGGCATGAACAAGTTTTTTGCAACAATAATTGCCGGTTTCGAAGCGTTGTTTTCCATTTATTTCTATCGTGGCATAAAAACCCTGCCCACTTTTCCCGATGGCCGCCTTGCGTCCACCATCAAACACAGCATAAAGTGTTTGCAAAACGACGTTTCCATAATGGTGTTTCCGGAAGATTCTTCCGAAGGCTATCACGAAGTGCTAACGCAGTTTTTCCCCGGGTTTGTTGCGCTTGCCGAACGCTATCGCAAAGAAACAGGCAAAGACGTGGATATTTACCCTTTGTATTACAGCAAAAAACACAACAAACTTGTTGTTGGCAAGCCCAAAACGCTTGCCGATTTTCCCAACATGGATCGTCACCAAATAGCACAGCAGTTTTGCAACGAAGTTAATTCGTTGTTTTTCAACTACGTGTGCCCTGCCGAACAACCGGCCTTGCCGGAAGCGTAAGCAGCGCCCATTGGCGGAAATTTAACGTTTGAAAACAAGGTTTTCTTCAAATGCGCTTGCTTGTGGCAAAGCAAGTGTGTTGCAAACGTCCTTGTTCGGACGGCATTGTGTTTTTATAAAACAAACATAATGGTGTGAAAACCTTGCCGCAAGCGGAGATATTCTTTATAGCAAAATGTTTGCCCGTATTGGGCTCGAAAAAAAGGATTGCAACATTCGTTGCAACCCTTTTTTGTTTTGTACTTATTTTATTCTTCAAAAAGACGCACGATGCAGTCGCACACGGTGTGTCTCATAGCATCGTAGTTTATGTAGGGGTGGTTATCAAAAACACATTCGTGCGCAAAACTTTGCACAATGTTCATGGCTAGGTGCACTTTTTCCGTCAAGTTTTCTGTTTGCATGCCGTTTTTGCACAGCTCGGCAGAAAGTCCTTTGGTTATGTCGTCCTCAAGCGAAATGAACCGCGCATTCACCGTTTCGTCGGTGGTGGCAAGGGAGTGCAACGTGTTGTGCAATTTTGCGTTCTGTTCGTGCATGTCTATTGTCTTATCCAAAATACGTTCCACAACGGCAGCAACGTTACCTTTTATGGCCGTGTGGGAAAGAATTTTCAACAACGGTTGCGAAACTGCATCAATATAAATTTGCAACACGCAAATCATAATGTCGCGCTTATCTTGAAAATAGCCGTAAACTATGCCGGTGGAAACGCCTGCACGCTTTGCAATTTCTGCGGTGTTTGTGCCGTGATAGCCCACTTCGGAAAAAAGCTCGTATCCGGCTTGGATAATTTTGTTCTTTGTTTCTATCGACCGCTCTTGTCGCGGTTGTCTTACGCTGTTTTTCATTTTTTCATTATAACACGCTTGCAAAAAAAAATCAATACGCAAGTTTTGATAGTTTTTGTCGCAAAGCTAGCCGTGCTTGGTAGTTTTGTTTTGTAAATGTCTTGCGTTTTTTATGTTAAGAGATTTTTCCGCAGACAAAAAAGTTTTTCATCAATAAACCAACGGTGCTATTTGGGCAAAGCATCCATAACATTTTCACCATGTGGCAATTTGTTTTTGTAAAAAAATTTCAAAAAATGCGAAATTCGCTTCACATTTTGCTTGACAGCATTGCGGCGCAGGGATATAATAAACACGAAAGTGAAACAAATTTCACATTTTATCAACTAGAACGGAAACGCCGTTCGCAGGAGGAAATATGCCATTGGTTTTTGCGCCCATCAACACGTCGCTTAAAATCGTTCGCGTTGCGGCAGACGAAAAAACTAAAAAACACTTGGAAAGCCTTGGACTTGCAACGGGCGGAGAAGTTATTGTTACTTCCAGCGGTGCCGGCAGCGTTGTTTGCAAAATAAAGGATGGTCGCATTGCTTTGGATAGCGGAATTTCCGCCAAAGTTTTTGTTGCCGTTCAGTAGCATCGCTTTTGCGCTAGGCGGCAAAACCGTTGCCGCAGTTGCAAAATTTATTTTCGGTTGTTTCGGCCTTGTGCCGTTCAATACAATTTTTATCTAGAAAAGGAGAAAACATGAAGACACTGGATTTGTTTGCTGTCGGAGAAAAAGGAGTTGTTAAAAGCGTTGGCGGCGAAGGAAAAATCAAACGCAGACTGTTTGATATGGGTATCACTCCCAGTGCAGAAATTATGCTGCGCAAAAAAGCGCCTTTGGGAGATCCTTTGGAAATAGCCATTCGCGGTTACGAATTGACGCTGCGCAAAACGGAAGCCGCTTGCGTGACCATGGAGGAAAGCAAATGAAAAGAGTAGCATTGGCAGGCAACCCCAACTGCGGAAAAACAACGCTATTCAACGGGTTGACCGGATCTACCGCCCACGTGGGCAATTGGCCGGGCGTAACCGTAGATAAGCGCGAAGGGGTTTATAAAAAATGCGCAGAACCCGTTTCTATTATAGACTTGCCGGGTATTTATTCTCTTTCGCCCTACACGCCGGAAGAAGTTATTGCTCGTAACTACATTTTGGACGAAAAACCCGATTGCGTCATAAACATTGTGGATGCGACCAACCTAGAACGCAACCTGTACCTTACCACGCAAATTTTGGAAATTGACGTTCCCGTCGTTGTGGCATTGAACATGATGGACGAAATGGATAAGCAAGGCAACAAGGTTGATGCCGAACAACTTCAAAAGGGCTTGGGGGTTCCCGTCGTTAAAATTTCCGCTTTGCGTAGTGACGGTTTGAAAGACTTGATGGACGCCGTATACGGCGAATGTCAAAAACAACGCAAAGGCAAAACAGTGCTGGAAAAAACTGCCGTTTCGCACCTTATTTCCGACGTTACAATTGCTTTGCGCGGCAACAAGGTGGAAAATCCCTTGTTCCATGCCGTTAAGCTTGTTGAAAACGACGAAATAGAAGTTTCCATGCACCACGAAGCCGCAATAATGGTGGAAGAATTCAAAACCACTCACAGCGACGAAACGTTTGGCACAGACTTCGAAGCGTTGGTTGCCGATGGACGTTATCAATACATTTCCAAACACTTTGCCACGGCCGTGGAACGCAAAAACAACGACAAGTTCCAAATGACTCGTTCGGATAAGGCCGACAAAGCGTTGACACACAAAATTTGGGGTATTCCCATTTTCTTGCTTGTGTTGTTTGCAATTTTCCACCTCACCTTCTCGGAAGACTTCTTGTATTTGGGCGCAATTTTTGGATTGCCCACCCTGGAAGACGTTGGTCTTGTGGTGGATGGTGAACCAATCAACTATGGCGTTAGATGGCTTGCATGCCTCTACGACGGCGCAATTATGGCTCCCGGTGTTATTATTAACAACATTTGGAACGACATGATTGTTGGCGAATTGTTTGGTTGGATTCAAGGCGGCATCGAAAACAGCGGCATGGCAGATTGGGCAATCGGTTTGCTTAACAATGGTGTTCTCGACGGTTTAAGCTCGGTACTTTCCTTCTTGCCACCCATTTTGGTGTTGTTCTTGTTCTTCTCCATTTTGGAAGACAGCGGCTACATGGCAAGAATCGCCTTCATTTTGGATAGATTGTTCCGTCGTTTTGGACTTTCCGGCAGAGCTTTCATGCCCATGATTATGGGATTTGGTTGCTCCGTTCCCGCCATGATCAACACTCGCACGCTTGCCGACGACAAAGAACGCACGGCAACCGTTCGCGTTATTCCCTTCTTCTCGTGTGGCGCAAAATTGCCCATCCTAACGGCAGTTGCCGGCGGTATCGTTGCATTCTTCGGCATCGGCAATGCAGAATTCATCACCTACGGAATGTACATTTTGGGCATTGTCGCTGCAATAATTAGCGTATTGCTTATGCGCAGCACAACTTTGAAGGGCGAAACTCCCCCGTTCATTATGGAATTGCCGGCATATCACGCGCCGCAATTCAAAAACTTGATGTTGCACTTGTGGGACAAAACCAAGCACTTCATCAAAAAGGCATTCACAATTATCCTTGCATCCACAATTGTGATTTGGGTGCTAACTCACTTCGACTTCCACTGGAACTTGCTTGCAGACGAAGAAATTAACAAAAGCATTATTGCCGGTTTGGCATCGCTTGTTCAGCCTTTGCTCACGCCGCTTGGCTTCGGCAGTCAACTTGGCGAACTTGGTTGGGTGTTTGTTGTGGCAATTGTTGCAGGCCTCATCGCAAAAGAAAACGTAATTTCCACGTTTGGTACGTTGGCAGTTTGCTTGGCAGCTGTTGCAGGTTTGCAATTTGGCGAAGGTTGGAATATCATGGCCGAAGACGGCATCGACTCCGTTCAAGCAATGATCAAGGCCACCGGAATCACCGTTCCTGCGTTGCTTTCCTTCATAGCATTCAACATGACAACTATTCCTTGTTTTGCAGCAGTTAGCACGGCTAAAGCAGAATTGCAAAACGGCAAACGCTTCAACTGGACGTTGGTGTTCTGGGTTGTTTCTAGCTATATCGTTGGTACGGCCGTCTACACAATCGGCAGTTGGTGGTGGACTTGCTTCATTTGGTTAGCAGTTGCCGCCGCAGTTGCTACGCTTATTGTGCTTAACAACAAAGGTTTGTTGAAAAAGCGCAACAAGTCTACCGCCACCAAGGCGTAGAGGAGGTTAGCTTATGGACTTCCGGGAAATTTTTCTGATAGTTGCCTGCGTAGTGCTTGTGGCTACCGTTGTTATCGTTGCCATCCGCAAAAAGAAAAAAGGTTGTTCTAGTTGCGATTGTTGTCCCTATTGCTCTTCTTGCCAAAGCAAAAAGAACAAGTAAACGCATTCTCCAAAAAAATCGCACATATCGTATCGCACAAACAACCTTTGCGAGCGGGTATTCCTCAAAGGACGATTCAAAACGAATCGTCCTTTTTGCCACAAATTTTCCCGTATGTGCTTGAAAGCGCCGTTGTCGCCACGTTCACCGAGAAAACGTACTACGTATTTTGCAACATAACTGAACATTATTTCGGCAAGTTTGCTAAAATATATGTTTTTTTTAAGTAAATATGATATAATAGAAAAACAGTGTCGCTAACCGCAAAAAGGAGAGAAAAATGTTTCTGGAAAAAATCAACGGAATTGCCGATTTGAAAAAAATATCAAGGGACAATTTGCCTGATTTGTGTGCAGAAATCCGTGCAACGCTTTTGAAAAGGCTAAGCGAATACGGTGGGCATATCGGCCCCAATTTGGGCATAGTGGAAGTTACCACTGCATTGCACTACGTGTTCGATTCTCCTACCGATAAAATTGTGTTTGACGTTTCACATCAGTGCTACACCCACAAAATTTTGACGGGACGCAGAGAAGCGTTTTCTAACCCCGAACACTACCGCGACGTGAACGGATACACCAACCCCGAGGAAAGTTGCCACGACGTTTTTACCGTTGGTCACACATCCACGGCGTTGTCGCTGGCTTGCGGTTTGGCAAAGGCGCGCGATTTGTTGTTGCAAAAGCACAACGTAATTGCCGTTGTGGGGGATGGTTCTCTTTCCGGCGGCGAAGCCTACGAAGGGCTTAACAACGTTGCCGAACAGGGCACAAACTTCATTGCAGTTGTTAACGACAACGAAATGTCCATTGCGGAAAATCACGGCGGCTACATAAGAAATTTACAACTGCTTCGTGAAACGCAAGGCAAAGCTCAAAACAACCTATTCAAAGCGTTGGGGCTAGACTACGTTTACGTGGAACAAGGAAACGACGTTTTGGCGCTTGTGGATGCCTTTCAAAAGGTTAAAAACGCCGATCATCCCATCGTGGTGCACGTGCACACACAAAAGGGCAAGGGCTTTTGGGCGGCAGAAACGCGCAGAGAAACCTTCCATTCTGGCGGGCCGTTTTCGCTAGAAAAAGGCGAATACCTAAACGGCAAAAAAGGCGAAACGTACAACGAAATAACTCGCGCGTTTTTGCAAGAAAAAATGCAAAAGGATCCTTCCGTTGTGGCAATTTCTTCGGCGACGCCGGTGGTGCTGGCCATGGACGAACAACGTCGCAAACAGGCTGGCAAGCAATTTGTTGACGTTGGCATTTGCGAAGAGCACGCCGTGGCGTTTGCATCGGGCATTGCTCGTGGTGGCGCAAAACCCGTTTATGCCGTGTTCAGTTCCTTCGTGCAACGCAGTTTCGACCAACTACACCAGGATTTGTCACTAGATAACAACCCGGCAACGGTGCTTGTGTTTGGTGCAAGCGTGTTTGGCATGGGCGGTTCCACGCACAACGGCCTATACGACATTGCGGAAATTTCCAACGTGCCCAACTTGGTTTATTTGGCTCCCACTTGCGTGGAAGAATATTTGCAAATGCTAGATTGGTCCATCGAACAAACCAAACTTTCCGTGGCCATTCGTGTTCCTTGTTTTGTCACTCATGGCATTGTCCACAAGCAAGATTATTCCATCTTGAACAAATGCAACATTGTGCAAAAGGGCAGTGGTGTTGCGATAGTTGCCGTTGGCAGCACAATGGCGCTGGCTCAGCAGGTTGCTCAAAATTTGCAAGAAAACGGCATCACACCCACCGTGATAAACCCCGTGTTTGTTTCTGGCGTGGATAAGGAAGTTTTGCTTGGTTTGCAACAAAACCACAGTTTGGTTGTAACGTTAGAAGAAGGCATTTTGGAAGGTGGCTACGGTCAAAAAGTGGCATCGGTTTTGGGAGATAGCGCGTTGAAGGTTAAAAACTTTGGTTTGCAAAAATCCTTCTTCGGAGATTTCAAACCACAAACGCTTTTGCAACAAAACGGATTGACGGCCGAAGCAGTGACGGAATACGTTTTGAATCAACTAAAATAACGAAACACCGTTAAATGTTTTGACGTGAATCCAAAAGTTGAAATAAAAAATTGAATTAATTATATTTGAATTGAGTTCGGCATTGCGCCGGACTCGTTTCAATTTTAGTGAGATTCTTTTTGTAATAATAGGCAATTTAAATTCGGACGAGTATTTGGCGTCAAATTTCTTTTTACTTGTCACAAAAAATGCACCTGCAAAAGTGTTTGACTTTTGCGGTGCATTTCATTTTGAGGCGTTTTTGTTACTGCGCGTCGTCTGTTTGTTTTGCCTTTTTGCGCCAAACAAAGTTCATATCTTCGGGAAGCACCCAACTAAGCACGAATGCAATCAAAAACATGTTAAGCACGTTGTTTGAAAGCAAGTCGGCCACAGTGGAAAGTCCCACGGCGCTAAGGTAAGCAAAGAAGTTGTCGGCAAGCGTTATGCCAAACCCCAAGCAAACGGAAACAGAAACTATAAGCGTGTTTTTGTCGGAGAAGCCTGCTTCGCTGCACATTTTCATGCCGACAACAACAATGGAACCAAACAAAATAACGATGGTGCCGCCAAACACGCAATCGGGAATGGTGCAAAGGAAGTTGCCCACCACCGGGAAGCAGGAAGCAATTATCAAGAACAGTGCGCCAATAAACAGCGTGAAGCGGTTAACAACTTTTGTTTGTGCCACGATGCCAACGTTTTGAGCAAAGGTTGTTAGCGGCAAGGTGCCAAAGAAGGAGCAAAGAAAGGAATTGAAGCCGTCAGCGACCAGCACGCCGGTTATTTCACGATTGGTGGGATTGCGATTCAATCCGCTTGCACACAGCGCGTTGGTGTCGCCTATGCCCTCTACGACGGCCATCAAAAAACAAACGGTTGTTAGCACTATCGGGACAACTTCAAAACGTATTTTGGAAACGTCCACCAAATGCGGATAGGAAACCACGTCTTGCACGTTTTTTATTTGCAATGCGGAAAAATCTATCATTCCGGGGATACACAAACTAACCAAGTAGCCAACAACTATGCCCACGATAACATTAAGGTTTTTCCAAACGCCTTTGGCAAAAATTTGCCACAAAATTGCCGAAAGCAACGTTATGCCGGCAACCAACACGTAGCAGTAGTAGGGAACTTGCGCTTCGCCTCCGCCGGCAAGATTGCCCAACACTCCGTCGCCGCCCAAAAACTGAGTGGCGCCGCTTTGCAGCAGGCTTAAACCTATGCCGAAAACAACAACGCAGGGCACGACGGGTTTTATAAGTTTTCCCCACCATTTAATAAACAGGCACAGTACCGATGCAATAAGTCCGCCAATCATCACCGAACCCAAAATGGTGTAGTAGCCGGCTTCGCCGCCACCGGCAGAAAGACCTGTGGTGCAAAAAATGCCCACGAAAGTGAAGGACGTGCCCACAACAACGGGAAGGCGCGCGCCTATAAGCAGTTGCATTATGGTGCCAATGCCAGCCATAAAAAGCGAACCCAAAATGGCTTGTGTGGCAAGCTGCGTGCCGGAAATTCCAATTGCGGCAAACACTAGCAATAGCGGTGTTACGTTGGCAACAAACATTGCCAAAACGTGCTGCAAACCAAAGGGTATGGCTCGTTTCAACGGCGGACGGCCGTCAAGTTGAAAAAGATTTTCGTTTTGCGCAGGGCCGGTGAACATGGAAGTTATGCCCTGTTTAAGGTCGGCAAAAAAGTGTTTCATAATTCCTCGAAGTAGTTTTGTT
Organism: uncultured Oscillospiraceae bacterium; assembly: GCA_964521735.1. Taxonomy (GTDB): domain Bacteria; phylum Bacillota; class Clostridia; order Christensenellales; family CAG-314; genus Fimimonas. The sequence continues at coordinate 36,599 of CAZFTO010000005.1, read as the reverse complement.
TTCCACAAGATTATACAACACGCGATAAAATTTGTAAACAGCAAAAAGTCGTTCGAAAGCGCGTTACCGTTGACAAACTTTTGCAACGGGAATATAATAAAAGAAAACAGGGCGCATTGCGCCTGATATAAGGGGAGGACAAAATGAAAATTCTTGTTACGGGCGGAGCCGGCTACATTGGCTCTCACACTTGCGTTGAACTGTTGAACTGCGGCCACGAAGTGCTTGTTTTGGATAATTTTTGCAATTCCAGCAAAAAGTGTTTGCAACGCATCGAAACAATAACAGGCAAAAAAGTGCAACTTTTCGAAGGCGACGTGCGCAACAAAAAGTTGCTCGACGAGATTTTTGATGCCCACCAAATTGATTGGGTTATTCACTTCGCCGGATTGAAAGCCGTTGGCGAAAGTTGCAAAATCCCCATTGCCTACTACGACAACAACATTGGCGGAACGCTTGCACTTTTGGATGCAATGCAACGCCACGGTTGCAAAAAAATCGTGTTTTCCTCTTCGGCTACCGTCTATGGCGATCCCGAAGTTTTGCCCATAACGGAACAGTGCGCAACAGGCGGAACAACCAACCCCTACGGAACGTCCAAACTGTTTCAGGAACGCATTTTGACGGATGCTTACCGTGCCGACAACGAGTGGTCGGTGGTGCTACTGCGCTATTTCAACCCCGTTGGCGCACACGAAAGTGGCCTTATCGGTGAAGATCCTGCCGGCATTCCCAACAACCTTACGCCCTACGTGGCAAAGGTGGCTGTGGGACAGCTGGAAAAAATTCACGTTTTCGGCAACGACTATCCCACGCCCGATGGGACCGGCGTTAGAGATTACATTCACGTTGTGGATCTTGCTTTGGGACACGTTGCCGCATTGCAAAACGTTACGGAAAGCGGAGTGTTTGTTTATAACCTGGGCACAGGCCACGGCTACAGTGTGTTGCAAGTTATCCACGCATTCGAAAAGGCTTGTGGGCATGCGTTGCCCTACGTCATTGAAGGGCGTAGAGATGGCGACATTGCCGCTTGCTATGCCGATGCATCTAAGGCCAAGAAGGAACTTCGTTGGGAAGCCACCCGCGATTTGGACGAAATGTGCAAGTCGTTGTGGAATTGGCAAAGCAAAAACCCCAAAGGCTATGCCGACTAGGTTTGCCACGTGTTATTTGGCAAAATCCGCCATAGTGGTAGCATAAAACAACAACTAAAACTGCAAATTTGCAAAAAAAACCGCTAGCCTAAGAATAGTATAATTAGGGAATTTTTTCAATTTGCATCTTAAGAGGTAAAAAAGAACCATGCTCAAGAGTTATTATCTCAAGAGTATGGTTTTTTCGTTGTTTTATTTATTCTTTTGTGAATCTAACCTTCAAGTTATTGATGACGTTTATAAAGTTATCTTCAAAAACCTGCAAAACAGTGTCGTGATTGTTCAAAAAGTCATAAAAATCGTGGTCTTCCACAAAAACACGTGAGCCGCAGTCGGGGCTTTTGACCGTAACAGCAAAGTCTGTATATACAAGGTGGCTTGGTGCAGGGCAAGTCGTAACTAGAGGCGTTCAGTATGTTATTGAGCGCATTGCAATTTTTGCGTACTGTTCGAGCAGGTTTTTCGTAAATGTTTTGTGTTGCCATTGCCGTTAAAAAACAGTTTTTGCCACTTCCGGGTTCGCCTTCTGCTGTTAATATTGACATTTTTTGTTCTCCCGGGTGTGTTTTGCTTTAATATCGTTTTGTTTAGCGACAACGGAGCTACGTTTTACCGTCTAAGTTGTTTCAGAAACGGCGTTTTTCACTTTTGCAAGTTGATTTTTGAAAAAAGTATTGACAAAAACTATAAGTGTGCATAATAAACACAGAAGTGACATCGATGCCGAGCCGTAGCTTGGAACACGTTCCGTGAGGGACAGCTAGTCAATGCGACATGATGTCGTTTTTTATGCAATTTTTACTTTTTTTTGCTATTTACGTTGGCTTTTTAGAATTGCCGTTTTGTTGGTTAAGGCGTGTCAGATGATCAACCACTGTTTGGAGAAACGACACGCAAATACCACCAAAAGCAAATGCACATTATATGCGAAGCGTTAGGGTTAGAGAACGTAAGCGCACACACGTTTTCTGCACATTGCAGCGAAGCGGGGCGCCTAAAGCTGTGCAGCAATGGTTGGGGCATTCGACGCTAGAAATGACAATGAACGTCTACACGCATGTTAACGCCGAAGAAGAGAAAAAGCAAGCATATAAATTTGACACTTGATTGAGCTAATTTTTTAGGGCAAAAGAAAAAACCGCCCTCGAATGGACAGCATCAAAATGCATTGTGTAAAGCCATCATTTTGTTAAATCTGGTCTGAGTGACAGGACTTGTCCCAAGCAAAGCGAAGGGTAAGTGAAGCGGAACGCCAACGGACGTGCAGCGGAGCGCTACGTTATTTCAAACTGTCCCGTGCAATTATGCCCAAGGCGGCGCAGCAAAAAGGAGAAAACAAAAAGATGGCTGCTGTTTTTGCAACCATCTTTTGTTTGCGACCTATAAGCAAGCCGTCGCTTGGTCTGAGTGACAGGACTTGAACCTGCGACACCTAGACCCCCAGTCTAGTGCGCTACCAAACTGCGCTACACCCAGATGCTTATCTACTATACTACAAATTTTTATTTTTGGCAACTGCTTGGCGGAAAAAGTTTCAAATATTTAGTGGCATTTTGCCAAAGCTGGGCAATTTGTCACGAATAGTTGGCAATAACGTACGCAATATTTAACAATTTTTAATCAAATTGCTTGTCGGCGTTGAGTTGTTGGTTGTTTTGTGCTACAATAGCATCAAATAACAAATCAAGGAGATGTTAACATGAATTGTCAAAATCCCGTTGCAACCATAACTATGCAAAACGGCAAAACCATCAAAGTGGAACTTTATCCTTCCGTTGCGCCCAATACCGTCAACAATTTTATTTCGTTGGCAAACGGCGGATTTTATAATGGACTTATTTTTCACCGCGTTATTCGTGGCTTTATGATTCAGGGCGGATGCCCTCAAGGCACTGGCACGGGTGGACCGGGCTACTCCATAAAAGGCGAATTTTCTCAAAACGGATTTGCCAACAACTTGCAACACGAACGAGGAGTTATTTCCATGGCGCGTGCGCAAAACCCCAACAGCGCCGGCAGCCAATTTTTCATTATGCACCAAGATGCACCCCATTTGGACGGCGCCTATGCTGCTTTTGGCAAGGTGGTTGAAGGAATGAACGTGGTGGACGAAATTGCCGACGAATACACCGACTACTACGACAGACCCTACGAAAAACAGGTTATTTCTTCCATCGTGGTGGAAACTTTCGGCAAGGATTATCCTGCGCCACAAAAGGCGTAGCCGTTCGAAACGGTGAACACCGCCTTGCAAAAAGGTTCTGTTTTTAACAAAAAAAGCGTGTTTAGAAAACACGTTGCTAAAAGGATAGCGTCCAACCGTTATTCCTTTTGACTTTTCACTTTACAAAAAAACAGCACTCCGCAAAATTTCGCAGAGTGCTGTTTTTGTTTTTTGGGATTGTTATCAAATAATCATTGTCAACGAAATGCGCTTCTTTTCCAGGTCTACGCCCAAAACTTTCACGTCTACAACGTCGCCAACTTTAACAACTTCCAGCGGATGTTTTACAAACTTTTTGTTTGTCAGTTGCGAAACGTGAACGAGACCGTCTTGGTGCACGCCGATATCCACAAACACGCCAAAATCTATAACGTTGCGGACGGTGCCTTTCAAAAGCATGCCCTCTTTCAGGTCTTTCATTTCCAAAACGTCGGTGCGCAAAATGGGTTTAGGCATTTCGTCACGCGGGTCACGGGCGGGTTTTTCCAGTTCGGCAACGATGTCGCGCAGGGTAAGTTCGCCAATACCAAGTTCGTCGGCAAGTTTTTCGTAGTTGCGGATGGTTTTGGAAAGTCCTGCAAGGTTGCCGATGTTTTCGGGAGAAATTTTCAACTTTTTCATTAGCAATTCTGTTGCTTCGTAGCTTTCGGGGTGAACGCTAGTGCAATCCAATGCGTTTTCGCCGCCGGAAATGCGCATGAATCCTGCACATTGTTCAAAGGCTTTTGCGCCCAACTTGTCCACTTTTAGCAGTTGCTGGCGGTTGGTAAAACGACCGTTTTGTTCACGATAGGAAACAATGTTTTTGGCAATGGCGGAAGATACGCCGGAAACGTATGTTAGCAACGAAACGGAAGCAGTGTTCAAATCTACGCCAACTTTGTTTACGCAATCTTCCACAACGCCGTTAAGCTGTTCGCCAAGTTTCTTTTGGTTCATGTCGTGTTGGTATTGCCCAACACCAATGGATTTCGGGTCGATTTTAACAAGTTCTGCAAGCGGATCTTGCAAGCGGCGTGCAATGCTTGCCGCGCTGCGTTGTCCTACGTCGAAGTTGGGGAATTCTTCGGTGGCAAGTTTGCTTGCGGAATATACCGAAGCGCCTGCTTCGCTAACGATAACGTATTGCACGGGCAACCCCGTTTCGTGCAACAAATCCACAATTATTTGTTCACTTTCGCGGGAAGCCGTTCCGTTGCCCAGCGAAATAAGAGAAACGTGGTATTTTTCAATTAGAGCTTTTAGCGTCACTTTGGCGCGAGCTATCTTTTCTGGAGTGGTGGGAGCGGTGGGGAAAATGACGGTTGTATCAAGCACTTTGCCTGTTGCATCAACAACGGCCAGTTTGCAACCGGTGCGGAATGCAGGGTCCCAGCCCAAAACAACTTTGCCAACAATGGGAGGTTGCATAAGCAGTTGTTCCAAGTTTTTGCCAAAAACGGTAATTGCTCCGTCTTCTGCCTTTTCCGTCAAGGCGTTGCGAATTTCCGTTGCAATGCTGGGTTCGATAAGACGAGTGTAGCTATCGGCAACGGCAAGTTTTAGCAGCGGCGTTGTGTTGGGGTTGTCGCGAGTTATGACTTGCTTTTCCAAATATTGCAAAATTTCTTCGGTGGGGGCAATAATTTTTACAGTAAGCACTTTTTCCGCTTCGCCACGGTTCACGGCAAGCACGCGGTGTCCGGCAATTTTAAGCACCGGTTCTTCGTACTTATAGTAGTTTTCGTATACCGTTTTCTTTTCGGCATCTTTTGCGACGGAAGTTAGTTTGCCCAAACGGAAGGTTTTGTCACGAATCACCTTGCGATAGTCGGCGTTGTCGGAAATAACTTCGGCAATAATATCCAACGCTCCTTGCAATGCATCTTTAACGGTTTTTACGCCCTTTTCTTCGTTGACAAATTCTTTTGCCAATTCTTTGGCGTTCTTATCCGTTTGTTGCAACATGATAACCATTGCAAGCGGTTCCAAACCTTGTTCCTTTGCAACGGTTGCGCGGGTGCGGCGTTTGGGACGATAGGGACGGTACAAGTCTTCCACGGCAACTTGCGTTTCGGCCTTTTCTATTGCTTCACGCAGTTCGTCGGTTAGCTTGCCTTGTTCGTCAATGCTGTTTATAACTTGCGCTTTCTTTTCTTCCAAGTTGCGCAAATAGGTTAGTCTGTCGGAAAGTTTGCGCAATTGTTCGTCGTTTAGTTGTCCCGTTGCTTCCTTGCGGTAACGAGAAATGAAGGGAATTGTGTTGCCTTCGTCAATAAGGTTAACTGCGGCATCTACCTGCCAACGCGCAACCTCAAGTTCTTCGGTTATTCTTTGATTGATATCCATGTGAAAATCTCCAAATTGTTTGCGGCGTAGCTTTGCCGCGGTTCGTTGCTTTTTCAAGCCTTTCTATTATACTAAACTGTGCATTTTATTGCAAGAAAACTAACGAAAAAAAATGTTTGGATAATTTTTGCATATTTGGACGGCGTTTTTTTGTGTGGCTTGGCGCAAGGCGTGCGGCACTGTTGCGATGCAAAAACAACGACAAAAAAAACCGTCCGAGTTGTTACTCGGCATATCATCGTTTTGCCATAGTGCCCATCAAAATCGTTTTGCAATTGTCAATTTGCAACGTTTTTGCCGCGCACTTTGATGCAATTGCTTTGTGACAAAAAGCCTTGAGTTATCCTCAAAAAGTTGCAACGTGCCCCTTAAAAACGCACCAAAAGCCGTTTTTGAGCGGCGCAAAAGCACCTTTTGCAGCATTTGCTTCACAAAACGCACAAAATAGTAAACAAAAGTGAAATTTGTGCCAGTTTGCTTGACATAATCGCCGGATGTTTGTACAATGGACGTACAAAATTGGAGGAAGTGCTGTGGGTAAAGAGAGTAGCTACACACAAGTGAAAAAATACGATTTTTCTCGTCGTCCCAGACGGGCAAGTCGTTTTTGGATGTTTATTGCAAGGGAATTTGCCGTTAGGGCTGTGCTTGCGGGATACAAACTTAAAATTGAAAGAAAAAATATGGACGGCCTAAAACCGCCCTATTTGTTGCTTGCGTCACACGCCAGCATGATGGACTTTGCCGTTATGTACAGGGCAATTTTGCCATATAAGCTAGCAAACTTCGTTGTGGCAATAGATGCAGTTCGCGATTATACCGATTGGCTTATGCGCAGGCTTGGTGGCATTGCTAAACGCAAATTCATTAAGGATTTCAACCTTATTCGCAACTTGCGCTACTGCGCAAAGGAACACGGCGACGTTGTTTGTATGTATCCGGAGGCGCGCTATTCGCTAGATGGATGCGATTCGTACTTGCCGCCTTCGCTGGGCAAACTTTCTAAGTTGTTGGGAATACCCGTTGTAACGCTTAAAATGGATGGCAACTTCATTATTGCGCCGCAATGGAACAAGCCGCGCCAAAAAATGCCGTTGCACGCCGAAATTAGCCAAATAGTTACTGCGGAAGAATTGAAAACACTTTCCGTGGAGGAAATTAACAATCGCATCAAACAATCGCTGACGCACGATGATTACCGTTATCAGCTAGAAAACGGCATCGAAAACAAATATACCAAGCGTGCGGAAGGCTTGCACAACCTGCTCTATCGCTGTCCGCATTGCAATGCCGAATTTCAAACCTATTCCCAAGGCACAACGCTTCGCTGTGATGCTTGCGGCAAGGAATGGGAAATGACAACGCTTGGACAGTTGGTTGCCAAAGAGGGAGAAACGGAATTTTCACACATTCCCGATTGGTTCAACTGGCAAAGAAAAGTGGTGCGAGAAGAAGTTCGCAACGGCACCTATCGTTTCGAAGACGAAGTGGACGTGCACACCCTGCCAAACGCCAAAAAGTTTTATCATCACGGCAAAGGCAAATTGGTGCAAACGCCGGAAGGCACTGTTTTGGATTGTGTCGCATACGGGCAACCCACCCACGTTGAGTGGGCCGCAACGGAACTGGAAAGCATCCACATAGAATACGACTATCCGTTCAACAAAAAGCTTTATAAAAACAACGTGTTTGGCGATTGCGTGGATATTTCCACCAGCGACGAAAGTTATTGGCTGCACCCGGCAACAAAGCGCACGCAACTAACAAAACTTTCCCTCGCCACCGAAGAAATTTATTTTTGGGCGTTGGAAAAAATAAAAAAAGGCGAATAGAATTTGTAAAGGCTCGACAATTGTCGAGCCTTTTGCATTGTTTGCATTGAATTTTGTTGTTGCTTTTCAAAACTATTTTTGCAAACGCTTGTCGGCACCTTCCAGTTGTGCAATAAGCGTGCAGGATTGATCCACCAAGCGCGAGAAAATACGTTCGTCGTAGCGTTCGCGCACGTCGGCAAGAGAAAGGTTTGTGCTGAAAAACGTTTGCTTGCCTGCGGTTATACGTTCGTTAACAAGTGCAAACAAATATTCTGCCGTAACGTTTTTGTATACTGTTTCAGTGCCAAGGTCGTCTATGGCCAAAACGTCCACGCTGCTAAGGTTTTGCATGATGGCGCGCTTGGTTGCAACGTCGCTAAGGTGACATTCCAAAAACAGCGAGTTAAGGTTGTAGGCCGTGGTGAACAGCACGCTTTTGCCCAAACTTGCGCATTGGTTAAGGCAGGCGTATAGCAAATAGGTTTTGCCCGTTCCTGTGCCACCAGTTAGCAAAATGTTGGTTAAACTGCCTGTTTCGCACACTTCAAGCGCTTTTTTGTGCACTGCAACGTTGTGCTTGTTGGTTTCGGTGCTGTTGGCAAATGTTGCGTTGGGGTTAGAAACGTTGCTTTGTGCAAACAAAAGCTTGCGCACTTCCTTTTGCAAACATTGGCAAGGTTGTCCGTCTACGTAGCCAGTGTCGTTGCATTTTTTGCAGCTATATTGCGGAGTCAAATCGGCTTCGGTAAGGCTGTATTTTTCCAGCAATTTTTTGCGATATAATTTTTGCGTGGCAACAACCTTCTTCGCCTCGGCTTTTTGATATAGCACGGCTTGCACTTGCGCCGTTTTTAATGCGCGTTCGCATTGCGTCCAATCGTCGTGACTGCGCAAACTTTGCAAATTATCTTGGCATTTGCTTTCGGCATTATCTCGGCGCAGGTCTACTGTTCTTTTGGCTTGAACAAGAATTTGTTGGTTCATCATTCCTCCGTATCCAAAGCGGTGAACAAAGCGTTTAGTTGTTCGTCGGTGTAGTCGGCGCGTTTCACTTCGCCAAGCACTGCTTTTTTTGCGCTAGAAGTTGCGGTGGTGGTATCGGCAAAGGCTTTCGCCTGTTCAACGGAAAACACTTCCGCTTGTTTGTAGTTAGAAAGCAATCTGTTTAGGTAGGCCAGCGGCGAAGTGGTGCCGGCGGATTTTTGTGCAGCAAAGCAAACCAAATCGTGCTGCATGTGCCATTTGCTCGTCCAAGTGCGGTACAAGGTGCGATCGTTGTTTGTGACGTTGCGCTCCAAACCGGCGTTTTCTAGCACTTGTTTTATTTGTTGATCCTTTTGCAACGCTTCTGCAAGGTACAGTTCCAATGCTTCCACGGTGGTTACGCCGTTTGCATAAAGCTTGTCCAAAACGGATGATAACCCTGCCAGCGTTCTTATGCCACTGCGGAAGCAATATTTTGCAACGGCAAGCAGTGTTTGATCGTCGTAGCCACGGCGAATCCACGTTGTGAGATATTCGTCCACCACAACCGAAACGTTTTGGTAGTAAACGCCGATGGTGCGGTTTATTTCCTTGGCAAGAGTGGTCAAGCGATCCTTCTGATCTTCGTAGTTTTCAATTTCCGCCACAGAAAGCGCACCTTTTGCGTAGTATTCCGAAAGAAGTGCATCTAGTTTATCCATGCTGGTTAGTTTTTTTGCAACTGCCACGATAACGTCCAACGAAAAGTTGAATTCCTTAATCCACTTTTCGTAGCGTTCCCGGTCGGAATAGTCGAAGGTGCGTTTTAGTTTTAGTGCCTGGAAAACAAGTTTAAGATCGTCGTCGTATTTTTGTTGGTTATCCAAATTGTCGCATACAACAGCCAATGTAGTTGCGCCTTTGAGCAACTGATTGCGAGCCACCGTCAATACGTAGCGGTAGTTTATGTCGCTGCCCTTAAGTGCCACGCAATATTTTGCAACTGCAACCAACGCTTCCGGTTGAAAAGTGGTGTTTTCCAAAAACACGTAGTATTCGTCAAATTCGTTGGGAGAAATCATGCGGCCGGTGATGACGTTTTGCATCTCGCGTGAAAACTTGGCGTATTTAGAGGGCTTTATTTTTTTTAGCGCACTAGCAGAATCGCGCACGGCAAGGTAGATTACTTGTTGCGGTATGTCAAAAGTTACGTGAACCAACCCCAATTCTTCCCAATAGCGGAATGCCGCCATAACCTCTTCTTCGGAAATATCTAGTTTTTGGGCAATGGTTTGGCAGGAATTGTCCGCACCGTTGCTTTGAGAAATTACCAATCCCAAAAGATAGACGGCAACGCACTTATCTGGGGCATCGGGAACATAGTTCAAAATGAACTTGTTATCCAGCGTGGTTACGCCCTCGTTTATAAGTTGTCTTTCTTTGTCGCAGAAAGCCATAATTTACCTCTTTTGCAAATAAAGTCTTGATTATTTTTTTTTGATAGTATATAATATTTTATTATACAGGAAGTTTTGTTTGGTGTGCAGGTAGCCCAAGCTACTATCGTTGCAAAAAACAGTGCAACAACCCAAGTTTTTCGTAGTGCTTGATGGTTGCCGTAAGCAAAGCGTAAACGTCCTGCATCAGTGAAACTTATTTTATCACAAAAATTTGCCGATAGCAACAGGTTTATTCCGTTTGTTTGAAGCAGTTTGTTAAAATTCAACTTGTTAGGAGAGCGCCATATGAGAATAAGCAAAGTTATCGCCATCGATTCTCAAACAAAGGAAAAGCAAATTTTCACCTTTGGTACAGCCGGTGAAGGCAAAGAAATAGTAACTTCTTGCGGCGGCCACCTTAATTCTTACTTGGAATTTTGTTTCAAGGAAGAATCGGAAAATCTGCGAGACGTTGAAACAATTTTCACTTTGGATGACGAAGAATTTTCGCTTTCGCGCATTCACGGAGAGGATGGCACCACACGCCGCGTGTTGAAAAAACGCGTGGACGGTAGGTGGCAAGTTGTTGCGCGCAATCAAAACGCAGTGCCCTATGTTGAGGAAATTTTGAAGGAACAAGTGCCTCAACTTATAAAAATGGACTACGTCAACAACATTGCCATAGATAATTTCCACGGCGATTTGTCGGTTTTTGACGAAATAAAAATGCTTTCGGAAGTCAAGGACGAAATTTTGAAATCGTCTGCCGAAGTTCGCAGCATGAAAGATAGTGCCATGTCGCGCGTTAAGGCATATACGCAAAGTGGTGTTGCAACCCCGTCCACGGACGAATTGAATTCCATAACGGACGAATTGGAGGCAATTTCTAAGGACGTCACCATTGCCACGGCGCAAATGGGCGAACTAAAAGCAAAGTATGCCGCAGGCAACGTTCGCAACGACATTGCCGCAAAACTGGAAGAAGCGCAACGCAAGTACAAAACGCTTACCGACCATCAAGAAGAAATTGAAGATGCTCGTGCAAAAGTTGCCTTGCGAGACGACATTGCAACGCTTATTCCCAAAGTGCGCACACTGCAAAGCATAACGGAGCAACGTGCCGAAAACGAAAAAAAGCGCTACGCAATCACTTCCGAATTGGAATGGCAAGAAAACGAACTGGCCACCATCAACAGTCAACTGGAAGAAAAACAGCGCCAATATGTGATTACACAGGATAAGCGTAACCGCATTGAATCCATCAATACGGAACTAACATACGTTGCGTCGCTTTATGCGGAAAACAAAAAACTTAACGAAACGCTGTTGGATTTGAACGAAAAACAACAACGCCTAACTAGCGAACGCGTTATGTACGTGAACAAGCTGGAAACGGTGGAAAAATCCCTTTCGGAAGTTAAGGATAGTTTGGAAGCTTTCCACATCCCGGCCAAATCGGTGGGCGAATTGCTAGAAACGGTGCGTGTGGACGTTAAAATTGACGAAGTTACGGCGCAGATGGAAAAGCTGCAAAGTGAAATTGCCGTCAAGGAAAGTCAAATAGCCGAAAAAGAAAGCGCACTGGTAATACAAGTTAAGCGTTTCCGTTCCGTTGCGGAACTGGACGTTGCCGTTACGCCCATCAAGGCAAAAGACACCATTTTGCAAGTTTTGGATGCAAAATATTCCAAGTTGGAAACGATAAACGTTTCGCTGGACGAAAAGGAGCGCAATTTGCAACGTGCAATGGAAGATTATCGCTTCCGCATTTTGCAAATAGAAAACTCTCGCAGCAAGTTGGAAGCAGAACGCAACAAGGCCTTTTTGCGCAAACAGGAAGAGTTTAAGCGTGAAGTATTTTTGAACAGCCAAAAGGTTTATAACGACGATGCCTCCGGCGTGTTTGCCGTAACTGCCAACTTCCAAGATCAGGAAATTGAAACGTTAGATGCGGAAATTGCTCAACGCAATGCCGAACACGACCAACTTGTGGAACGCGCCGCACAACTAGATGGCGCCATTAAGGAAATCAGGCGTCACAAGGAAATTAACTCTGCCGAAATGGCAACGTTGCACAACGAAAAGGAAAACATCAACAAACGCTATAACGAAATTGTTGCTCAAAACAGTTCGGAAGCGGTGTTTAACTATCTAAAGGCGCTAAATAACGATAGTGGCACGAAGTATTTGTTGGACGTGCAACAAGATGCCGTTCGTGGCGAAGCGGAACTCACCGAACTTAAACGGTATACCGAATCGATGCGCGCAAAAGTTAGCGGATTGAAATCTCGTTTGAAATATTTGCGCGAAACGCAGTCTCAACTGGATGGCTCGGCCATGAGCGTGGATAACCTTATTTCCACAAACGACAGGCTAAAAGACGATTTGTCCGATATTGGTCAACGTCTTTCCGCCGGCTACGAACAATTCACCGCCGTTTTCCGCCAAGTGGAAAATGTAAACTCCAAGTTGGACGACGTGAACGCCGCCATCGTGGAAGCGCAAAAAACCATCAAGACCAACGAAAAACAAATTGCGCAATCCACCGAAAAGGCAAAACAACTTGCCGGAAGCGACGATTTGGAACAAGCAATTGCCAACTTCAAGTACGAGCTGGGCGACGTGGAAAGCGAACGTCAAATGTTGGCCGATTCCAAACAAACGGTGGAAAAGGAAATTTTCAAAAAGCGTTTGGAATTGGAAAAATGTCAATGGCTTTATGAAACCAAGTGCAAGGAACACGACGATTTGTATTCGGAATTGCAGTTGGAATTCAACTTGAAGGGTTTGGATGTGGAAAAAATTGCCGCCATGAACTTTGATGACAGAACTATCGATGCTTTGCGCAAGAGCGTGGTGGAATACGACGCCATCAAGGCCGGTTTGGCAGAAAAAATTGATAACTACTACGGTTTGTTGAAGGACGAAGATACCACCGTCGTTTCGGCAGAACAAATTGACGAAAAGCAAAAAGAAATTGAAAGATTGGTGCGTCGTCAAAGTCAGTTGGAACAACGCCGCAAAGAACAGCTAGAAAACTACGTTTCGGCAAGCACGGCAAAAATGCGTGTTACAGCCGCCGCAGCGGAAGCAAAAACCTTTGCCGCTTTGCAACAAACCTTGAACCACAACGATATTATTGGCCTGCTTATTGCCGACAAAATCAAGGCAATCATGTCCGTTGCAACGCAACACCTAAACACTTTCACCGGCGGCACCTACGTGTTGACGGAAGAAGAGGGCAAAGTTGTCGTTAACGTTGGCGGAGAAAAACTTGCCTACGACGACTTGTCGGAAGAAATAAAAACAGCCGTATACGTCAGTCTTATTTTGGCTGTGCCCAACACCGACGTTACCGAAGGCAAATGGCTAGTGTTTGAAGAACGCATCGCCATCGACAAAAAAGCGTTGTCGACAATGCTTTTGAAACTGGATAATATCAGCTACGTGGTAGATTACGAAAAAATTGCCGCTCCTGTTGTTAAAGTTGAGGAGCCGGCAGAGGAGGCAAAACAATGATTTTGGAACAACTTAAAAAAGCCAACGTAGAAGCGTTGAAAAATCACGATACCAACGCTCGTGCCATTTTGTCGGTGTTGCTAAACAAAATAAAGTTGGCCGAAATAGAAAAAAGAACGCAAAACGGCCAATTGGTTGATGCCGACGTCGTGGCTATATTGCAAAAAAGCTTGAAGGAACTTGCCGAAGAACGCGAAGCGTTTGTTCGGGCCGGTCGCGCCGAAAGAGTGGATGCATTGGATGCTCAAATTGCTTTTGTAAACGCCTATTTGCCCAAAATGATGTCGGCAGAGGAAATAAAGGCGGAAATTCTTTCCTTGCAAGATAGAAGCATTCCTTCCGTTATGAAACACTTCAAGGCAAATTTTGCCGGCAAGTGCGATATGCGCGAAGTTCAAAATGTTTTGAAGTCCTTGTAAGCTGTGATCAAATAAGGTTCTGATGCAAGCCACGTTTTTAGAGGTGCGTTCGAATTGCTTTAGATGAACTTTTGGCTCAATATCACAATTGGGGGCACGATTCGGATATCGACCTAGTTGTTCCCGACGAAAACGGAGTGACGGTTTGTGTTTCGTTTACGGAAATGAGCGATGATGGCAAGCCTGTTTGCGGACACGGTTTGATTGTTAAAGGCAAGTACACGTTGCTATCGGATGAATACATCAAGGACAAAGAAGATACTTCAACGCGCTGCACGCACATCGAAAAACAACCTGACGGCACCTATAGTATGAGCGCGTAGGGAGATTGTTTCGATTTTAGTGTTGACAGCGACTTGGACGTTACCGTGTTATCCAACGAAGAATATTATAAGTTGTATAAAAAGTTTAGAAAAAAAATCAAAAAAAAGATAGTTCGATTTGGTAATGCCAAAAACTGCCGTCATTGCAATTGCCTGTGCTTTGGATCGATTATCGAAGGCGTGTGCAGATAAATTTAGAATGCTGTTTGCACAAGAACGGCGATGAAGAAAAGCAGGTTGTGCTTTGCAAAATTTAATAATTTAAGCGTCGCAATTTGTGGTTGCGGCGCTTTTTTGTTTGTTTTGCTAAAATAGTTGTATTTTTTGTATGTTTGCTTGCAAAAACGGCAAACGTTGTGCGTTTTTGTTAACTTTTGCTAAATTTATCCCTCTTCCGTTAAGCGCACGGAATAAAGTTCCTTGTAGCAAACGCCTTCGGCTCCGAACATGCTTTGGTATAGCACAAGTTCCGATCCCCAAAACGGCGCGTTGAAAACGTCCACGTTTTTTGTTACTTCCGAAAAGGGCAAGGAAAACCCGTATTTGCGCATAACCGTCACGTGCGGGCGATAGGCACGGTGTTCAACGGTGAAATCGTGCCGTTCAAGCAACTGGCCCAGTTGGTCGTGCAAGTCGGTTAGTGTGTTTTGTTTTTGCCGTATTTTGGCACATACCACGTCGCCACCACGCAAAATGGAAAACTGTTGCAAAGCCAATTCCGGCGCAGGCAACCCGTGCACGGCATCCATGGCGCTTTGCACGAAAATAAGGTCATTTTCGGCAACTTCGCCCAAAAAATGCAAAGTAACGTGATAGTTTTCTTTGGACACAAATTTGCCTTGCGTCACAAACGGTTTTAGTTGTTCTGCCGAGCGTGCAAGGTTTTCGCGCGTTTTGTCGGGAAGTTTTAGCGCAATAAAAACTCTCATGGTTCACCTCTTTGGCAATATTATATCGCATTTTCAAGCTTTTTTCAACAATCTTTTTCTTTTTCGCGGCAGTTTTTGAAAGTTACAAACAATTGCCTGGCCTTTTGCGTTTGCTGTGGTGCGTGACGCTCCGTAAAAGCGGGGCAGTTTGCTTTTGAATTGTTTTTTGATGCGACTTGCTTTTGCGTTAGTTGCAACGGAGTCGCCGAAGCGGTTTGTTTTCACGATTTTTTCGCAAAGGCAAGCGCTGTGTTCTGTTTTTCGCTAGCGTGCGTTGTGTTGGCAAGGATGTTGTCAACGTCGTGCTGCCGTCAATGTGTGTGGTTTGACTTTTCCGTTGCGTGCATTTGCCAAAAGTCTTTTGCGCACCTATTATACTTATCTATATAAATATAGAAAATATATTACATTATTAAATCGGCACGTCTTCGCCGATCGGTGGCTAGTCGGTCATCTTGCCCAAAATTTCCTTGCCTTCGGCAAAGGTTTGAAACACGGTGGCAATTTCGTTGCCGCCCACGCGTGCAAAACAGTTTATCATTTGCTCAGGCGGCGCAATGGTGAACGAGGCTTCGCTGTAGTAGGAGGCAAGCGCCCTGAAAAACTTGGTTTTGCCCATGGTTTCGTGCAGGGTGTTGAATAGCAAGCTGCCCTTAACGTAGGTCATCACAACGTATTCGTTGTCGTTTTTGAAGTTGGCCACACTGCGGAAGGTTGTATCCACCGCTTGGTAGTAGTTTTTTAGCACGTCAACGTAGGTGGTGTAGGTGCGTAAGTTTTGCATCACAAATTTAGAAAGACTTTCCACGCCGGCGCTATCCAAATACAGATAGGCGAGGTATTCGGCAAGTCCTTCGTCCATCCAGGCGTGTTCAATTTGGTTGTTTCCCACCGTGGCATAGAACCATTGATGCGCAACTTCGTGAGCAATTGCCTCGTTGTAGCTTTGCGAGCCGCTTGTCACCATCACCAAACAGGGATATTCCATCCCACCGTAGCAAAAATCCGTTTCGCATACAGAAAGTTGTTTGTAGGGATAGCTTCCCACGTTTTGGCTGTAATATTCCAACGCGCCTACCGCCGTGGCAAGCGATGCTTCCGCTTGATCGTCGGCAAAGTAGAAGTAGTTGACGGTGACGCCATTGGTAGTTTGTGAAAGTTTTTTGTAGTTTTTGCTTAGCACCAAGGCAAAATCGCGCACGGCATCGGCGGTGTAGTGGTAGGTGACGTAGCCGTTTTCCGCATTGGCTTCGGCAAGGTTGCCGCTGCAAGCAACAACAAAATCTTCCGCCACCTTTATGGAAAAGGTGTAGTTGGCACATTCGGAAACAAACGGATCGCCCACCGCGTAATATGGCGTGCAACTGTAACTGCCGTTTTCTACGTGGCACAAAATGGGAAAGAAGTTGCCCAAATTCACGCAGTTTTCCGTGTAGCCTAGGCGATGTTTCACGTTGGCCAGCGTAACTACGTAGGTTAGTTCCACTTGCAAGGTTTCGCCAGGGAACCATTCAGTTTCGGTTGGAACGCACAAAACATCCATATCCTCCCCTTCAATGGAAAAAGCAACGGCATTGCCGTCAACTTTGGCGCTGTCGATGGTGACGTCGCCAAAACTTTGTCCGTTGGGGTAGGCAATGGCCGTGTAGGTGTTGGGCACCACTCCGTGTGCGGCATCCTGCCTGTATTGGTTGGCGTATAGGTGAAATTTGACGGAAGTGAACGTGTTTTCCGTGCGGTTTGTTAGAGTCATTGTTTGCACGGCGGAAAGTGCATGGGCCGTTTCGTCGTAGGCGCTAACAATTTTGTAGTCGTCGCCGTTTTGCACGGCCTTTTGCAAAGGCGATTGACTGCAGCTTGCAAAGCAAGCAGCAAGCACGCATAAAACAAGCGCGACGGATGCAAACTTCAAAAATCTTTTCATGTGGTCTCCCTGCTGTTTTTGAAATACTATATGTCGAAATCGCTTGCAATATGTTGCATGCAAGACAAACGGCACGCAAACAGGGCCGTCAATTTGCCATTTCTCACGGCAACTGCGGCAAGCGTTTGAATCGCTTGTTTGCAGGTTGCTTTTGCGCATGGTTTGGCCAAACAAAAGGCTATGTTTTGTTGATATTTGCCCGTAGGGCATTCGTTTGGCGCAAAGTAGAAAAAAAGAAGAAAAAAAGTTGAAAAAATCTTAAAAATTGCTTAAATATAGTTGACGATATGCAAAAAACTGTGATAAAATCAGTCCATTAAAACAACAGAGAATAGTTAACTCGCTTGAAAAGGCTCTGAAGG
Organism: uncultured Oscillospiraceae bacterium; assembly: GCA_964521735.1. Classification (GTDB taxonomy): domain Bacteria; phylum Bacillota; class Clostridia; order Christensenellales; family CAG-314; genus Fimimonas. The sequence goes on along the minus strand of CAZFTO010000005.1, from coordinate 19,198 downwards.
TTCTCCCAAGTTGTATCGATTAGCTAGTAACTTAACACGTTTTTTGGTAGGCTCGGAAATGCTTAAAAGGCGAGAATTGTACTATTTTTTGATAGTGCCTGTCCTTTTGCGGCATTCTGAGCATTTTTTGTATCTAGTGCAAGGCGCAGGCAAACGTGTTTAAAACAGAGTGGCAGAGCAATCCGCGAAGAACGGAAGCCGCCAACGCACGAAAACGTGCAAAATAATTGGTTGTTCGTCAAGCTCAAATAAGTTTGGCTATAACAATAATAAATTCGAAATTTTTTTTGGAGGAAAGACAATGAAAAAGACAAAAAGAGTTTTGTCGCTCGTTATTGGTCTTATCTTGTGCTTAACCGTTGTGTTTGCAGCATGCAAACCCGGACCCGTGGATGACGGCAAGCATTATACAAGTCACAGTTATTTGGCGGCAACCCCGTCCAACTGGAACGAGATGGACTATGAAAACGCTAACGACACGAACATTCTTGGCTACATCGAAAGCGGATTCTTCTCTTACGACTATCCTTTGATTGATGAATCTCAAGGAAAGATCAAAGCTGACGGCACGCTGAACATCGAAAACCTCAACTTCGACGAATACGTCGTTGAATTCGGTGCAGCTGCTGCTTTGGAAGACGTAACAGCTACGTACGCTTCCGAATGGGGACTTACCGACAAGCAAGTTTCCGATGGTGGCTACATTTGGAAAATCACCCTTCGTGACGACCTTTGCTGGGAAGACGGAACTGCTATCAAAGCAGAAGACTTCGTTTATTCCATGAAAGAACAACTCAACTTCGACTTCATCCCCTTCCGTGCTAGCACATACTGGTCGGAAAACGGCATGAAGATCCACAACGCTCAAAGCTACTACTACAACGGACGTACTGTTCAAGTTGACGCTACGGACGGAACTGGTCTTGGCACAGGCGAATACACCGGTTGGGATTCCACAAAAGAAAACGGCGGTTTGCCTCAAGCAATCACCGACAAATTGCAATTCTCACTTGCAGATGGTTTTGTTGGTCAATATTGTGCCGAAATGCTCTCTGACGCTGGCTATGGCAGCTACATTTCCAACAACGGTATTGCATGGACTATCCTTGCTGCATTCAACGCTTTCGCAGCTCTTCCCGATGACGAATGGGATGCTCTTTTGACAAACCTCGAAGAAATGGAAGGCATGACTTTGACGGCAATTGCTGCTGACGAAGCTAAGAGCGCTGCTCTTCAAACCATGATTGCTTTCTGGTGCTCCGAAGAAGACGAAGAATTTGGTTACTTCACAAAACCCTACACCTTCCCCGCATTGTCTTTCGACGAAGTTGGTATCTTCGCTGATGGCGAATATGGCATTGTTGTAGTTTTGGATCAACCCGAAGCTTGGCTCAATGCTGACGGATCTCTTTCTTTCTCCGTAACAAACTGCAGTCTTCCTTTGGTTAAGAAAGATTTGTATGAAGCTTGCAAAAAGGAACCCGTACAAGGCGCTAGCAACTGGACAACCAGCTACTGCACAACGTTGGAAACAACTTGCAGCTGGGGTCCCTACAAACTCACCTCTTTCCAAACCGGTAAACAATTCACCTTGGAAAGAAACGAAAAATGGTATGCTTACAAACTTGAAGAATACAAAGACCAATACTTGACCGACACTATCGTTGTTGACGTTATCGAAACAGACGAAGCTGCAAGAATGGCTTTCTGGGCAGGACAAATCGATGATATCGAATTGAACGCTTTGGGCAACCAAGCATCCTTGTATCAAAACAGCGACTATGCAATCTTCAGCCCCAGTGGTGATGGTTATGCATACGGCGTACAAATCTTCAGCGACCTTTCCAGACTTAAAACAAACGGTCAAAACAATGGTATTTTGGCAATCACTGATTTCCGTTGGGCATTGTCTCTTTCCTTCGACAGAGCAACCTTCAATGGCGACCAAATGATTGGTATGGAACTTGGTTTGGGATTGCTTGGAACCGACTACTGCTACGATGCAGCAAAAGGTAACAGCTATCGTGAATCTGAACAAGCTAAAGCAGCATTGCTTCGCACCTATGGCTTCACTTTGAATGGAGAAGGCAAGTGGACTGACGGCACCGTGACCTATGCGGATATCGACGACGCAACGGACGCTATGACTGGCTACAACCTGACTTTGGCAAAAGAAAAATTGCAACTTGCAATTGACGAATTGAACAGCAGACCCGACTACTACGGATATGATCCCACTAAAGACATCATTTTGAGACTTGGTAAGTTCAACGACAAGGCAGAAAGAAGACAACAACTCATTCAAGCCAACATCGACAAACTTGTTGAAGGATCTTCTTTGGAAGGAAAAATCAAGGTTGTTATCGTTGAAACCGATTCTTCCAAATCCGCAGACGAATTCCGTGATGACAAGTTCGAATTCTACTGTGTTGCAGCTATCGGCGGCGCAATTTTGTACCCCTTCAACGCAGTTGGCAGCTATCTTGGACTTGGCAGCGTAAGCTATCACGAATACTTCGACGTTACCAAAGATTACCTTGAAATGACGATGCCCGCTGGTGACTACGACGGAGCAGGCAAAACCTTGCGCTTGACGGTTGACGACTGGTTCTACAGCTTGAACGGCAGCACCGACCAAGATTGTTCCTACAACTGGGGCGATGAACAACACTGCCCGACATCCGTTCGTTTGGAAATCTTGGCTATGCTTGAAGAATTTGCTTTGCAACACTACTATTCGATTCAAGTTGCATACGATTCCAGCGCATACTTACATTCCGCTAAGTATCACAACATCTCCGACACCTACAACCTCTTCATGGGTCTTGGCGGCGGAAGATACATTAGATACGACTACACCGACGAAGAATGGGAAGCTTTTGTTGCACAACACAACAACGACTTGTCCGAATTCTACAAGAAGTCCGGTAACTAATCGGAATCTTATTCGAAAAAAAATGTTAAGCAGTGGGAGCAAACGCTCCCACTGTCTTATCGAATAAGAAAAATGCGAATTCACGTTTATTCGCATTTTTCTTGTTATGTAAAACGTACCGCAAGGAGTTACTACTCATGTATATGTTCAAATACATATTGAAGCGCGTCGCATTGATGCTTATGTGCTTTTGCATAATCATGCTGATGTGTTTCGTACTTATCAAGTTGTTGCCGCTTAACGTAGAGGGCACCCCGGGGGATGCAAAGGACACTTTGCTTCTTCAAATGGAAGCGCGGCACTACATAAAAATTCTAACCTACACAAAAGAAGGTTATATCGACACCTACGAAAGTGTGCCCATCATGGAACAGCTGGTTTCCTACGTTTCCAGGATTTTCAATGGCGATTTTGGAATTGGCGTTACAATGCCGGAGTATCGCAACAAACCGGTGTTAGATGCATTTTTGACAAGATTGCCTCCCACAATATTGATCAACATCTATTCTTCGCTTATAGGTGTTCCTATCGGGTTGGCCTTGGGCATTTTGGCTGCACTAAAAAAGAACAAATGGCAGGATCACGTGATTTCTACCGGCGTTATCGTTCTGATTTCGGTGCCGTCCATTGTTTATGCTCTGTTAATTTTGTATATTTTCTGCTTCAAATTGCAATGGTTCCCATTGCGAATGGATGCAGGTTACGATTATTTTAGCTGGTCTATGTTCCGCAGTATGTTGCCGGCAGTGTTCTCGCTGTGCTTGGGCAGTATTGCAGGATACGCCCGCTTCACCCGTGCGGAATTGACGGAAGTGCTAACAAGCGAATTTATGTTGCTTGCTCGCACCAAAGGTTTGACGCGCGGTCAAGCCACCGTTCGCCACGCATTGCGCAACGCAATGGTTCCCATTTTCCCCTCGATTTTGTCGGAATTCGTTGCAGTGCTTTCTGGCTCGTTGGTTATTGAACAAATGTTTTCCATTCCCGGCGTTGGTCGACTTTATTTGACGTCTATCAACTCCAAGGACTACGACTTCTTTATGTTCTTGTCGGGATTCTACACCTTTGTCGGCCTTGCGGCAGGCATCGTGACAGATATTTCCTACGGAATTATCGATCCGCGTATCAGAATGGGGGCAAGATAGTATGAGTGACAAAATTTTGGAAAAATACAATTCTATACCCGCAGAAAAGTTTAAATTTGTGGAAAACAAGGATAACATCCACGACGTCAAGTTCGACACAAAACCGCACAGCTATGCCTACGATGCATTTTTGCGTTTTTGCAAAAACAAGGGTTCGGTTGTTGCTGCTATTGTAATTTTGGTTTTGGTTTTGTTCTCCATAATTGCTCCGTGGTGCACACCCTACACGGTTAAATACTACGACAATGTGTTCACGGGCACGCTTCCCAAGTGCGATTGGTTTGCCGACACCAACTTCTGGGACGGCTGTTCCTACAAGACGGAAGGTTACTTGAACTATTCCTACTACTACTGGATGGGGCAAGAATTGGTGGGTACGCCGTCCGAAAGTTCTGCGCACTACGCCATTAAAAACCAAAAAGTTAACGTTTTGGAAAACAATATGTACGGATACCGTTTGGATTCGTACCACATGAATGGTTGCAGATACTTGCAAATTTCTGCCGCAGAATACCAATTGATACAACAGTATCAAAACGAAACGGGCAGACAAGTTATCTATCCCACGCTTAGAACGAAAGATCGTCCTTCCGACAGAAACTTCAAAGATAACGCCAACTACTACTACGAGACCACGTCCGTAAAGGGTAAGCCCAACCCCGTTTTGGACGAAAACGGACAAATTATTTTGGCCTATTGGACTTTGCCTGCCGACCAATTGACGGACAACTACAATTCGTTGAGATTGGAAGGCGAAGACGGATTTATTAAAGACGGCGTAACGTGCTACTACATGTATGCTCGTCCCGTTTCTGGCGGAGACTATGAGTTGCGTTTGAACTATTTCGAATACTACACGTTCAAGCACAGTTATTTGGATAAAGATGGTCTTAGCGAACCCTACTTCCTGTTTGGTTCCACCAGCGACGGCAACGACGTGTTCGTGTGCTTGGCAAGTGGTGCTCGCTTCAGCTTTATTTTTGCAATTTGCATTGCAGCCGTCAACATGATTGTTGGCGCAATCTACGGAGCTATTGCCGGCTACTACGGCGGTGCAGCCGACCTTATTATGGAACGTATCACGGACGTTTTGTCCGCAGTGCCCACGATGATTGTTATCACGTTGTTGAAATACAACATGGAAAACACTTCGCAAATACTGATACTGTTCATTGCATTTATTGCTACCGGTTGGATTGGCATGGCAAGTAGCACGCGTATGCAGTTCTATCGCTACAAAAACCAAGAATATGCACTTGCAGCTCGAACGTTGGGCGCAAAGGATAGCCGAATTATCTGGAAACACATTTTCCCCAATGCTTTGGGAACGTTGGTTACCAGCTGCGCATTGGTTATCCCCAGCATGATATTCAGCGAAACCAGCCTTACGTATTTGGGAATTATCGACTTGACGTCCGGTAGCATTACCAGTGTCGGCACGTTGATTGCAAAAGGTCAAAAGGAACTAACAACCTATCCTCACATTGCAATGTTCCCGTCCGTGTTCCTTGCGCTATTGATGTTGAGCTTCAACTTGTTCGGCAATGGTTTGCGTGATGCATTCAACCCGTCGTTGCGTGGATCGGAGGATTAATTATGGATAAGAAATTAGAAGTAAAAGATTTAATAATATCCTTCCGAACACAAGGCGGCAAGGTGCAAGCCGTTCGCGATATCAGTTTTGACTTGTATAAGGGCGAAACGCTTGCTATCGTTGGTGAATCGGGCAGCGGAAAATCCGTCACCAACCGTGCAATCATAGGTATTTTGGCCGGCAACGCCATCGTTGAAGGCGGCGAAATTATCTATGACGGACAAGATTTGCTAAAAATTTCCGAAGACGATTTCCACAAGATTCGTGGCGACAAAATTGCCATGATCTTCCAAGACCCAATGTCTAGCTTGAACCCCATCATGAGAGTGGGCAAGCAACTGACGGAAGCAATGCTTTTGAAAGCATCCGCAACCCGTCGCAACGCAAGAAGAAGTTTCAACGGAAAACTTAATGCGCTTAACGCTCATATGAACGAACTTGCGCAAGACGATGCCGCTAAAGAGCAAAACAAAGTGGCGTGCGCAACGTTTGATAGTTTTTGCATCGAAGGCACCAAGTTGGAACGCAAATACAACGAAATTTACGGCAAGGCCGTGGAATTGAAGTTGGACGTGGACGACGAACTGTTCCTTATTTCCAAAAAGCAACGCGTAGATGCCAAAAAGTTTGCAAAAATCTTTGCTAAACGCTTGCCGGAAACGTTCCACCCCGACATCGTTGTGATGAACGACGAATTGCAAAACGCGTTGAATGTCATTGTTGCCAATCAAACGGCGGATTTCTCGGAAGAATCCGTTGAAGCATTGAAGCGGGTTTCGGAAATTTTGGGCGCTGCAACACAACGCCAAAAACCCAACTATTTCACTTTGGGATTCTACATGATGAAAAATCCCGAAGCCAACGTGGACGATTTGCCCATTGAGGAATTGACGTCCATGACGCGTGCCTACCTTGACGAAAACTTTATGTTGTCGTTCATTGATGAAGGCGCGCGCGCCGTGCAACACAGCCACGATGTAAGCATCCAACGCAAACAGCAGTTGCTTTCCGCAACGGATGATGCCTTGGAATTTTTCCGTGGCGACTTCGAAAAGAAGGAAGCTTTCCAACTTATTGCTACACTTTCTGCGCAAGTTAAGGAAGCAATCGATAACCTGGAAGTTTCCAAAAACGGCGTGGAACACATCTTTGGTTCTAGCTTGAAAGAAGCAGTTGAAAAGTACTTCGAGGCGGTTGTTAAAAACCCCAAAGAAGAAGCACGTTTCAACAGACAACAAGCCAAGTACGACAAGCTTGTTGCTGCCGGCAAAAAACCCGACTGGAAGGTTGTTCCCAAAGCTATTGTGGATTTGGAACAAGCAAAGAAAAACATTCGCGTTATTTTGCACAACTTGCGTGCAACGTATCGCAACCAAATTGCCAACGATGCTAACTACAACGCAAACGAACATATGGTTGCATTGGTAGACTACATGAAGGAACAAGCTTCCTCCGTTGTTTACAGAGTTACTCGCAAAATGGCAAAGGCAAAAGCTTTGAAGCTTTTGGAAGAAGTTGGTATTCCCGAACCGGCAATTCGCTACAAACAATATCCGTTCGAATTTTCCGGCGGTATGCGTCAACGTATAGTTATTGCAATCGCTTTGGCGGCCAACCCCGACATTTTGATTTGCGACGAACCCACAACGGCGTTGGACGTTACCATTCAATCGCAAATTTTGGAACTTATCAACCGCATCAAGGCAGAACGTAACCTTTCCGTTATTTTCATCACCCACGACTTGGGCGTTGTTGCTAACATGGCGGATAGAATTGCCGTTATGTATGCAGGAAAAATTGTGGAATGTGGCACGGCCGACGACATTTTCTATGATCCTCGTCATCCGTACACTTGGGCGTTGCTATCGTCTATGCCCGACCTTGACACAAAGGAAAAGTTGGAAGCTATCCCCGGAACGCCTCCCAACATGATTTTCCCGCCGAAGGGCGATGCGTTTGCTGCAAGAAACAAGTATGCTTTGGAAATCGACTTCGAACAAGAACCGCCGATGTTCCAAGTGAGCGATTCTCACTACGCTGCAACTTGGTTGTTGCACCCCAACGCACCCAAAGTTGAACCACCCAAAATTGTTACCGACCGTATTGAAAGAATGAAGAACAAGGAGGTTGAGTGATATGGCAGAAGAAAAAGAAGTATTGCTATCAGTCCAACACCTTGAACAATTTTTCAAAATGGGCAAAAAGCAACTAAGAGCCGTAAACGACGTAAGCTTCGATATATATAAGGGCGAAGTTTTCGGTTTGGTTGGCGAAAGTGGTTGTGGAAAAACAACTACGGGCCGTTCCATCATTCGTTTGTACGACATCACCGGTGGTTCGGTGTATTTCGAAGGTCAACGCATTTGTGCGGGCATTCACACCTATAAGGTAGCCATAAAGCAGGCAAAGGCCAAGGCTAATGCGGAACTTAAGGCGCTTGCCGAAAAGTATCCCTCCAAGGAAGATGCCGAATACGTGGCGGAAGCTGCTCGCATCAATGCCGAATTGAACCAAGAAATTGCAAAGCAAACGGAAGAAATAAAAAAGGCAAAGCACGACCACAAGTACTGCAACAGGGACTATGCGCAAGTGCAAATGCAGGCAGTGCGCGAAAAGTATCAACCTTTGATTGACGCAGAGGAAGATGCCGCGGAAAAACTTAAACTTCAAAAAGAGTTCAAACGTGAACTTCGTCTTGCTTCCAAAGACAGAATCATGAACAAGATGCAAATGATCTTCCAAGACCCGATTGCATCGTTGAACCCTCGTATGACCGTTCGCGAAATAATTGCCGAAGGTTTGATTATCCGCGGAATAAAGGATAAGGAGTACATCGACCAACAAGTTTACAAAGTGTTGGACTTGGTAGGACTTGTCCCCGAACACGCAGGACGCTATCCGCACGAATTTTCTGGCGGTCAACGTCAACGTATTGGTATTGCAAGAGCAATAATTTTGAACCCCGACCTTATTATTGCCGACGAACCTATTTCGGCATTGGACGTTTCCATTCAAGCGCAAGTTATCAACTTGCTTAATGAATTGCGTCACGATTTGGGCTTGACGATTATGTTCATTGCACACGACCTTTCCGTTGTTAAGTACTTCTCGGATAGAATTGCCGTTATGTACTTTGGAAAAATTGTGGAATTGACAACCAGTGACGAGTTGTTTGCGCACCCGTTGCACCCATATACGAAATCGCTGCTTTCGGCAATTCCGTTGCCCGACCCGCATTTCGAAAAGCAACGCAAACGTATCACTTACAACCCCGTTGCCGCTCACGATTATTCCGAGCAGGGCCCCTACATGCAAGAAATTTTGCCCGGCCACTTTATTTACTGCAACGACAAGGAATTTGAACAATACAAGTTGGAAATTGCAGAATTGGATAAGGCAAAATAACCAACCTAAACTAAAAGCCTTTTGCACAACAAAAGGCTTTTCTAAAAGAAAAATTATTGCTTAAAAAACGTTTTCGTGCAAACACTCCAAACGCAGTTGCGCAATGAAAAAAGCAGTGCGTTGCGCAGTTTTTGCGCAACAGCAAACGTTTTCGCAGAAGTGAAAGAAATGAAAAGGAAATTGATAAGGTATTCAACAACGGCAGTTACTTGTGCCATTATATCGCTTTTGATTTTGTGGGCCAAGGGAACGTTCGAGCAAACAAGACTGTCGGCCATATATCGTGATTTGAGCGATGCCTTTTTTGCCTCCGGCGCCGTTACGCTGTGCGTGGGCTTGCTTATTTGCATGAACAACGGTGGTGCGTTTCGTATGTTGAGCTATGGATTTATAAGGTTGATCGATCGATTCAGACGCGACCTAACCAAGGTTAAGTACCGCACGTTCTACGACTATAACGAGGCCAAAAAAGATCACAAAAGTGAATTTTTGTATTTGGTCATCGTCGGCGCAGTGTTTGTTGTGGTGGCCGTGGTGTTTTTGTTGTTGTACCAAAAAGTCGTCTAGATTTGCTTTGGCTTTTGCCGACAGAAGGGCGCAGCAGTGACGGTTGTGCAAATTGGGTGCAATTGACGCTTGCTATTTCTAAAAAATATTTCACAATAATGCAAAAATACCCTGTCAAATCGTTTGACAGGGTATTGCTGTTTGTGATAAAATCGATACGTTGCGAAATAGGGGATTGAGGCGCAAGGTTACTGAAGTCAACAGAAAACTTGCTAACCGAACCCACACAAGACCAAGAGTTTTGTGGCCGAATTGTTGCACAAGACGTTAAGTGGCGCTGGTCGTCAAACTGATGTCTGTGTTGGAAGCAAACTTAGTTTGCTTTATTAAAAACCGCAACAGGGAACGCACGGAGGTGTTGTCCGCAGGTCAATTCGGTGAATAAAAACAAAAAAAGGAGTAGAAAAACTAATGGCAAATCAAAGAATCAGAATCAGACTTAAAGCCTACGACCACAATTTGGTTGATCTTGCTTGCTCTAAGATAGTGGAAGCAGCCAAGAAAATGGGCAGCAAAGTGTCCGGACCCATTCCTCTTCCCACCGAAAAGGAAATTGTTACGGTGCTTCGCGCAACGCACAAGTATAAAGATGCGCGCGAACAATTTGAACTTCGCACGTACAAACGCTTGATTGACATCTACAGTCCTAATTCCAAAACGATCGACAGTCTCACCAAGTTGGACTTGCCCGCCGGAATTGACGTCAAAATTAAGCTGTAATAAATAAGGATACGGAGGTGAACTTTATCAATGAATAAAGCAATCATAGGAAAGAAACTGGGCATGACCCAAGTGTTCTTGGCAGACGGAACAATGGTTCCCGTAACCGTAATTCAAGCAGGACCTTGCACGGTTACACAAAAGAAAACGGTTGAGAGAGACGGTTATGAAGCAATCCAATTGGGATTTGACACCGTTGAAGAAAAGAAACTCAACAAACCCGAACTCGGACATTTGAAAAAATCTGGCGTTACGGTTAAATATCTTCACGAATTCAAACTTGAAAACAGCACTTTGAACGTTGGCGACCAAATCACTTGTGACGTTTTCGCAGAAGGCGACATTGTTGACGTTTGCGGAACAACCAAAGGTCACGGCTATACCGGCGTTATCAAACGTTGGAATCAACACAGACTTAAAGAAACCCACGGCGTGGGCCCTGTTCACAGAGAAGTTGGTTCTATGGGCGCAAACAGCAGTCCCTCTCGCGTTATGCCCGGCAAACACCTTGCAGGACAATACGGTGTTGAACAAGTAACTATTTTGAATTTGGCAGTTGTAAAAGTCGACAAAGAAAAGGGCGTTATCCTAGTTAAGGGCGCAGTACCCGGAGCAAAGAACAGCATCGTTCATCTGCGCAACGCCGTTAAGAAATAAGGTGAAAGGAGAAATAAACGATGCAAGTTAAAGTTTTTGATCAAACGGCTAAAGAAGTCGGACAAATCACGCTTGACGACGCTGTGTTTGCTTGTGGATATAACGAACCTCTCATTCACCAAGCAGTTGTCGCTTATCAAGCTAACCAAAGACAAGGCACCAAATCCGCATTGACAAGAACGGAAGTTCGCGGCGGCGGCATTAAGCCTTGGAGACAAAAAGGCACGGGCCGTGCTCGTCAAGGCTCCATTCGCGCTCCGCAATGGATCAAGGGCGGCGTTGTGTTCGCACCCAAACCGAGAGATTTCTCGAAGAAAATCAACAAGAAAATGAAGGCAGAAGCGTTCCGCAGTGCCATTAGCTACAAAATTGCTAACAACGAACTTATCGTGGTGGACGACGTAAAACTCGCTGCTCCCAAAACAAAGTTGGTTGCAGAAATTTTGAAAAACTTCAGCTGCGAAAAGAGAACGCTGTTGATTGTTGCCAACGATAACGGCGACATCGCAAGAGCAGGCGCTAACATCGAAAAATTGACCGTTACCGACGCTGCTTTGGCCAACATCTACCAATTGGTATCCAACGTTGCAATCATCGCAACCACCGATGCTCTGAAGAAAATTGAGGAGGCTTATTCACTATGAATTCCTACGACATCATCAGACGTCCAGTATTGACGGAAAAAAGTTACGCCGGAATCCCTGCAAAAACCTACACTTTCGAAGTTGCTAAAAGCGCAAACAAAGTGGAAATCAAAAATGCGGTTGAAGAAATCTTCGGCGTTAAAGTAGAAAAAGTAACAACGGCAATCGTGCACGGCAAACTTAAAAGACAAGGCAGAACCCAAGGCCACACTCCCGATTGGAAGAAAGCAACGGTTAGCCTTACGTCGGACAGCAAATCGATCGAATTCTTCGAGAGTTTGTCCTAATAATGGAGGGTAACGAAAATGGCTATTAAAAAATATAAACCTACCTCTCCCGCTCGTCGTTTTATGTCCGTTTCCACTTATGAAGAAATCACAACGACGAAACCGGAAAAGAGCTTGCTGGCAGTAAACAAAAAGTCCGGCGGCAGAAACGCTAGCGGCAGAATCACCGTTCGCCACATCGGCGGCGGAAACCGTATTAAATACAGAATTATCGACTTCAAACGCGATAAATCCGTTCCCGCAAAAGTTGCCACCATCGAATACGATCCCAACCGTACTGCAAACATCGCATTGTTGCACTACGCTGACGGCGAAAAGAGATACATTCTTGCTCCCGTTGGTTTGAACGTTGGTGACACGGTTGTTTCCGGAGCAGATGCTGATATCAAAGTCGGCAACAACTTGCCTCTTGAAAACATCCCCGTTGGTACTATCGTGCACAACATCGAAATGAACCCCGGCAAGGGCGGTCAAATTGCTCGTTCCGCAGGTATCTTTGCTCAACTTATGGCAAAAGAAGGCAAATACGCAACGTTGCGTATGCCCAGCGGCGAAGTTAGATTGATTTTGTTGAAGTGCCGCGCAACCATTGGTCAAGTTGGCAACCTCGATCACGAAATCGTATCTATCGGTAAGGCTGGCAAAAAACGTCACATGGGCATCAAACCCACCGTTCGTGGTAGCGTTATGAACCCCTGCGACCACCCCCACGGCGGCGGCGAAGGCAAATCTCCTGTTGGTCGTCCCGGCCCTGTAACCCCTTGGGGCAAACCTGCTTTGGGTTACAAGACAAGAAAGAAGAAAAAAGCTTCTTCGAAATTTATCGTAAAGCGTGTTAACTAGTTCGGAGGAAAGAATATGAGCAGATCAATCAGAAAAGGACCTTACGTTCAACCCGTACTTCTTAAAAGAATTCAGGAAATGAATGCTAAAGGCGAAAAGAAAGTTTTGAAAACGTGGTCAAGAAGTTCTACAATCTTCCCCGATTTCGTAGGACACACAATTGCAGTGCACGATGGAAGAAAACACGTTCCCGTGTACGTAACGGAAGACATGGTAGGTTTGAAGTTGGGCGAATTTGCTCCCACCAGAACCTTCAAAGGCCATGCAGGAAGCAAAACCACAGGCGGAAGATAGGAGGTTAGGAAATGGCTACAAGAAGTAAAGCAAAAGCCCTTGATCGCGCTGCTAATAAAGACAGACGCCCCAAGGCAATAGCAAAATACATTCGCATTTCTCCTTCCAAGGTTCACGTTGTGTTGGATTTGATTCGCGGTGTTGACTACAAAAACGCAGTTGCTATTTTGAAAACAACGTCTAAAGCTGCTGCAGAACCCGTTTTGAAGTGCCTTAACAGCGCTGCGGCTAATGCGGAAGTTAATCTCGGTATGAACAAAGATACTCTTTACGTAGCAGAATGCTTTGCAGATCAAGGACCCACCTTGAAACGTATGCAACCTGTATCTCGCGGCAGAGGATACCGTATCTTGAAAAGAACCAGTCACATCACTGTGATTTTGGACGAGAGAGCGTAGAGGAGAAGAATTATGGGACAAAAAGTTAATCCACATGGAATGAGAGTTGGCGTTATTCAAGGTTGGGACGCAAAATGGATTGCGGACAAAAAGGATTTCGCTACGTACATTAAAGAAGACGATACCATCAGAACGACTTTGAAGAAAAAATACTTCAATGCCGGCATCAGCAAGATCGTCGTAGAACGCGCAGAAGGCAAAGTTATCGTAGACATCCACACAGGACGTCCCGGAACACTCATCGGCAAAGCCGGTGCTGGCGCGGAAGAAATTAAGGCTATTGTTCAAAAGATTGCCAAAGACAAAGCAGTGACCATCAACATCATCGAGGTTAAATATCCCGATATGGACGCTCAACTTGTTGCAGAAAACATCGCCGCTCAACTTGAAAAGCGCGTGTCCTTCCGCAGAGCTATGCGTCAATGCATGGGCAGAGCAACTCGCTCCGGCGCAAAAGGAATCAAAACAATGGTTTCCGGTCGTTTGGATGGTGCAGAAATTGCTCGTTGCGAACAATATCACGAAGGCAGCATTCCTCTTCACACTTTGAGAGCAGATATCGACTACGGTTTTGCACAAGCACTTACCACTTTCGGTATCATCGGCGTAAAAGTTTGGATCTACAAGGGAGAAATTTTGCCTAGAAGAAGAAAGACCGTTAAAAAGGAGGTAACTGAATAATGTTAATGCCTAAAAGAGTCAAAAGGCGTCGTCAATTCCGCGGAAGAATGAAAGGCGCTGCGCACAAAGGCAACACGGTTGCTTACGGCGAATACGGTCTTCAAGCGTTGGAATGCGGCTGGATCACCTCCAATCAAATCGAGGCAGCCCGTGTCGCTATGACGCGTTTTGTAAAGCGTGGCGGTAAAGTTTGGGTAGATATCTTCCCTCACAAACCCGTTACCAAAAAACCTGCTGAAACCCGCATGGGTTCCGGTAAAGGTTCCCCCGAATATTGGGTGGCAGTAGTTAAACCCGGCAGAGTTATGTTTGAAATGGCTGGTATCCCCGAGGAACAAGCCCGCGAAGCATTGCGTCTTGCTAGTCACAAATTGCCTGTTAAATGCAAGTTTGTGAAAAAAGTGGATGAGGTGAGTGCAGATGAAAGCAAGTAACGTGCGTGAACTTAATAACGAAGAATTGGTAGCAAAGCTTGCCGATTTGAAAAAGGAATTGTTCAACTTGCGTCTTTCTCACGCAACCGGACAATTGACCAACCCTCTTGCGCTTGCTAACGTTAAGAAAGATATCGCAAGAATCAAGACCGTTCTTCACGAAAGAGAAGCGGCCCAAAAGGCGTAAGCGGAGGTATAGAAAATGGCTATCGAAAGAAATAGTAGAAAAGAAAGAGTCGGCATCGTCGTTTCTGACAAAATGGACAAAACGATTGTTGTCGCAATTGTAAACAAATATAAACACCCTCTTTACAAAAAGACGGTGTCCACAACAAAGAAGTATAAAGTGCACGATGAAAACAACGAATGCGGAATCGGCGATACCGTTAGAATCGTTGAAACCAGAAAGTTGTCTAAGGACAAGAACTGGCGTTTGTTGGAAATCGTCGAAAAGGCTAAGTAGGAGGACAGTACAGTGATTCAACCACAAACAAGACTTAAAGCAGCCGATAACAGCGGCGCAAAAGAACTTATGTGCATCAAGGTACTTGGCGGTTCCTTCCGTAAGTTCGGCAACATCGGCGACGTTATCGTTGCCAGCGTAAAAAGCGCTAACCCCGGCGGCGTTGTTAAAAAAGGCGACGTTGTTAAGGCAGTTATCGTAAGAAGCGCATCCGGCGTTAACCGTAAGGACGGCACTCACATCCGTTTTGACGACAACGCTGCAGTTATAATCGACGCACAAAAGCAACCTAAAGGCACCCGTATTTTTGGGCCAGTAGCAAGAGAACTTCGTGAAAAAGACTACATGAAAATTGTGTCTTTGGCACCGGAAGTACTGTAATTTGGGAGGATTTTGAAATGGCTAGTATGAATATCAGATCCGGCGATACTGTCGAAATCGTTGTCGGCGGTGTTGAAAACCGTGGTAAACGCGGCAAGGTTACAGTTGCTAACCCCAAAGAAGGTACCGTTGTTGTTGAAGGTTTGAACTTGGTTACCAAGCACAGAAAACCCCGTTCCGCTCAAGAACAAGGCGGCAAGGTAGAACAACCTCGCGCTATCGACGTTAGTAACGTTGCGTTGGTTTGCCCCAAGTGTGGCAAAACCACCAGAGTTGCTCACGTGTTGGGCGATCACGGCAAGTTCCTTAGATCTTGCAAAAAGTGCGGCGCAACTATCGACGTGAAAGAAGAAAAGAAAGCAACGAAAAAGGCGGCAAAAGCCGTTAAGGCAAAGAAAACTGCTAAAAAAGCAGAAGCCGCTGAATAAGGAGGAACAAAATGGCTACGAAAAAAACTGCAGAAACAAGCAATAAACCGGTTGAATGCAGATTGAAGGCGTTGTACAAAGAAGTCGTCGTTCCTCAACTCATCAAAGAATTCGGTTACAAAAACATCAACGAAGTTCCCAGATTGGAAAAAATCGTTTTGAACAGCGGTTTGGGCGACGTCAAAGACAACTCCAAATCTTTCCAACTTGCAGTAGAGGAACTTAAATCCATTTCCGGTCAAAAACCTTTGGTTACCAACAGCAAATTGTCCGTTGCTAACTTCAAAGTTAGAAAGGGAATGGCAGTAGGTGCAAAAGTTACGCTTCGCGGAGAACGCATGTATTCGTTCTTCGACAAGTTGGTAAGTATTGCATTGCCTCGCGTGCGCGACTTCCGTGGCGTCAACACAAATTTGGACGGCAGAGGAAACTACACGTTGGGTATCCGCGAACAACTTATTTTCCCCGAAATCGTTTACGACCAAGTGGAAAAGACCAGAGGTTTTGACGTGACGTTCGTTACCACAGCCAAAACCGATGCAGAAGGCAAAGCATTGCTCAAATACTTGGGAATGCCTTTCAGAGCATAGTAGAGGTGTAATTATGGCTAAGAAATCAATGATTAACAAACAACAAAGAACACCGAAGTACTCCACTCGTGCGTACACTCGTTGTTCCATCTGCGGCCGTCCTCACTCGGTTCTGAGAAAGTATGGTATTTGCAGAATCTGTTTCAGAGAAAAAGCGTACAAGGGCGAAATCCCTGGCGTTAAAAAAGCAAGTTGGTAAGGAGGAAATACAAATGGTTGTTACAGATCCTATTGCTGATATGCTCACGCGTATCAGAAACGCTATCACGGCAAAACATTCCGATGTAGAAATTCCTGCTTCCAAAACCAAGAAAGCAATCTTGGATATTCTTGTTGAAGAAGGCTACGTTGCCGGTTATGAAGAAATCGAACACGAATTGCAAAACAGCTTGAAGGTTACGTTGAAATACGGTCCCAGAGGCGAAAAGGTTATCACCGGCCTCAAACGTATTTCCAAACCCGGATTGCGCGTTTATGCAAAGAGTGAAGAACTTCCCAAAGTTTTGAACGGTTTGGGAATTGCAATTGTGTCCACTAACAAGGGCATTATGACGGACAAAAACGCTCGCAACCAAAACTTGGGCGGCGAAGTGCTTGCGTTCGTGTGGTAAGGAGGAAGATATGTCTAGAATTGGTAAAAAACCCATCGTTCTCCCTGCCGGAGTAAAAGTTAACTACGACAACGGCGTTGTTACCGTTAGCGGCCCCAAGGGAACGCTCACTCGTACCATCGACACCGTTATCGGATGTGAAATCGCTAACAACGAAATCATCTTCACCTGCCCCGAAAAGGCAGACGGAAGCGTTCAAGCGAAGCACGGTTTGTATCGCGCGCTTGTTGCCAACATGGTTAAGGGCGTATCGGAAGGTTTCACCAGAAATCTTATCATCAACGGCGTTGGTTACAAAGCATCCGTTGCTGGCGACAAACTCGTTTTGAATATCGGCTACTCTCACCCTGTAGAAGTTGTTGCTCCTCAAGGCATCAAATTTGAATGCCCCACTCAAACGGAAATTGTTGTTTCCGGTTTTGATAAGGAATTGGTTGGTCAAACCGCAGCAAACATCAAGGCTAAACGTCCTGTTGAACCCTATCATGCTTACGGCGTTCGTTATAAAGAAGAAGTCGTAATCTTGAAGGAAGGCAAGAAGGCTGGTAAGTAAGGAGAACGGATATGATAAAAAAGATAAACAAAAATGCCGATAGACGTATTAGGCATGAAAGAGTTAGAAAAAAAGTTTACGGCACCAGCGTTAAACCTCGTCTGTGTGTTTACCGTTCCACAAACTACATCTACGCGCAAGTGATAGACGATGTGAACGGAAAAACTCTTTGCGCAACGTCCAGCAAGGCTTTGGCAGCTGCTTGCGAAGGCAAGACCAAAGTTGAAGCCGCTAAGATCGTTGGTAAAGATATTGCAGAAAAGGCAATTGCTTTGAAAGTTTCCGAAGTGGTTTTCGACCGCGGTGGTTACATTTACACCGGCAGAGTGTCTGCTTTGGCAGACGGCGCTAGAGAAGCCGGATTGAAATTCTAATCGGAGGTAGACATCAATGGATAACGTACAAGAAGTTGAAGTTGTTGCAACCGAAGTTGTTGCAACAGAAGCGGCTGCTCCTCAAACTCAAAATGCAGAGCATCCCAGACGCAATTCCCGTGACGGTCGCCCCGACAGACGTGGCGGCAGACGCAACAATCGTGACAGAGACAACAAAGAAGATGACGGCCTTATTAAAAAGCTTGTAGCGGTTAACCGCGTAACCAAGGTTGTTAAGGGCGGACGTACAATGCGTTTCTCGGCACTTTGCGTAGTCGGTGACGGAAAAGGCTCGGTTGGCATTGGTATGGCAAAAGCGGCAGAAGTTCCGCAAGCTATCGAAAAGGCTAACCTTAGAGCTAAAAAAGCAATGGTAAAAATCGACGTTTTGGATACGACGATTCCTCACGAAGTTATCGGTAAGTTCGGACGCGGCAAAGTTTTGCTTATGCCCGCTCAACCCGGTACCGGCGTTATCGCAGGCGGTCCTGCAAGAAACGTTTTGGAAGCAGTCGGCATCAAAGACATCAGAACAAAATCCTACGGCACGAACAACCCCATCAACTGTGTGAAGGCAACCTTCAACGGTTTGGTATCTCTTCGTTCCAAGGAACGCATCGCAGCGCTGCGCGGAAAGAGCGTTGACGAAATTTAAGGAGAAGAACAATGGCAAAAACAACTAAAAAGAACGTTGCTAAAACTCCCCTTTACGTCAATGGCAGATACGTTGTTGAAAAACAACTTCCGACCAAACCGTCAAAGGGCGCAGCACCGTATGCAAAAGCAAAAGGCAGTTTGAAAGTGACTTTGATTAAGAGCACGGCAGGCTGCTTGAAAGACCAACAAGCAACCGTAGCGGCACTTGGCTTGACAAAGATCCGCACCTCCAACGTTTTGCCCGATAACGACGCAACTCGTGGAATGATCTTCAAAGTTAAGCACCTTGTTGCTGTTGAAGAAGTTAAGTAGGAGGCTAACTATGAGAATACACACAATTCAACCGGCAGTCGGCGCAACGACTTCGGAAAAAAGATTGGGTAGAGGTATCGGAAGCGGCCTCGGCAAAACCAGCGGCAAGGGACACAAAGGTCAATGGGCTCGTAGCGGTGGCGGAGTTCGCCCCGGTTTCGAAGGCGGACAAACTCCTCTTGCAAGACGTTTGCCTAAACGCGGTTTCAACAACAAGTTTGCAGT
>CAZFTO010000004.1:0-74629 GCA_964521735.1 uncultured Oscillospiraceae bacterium | reverse complement strand
CTATCGCCACAGTGGCATTTGTGCAAAGTGTAGCCTTGTGCTGTGCATGTGGGTGAAACAACCGTGTCGGAATAGGCGTGGCCTGTTGCATCAACGTAGGTATCCACATAGGAATAGCCACAATCGCAAGTGTGGGTTGTGTAGCCTTGTGTTGTGCACGTGGGTGGAACAACCGTGTCGGAATAGTCGTGACCGATTGCATCTATCGATTGAATTTTCAACACGTCGCCGCAAGTGGCGCATACTTGATGTTTGCTTCCTTGCGTTGCGCATGTAGGGGCAATGTCCGTCGTCCACTCGCCTTCCGTGTGTCCTAGTGCTGCGATGGGCTCCGTTCCCACTGCTCCGCAAGGACAAGTTCTTTGTTTTTGGCCTTTTTGTGTGCAGGTGGGTTGTGTTGTCACAGTCCACTCGCCAAACGTGTGTCCGGTGGCATCAACGTAGGTATCCACATAGGAATAGCCACAATCGCAAGTGTGGGTTGTGTAGCCTTGTGTTGTGCACGTGGGTGGAACAACCGTGTCGGAATAGTCGTGACCGATTGCATCTATCGATTGAATTTTCAACACGTCGCCGCAAGTGGCGCATACTTGGTGTTTGCTTCCTTGCGTTGCACAGGTGGGGACAATGTCCGTCGTCCACTCGCCTTCTGTGTGTCCTAGTGCTGCGATGGGCTCCGTTTCTTCCGCTTCGCACTTGGTGCAAACGTGTTTGCGCAAGCCTTCGGCTATGCAAGTGGCATCTTTCACTGTCGTCCATTCGCCAAACTCGTGCTTGCACTGGTACAAATCGCAAGCGCAAAGGGCGGCCGATGCCACAACAAGCATGACAACAAGCAATGCTAACAGCAACGTTCTTAAAAATTTTGTCATGGTTTTGCCTCCAAAAATTGTGTTAAGGGCGTTTTTTGTGGCTGCACCGCACCACGCCGGGTGTGCCAACAACAAAAAATGCGCCACTGCTAAGCAATGACGCATCGAAAAATGCCCCATTCTCCGCTTAGCCGCGACGCAAACACAAATATATTATCTCTCCGAAATAAGATTTATGTAACGCGAAAAATGTACACTTTTGCCAAAGTATACTTAGTTCGGAAAGATATTCAGTTTGCATCGCACTTCTATTTTATCACCCACAACAGCGTTTTGCAAGGTTTTGAACAAAAAATACACCCGAAACAAGCATAAAAATTGCACAAAACACGTTTTTGTTTGTGCAAAGGTGGCGCGACAGACAAAATGCGTTTGAAATTGCACCACGCATCACACCGCAGCCGTTTTGGTGGCAGTGTTTTTTGCAAGCAAAAAGGCGACCGAAAATTCGGTCGCCTTTTGTTTTTGCGATAAAATTATTCTACACTTAGAACGTAGTAGTACAACGGTTGTCCGCCGTAGTGAAGAATAACGTCGATATCGGGATGAGCGTCTTCCACTTTTTCCACAAATTTTTCCGCTTCTTCTTGTTTTACGTCGGCGCCGTAGTACAGCGTGACAACTTCCTTATCTTGCGTCAACATGCGGTCGATAAGTGCCATCGTTACCATTTCCATATCCTTGCCGGAAGTGACAATTTCGCCTTTATCCAAGCCAATTACGTTGCCTTTTTTGATGACGACGTTATCGATAACGGTATCACGAACGGCGTAGGTAACTTGGCCGGCATCGACGGTGGAAAATGCCGAAGTCATGTTTTCCAAGTTGGTGGAAAGTGATTCGTCCGGGCTGAAATTAAGCACGGCGGCAATTCCCTGCGGAACATCCTTGGTTTGCAACACGAAAATGTTGCGGCGTTGCACCAACGTTCTGGATTGTTCGGCTGCAAGAATGATGTTTTTGTTGTTAGGCAAAATAATGATGTTTTCGGCATTGATTTTGCGTGCTGCGGAAGCAATATCTTCGGCAGAGGGGTTCATTGTTTGACCGCCTTCCAAAACTTGATCTACAAGCAAATCTTTGAAAATTGCCGAAAAACCATCGCCTGAACACACCGAAAGCAAGCCGATGGGCTTTCTTTCACGCTCGTATTTGGCGCGAAGTTGACGGTTTTGTTCCATCATGTTTTCAATTTTTACCTTATCCAATTCGCCCAAAGTTAACGCCTTGGAAAGCGCCTTGCCGGGGTTGTTGGTGTGAACGTGCACTTTTATCAAGCTTAAATCGCCAATGCAGATAACAGAGTTGCCAATTTCGTTCAAATAATCGCGCAACTTGTCAATATCTGTGACGGTTGTGCGCTTTTTGATGTTGATAATGAAAAACTCCGTGCAGTAGCCAAAATCCAGTTCACCCAAAGATTCGTAGTCTACAAACAGTTCGGAATCGTCGGGGAAATCGGAATCGGTGGCTTTCTTTTGCTTGGTTTCCACAAGCTCGTATTCTTCGGCGCCGGTAATTTCACGATCCAAATAGCCCATGATAAGGCCCTTGAACAGCGTGATAAGGCCAAATCCGCCGCTATCCACAACACCGGCCTTCTTCAAAACGTCCAACATGTCGGGCGTTTGAGCAAGCGTTTCTTCGCCTTTTTCCAAAACGGCGTTCATAAGTTTTTCGATGCTGTTGGTGCGTTTGGCCACGTCCACGGCTTCTTCGGCCATGCAACGAATAACCGTCAAAATTGTGCCTTCTTTGGGTTTGGAAACAGCACTGTAGGCAAGGGTTGCCCCCGCGCGGAGGCCCTTTGCAAACTGACGGGCGTCAACTTCTTCGCAAGAAGAAATGACGTTGGCAAAACCTTTTAGAATTTGCGACAAAATAACGCCGGAATTTCCGCGTGCGCCCTTCAATGCGCCCTTAGAAAGTCTATCGGCAAATTCTGCCATGCTGGTGCTTGTGAGTGAATTTATTTCGCGAACTGCCGACATCATTGTGAGGGACATGTTCGTACCGGTATCACCATCGGGAACAGGGAACACGTTCAACGCGTCCACTTGTGATTTGTTTACTTCCAACATTTTGCCGCCGGAAATAAACATTCTTTTCATAACGGATGCCGTTATATGCGTTGTATTTGAATATGCAGAAGACATTATGCTCTCCTCGGAATTTAGCGATTGTAAAAATGGTTACAGTTTTACGCCCACCACGTGCACGTCGATGGAATCGACAATCATGCCGGTGAAGTGCTCTAAACCGTATTTCACGGTACGTTTCAAACTTTCGCTAGTAGCCGAAATTGGCAAACCGTATTTGAACTTTACGAACAAGTCGATAAAAATTCTGTCGCCCTTGGTTGCAACTCGCACACCACGGCTGGTACCATTGCGTTTGAAAAGATCCGTGAGGGAATCGGAAAAACCAAAAGGCACCATTTCCACAACGCCGTAACACTCCAAAGCCAAGTGTCCTGCCAAAGATGCAATAACGTCATCGGATACGGTAATAGTTCCGTAAGAATTATTTGTGCGCAATGCCATTGGAATTTCACCTCCCTTTCCGTTATATTTTACAACAATACAAGAAATATTTCAAGTATATTTTCCCTCAAAAATCGTCGAAACGCGAAAAAATACACAAAATTTGACCTAATACTTTTTTTTGTTGTATTTTGCTTGCCAAATTTATTAAAAAATGATATTATCTATAAGCATGATTAAATTAAACTATTCTACTTGCACGGAGGTGTAAATATGTCAAAAGTATGTGCAATTTGCGGTAAAGGCAAAATGTCTGGTAACCTTGTGAGCCACTCTAACAGAAAGACTCCCAAAACCTACAGCGCCAACCTCAAAAAAGTTAAGGTGGAAATCAACGGAAAAGAATCCACTGAATATGTTTGCACTCGTTGCATAAGAACGGCAAACAAAGAGGACTAGTAGTTCGCAATTATCGGCTTCCCACAGGGAAGCCTTTTTTGTTGCCGTGCACCGCTTTTGCAAGGACGGCAAGCAATGGCTTTGCCAAACAAATGGTTTTGGATGCTAAAATGACTTTGCTTTCCGCAGATTTGTTTTAGATGTTTTGGTGAATAAAATGCCGAAAAACAGCAAAACGAAAGTTTTTGTTTTTTGCATGATGCAATTTGAAAAAGCTTGAAAGAAAAAAGGTTTTACGCAATTTTGGAAGCACGCACATAGCGTTTGGATATTTTTGTGTTCCTTGTGATAAGGCATAAGCAGCATTAAGTTTTGATTGATCAAAGTCTAGCTGCATAAATAATAAAACAAACGATGAACAACATCCCTGACTGGCGACTTAAATTTGAGCTTTTTCCTCTTTTTGATGTGCAAAAACTTTGTTTTGTCAAACAAGAAAAATGACTTTATGCAAGCAATTTTAGATATAGTGTTGAAAAATTTTGTTTGGCATGGTAAAATGTTAAAAACAAAGGAGGAAAATTATGCTTGGAATAATTGGCGCGGCCATAGGCTCCACATGGGAATTGCCCTTTGAAATTCCCTACATATTGTGGTTGCAAAGCCTGGGCGGCAAAGGCAGCTTTTTATACTACCTGATGAACTTCATTTCCATGTTCGGTGAAGAAACGATTTTGGTTGGCGTTATGGGCTTTGTGTATTGGGGTCTAGATAAAAAACGTGGCGAAAGAATTGGAATATTTATGTTGACAACCACGTTGCTTAACCCGATGATTAAGAACATTGCTTGCCGAACACGGCCCTTCGATGCGCACGAAAGCGTGCAAAACCTGCGTGACGTGGATGGATACTCTTTCCCCAGCGGACACTCGTCCGGTTCGGCTTCTGTGATATTGGGAACGGCGTTTGCCTATAAGGACAAAAAGAAGAAATGGCTTTGGGCGGTTTGCATTATCATTCCAGTTTTGGTGGCACTTTCGCGCAACTACCTTGGGGCGCACTATCCCACCGACGTTATTGCAGGCCTAGCATTGGGCGTTGGCGTAATTTTCCTTATGGATTGGCTGTTGAAAATTGCACCTAGCAAGTACTATATCTACGGCGGCGTGCTGATTGTTGGATTGGCAGGATTTTTCTACTGCACTACAAACGACTTTTTCACCGCTTACGGCATTGCGCTTGGTTTTGCTTGCGGAATGTTGTTTGAAGAAAAAATAGTAAAGTTTGAAAACACAAAAGTTTGGTGGCGCATTGTTTTGCGCGTTGGCGTGGGCGGCGCACTGTTCCTTGGGTTGAACTCTGGACTTAAAGAGTTTGTGGGAATCTTCGGCGAAAAAGTGCTGGTTGACGGCGAAATGGTTAGATGGTTCGAAGACGGCAATCACGTTTGGTTTGAGCACATTTTCCGCGTGCTTAGATATGCCGTGGTTGTGTTTGCACTGCTGGGCGTTTATCCCTTGTTGTTTGCACAAACGGAAAAATTGTGGAAAAAAATTGGCTGGCTTAAACAAGACGTTGTTGAAGTTGTCGAAGACGAAACGACTACCACCGTTGCAGAAGCAACCGAAAACTAGAAACATAGCAACCGAAATAATTGATGCGTCCGCACCGTTTTTGACGAAGCGGACGCATTTTTTTGATAACGTATCGCCAAATTTGGGCAAATGACGCATTTTGAGCCGAGAATTGCAACCTGGCAATAAACAAAAAAGTGAAATGTTTGTGAGTTGCAAAAAAAAACATAACAGCAGCGCACAAACTGCCACCACTACAAGCGTTGCAACAAGCTTAATTGCCGCCCAAACAGACATTGCACCACGAACGAACGGCATTATAAAAGCCCTTTGCTTGCCCTAAAATTAGATTGCATATTGGGTAAAACAAGTTATAAAAAACACAAAAGCCCTTGCATATTTCACAAAACACCGCCATGCGGTGCCTTTTCAACAAAAATTTGCAGAAAAAAAGCCTCGACAACAGTCGAGGCTTTTTGCTTAGCAATGATTACAGTTTCTTAACCAACTTGAGGTCGATTCTGCCCTTTTCGTCAATCTTGATAACTTTGACAACTACGGTGTCGCCAACGTTCACAACGTCGGTTACCTTTTCAACACGTTCCTTAGCAAGCTTGGAAATGTGGATCATTCCGTCTTTGCCGGGAGCAATTTCTACGAATGCGCCGAAATCCAAAATGCGAACAACGGGGCCGGTAAATTCATCGCCAACTTCGGGATCTTTTGCAATTGCAAGCACCATTTTCTTTGCCTTTTCGGACATTGCTGCATCTGCCGTTGCAATGAACACTGTGCCGTCGTCGGTGATATCAATTTTAACGCCGGTTTCGTCGATAATCTTGTTGATAACCTTTCCGCCGCTACCGATAACTTCGCGAATCTTATCAGGATCGATATTGAAGGAAATGATTTTGGGAGCATATTGAGAAAGTTCTTTTCTGGGTTCGGGCAAAACTTGCAACATCTTATCCAAAATGTACAATCTGCCTTGACGAGCTTGTTCCAAAGCCGTTCTCAAAATATTTTCGTCAATTCCCTTAATTTTGATATCCATTTGAATTGCAGTGATGCCTTTTGCGGTACCTGCAACTTTGAAGTCCATATCGCCAAGGAAGTCTTCCAAACCTTGAATATCCGACAAAATAGCAACTTTGCTGCCGTCTTCCGACTTCATCAAGCCCATAGCAATGCCTGCAACGGGTGCTTTGATGGGAACACCTGCATCCATAAGGGCAAGTGTGCTGCCGCAAATGCTTGCTTGCGAAGTGCTGCCGTTACTGGAAACAACTTCGGAAACGGTTCTGATTGCATAGGGGAATTCTTCTTCGCTGGGGATAACGGGTTCCAACGCACGTTCTGCAAGTGCACCGTGACCAATTTCACGTCTGCCGGGGCTGCGCAAGGGTTTTGCTTCGCCTGTGGAATAGCCGGGCATGTTGTATTGGTGCATGTATCTCTTGTAGGTGTCGTTGCCATCCAAGTTTTCCAACTTTTGCACTTCGGAAATGGTTCCCAATGTGCAGGTAGTGATAACTTGTGTCATTCCGCGAGTGAACACGCCACTGCCGTGAACGCGAGGCAAAATGCCTGCTTCGCACCAAATGGGGCGAATTTCCGTAAGGCCTCTTCCGTCGGGACGAATGCCTTCGTTCAAAATGCGAGCGCGAACCTTTTCTTTTGTCATTTTGTACAAAATGTCGCCAACTTCTGCAACAACTTCGGGGTGAACTTGTTCGAAGTGTTCGCAAACTTTCTTTTCTACGGCGTCTTGGTTAGCTTGACGTTCGTATCTGTCGAAAGTTTTCAAAGCTTCCGTCAACATTTCGTCTGCATATTCGCGCACTTCTGCTTCGAATTCTGCATGGGGAAGGTGCAATTCGATTTCTGCCTTGGGTTTGCCAATGCTATCACGAATAAATTCGATAAATTCGCATTGTTCTTTGATTGCTTCGTGACCGAACAAAATTGCATCCAACATTTCCTTTTCGGAAATTTCGTTTGCGCCTGCTTCTACCATCATGATGGCATCTTTGGTGCCTGCCAAGTTAAGGTTTAGCAAACTGCGTTCTTTTTGTTCTTGAGTGGGGTTGATAACGTACTTGCCATCTACGTAGCCTACCACAACGCTGCCGGTAGGTCCTGCAAAAGGAATATCCGAAACGGTTAGTGCGATCGAGCTGCCCATCATTGCGTAAACTTCCGGTTGAATATCCGGTTCTACCGACATTGCGGTTGCAATAACGGATACGTCGTTCAAAAATCCTTTGGGGAACAAAGGACGAATAGGACGGTCGATAAGACGGGAAGTAAGAATAGCTTTGTCGCTAGCTCTGCCTTCGCGTTTTTTGAATCCGCCGGGGATTTTGCCGACAGAATACATTTTTTCTTCAAAGTCTACTCCCAAAGGGAAAAAGTCAATTCCATCTCTGGGTTTGTCTGCCAACGTAACGTTGGTCATAACCACCGTTTCTCCGCATTGAACCATGCAAGAGCCGTTAGCTTGTTCGGCGTATTTGCCGATTTGCACGCGGACTGTTCTGCCACCAATTTCCGTTTCGAAAACGTGGTAAGGCCTATTGCCAACCTGTCCGTCAATCTTTCTGAAATTTGCCATTTAAAGTTTCTCCTTGTATTTTTTCCATTCGAAAGGCAACTCATGTCACCTTTCGGCAATAGTCTAGCCAATTTGCAAAAAAAAGGACAGGGCGCGATGAAACATCCGCCCCACCCCATTTTTTTGTTATTTTCTCAATCCCAATTCAGCAATGATTTGACGATATTTTTCGATATCGGTTTGCTTGAGATAATCCAACAGGCCTTTTCTGTGACCAACCATTTGCAACAGACCGCGTCTGGAGTGGTGATCCTTTTGGTGTGTTCTCAAGTGTTCGGTAAGGTGATTGATGCGTTGCGTAAGCAAAGCAATTTGAACTTCGGGAGAACCCGTGTCGCCTTCTTTTCTGCCGAATTTAGCAATGATTTCTTGTTTTGTGAGTTCCATAATAGTTTTCTCCTTCTTTTATTTGCCGCAATCCAAGAGACGGGTCGGAGTGTTCTCTGCGTTCCTAGAAAACGGTAGTTATCAATTTATTAGTCGTTGTTGCTCGGTCTGGTTACAACTTCTTCGGGTTTTTCGAGCAAAGCTTTTCTGGAAAGAGTGATGCGTTTGTGTTCAGCGTCGAATTCCAACACTTCAACTTCCACTTCGTCACCAACTTTCAAAACCTTGGTGATATCGTCGATCCAATCCCAAGAATAGTTGGAAACGTGAAGCAAACCGTCGATGTGCTTATCCAATTCGATAAACGCGCCGTAAGGCATAAGTCTTGCAACTTTGCCCTTAACAACAGTGCCTACGGGAAACTTTTCTTCGGCAACTTCCCAAGGTTTGGGTTGAAGTTGTTTGTAGCCCAAGGATACTCTGTTGTGTTCTCTATCCAATGCCAACACTACGAATTCGTAGGTTTGACCGATTTCCAAAACGTCTGCAGGAGCATTTACGCGATCCCAAGAAAGATCTGTCGTGTGTGCCAAGCAATCGAAACCACGAACGTCTACGAAAGCACCGAAGCTTGCAAAGCGAAGAACTTTGCCTTCAACGATTTCTGCTTCTTCAATGTTGTTCCAGAATTCGTCTTCTTTTGCTTTCTTTTCTGCAAGCAAAATGGTTTTTTGGCTTGCATAGATAACGTGTTTCTTGTCGTCAACTTTGTCTGCCGAGGAAACAAGGCGCAAAGTTTTGCCAACATATTGTTCAAGGTTCTTAACAAAACCAATTTTGATTTGAGAAGCATGAACAACTACCGTGTAGCTTCCCAAACGACCGGTTAGGCAGCTTTTGCCAACTCTGGTCATGACGACGGAAAATTCTTGACCTTCCTTGATGCCGTCAACAAGTTTGTCGTCCTTATACTTTTCTTCAATAGCTTTTCTGGAAAGTGTGATTCCGCTTTCCGTAGAAATGATGGAGCAAACAAGGTTTGCGCCTTCTTTCAAACCGGCCTTGAATTCGGCATAGTCGCCTTCCAAAACCAATTCTTCGTTGGGAATGAACGCTTCCGTCTTCCATCCGGGAATACGAACGTAAACGCCGTCTGCGCTTACTTGCACAACGTGGCATTTAACTTCGTGGCCAACTTTGTAGCGACCTTCGCGCATGCTGGAAACAGCTGCTGCAAGCATAGCCTCGTCTTTGTCCATAACCTTTTCTTCTGTCGTGTGTGAATCCTCAGAAACAACTTCCGTTGCCACAACTTCGTTAGCCTTAACGATTTCCTCGGATACTGCCGTTTCTACTGCAACGGCGTCTTTTGCAATTTCAACCATTCTTTCCAAAACCCCCTTGATCAACTCGGTCGGAGTTGACGCACCGGAAACCAAGCATACGTTTCCGTAATTATTAAAGTCAATACTCTGCACGTCGCTACCATCGCACAAAACCGACTTGCAGTTTTGCGAAGTGATTTCCAGCAACCGGCGCGTGTTGGAACTTCCTTTATCCCCAACCACGATTGCAAGATCGCACCGTTTGGATAGCATTTGGGCATAGTACTGCCTTTGTATAGTAGTATAACAAATTGTGTTGAATATTTCAAGCGTTTTGACGCAATTCGAACGAATATTTTGCAGACTTTTTTCGAAACAACTTGTGTCGAAAGTTGTTTGGAACATCACCAACGCTTTTTCGCACTTAGGCAAGCTTATTTCACTTTTGCCGTCGAACACTATTGCTTGATTGTTGCACCAACCGTTTATGCCCATAATTTCCGGATGATCCTTTTCTCCAACCAAAACAATCAGGTAGCCGTTATCGTGATATTTTTTTGCCTTTTGCTGAATGGCCTTGACGTACGGACAGGTTGCGTCCACCACCGTCAGCCCCTTTTCGGCAGCGCGACTAAACACTTCCGGTGGAGCACCGTGCGCGCGGATGATTAGCGTTTCCCCATCGGGAACTTCTTCCACGCTGGAAACAGTGACAACACCTTGCTTATTTAGCTGTTCCACCACAGTGCCGTTATGCACCAATCTTCCAAGACAAAAAGCCTTGCGATTTAGAGACAAGGCTTTTTCGATTGCAGAAGACACGCCGGAACAAAAGCCGTATTCTTTTGGCAACCAAACCTTTATCACTCGCAATCCTCCTTGGACGATTGTTGTTTGGCAAGTTCTTTAGCCAAAGTCTTTTGTTTTTCGTTGTAGCGTTTGATTTTTTCCGTTTCTTTTCTTGTGCGAGGACGACGCTTAATGCCTTTTTCCTGCAAAATTCCGTTGAGTTGCACACGCAAATCGTCCACGTGTTGTTTGATAACAGCCGTGGCTTGCACCAACGTTTCCTTGGTGACGGGTTTGTCGTAGAATTCTTCCAAAGTGAATTCGTCGCCCACAATTATGTAGTTTTTGCGAAAAGCTTTTGCTTTTTCCCAGGTGTAGAATGCACGAATGGGCGACTTTGTTTTTATTGCAAACAATGCCGCGCCAGTGTGAAAATTTTGCAGACAATCCACGTCGGGGTTGCGTGTTCCTTCGGGGAAAATGCCAACAATCCTGTCTTCGTGGAGCAAACGCATTATGGATTTTGTCGCAAACAAATCCACTTCGCCACGCTTGACGGGAACAAAATTAAGGCCGTCGAACACCCAGCGCAAAAATGCAGACTTGCGGAATTCGGCCTTATATACGAATGAAACCCAAGTTTTGCACCACATGCTGAAAACAAGCGGATCCCAGCCGGAAATATGATTGCCAACAAGCAAAGTCTTTTTCATTGGCAGTTTGCGCTCGCCGTAGTACTTAACGGGAAAAAACGGACGCACCAAAACTTTTGCTATGCTGACTAGAAATGTTACAAATTTATTCAATTAACACCTCTTTGGTAGCGCAAATTGCGCCAAACCAGTGAAAACATCTTTGTTATTTTAGCAACACGATATAAAAAAGTCAACGAATCGACGCCTAAAACTGCTTTTAGCCGAACAAAATTTTAGCTTTTGCATGCAGAAAGCCCGGCAACGAAACCGGTAGATAATGCAATTTGAATGTTGAAACCACCAGTGAAAGCATCAATATCCAACACTTCGCCGCAAAAATACAAGCCTTCCGTCAACTTGCTTTGCATTGTGGAAGGAGAAACTTCCTTAACACAAACGCCGCCCGCTGTGACAATGCCAAAATTCACGTCATCCAAACCGTTGCAATCGAAACTTAGCCCTTTCAATGCAGCAACAAGCCTTGCGCGCTCTTCCGCCGTTACTTGATGCACTTTTTTGCCAAACGGAACTCCGCTTTGGCGAACGACTTCTTCTATAAGACGTTCGGGCAACAATCCACCTAGCGCATTGCCAAAATTTTTGTTGGAATTTTGTTGAAAATCACGAAGAATCCTAGCATCCAGTGTGTGTTCGTCCAATGCCGGCTTCAAATCTATTTTGATTTTTCCGCCCTTTGTGCTGACAGAATTTATAAGCGAAGAAAGGGTTAACGCGCACGGGCCGGAAACACCGTCGTCGGTGAAAAGCATTTCTCCAAATTCGGAAGCAACGGTTTTTCCGTTCAACACGAAGGATACCTGCACGTTTTTAAGAGACAATCCCTCCAGCGCCTTTGTGCCGCTGCACAATATTCGGCACAATGCCGCACGCAATGGAACAAGCGTGTGTCCAAAACTTTTTGCCACCCGGTATCCAAAGCCGTCGCAACCGGTGGCACGATAGGAATAACCGCCCGTCGCCACAATAACCTTATCGAATTGCTCGTTGCCTTTTTCCGTTTGCAGTACAAAATTTTCCCGCTTGGTAACGGAAAGCACGGGGCAATTGAGCCGCACTTCCACTCCTGCTTGCAACAAAACTTTGTTGAAGGTTTTTATCACGTCGCTAGACTTATCCGATTGCGGAAACACGCGGTTTCCTCGTTCCACCTTCATGGCAAGGCCGTTGCTTTGGCAGAAGTTTATTGCATCGGACGGAGAAAAACGCCGTATGGCGCCTTGCATAAATTTGGCGTTACTAACGACGTTTTGTAAAAATTCGTTGGCAGAACAATCGTTGGTAAAATTGCAACGACCTTTTCCGCTTATATAAAGTTTTTTGCCGGTTTTTTCGTTCTTTTCGAAAAGCGTAACTTTGGCACCTTCTTGCGCCGCAGTCAACGCCGCCATCATTCCGGCAGGGCCTGCCCCGATCACTGCAATTTTCATTGAAGTTCCTTTGTTAACAGTGTTATTTTTCAAACTTTTTAAGTTGCGACAGCGCTTGCAAATTGGTGCGCAAAACGGTTAGTGGCGTGATGGTGACGTAGCCGTCTTCCGAAGTCAACACGTCGGTATCTCGTTCCGTCTCGGAAAGTTCCACACGGAAACCGGTGCTAACCCAACAATCTTCTTCGTCTGGTTGCTTTTCCATGTAGTCCTTATACAACTTGCCGGTGCTTTCACGCACAACTTTTACGCCCTTTATTTGCTCGGTGGGCAAATCGGGAACGTTTATGTTGACTAGCGTGTGAGGGATGTCCACTTGCGCAAACTCTTCCACGTTTTGCACAAAATATTCCACGGTGGATTGGTAGCTGCCGTCACGTCCCAAGCGGGAAAGAGCAATGCTCTTGTATCCGCACAAAACGCCTTCTTCCGCCGCGCCTATGGTGCCGGAATACAAAATGGCATTGCCGGTGTTTTCGCCGTTGTTAGGGCCGGAAACAAGCAAATCGAAGGGGATTTGCAAAACACTTTCGGCAAACTTTACGCAATCGGCCGGAGATCCGGTGCAAGCATAAGCCGCAGTTGCGCCGTGATATTCGCCCTGCTTTTTTACGTAGATTTTTTTGTAGAAATTGGCACAGTGCGAAGTTGCCGAGCGCTGTCCTTGTGGCGCAACAACGTAAACTTCGTGCCCCTTTTGTGCAAGTTTTTGGCACAACAGCTGCAAACCGACACTTTCAATTCCGTCATCGTTAGTTAACAAAATTTTCATAGTTTCCTCTTCTGTTATTGTTATTTGAGCGTTTGCAAATAGGCTTGTTCTTTGTCGTTCAGGAAACGCCATTTTCCGCGTTGCAAACCACCTAGGTGAATTTGGCCAACGGCAACACGCTTCAAAAATTCCACTTCTTTGCCAACACATTCGAACATCTTTTTTACTTGATGGTTGCGGCCTTCCGTTATGGTTACTTCCACGCGCGTGTGGTGTTCGTCACCTTGCAAAATTTTTACCTTTGCAGGAGCCGTCATAGATCCATCCACTTCCACGCCTTTTTCCAGCTGGCGGCGTTCCGCTTCCGTCAACTTGCCGGATATTCTTGCAACGTACACCTTTTCCACGCTGTTTTTGGGGTGAGTTAGCTTGTTTGCCACATCTCCATCGTTGGTTAGCAGCAGCAAACCTTCCGTGTCGTAATCTAGCCTTCCAACAGGGAACAAGCGAGCCTTCAAGTCCACAAAATCCATAACTGTTTTGCGGCCCAACTCGTCCTTTACGGTGGTTACGCAACCTTTGGGTTTGTGCAACATAACGTAGTAGTTTTTGGTTTTTGCGGCAACACGTTTGCCGTTTACAGAAACTTGATCGTTATCTTCCACCATTCCGCCCAGCGTTGCCACTTTGCCATTGATTTTAACTTTTCCATCGGCAATCAATTTGTCGCATTCTCGGCGACTTCCAACGCCGCAATCGGCCAAATACTTGTTGAGTCTTGTCATAGTAACCCCCAGAACCTTTATAACAAAAAAAGGCTACTACAATAGTAACCTTTTTTTCAAAAAAAAGCAAGTGATTGAAGGGTTGCGCAGCAAAAGTGCATCGCCGTCTAAGTGTATACAGACAAACTATATATATTGTTGCGTATCCACCATTAAATTTTGGCGCAAAGGCTAACACTTTTGACTTGTTGTCTTGCTTCAAACAAAGAAATGCCGAAATTAAATGCCAACAATTTCAAAACGGAAATTGAAACGCAAAAAGTGAAGAACCTTGAATCGTTACATATAAACCAAGTTGCCCGTGTTGACCTCGGCAGAAAAGTTTAGCAAATTTGCGTTTGCAAGTTGTTTGCCTGCAATAGGCTAGACGTTTGCACCGCCGACATGACGAACGGATGTTCTTTTGACGAGCAGTGTGGATTTGTCGGCAGCATTGGGTACGGCGTAGCCTGCAAGCCCTAGACTGTTATTGCAAACGTCAAACAAAAGGCAGTTTTTATTGACAAGCAACAAGTTTCCTCTGCCACACAACTTCGCCGCCATGCAAAACTTGCAATTGCTGGCAATTGTTTTCCAAAATAATTTTGGTGGATAGTTTTTCGCCGGCCATTAGCGGATAGCAAAAACTTTTGTCGCAATAGTAGTAGGTAGGCCTGCCCTTGAAGTAAATGACGCCGCAAAGCTTGTTTTTGGGAACAATGCATTGCAAAGTGTAGTTAGAAAATGCGGCGTTTAGCATATTGGCCGTTTCGTCGAACATGGGGCCACAATTCAACACAACAACCACCACTTGCATTCCGTTACGTGTTGCGCTGCCCACAAAACACCGTCCGGCTTTTTTTGTATAGCCTGTTTTTACACCATCGGCACCTTCGAAACTGTTTAGCAGTTTGTTTTTGTTTGTGAGCAATCGTTGGTATTCAAAACCATCGTTAGAAATTTTTGCACTTTTGGTGCCTACAATTTCCCTGAAAAGCTGGTTCTGCAAGGCAACACAAGTTATTTTTGCCAAATCTCGCGCAGAAGTGTAGTGTTTTTCGTTGTGCAAGCCGTGTGGCGTAACGAAATTGCTATTTGTTGCACCACACCTACTTGCCGTTTGGTTCATCATACTAGCAAACGCTTGGATGCTTCCGCCAACGTGCAAGGCAAGGGCAACGGCGCAATCGTTGCCACTGCGCAGCATAAGCCCAAGCAGCAGTTCTTCTACCGTTAGTTTTTCTCCTTCACGCAAATAGACGGACGATCCCTCCACGCCCACTGCTTGTTTAGGAACAACAACCACTTCGTCGGCGCGTGGGCAGGCGTTTAGCACCGTTAGTGCCGTTACTATTTTTGTGGTGCTGGCCATGGGCAAGGGCAAATCGGCCTGTTTTTCGAAAAGCACGCGGCCAGTTGACCGTTCCATTACACATGCAGCCTGCGCCGTTGTGGAAAAACCATTCTCTGCGGTTGCCACCGACCCCACGCAACACACGCACACTGCAACAAGCAGGATAACAAGCAAAACGTTTTTCATATTTTTAGTTTTTGAAAGTTTTGACAAAGTCTTTTGCAACGTCGAAAATTTTATCCACCGTGTTGGAATTATCGGCATCTAGCACGCGCACGCCGTCACGATCGACAACCAGAAATCCAACTGGCGTAAGCGTTGCGCCACCACCCGAACCGCCAGCAAAATTGCCACTAGCAGCATCACCAATGAATTTGCGTGGAAAATTTTTGTTGCCATATTCGCCGCCGCCTGCCATAAACGCAAAAGTAACCTGCGAAATAGGCATTATGGTTGTTCCGTCCATCGTTACAATGGGTTTGCCTATTATCGTGTTTACTTCCGCAACCTTGCTTAAATTGGAAACGGCCGTTTCCACTATATCCGAAATTTGTTGATCCATTTCTACCTCCCCACGTCGCCATTCAAACGCCATTTAATTTTGCTTTTTGCAAGTGCAACCAAAATTTCCGCCAAAGTGACGGAAATCACAATGCTGCCATGCACCGTGTTTTTTAGCGCAAACGTTGTGAAAATTGCCACTTTGCAATTTGTGTTTGCAACACACAACAACCTGGCAACAAAAATTGCCGACATTTGTGCAACGCCAACTATCGGCGACATAGCATAGTTTGTTGCAAAAACAACACTTACTTTTTGCAACGTTATTGCTCTTAAAATATCCAAATTTGTGCCGCCGGATGCTAAATCCACGCATTCATCCACAGTGCCGTTGCAATGCAAATATCTGCCCGAAAGCACCAGTTTTTCTTCCATTACGGGCAGAAAAAACAATTTTACTTTCAACAACAAACGCTTGTTTTCGTCCAATAGAAAACGCACAGAAATGCGCAATGGAACCCAACACAAGGTTAGCACCAGCATGGCCACGGTTGCAATTGTCATAGCACTTATATTGTGCCGCAACACGGCCCGTTATATGCAAAAAAGGCAGCAAAAAACCCCAAGACGGTTATCTTGGGGCTGATGATGTTGTTGCGAGTTTATTCCACGCTTTCAAGTTGTTCGCCTTGCAAAAATTCCGGCACTTCTTCCGTTTGAGGAACTTCCACCGGCGCCGAGTCGAACATGGGTTTTTCCACTGTTTTGCCGCCGTTTTCGGCAATGTCTTTTAGTTTTTCCAACAGCGTTTCGTAGTCGGGCAATTCCGAAACGTCACCAATGGAAAAACGCTTCAAAAATTCGTCCGTAGTTGCAAACAAAACGGGGTGACCGATTGTATCTTTGCGGCCAACTGCTTCCACTAAGCCCAAACGAGTTAGGTTTTGCAAGGAATAGGTGCAATCTACCGCGCGAACTTCTTCCACGTCCAAACGAGTTACCGGTTGCTTATAGGCAATGATGGCAAGCGTTTCCAGCATGGCGTTGGTCAATTCCTTTTCCTTTATCGGGTTCAACACGCTTTCCACTTCCTTGGAATAATCCGAATTGGTAGCAAGCTGCAATTTGCCGTTGAAACGCAACAAGTTGATGCCGTTTTCGCCAGAAAATTCTTCGGCCACTTCGTTTACCGCATCCCGCATTTCCTTTGCGGAAACTTCCAATTTTTCTTGAATAAACTTTTGTTCCACCGGCTTTCCAGAAAGGAACAAAATGGATTTGATAACGTTACTCAAACGACTCATAACTATCCTCCACTACTGCCTCGACGTTTTCGCTTTCGGGGCGTTTGATTATTTGAAAATCTTCAAAAAGTTCGGCCTGTTCCACACGGATAATTTGCAACTTCAACAGTTCCAATACCGCCAAAAAAGTTGTGATATATTCGTTAGTGCCGGTACCTTCTTGAAAAAGTTGCGAAAATTTGAAGTTATCTTCTTCCTTCAAAATTTCCCTTATTAGCCTTACTTTTTGCGCAACCGAAAATGTTTCTTTCACCATGGTGCGCGAAACGTCCGCTTGCGATTTTAGTTGCATTTTCATAAGAAACTTAGAAAATGCTTCCATAAAACCTTCGACGCTTAAATTATCTTTTATCACCGTAACCGATTTGCCAACGTTTTTATCCGGCTCGCGGTAGAAACGGTCGACGTTTTCGCACTCTTTTAAATCGGATACAATTTCCTTGAACACCTTGTATTCTTCCAATTGACGAATAAGAACTTTTTCTGGGGATTCTTCGTCGTCGTTGGCTTGTTCCAAAACAGGTATAAGTGCACGCGCCTTTATTTCCAGCAGTGTTGCCGCCATGGCCATGTATTCCCCAGCCTTGTTCACGTCCAATTCGGAAAGTTGATCCATGTAGCGCAAAAACTGTTCGGTAACTTGCGAAACGAAAATATCTTTTATTTCAATTTTGTTGCTTTTAACCAATTCCAACAATAAATCCAACGGGCCGTTGAAGTTGGTAAGCTTCAATTCCAACGCAGATTCGTCGTTGTTATCGAACATATATTGTTGTTCAAAATCCGCGCTCATACAATCAACCTCCAAAAAGCGCAAAAACCGCTTTGAATTTTGTCGCCAACCCAACCTATAAGCAAATTGAAAGGCGAATAGGTGGAAACAATGGGAATATAGTCCCAAACTATGCACACAAGCATTATATACAAACTGTACCTACGCACAAAACGCATAAAACCGTTGTTTTCGCTGACAAAACAAGCCAACAAACGATAGCCATCCAACGGATAAAGAGGCAACAGATTGAACAACGCAAAGGAAACGTTTAGCGCCGTCATGCAATAGCAAAAGAAATAGCCAAAATACACCCAATAGTATTTTGCCGTGCCAGCAACCACGCCAATTTGCCCCAACACTACGGCCGGCAATGCAAACAAAAAGGCCAACAACAAGTTGGTGACAATGCCCGCGGCAGAAACCGTAACGCATCCCAACTTGCGATTTTTGAAATTGTTTGGATTGACGGGAACAGGTTTTGCCCATCCAAAACCAACAAGCAGCATCATCAAAAGCCCAAACAAATCGAAGTGCTTTAGTGGGTTTACCGACAACCTGCCGTTATATTTTGCGGTGGGATCACCGTTCCAAAGCGCAACAAGCCCGTGCGCAATTTCGTGCAAAGTAAGAGCAAAAACAATTGCTAGCACAAAGGCTGCCACGTTCAACATTCCTTCGCGACTGATAGTTCCGCCGTTTGCAGTTAGTAAACGATAGATATACATACTGGTTAATTATATCAAATTTCCATTGTAAAGTCAAACACAATATATAATGCCGAAAACTGTTTTGCCAAAGCAAAACTGCCAATTTTGCCTTTGCAAAACAAAACGGGGCAATAACTGCCCCGCAACTTGCGTGTTAACGCACAATTTCTTTAACGTAGTCCCAAACGGATTTTCTGCTAATCGCCGTTTGACTGACCAAGTCCACTTCGGCAACGGTTTTGTCTCCGTCAACTAAGCGAGCGACACCCACCTTTTGCCCTGCTGCAAGCGGCGCGCGTAAGTTTTCGGCCAGCTCCACTTGCATTTGCAATCGTTGCCCCTTTTTGCCAAAAGAACAAAGGTTTTGGGATGCAACTGCGCAAACTTCATTTTTGCCGCCGGCAACGCAAAAGTTTTGCACACTTTCGCCGCACTTGACATACACTTTGTTTTGATAGTTTGCAAAGGCGAAATCGAACATTCCCGAAACTTCCTTGAAACGAGTTTTGCTGGATTCGGCGCCCACCACCACAGCAATTACACGAGTGTCGCCACGCTTGGCCGTTGCTGCCAAACAGTGCATTGCTTCGTTGGTAAAACCGGTTTTGCCGCCGTCGCACCCCTCGTAGAACCGCACAAGTTTGTTTGTGTTGGTCATACCGGTAACACGGCCGCTGGGGTGAACAAAATCTTCCATCCAAACGCAAGCGCAGTCAAAATAATGCGGATAGCGCATAAGCTTGGATAGCATCACGGCAACGTCCTTTGCACAGGAAAACTGACTTACGTGCGGCAAACCCGTGCAATTTTCGAAATGAGTGGCCACAAGTCCCCACTCTTTTGCTTTGTCGTTCATTTGCGCAACAAAACTTTCCACGCTGCCGCAAAGGTGTTCGGCCATGGCCACGCAACTGTCGTTTGCCGAACAAACTATTATGGATTTTACAAGTTGTTCGGCCTTGTAGATGCCACCCGCCTCCAAAAACACCTGCGAACCGCCCATGGATGCGGCGCGCGCACTAACCTGAACGTCGTCGTCTAGCGAAATTCTTCCACTTTCCACCCCGTCGTAGATGCAACACAAAGTCATTATTTTTGTCATGCTGGCAATAGGACGTTTTTCCGTACTGTTCTTTTCGAAAAGCACTTGGCCGTCGCAGGTTGTCAAAATTGCCTCTTTTGCAGAAACTGCAGGCGTATTTTCGGCAAAAGCCATTGTGGGGGCCAGTGCACACGCACAAAAAATACAAAACAAAACAGCGAGAATTATCTTTTTCATAGCACACCATCCAAATTTTATTTTTCACCAATAGTATTTGCAGTTGTGGCAGCACTATGCAACAAAAAAGCACCCCGAAAAACATTTCGAGGTGCAATATGCAAAACAAATTTAGCGTGTGATTCTTTCCCAAACGGATTTTGCGCCGTTGCCGATTTCCAACTGTTCCTTTATGGTGTCGCAAATAACGTCGAAACCCTTTAATGTGCCCAAATTTGTGGGAACAACTTCGCATCCGTAGATAAGCAACGGAGTGTATTCGCGTGTGTGATCGGTGTGAGTTTTGTGTGTGGGGTCGCAACCATGGTCGCCAGTGATATACAACACGTCGTCGTGATTCATCACTTTCACCAATTCGCCAACCTTGGCATCAATTTCTTCCAACGCTTCGGCATAGCCGAAAACGTCTCTGCGGTGGCCGAACTTCATGTCGGTATCCACCAAGTTTACAAACACCAAACCGTCAAAATCTTCTTTTGCAATTTCGATGGTTTTGTTGAGCCCATCCAAGTTGCTTTCGGTATGGATACTTCTAGTGATGCCTTGTCCGTTGAAAATATATTCTATTTTGCCAACGGCAACGCTAGACAACCCTGCATCGCTAACAAAATCCAAAATGGTTTTTGCAGGAGGATTGAGGGAAAAATCCTTTCTTTCCGCAGTGCGAGTGAAGGGATATTCTCCCGTGAAGGGGCGAGCAATAATGCGGCCAACGCCGTACTTGCCAACGCACAACGCACGAGCTTTTTCACACATGTCGTACAGTTCTTCGATGGTATATTTATCCATGTGCACGGCAATTTGCAAAACACTATCGGCCGAAGTGTAAACAATGGGATAGCCTGTTTTTAGATGTTCTTCACCATAGTCTTTTATCACTTCCGTGCCGCTATACGGCTTGTTGCACAAAATTTTGGTGCCCAATTCTTTTTCCAAACGAGCAACAAATTCCTTAGGAAAACCGTTGGGGAAGGTGGGCATAGCCTCATTTGTGATTACACCGGCCATTTCCCAGTGGCCAACCGTCGTATCCTTTCCCTTAGAAAGTTCTTCCAATCTTGCAAAAGCAGCGCAGGGTTCACGATCGTCGTTATAGGTGCCGTCAATACAATATAAACCCATGTCTTGCAAATTGGGAATATCCAAATCGTATGCGGCGCGAATGTTTTTTAGTGTGTTTGCGCCAAAATCGTTAAACTTTTTGCAATCGGGCATGGCGCCGATTCCAAAACCGTCAATTACCAATATAAAAGCTCTCATTTCTTTTCTCCTAGCTGTATTATACCAAACTCACCAAAATTTAACAATCAAATTAAAGCAGTTATCCCGCGCAATAACACAAAATTAACAAACAATTTCACAAAAACGGCAACAATTTGCATAGCAACAACTTCTTTTGCCTGCCTAGATAACGGCCAAAAACTACCACTGCAACAACAATCCGTTGCCGCCCAAAAACAACAAAATGCATTTGCGGCAAGTTCCACAAGCAAAACGAATATCACGTAGAGCGCGCCCAAAAAGCCGTCGTAAACCAGCACAGCACCGCAGTTGGCACCAAAATAAATGGCCGTTACAAACGCCACTACGTAGGGCACAAACCACGCCCATTGCCACGCAAAACCAAGCGAAAGCGGCGCAGCAACAAGCGCCACGCACGCCGCATACGAAACCAGCAAAGCAAAAAATCCGCCGTGCATAAGTTTGAAGGCATAGTCGAATCGGTTTGTTCCCCAC
Source organism: uncultured Oscillospiraceae bacterium (assembly GCA_964521735.1). Lineage (GTDB taxonomy): Bacteria > Bacillota > Clostridia > Christensenellales > CAG-314 > Fimimonas. The sequence continues at coordinate 52,970 of CAZFTO010000004.1, read as the reverse complement.
CACTGGCACTGCGTGGCATTGAACAGCACGATGCCCAGCACAGTTCCTACTGCAACGCACAAACAACACACCAACAGTTTTAGTTTTTCCAAACGCAAACGCTGCCATGCCTCTTGCGCAAATAGTCCAACAGAAAAGACGTTCATACAACCATATATGAACGCCCTTTGCAAAAAATTACATTTTGAGGCAATATGCGCAAAACTAGTTGCACAGCATCCACTTTGCGTATATACCGTAGCCGCGCGTTGGGTCGTTGACAAAAACGTGCGTAACTGCGCCAACCAATTTGCCGTTTTGCACGATAGGACTGCCACTCATGCCTTGCACGATGCCGCCAGTTTGCTCCAACAAGCGCCTATCCGTGATGTGAATAACCATGCCTCTATCCGAAGGCGACGTTTGCCGCGTGGCCTTTACAATTTCTATTTGATATTTTTGCCGCGAATTATCCTGCAAAGTGCAATAAATTTCCGCCTTGCCAGGCACAACTTCGCTAACGTCCGCCACCTGCACCACGTTGCCGTTGTTGCAAAATTCCGGCACGGACGAAAAGTTGCCAAATGCGCCGTATTTGTTGTTGGCATACAAATTGCCAATGCGCTTTTCGTAGGAAAAACTGCCTTTAAGCTCGCCGGCGGCACCACGCTTGCCCTTTTCTACACCGTTTATGGTGCAGTTGAAAACACCGCCGTTTTTGCAACAAACCATTTCGCCACTAGGCGCAGTTATGGGGTGACCAAGACTGCCGAAAGAAAGATTTTTTCTTACATACGTCAAGGTGCCAACGCCGCTAGACGAATCGCGAGTCCACAACCCCAAACGATAGTGACCGGCGGACAAATCCTTTTGTGGAGTTATCGTTGTCGTGCGCATTTGACCGTCGCGCAGGTAGGTTAGCGGCAAATTTTTGCCTTTGCTGCTCATGGCAATTTCGGCAAGTTTTGCAGAATTGAATATCTTTTTTCCGTCCAATTCCAAAACAACGTCGTTAAGTTGCAACTGCGCATCCAACGCCGGACAACACAGATTGCCCTCCTCGTTGAAAAATTCGTTTAGGCCTATCACCGTGACACCATCGCCATCTATGGTTATCCCAAGCGGATAACCTCCCAAATACACTTGCTCATCAATTTTAGCACAAGCGTTTGTGCCAACGAACAAATCGGCAACGTCATCCAAAAATTGCAGCGGACTGTCGCCCGCGGCAGAAACTTCCACCGCCTTTACAAAATGTGACGAAACAACCTGACTAAATGGTAAGCAAAACGCCACGCACAAACAAATTGCAACAAAAAGCATCAACAAGGGCAACTTTCGCTTCATCCGTTCACCTCTCCTTATACGAAGTTAGTTTGCCACAACCGCCGTGATATATTCACCATTACATTTTTTCGCTAGCGCCTGCTCAAGCGAAAAGCAACGTCACTGGCAGTTTGCCTTACCAACACGCCGAGCCGTTGCTAAACTTATTGCAAGGCGCCAACGCAAAGTGAAAAATGCATTTTCTCAAACGAAAAAATTGAGCCCGACGGTTGTCGAACTCAATTTGTGTGCATTATTTATCCTCAGTAGTTAAAAGCCGTTTGTTGAAGTCAATTTACACGAAAACGGGCGAAAGCTACTGCATTTTGCCAACTTTGTTCCAAAGTTTATCGGCTTTTTTCTTCCATGCATCAAAACCATCGGGGCTTGTTGGAAAACGCAAATAGTGTTTTTTAAGTTTTTTACCCAATTTTAGACCGTCGGAAAATGCGCCGATTGTTTTGCAACTAACTTTGCCACTAAGCACTCCGCCCAAAATACCAAACACAAGGTGCAAAGCATCCCGAACAGGCGTTGTGGAGGGCGGCATGGTTTTTCCTCCGTCGAAAAACCTGTCGTCAAAAATGACGGACTTTTTGAACAAATATTCCCACTCTTCTATTTTGGCACGAACGGCCTTTGTGAACAATGCGCGTGTGGAAGCAAAATCCGCACCTTGCACCAAATTGTAGCGCACGTTTATGGGCCACAGCGCATTTGCAGAGGTGTCGCCACTACGCAACGCTTCACCTACAACGTCTGCAACGATAAGCATTTGTTCCATGCTACTGGTCACGCCTTCGCCGTTGTTGGGTTTTGTTAGTGCACCAGCGTCACCGCAAACAACAAAGTTATCGGCAACAAAAGAATAGGGCGGGCGAGAATAAGGCGTTGTGCCCCTTTCGTAGCGCACCACTTCGTGTTCTGGCAAGGCAACGTTTTGTTGCAACGTGGCAAACACTTCTTCGCCGTGATCGTAGCTTGTGCAAGCGCCTATGCCCAAAATGGCATCGGAACCGTCGGAAGAACAAGGTGCCAACCATGCCTTGTAGTACGTCCATCCGCGACAAACAAATTTGCCCGAAGCATCAACAAAATCTTTGGGATTTTTTAGTTTTACGTAACGCAAAATCACGTAGAATTTGTCGTTGCCGCCCAGCGGGAAGTTATCCACCCAAAAACCATCAGGCAGGGACGTTCTGGGTTTTGCATCCGCGCCGGAACAATCCACAACCACTTTGGCAAAAATATCCTGCGTTTGGCCATCCGCGGCGAAGGTGGCGCCCACAATTTTTCCGTCTTGGAAAATAAACTTTTGAAAATCATGCCCGAACAAAAAGCTTGCGCCGGCTTGTTCCGCTTGACTTTTCATAAGAGCAATGTATTTGGCCATGTGCATGCCAACCACTTCGTCGTAGTTATACTTAGGGTAGTTGCCGTGCGGCGAATAGGTGTAGTTATCGGCAAATTCAAATTCGTAGATGCCGTCGCCCTTTTGCGGACAGGGTAAATCGTATTTTTTCATTTCGCGGCGCGTCATGTGGAAAATATCCAACCTGTTGCCAAGCGTTTGTTCCGTTAGCCTGTCGGCAACGATAACACTAGCGCCCTTTTGCGCCAAAAGTTTTGCCAAATAGCAACCGGACGTTGCCGCACCGATAATCAATACGTCACAATTTGTCATATTTCCTCCGTTTGTGTTTTTTTGTTAAGTTTGCAAACAGTTTTTGTTTGGTACCTTGCAAAACGCCTTTTGTATGCCAATCTCTGCGCTTTGCAATAAACAACGTTTATTTTGCATGATAAGTTAACACTTGTTTGCAATAAGTCTTGTGCCGGACGGGTTCACGCCGTGAAGTGTAAAACAAAAAATTTGCAAAAATTTTGTTGCTAGATAAAAGTTCTACTTCACTACTGCATATTAGTATACCATTCTGCAAGCGACTTTTCAAGAGGCAATTTTGGACAATATTCAAGCAATAGAGGCCAAAATTTGCGGCCTTACGCGTAGAGTTGATGAAAATTGACGGTTAGATGACGACCAAAACGAAAAAATTATATGGTGAAAATAATAAAAACATAAAACTGCAAGTAAAAAAATTTATAGCAATCGGAGTGGGTTACCTAAGTATGCAAACAAAACTGATAGATGCAAGGCGTTGGGCAAACGAAAATTTAGGTGTGTTATGAACAACAGCCACAAACAAAATAACGGCTAGCACAGCGCCTTGATTGGCGACACAAAAACAATAGTTGTTGCCAAATTAGTGCAAAAACACAAAACACGGCTAGCCGGAACAATCCCAAAAAAATTGCAAACAAAAACCCCGAATTGAATATCGGGGTTGATTGCATAGTTGATTAGCATTGATTGTAAAACCCAACTCCGCACTAAAAACGACGTTGGCTTCGAATTTTCAGGTACGGCAAAAGTGCTAGCGAGATGCCTTGTAGTTTTGCGACCAATCCAGCAGTTCGTTTGCGCCCACCAAGGCCGATTGTCCCACGCCGCCCATAAGACGGGCAACTTCTTCCGCGCGACTGTTGCGATCCGTCAAGGGAACAACGCGCGTGAGCGTTTTGCCGTTTTGTTGTTGCTTTTCGATGTAGAGAGCGTTGTCGCTCATTGCGCATATTTGCGGCAAGTGCGTTATAACAATGCACTGGAAGCCGTTTTCTCTATCCGCCGACACGTTGGCCAACTTTACCGCCACCATTTGCGCCATATTGCCAGAAATGCCGGTATCAATTTCGTCAAACACCATAGTGGGAATTTTTTCCGCTTGCGCCGTGATGTTTTTAACTGCTAGCATAAAGCGAGACATTTCGCCACCGGAAATAACTTTAGAAAGCGGTTTTAGCGGTTCGCCGACGTTTGCCGACATTAAGAACACCACTTCGTCGAAGCCGTTTGCCGATGGGGAATGGGAATACTCTTCCAAAGTGGGCGTTTGGTTGAATTGCACTTGAAATTTGGTGCCCTTCATGCCCAAATCGGCAAGTTCTCTCATTATGCGTTGCGCAAGCTGATCGGCCGCGCGTTGGCGCTCTTGGGATTTTTGCAAAGAAAGTTGATACATTTCCTGCAAAACTTCATTCTTTTGCTTGTTTAGTTTTTCAATTTTATCCGAAGCGTTGACCAAATCGTCATATTTGGTTTGCGCATCGCTTAAAAACCGCAATGCATCGGCAATTGTTCCGCCGTACTTGCGCTTTATGGTTTTGATGTTTTCCAAGCGGTTTTCGATGCGATCGGCTTCGTATGGACTAAAATCCAAACCGTCCAAAACGTCGGTTAATGTGGCAGCCACGTCGGAAAGTTCAAGCCCGACGGAATCTAGCCTTTGGTGCAAACCATCGGCTGTTTCTTCCACCGAAGAAATGCCGCGCAACGCGCTTTTAGCCGTGGAAATTTGACCTATGGCGCCCATCGTGCCATCCAACGCTTCTATGGATTGAGACAACGCCTGAGCAATTTTTTCGGCATTGACAAAACGCTTATGCTTTGCAAGCAGTTCTTCTTCTTCCGCTTCGTCCAGTTCCGCGCGGGTAATTTCGTCAATTTGATATTTCAAAACGTCCGCTAAACGTTCGCGCTCGGCATCCGTTCCGCCAAACGATTTAAGTTGTTTGTTAAGCTGCAACAATTGCGGAGCTAGTTGCGTTTTGAGCTTTTCGTCTGCACCGCCAAAATTGCAAAAACTATCCAAAACTTCCAGTTGCTTCTTTTCGTTGAGCAACGCCAAGTGTTGACCTTGCCCAAAAATATCCACCAATTCGGCGCAAACGTCCTTCAAAATAGCAAGCGTAGCCGTTTTGCCCTGTATGCGAATTTCGTTTTTGCCGGCAACGGACATTTTGCGACTGACCAAAATTTCCGTATCTCTGCCGTAGCCGTATTCTTCTAGCTTATCCAACACGGCACAAGTTTCGTCCACCTCAAAAAGTGCGGAGACGGATGCTTCGTCCTCGCCGTACTTGATAAGGGTTTTATCGGCCCTATCTCCCAAAACGAATGCAAGCGAATCGATTATTATGGATTTGCCGCTGCCGGTTTCGCCGGAAAGAACCGTCAAGCCGTCGGAAAAATCAATTTCTATTTGGTCTATCAGCGCAATGTTGCGAATTTCAATTTTTTTGATCATACTGTTAAATTAGTTGGTTTATCTTTTGCGCAGCCAAGTTTGCTTCCGTTGTGGAAGCACAAATAATAAGCACTGTGTCACCATCGGCCAGCACGCCCAAAACGTTGAGCGAAAGTTGTTGCACCGCTTCGGATACGGCGTGCGCACCGTTGGCTATGGTGTGAACGACAATAAGGTTTTCCGCCGTTACAACGGAAATAACGGCTTCACGTAGCACCGTTAGCAACTTGCCGGAAAGTTTTGCCGTTTTTTGTTGCGTTGCATAGCGATAGCGGCCGTTGGCATCCTGAATTTTTATAAGTCCCAATTCTTTAACGTCGCGCGATACTGTTGCCTGGGTGACGTCGAATCCGTCTTCCCTTAGCGCGGCAACAAGTTCGTCTTGCGTTTCGATGCTGTTTTGGCCAATTACGTCCAAAATTTTTGATTGTCTTGCAGAACGAGACATAGGCACTCCTTCGCTTGTGCGACGAGCACCTGCCGCAACAAGCCACTAACTATTTTTCTCTTGAAAATATGCTCAAAAACTTTGCTACACCAAAAACAATGCCCACCGCTTTGTTTACGGCAAGCTTTTTGCACGCCGCTTTTAGCGTGATTGTAGCAGTGGAAATAACTGCATAGATAAATACGGATAGCAAGAAATTCCACACGGCGCCTTCAACGAGCTGAGCGACTTGCACAACAATCGATGCGGCGCACACACCGGAAACGATGCCACAAATATCGCCAACGATATCGCAACACACCGAGGAAACTACGTCACGGTTTTTTGCCAACTTGACGGCTGTTTTTGCCCCCTTAACTTTGCGTGACGCCATTGCCAAAAAGGGCTGAACGTCGCACGAAGTTGTTGCAGTGCCGATCATATCGAACACCACGCCTATTGCCAATATCAACAAAGTTAGCAAAACGGCAATCCAAATTTGAGAATCTTCCAAAACCAATTCGGAACCGGCATTCACCACAAAAGACAGCGTGAAAGAAATGATCAAGGCCTTTAACGGCCACATGTTGCGCTTTTTCTTTTTGACGGGTTTTTCCTTTTTAGCCTTTTCGACAACCTCTACAGAGGCATCGGAATTGCTTTGGCTGCTTGGTCGAGCATCGGAATCTTCCAACACACAATCATTTGCTTCGGGTATGGTACTTCGTGGAACAGAATCGTTTTTCATATTTCTCCTAAAAAAATTTTCGTTGCATTGCAACGTGTTTTAACTAAAAAATAACGGCTCCGACAAAAGTCGGCGCCTCCAATTAGAGCACGCCAAACGAGGTGCCCTTAACAGCCAACCTCGCGCAAGGCGAGGCTGGCGAAAAAGCAAAAACAGGTGGTGACTTATCGGATAAACCTTACGGCATAGGTTCAGTAGGATTTCCCACACGAAAACTTCCCGTCGCCGAAGAAGCAGTTTCCTTTTCATTTCGCGTAAACGACGTCACCGCGCGTTTAACTGAATCGCCACTTAGTCCGTACTATAATCTCCGATATGCCTGAAATACAGTCTAGAAGATTTCCTTTGCAACAGTCGTCAAACTTTAGTTTCTTTTGCAAAATTCATTTCGTAAAGCAGTCGACGTTCGTTGTCGGCCAACAAGCGCACGCCGTTCATTACTCCCAAAATTTCACTCAAAACAAGCTACTCTGTACACAGCGAATTCACCGCATAGCAGGTTTAATCTCAGAGAGTACTTGCAAAGATGTGCTCTGCAAACACCCTGTAGAGTCTCCACGAATGATGGGGCTATAACGTATGCCATTACGTCTTACCCACCAATCTTAACTTCCAGCACAAGCCCCCGTTTGGGCAACGAAAGCCAGCACAAGAAACTTCATCGATATGCTCTTCGACGGTCTTTTACCCCCGCCCTCAATAAGTCAACTGTTGACTAGAATACTGCACCACCGGAATTTTATTTAGTTGTTGGTAAGCAAAAAACTTACTTGATGCAATTATACCACGTTTATGCAATATTTGCAAATATTTTTGAATATTTATGCAAAATACTAGAAATTTCTTTCCAAATTCTTTTGTGCATATTGTTTGATAAAGGTCAAATCGTATTGAGGCAAACTGTCGCAAAGGGCAAAAACTTTGTTGGTTAGTTCGGCAGCAAACTGTTTGCACTCTCTTTCCGACATAACGTCCAAGAAAGATTTTTCGCACTTTTCTGCATCCAAAAGATCATCCACCACTTGATATGCAATGCCGAAGTTTGTGGCAATTTCTTCAAACACGGCCACTTCTTCTTCCGAAGCGTGTCCACACAAAGCGCCGCAAACAATTGCTGCGCGAATAAGGTCGCCTGTTTTGTGCACGGCAACTTGTTTTGCATCGTCGAAGGATGCCGTGGCCGAGAACAAATCCAAACTTTGGCCAAACAACATGCCGTTGGAACCACTGCATCTAAACAAATAGGCACAGGCCTTTTGATAGTGCTTATCCGAAAGATTGCCCGATAGCGCCACTTCGATGGCAAGGTTAAGTAATGCGTCGCCTGCCAAAATGGCCGCTGCCTCGCCAAACGCCAGGTGGCAAGTGCGAACGCCACGGCGCACATCGTCGTTATCCATTGCAGGAAGGTCGTCGTGAATAAGGGAATAGGTGTGCACGTATTCCAAAGCTACCGCCAAAAGTTCTGCATTGGAACTTTTGCGTTTGCTAACTGCTTGTGCCGTGCACAACAGCAACAACGGACGAAAACGTTTTCCACCGCTAAACAAACTGTATTCCACCGCTTGTTCCACCTTGTCGGAAAGTTTTGGAAGGTGTTTTCTTAGCAATTCGTCGATAAATTCTGCCGTGATTTTATTCTTCATCTGTCAACCTCTTCACTTCTTCTGATAATACTGTCAATTTTCCGTTGCAATCGTTAAGCGTTTGCAAACATTCCGAAGCCAATTTTACGCTTTGATCAAAAATATTCAATGCATCTTCTAGCGCAACGTCTTTTGCTTCTATTTGCGTTGCAAGTTGGTCTAGTTTTGCAATTTTTTCTTCTAATTTCATTTTTTCACCTTCAAAACAGTCATTTCCGCCTCGCCATCAGCCAAAGTGGCAACAAGATTGTCGCCAACGCATAGTTGTGATGCCGAATGCACCCTTGCACCATCCTTTTTCAAAAACGCATAGCCACGTTGCAAAACGTTTGCAGGATTGGCTGCAGATAGTCGAGCCGTTGCGTTATGCAAAGAATTTTGCCGTTGCGAAAGCAAATTTTGCATTGCCGAACTTTGAGTTTTTAGCGCAAACCTCACGCGCCGAGTGCGATCTTCCACCTTGCTTTGCACGCAAACGCAAACGTTGCGAAGTGCCCGAACGGCCACGCTTTTTTGCTGATCTGAGCGGCCTTGCAAAAGGGCTTGCAAACTTTGCAAGCGGCTGAGTAGTGTGATTTTTAGGGGTAAACAATCGGTAGTGACGAATTCCGCCGCTTCCGAAGGTGTTACCGCACGCCTATCGGCGGCAAAGTCGCACAAAGTGAAATCCACGCCGTGTCCCACTGCCGAAACGACAGGTTTTGAGCAATCCGCTACGGCACGAACGACCACTTCCGAATTGAACATGGAAAGATCTTCGTTGGAACCACCGCCACGCCCGACGATAACTACGTCTACATCCGTTTGGGCAATTCTTTTGATGCCTTCGGCAATTTCTAAATCGGCGCCGACGCCTTGCACCTTGACGGGGCACAAAACGATATCCGAAAAGGGTTGTCTGCGGCGCACCACGTTTTCGATGTCGTGAATAACGGCACCCGTTGCGCTGGTTACAACACCAATTTTCATGCAAAACTTGGGCACAGGCTTTTTGCGATCTTCGTCGAACAAGCCTTCCTTTTGCAATTTTTCTTTTAGTTGCAAAAATTGCAAATAGGCAGCACCCGTATCTTTGGAAGCGGTTAGCCTTCTCACAAAAAAGGAAAGACGGCCGCTCTTTGCCCAAAAATTCAATTTGCCTTCTGCCACCGCCATCGAACCGGAAACGGGCATAGACGTTGCATAGCAAAAGCAATCGATTGCGGAATTTTCGTCCTTCAAAGTGAAGTACCACCCGTCGCGCGATTGTTTGACGTTGGTCACCTCCCCACAAACTGAAAGGTCGTTCAAAACGCCGTCGATATCCAACAAACCGCGAACGTAGTTGTTAAGTTGTGAAACGGAAATTGTCATTTTTTTAAAATCATTGTTTTGGCAAACAATGGGTAAAAATTCAACCTTTTGATGCGCGCAGCAAATTTAGGAACAGCGCCGCGCGAGTTACAGGCCCAACGCCTCCCGGAACGGGAGAACAAGCCGCTGCCTTTTGCAACACTTCTTCCGACACGTCGCCGTGTGTTTTGCCGTTGACAAAGCTAAGTCCCACGTCCACCACGATGGTGTTTTCGGTGACGAAATCGTCAGTTATAAGCCCGGCAACACCGCAAGCGGAAATAAGCACGTCTGCACTTCGACAAACGGAAGCAAGGTTTTGGGTTTTGGTGTGGCACACGGTCACGGTGGCATTGCGCTTCAAACAAGCAAGAGCCAGCGGTTTGCCAACGGCGTTGCCACGCCCCACAATCACCACGTTTTTGCCACATAAATCCACGTTGTAGAAATCCAATAGCCTTAGCACGGCCGCAGGCGTTGCCGGCAACAAACAATCTTGCCCCTTATACAGTTTTGCCACCGAAACGGAATTCAAACAATCCACGTCCTTTTGGGGCAAAACGCAATCGCAAGCTTGTTCGTACCCTTTAGGTAAAGGCTGTTGCAACAGCACGCCGTCCACTTCCGTTGCGGAAATTTGCGAAACAAGCGCGCAAAAATCTTGCGGAGAAAGGTCTTCGGAAACAACGACGTTGTTGATATCCACTCCGCAAAGCGCCGCACTCTTTTGCAAAGCGGCAACGTATTGTTGCCATTGCGGCGACGAAAAACCAATTGTAGCCAACTTCAAATTTGCATTGTGCTGCGCAACTTCCGCATAGGCAACGTCGGCCACCATTTTGCCATACAAAATTTTAGTCACAGTTTACACTCCTGACGTATGCCGCCAAAATGCCGTTAACAAAAGAAACGCTTTTTTCGGTGGAATACTTTTTGGCGATACCCACCGCTTCGTTAATTGCCACGGGGCGCGGCGTGTCGCAACTTGTTAGTTCGTAGAGGGCCAATTCTAGCACGGCCAAATCGGGACGATAGATGCGTTCCAACTTGAACGCCCTAGAAAACTCGCGAACGATTTCGTCCAGCTGGGATTTTTTTTCGATGACACCACGAACCAAACCATCGGCGAAGGATAAATCTTCTTCCGTCAATTTGGTTTGATCGAATTGCGAAAAATCCCCGTCGTAGTCGGAGCACATCAAATAGGAATATATTTTGCAGAATGCTGCTTCTCTTGCATAACTTCTCATATTTTCACCTAAACTTGCAACAAAGTGCTTTTCAGCAAGAAAAACCCTTTGCCACCAAAGGGTTTTTTTGTTAGTTTTCGCTTACTTCCACACCAATAACGTGAACGTTGACGTCTTTCACCTTGAATTCCGTCATGTTTTCGATGGTGCCTTTAACTGCGCTTTGAATATGGCTGGCAACGTCGGAAACGCCAACCGTTGCAAGCAACTTAACAAACACGTCGACGTGCATTTCTTCGCCCACTTGCTCGATTTTTATGCAATTGCGCGCCTGTTTGGAATTATCGGAAAATTTTACTACGCCATCCACTTCGCCCAAGGCGCAGTCGACGATATCGCGCAAAATTTCGCTGCTATAAACCAATCTTCCCGTGGAATCACGTTTTGTCACAACTTTCATGGTAGTTCTCCAAAATTCTTTTGTAGTATTATATCACATATTTTTTCAAAATACAAGATTAAACGGATAGTATTTTTACGTAATCGGGTTCGATGCTGGCTTCCGTGGCAATAATGTTGTAGATTCGGACAGTATCTTCACGTGTTAGTTCGTCCTTATCCACTATCACGCTGACGTTATCGGCCGATGCGTTTACCGTCACCAACACGTCGTCGAAGCCTTGCGCCTTGAGCAACGTTTCAAGCAGCAGTTCCGTTTCCATTGCATCAACAATGTTTTGTTTTTGTTGCAACGCTTTTTGACGCGCCTCGGCATATTCTTCCCCTTCCATTGCTAAAATGGCGTTCAACTCGGATATTTCGTAGTTGCGAGTGGATTGCCTATCGGCACGCGAAGTTGTGAAAAAACCCGTTTGCACGGCATCGCCGTCACCTGCTGCCTGACCGTTGTTTTGTGCAAGCAAGGTTACGTTTAGCACGGCCGCACCCGCTAGAACCAAAACCATGGCCACCATCAATGCAATTTTCTTTCCCTTAGACATAATTGAGCCTCCCTAGTTTTTATACGTGAACACTTGCACTTTGTCTGTAGAGACTTGCAGCAGTGTTACAACCAATTGTTTAATTTTCATTTTGGTTGCGGCATCGTTTTGGCAGTTTACCACCACAACCACGCCGGAAATGGCCGGTGGCAACGTTTTTAGCACTAGCGGTTGCCCATTGACCATAACAACCGAATTTGTTTCCGTAACAACTCCGTTGGAATTTTTGGTTTCCGTTTGGTAGGCGTAAACCTTTTGATCCACCGCCTCGCAGGAAATGACCACTTCCACGCCTTTGCAACCATCCATTTTTTCTACTACGCTACTAATTTTATTTTCCATGGAGGCAATATATGCATCAAAATCGGAGCAAACTTCGCCGGTTTTGTCCTGCTTTGTAGAAGTTCCGCAAAAAATAATTGCCATCGCCACAATGGCCAACGTCGCCGCAAGATACAACTCGCCGTTTTTTATTGATTTTAACTTTGCAATAAGTTTTTTCATATATTTGCACCTGCTATTCATTCCAACTAAACTTAACGACAACGTGCCCCAAACAATCCCACGACACTTGGTAGGCCTTTTGCGCAAGTTGCAGCGAGTAGGCTTCCGTGAAAGCGACAAAATAGGTTTGTGTTTGACCTTGATAACTTACGCTAGGCGAACAAAATCCAGCATCCGCCAAACGTTCTTGCAAAAGCGTTGCATCGACCGCAGTTTGGCTTTGAGAAATGTACTGCAAATAATGCTGCTGCGGAACGGTGTTTTCCCATGCAATTTTGCCAGAAGATGCAAAGGTTAGCAACGGTTGTGCCAAAACCACTGTAACTACCACGCTAACCACCGTTTTTACGTACTTTCTTGTTTGACCTGCCGGCAAAACTACGTCGGACAGCACCGACAAAATGGCAATTCCTGCAACACTGATAACCCACTTGGCCACAAGCCCCCTCCCTTTACGCAAAGTTTGCGCAAGAAATTGCAACAAGCGTAAGAATACAAAACATAAACGCGACGGCCACCACAAGTGCGGTTAGAAAAGTCAGGCATTTGTTGAAACCGGCAAGAATTTTTACGTACCTTGCGTCCGCCAACGGTTCGGCCGCAGCAGACACCGCCTGCAAACCTAGTTTTACACACGCAAGCGTTATTAGCGGTTTTAGCACCAGATAGAACACTAGCAGCATCGTTACCGCGCCGAATGCATTTTTTATTAGCGAAGTGCTGGCAACAATCACGTCCAAACCATCGGAAACGTAGCCACCCAAAATGGGCACGTAGTTTTTGGCGGCAAACTTGGCCGCACGATATGATACGCCGTCGATGGATGCGGCAGCTATTCCCTGAACTGCCGTAAAGGAGGAAAATACCATGAAAGTTATGCCAAGCACCCACGAAGAACAACTATTCAAAAACTCCGAGGCTTTTTCCACCTTGACGTTTTCGGAGAGGTTGCCCACAACGACGAAAGCCAACGCAAACACCGAAAGAGGCAAAATGATGTTTTTTACGACGGAAATAACCACCGAAGAAAACACAACCATGGCCGGCTGACAAACGGAAGATGAAACACCACCGTTGGCCACAAGCAACGTTAACAAAATGGGCATTGCCGCATCGGATAGCAGAGCGACGTCGCCCACCAGCTGCGTGACGGAGGCAAACGCCTGCACAACCAAAGCTAGCACCGAAACTATGACTACCGTCACGCCCACGAAAGACACCACTTTTGAAGTGTCGGAAGAAATGAAACCATCCGAAGCGTTGCGAACCAAACCGCAAATAACCATCACACAAAACACACTTATCAACTGCGGAAGTATGCCGGAAAGGTTTTGTGCAAAAAGTTGCCCTATAACTTGAAAAAACGATTGCGTGTCGTCGAACTGGCCGCTTATTATTTGTCGCACCTTTTGCACGAAGTTTTGAAAAAACGGACGGCTTATTTCGTCCATGGCCGAAAAATCCAAATTGCCAAGGCCTTCGTCTACCTTGTCGTTTATTTCGTCTAACATCGCTTCGGCGAAGACTTTTGGCGGCGAAAGCAGTGCGACAAATATACACGCCACAAACACTAGCAACGCCGCGATTGCAACGTTTTTTTTATAAAGAAATTTCATGCTACCAAATTTTTTATTAGGCTGAAAAGCTGTTCCACCACAGGCAAAGCGCATAGCAATATGGATATTTTGGAGGCAAGCAAAACTTTGTCGCCCACGCTTTTGCAACCGGCATCCACACACAGCCCGTTGGAAAATTCTGCCAAGTAGCCAATGCCAACGGCCTTAACCACGCAGGAGACAGCCTCGCCGTCGATGCCGGCATCGGAAGCCAATTTGTAGAAAGAATACACAACTTCGAACAAGGCGTCGCACACCATAACCGTTAGAGCCACACCAGAACAAACAACCACGGGCAAAAAAAATTCCGTTTTTAGCTGTTTTACCACAACCGCAGTTACAACGACCACGGCAGCGAACAGCACGATTTTTACAATATCCATTACAGTTCAAAAAGACCTTTTAGCGTTTGATACAGTTGCGCTAAGGAATCGAGCAACATGACAAAAGCAATAACTAGCCCCGCTATGGAAACGACGGTGGCAATTTCTTCCTTGCCGGCCCGTTTGAGCAAAGTGCCTACTATGGCCGTTATTATGCCGATGGCCGCTATTTTGAAAATTACAGTTAGATCCATACTTCTCCGTTACAAAAACAATACTCCCACCATTGCGCCGCAAAGCAGCCCAAGCTTGACGTAGATGGAGGAAGTTTTTTTGCGCTGTTTGCACGCTTGGAAATCGGCAAGAAAAATTTCGTGGTAGAAATCGAGGTGCTGCAACAACTGCTCGGCACTGGCACAATCGACGTTGGCAAAAAACTTTTGCAAGTGTTTTTTTCGCTCTGACTGCACGCGCACTTTGCCTGCGCCCTGCAAATAGCAGCGAAACGTATCGCTAGCTTCAAGCAAAAATTCTTGGTTGAACTGGGCAAGTTCCACACGCCTGCCGGCAACGTTAAGTTTAAGCGCAACAACGTATTTAACTGCATCACCGAACAAGTCGGCTTCGCAAACGCACTGTTTGCGAAAGACGTTACCTACCAAAAAACCGACGGAAATACAGCAAATTAGCAATATTATGTTTGTCATAGTAGCCTACAAATGTTCCAAAAACGCTATTGAACCACCATTTTTGTCGAAAGTTCGGGGCGGAAGGCAGGGGACGACAAAGTGACGACTGTTTTTTGAAAAGTATCTTTTTGCAGCAAAACTGCGCTGTGAAAGTTATCCAAATAGCGACCAAGGCGTGCTTCTAGCGACGGCAAATTTGCAGCATGAACACTTGCCGCAACGTGCACACCACTTGCGCAAGCTAGCGGCAACAAGGGCAAATCGTATTCCGTAAGTTCGTCGCAAACAATCCAATCGGGAGACATAGAACGCACGGCAATTTCGAATGAGTAACGTTTGGAAGCATACTTGAATACGTCGCAATTTGAACGTTTTTCAAAACCGTCGCAGGAAGAAATTTCGCCACGCTCGTCCACCACAACCACTTCGCACTGATGCGAAAGCTTGCAAGCCAAGTCGCGCAAGTAGGTTGTTTTGCCACTTCTAGGCGGGCCTGCCACAACAACGCTTTGACAAAAGTCTTCCACGCAGCAATGCACGAAATTAGCCGTTCGTATGCACAAGGAAGTGTATCTCTGAAATATGCCGTCTTCTGCCTGCACCCCGCAAACGCCAACACGCGCACCATCGGCCAACGTGAAATAGCCTTTCGCAAGCATTTTTTCGTAGGCATAAACCGATTGATTGCAAGCCTTTTTTACATAACCGTCGCACACGTCGTCGAAATGCAAAGCATTTGCAGGCGAAGTTAGCAGTGCGTTGTGGCCAACCCAAAACCAACTACCGCCGATATTAACCTTTATGCCCTTGCCGTTGCGCAAACGAATTTCCCTTATATTTTCCAGGCCGCGCAGCACTTTTTCCGCCGCCGGCGGCAAACACTCGATGCAATTCATACAACATATTATTGGACAAGCCTGCCAATTATGCCAACTTGACAACAAAACCGTTTTCAAAAAAACACGACGGTTGTTGTGGCAAAACAAAAACATTCAGAACAACTTCAGCAAAACCGTGCCAAACGAAAAACCGCAAATGAAAACTAAAACAGAGCGTTGCACCACTTCACAATTAAAAGCAGCAAGTTGCCAAACTACTAGACTTGCCACGCCAAAGATAAAAACATAAACGCCAAAAGCCAAATTAAACTTCTGCTTTTGGATAATTAAAAATACAAAGAAACAAAAAACAAAATTTTGCATTAGGCGATTGTATACTTCGAAAACCTTAAGGAAATTTTTGCAATATATAGAAACGAAAATGCCCCACACAACCAACACCTTGCCAAAAGACTTACCGTGGCAATTCTTTTTGCGACGATCGACAGCAATTTGCCAAATGATTGTTGCGCGCCAAATAACTTGGAAACAAAAAAAGACGACGTCATTTTTTGCAAACAAAAAAAGCACCCGAAAATTCGAGTGCTTAGATTTTGCAAAACTAGTGGTTATTACACCTTTGCGCGTTCCATGTATTCGCCAGTGCGAGTATCAATGCGGATGTATTCGCCTTCGTTAACGAACATGGGAACCATAAGCGAGTAGCCGGTTTCGACCGTTGCTTGTTTGGTTGCATTGGTTGCAGTGTTACCAACAACGCCGGGTTCGCATTGCGTGATTTGCAATACAACGAAGTTGGGGGCTTCTACGGAGAATGCTTCGCCCTTGTAGAATTTGATGGTTGCAACCATGTTTTCTTTCATGAACATAAGAGCATCTTCTACTTGTGCTTTTGCAAGAGGAACTTGTTCGTAAGTTTCTGGATCCATAAAGTAGTAGATATCGCCATCGGAATAGAGATATTCCATTTCTTTGTTTTCAATGTGAGCCAGTTCGAATTTTTCCGAAGGGTTGAACGTTTCTTCGCGAACTGCGCCGGTTACGACGTTTTTGATTTTTGTTCTTACGAACGCTGCACCCTTGCCGGGTTTTACGTGTTGGAAATCCACAATTGTGTAGATACCGTTGTTATAGACGAACGTTACGCCCTTTCTGAAATCGCCTGCTAAAATCATAAATTTTGTGCCTCCTATCCGTTTCTTATAGAATTATAATATTTTTATCAGATATTGTCAAATCAATAACTTTATCTTCTTCAATTAGTAGCAAATCTTCTATTCTAACACCACCGACACCGGGAACGTAGATGCCAGGTTCGCAGGTGATAAACTGACCTGCTTGCAAAGTTTGCGTGGAATACATTGATGCTCGGGGTTCTTCGTGAATATCGATGCCCAAGCTGTGTCCCGTGCTGTGAGTGAAATATTGTTCGTAGCCATTGGCTTTTATCACTTCGCGGCAATAGGAATCCAACTCCTTGCCGCCCATACCGGGGTAGGCGTTGGCAATGCCGTTCTTTTGAGCCATTAGCACCACGTTGTAGATTTTGTGCATTTCTTCCGAAGGTTCGCCCAAAAATACCGTTCTTGTCATATCCGAACAATACCCGTGGTAGCGTGCGCCAAAATCCATTGTGATGGGATCGCCCATTTGCAAGGGCTTATCCGTGGGATGCGCGTGTGGTTTGGAAGAATTGAGGCCCGAAGCAATTATTGTGTCGAATGCCAAACCTTCTGCGCCGTGCTTATCCATTAGATATTCCAACTCGATTGCCAATTCGCGTTCCGTCATGCCCGCCTTTATTACGCCAAGCACGTCTTTGAATGCGGCATCCGTTATGGATTGAGCCTTTTTGACGTAGGAAATTTCCGTTGCATCTTTGAAACTGCGAACAAAATTGATGTGATCGCCTGTCGGAACAAGTTCGAAATCGGACAATTGCTTTTTTAGGTCCTCGAAGTCGCGCACGGTAAGTTCGGTATCTTCAAAACCAACAGCTTTGACTTGATGTTGATGCAAAATTTCCGTAACCATGCCAATTGCGCTTATGCCGTTTGCAATTTGCAAAACGTCCAAATCGTCGGCTTGCAACGCACTTGCCATTTCGTAGTAGCGTGGGTCGGTTATGAAAACGTTTTTGTTGTTCGGCAACAAAATTAAATAGCCAAAAGTGGATTGAAATCCCGTGAAATACAATCTGTTTTTGTCGCTTATCACCAAAATTGCGTCTGTTTGTGCCAGCGAAAAAAGCTTTTCTGTGTTTTTCATTTTGTTTCTCCCGATAATACGCTTTCGTAGATATTTTTCATTGTGATTGCATCGTCGGCTTGCGTACCGTCCGATTCACAAATGATAACCGGTTGCATGTTGCGATGAACTAGCACTTTTGCCAAAGGCAAAAATTCCGGCCCGTACAAGCTGTCGGCAAAGGTTAAATGCCGAACTTCTCCTCCGGCGGAATATTCTATTTTGGAAAAGTGAACGTGAATCTTTTGCGTGCGTTCCGTTCCCAAACGATTTTGTATTGTGTCAATAAGGTGATCAAAATCTGCTTCCGTCTTCAAACTGCCCTGTGTGCGAGCATTGATATGGCCAAAATCGACAGTGGGAAGATAGAAATCGGCAATGGTACAAAAATCGGCCACTTCCGCCACGTCCCCTATTTGATTTATTTTGCCCATTGTTTCGGGGCAAAACCACATGTCGTCCAAGCCGTTTTGACGAATTCTATCCGCCAAAATTTGCAAACGCACTTTTGTTAGCGCAACGGCATCTTCACGAGTCATCTTGCCAACCGTAGACGGGTGAAACACCACCCTATTTGCACCAAACTGCTTGGCTTTTAGTGCACTGCGAATAACGTAGTCGTAGGATTTTTCCGCCATTTCGTCGGAAGGATTGGCAAAGTTTATGTAGTAGGGCGCGTGCACGGAAAGCGCAACACCGAACTTCTTTGCTTCTTCGCCTATTTGCGCCGCCTTTGCATCGGAAACGTTTATTCCACGTCCAAAGGAATATTCGTAGGCGTTTAGCCCTTGCAGGGCGCACCACTTCGGCGCATCTACCGTGGAAGAAAACCCTTCGTCGTAGAACCTTTTGCCATTTCCGCTAGGGCCGAATTTTATCATGGCTTGCAACCTCCACGTCTTTTATCAACTGTTTTTTCAAATTTTCGGCATTATCAAACTTTTGTATGGGGCGCAAAAAACTTAGCAAAGAAATTTTGACAGCCTTTCCATACAAATTGCCATCGAAATTTATTAGGTGCGCTTCTACGCAAAACTTATCTATGCCGAAAGTGGGAACATTGCCCACGTTGACAACAGCTTTATAACAAGTGCCATCCACTGCAACTTGCCCAACGTAAACGCCTTGTGGCGCAAGTTTTTCGCCGGGAACGGCAACATTTACCGTTGGAAAACCCAAGGTGTGTCCCACACTTCTGCCGTGTTGCACAGTGCCGACAAAGTGAAACGGTTGCGACAAAAACTTGTTTGCATTGGCAACTTGGTTTTGGCCTAGTAAATTGCGCACCAAGGTGCTGCCTATCTTTTGCCCACCCGAAGTGACCAAATCGACAACCTCCACCGGACAAACGTCTTGAAGGGTTTTGCGCACAGCGGCGGCGTTCATCAAATCGCTTCCGCAAGTGAAATCTTCGCCGCAAACGACTGCTTGCAAATTGTAGCAACAAAGTTCGTCTAAAAAATGTTTGCCGCTTTTAGACATAAATTCTTTGTCGAAGCGGGCGTGAATTGTTACGTCTACGCCCAATTCTTGGTATATATCCAAACGCTCGTCGAAGGTATAAATAAGCTTAGAGGGGCGTTTTAGCGTCTCAAAATGGTTGTTGTCGAAAGTGAAAAGTGCCACGCTGCAATTTTTCGCAAGAATTTTGGCTCGCTGCAACAATGCGACGTGTCCAACGTGCATACAATCGAAAAAGCCCAAACACAACACGATGGGCTTATTGAAGCCTTGTCCCAACGAAACTACTTCCACTTTTTCCCTTCAATCACCAATTTTTCATGTAGTACTGCAACTTCAAAATTCCGTTTTGGTTGGTGCCCAATCCGAAAAACACACCATTGCAATAAATTTTTTTGTAGCCATCCACAAAGGGACATGCCACTTTTCTGCCGTTATCCAAATCGTCGAAAACTCCCGACGGAAGTTCGCAGCAATCCAAATCGCGCAAAGCAAAATCTACGCTGAGAACGCAATCCTGCTTTTTTTCCTTTATTTCATCCATCGTGTAGGCATCTTCCAACAAAAAACACCCCGATTGCAAACGAATTAGACAACTCATATACCCGACTGTGCCCAGAATTTCGGCCAAGTCGCGCGCAAGCGAACGAATGTAGGTGCCGGCACTGCAAGTGATATCGAACACGAACGTGTCGTCACTTTGCTGACGCACAAAATCGAAGGCAAACACCGTTATTTCGCGTGGTTTAAGTTGCACATCCACACCACGCCTAGCCAGCTTATAGGCCTTCACCCCGCCAATGGAAAGCGCCGAATAGGCCGGCGGCAATTGTTGCAAATTGCCAACTAACTGTGGCAAAGCGTTTTTTACTTGTTCCAGGGTGGGAATTGTGCCGCTGGACGTCACCGTTCCGTACGAATCCAACGTGTCGGTGGTTTTGCCAAAGGTGAAGTGCGCACGATATACTTTTACTTTATCCGTCAAAAAATTGAACAAGCGGGTAGCATTGCCGACGGCAACGGGCAAAACGCCTGCCGCACCTGGATCGAGCGTTCCCAAATGGCCAACTTTTTCGTGCAAAACACCTTTTAGACACACGACAACGTCACTAGCCGTTGCGCCAACGGGTTTTAATACGTTAACAAATCCATTCATTCTTCCATCGTCCAACTGAACACACGAACAACACGTTCGATAACGTCTTCCAAGTAGCCGCTTATCATGCAACCTGCAGCGACCAGATGTCCGCCGCCGCCAAATTCCTTGCAAACGTCACGAACGTTGAAGTCTTTGCCACGCATGCTAACTTTGAAAACGTTTGGTTTGTATTCGAACAAGCTTACTGCGGCAACGGTGGTTTCCACCGCTATTGCATAGCTAACAAGCCCTTCACTAGCGCTTATATCGGCGCCACATTCCTGCAAATCCTTTTCGGTGACGAAAACAATAGCCAACTTGCCGCCAAAATAAGTGCGAATTTTGGAAAGCGCACGCCCCAAAACTTTGGTTTTTTGCAAAGAAGTGTCTTGGAAAAAGGTGCGATTTACCTTTGTTACGTCGGCGCCCAGTTCGCACATATCCGCTGCCATCAAAAAAGAAGGCTTGTCGGTGTTGCTGTTGGAAAAATTGCCGGTGTCTGTGCAAAGCCCCATATACAAGTAGGTGGCAATTTCGCTATCAATTTCTACGCCCAAATTGCGCACTACTTCGTAAACTATTTGACAAGTGCTGGCATAGGGCAACACGCAGTTATATTTGGAAAAATATTCGCCGCCGTGATGATCGATTGTGAGTGTCTCGGCAAAGTCGTCGTAGATGGCACTAAATTCGCCAAGACGAAAAACGTCTCCGCAATCGACTGCTACCAAAATTTGATATTTGCCTTGAAAAACGGAAGAATATTCCGCCGTGCGAGCAAACTTTTGCATGCTGTCGCGCATGGGGCAATCGCAAAAAAGAGAAACGTTTTTGCCAAGTTTGCGCAACGCCAAGCACAACGAGATGGTTGCGCCAACGGTGTCGCCATCTGGATTGGTGTGCGAAAACAACGCAATATCCGTTTTGGCACGCAAAATTTCGGCGATTTTTTTAGTTGTTACTGCTGTTTTTGTTGATTTCATTCAAAATCTCGTCAATTTTTTGGCCGTACGCCATGGAAGTATCCAAAGCAAAAGTAAACTTAGGCACTTTGCGCACGTGCATATTTTTTGAAATTTCGCGGCGCAAGAACGGCTCGCTTTCGCAAATTGCTAGGTAGGTTTCCGCCGCCTTGTTTGCGTTTGTGGAAAAAATACTAACGTAAACTTTGGCGGAATCCAATTCCCTGTCGCAATCCACTTCCAAAATGGTGAACATTTCCGTTATGCGCGGATCTTTAACCTTTTTGGTGAGCAATTCTGCAATGTAACGCTTAAATTCCGAATTGAGTTTTTCTATTCTGTTACTCATTGTGCAATTTCTTCCATTTGATAAACTTCAAATACGTCGCCAACCTTAATGTCGTTGTAGTTTTCGATAGAAATACCGCATTCATAGCCGGAGGCAACTTCTTTTACATCGTCCTTGAAACGCTTCAATGCCAAAATGTTGCCGTCGTAGACGGAGATGTTATCACGATAGATGCGAACTTTTCCGTTGCGAGCAACTTTACCGCTGGTGACGTAGCAACCGGCAACTGCACCAACGCCGGTGATTTTGAATACTTCGCGTACTTCAACCGTGCCCAAAGTGTTTTCCTTAAACTTGGGCGCAAGCATGCCTTTCATTGCAGCAGTTACGTCGTCGACTGCATCGTAGATTACGTTATACAAACGAATGTCGACACCTTCTTGTTCGGCAACTGTTTTTGCATTGTTATCTGCACGAACGTTGAAACCGATGATGATTGCTTCCGATGCTTTTGCAAGCATAACGTCCGTTTCGTTTACACCACCAACGCCACCGTGAATAGCACGAACCTTCACTTCGTCGTTGGAAATCTTTTCCAAGCTGGCCTTCAATGCTTCCAAACTGCCTTGAACGTCCGTTTTGACAATTAGGTTCAAAGTTTTTAGCTGACCTTCGGAAATGCGTCCGAACAAGTCGTTCAAGTTCACTGCCGTGGTTTGGCGAGCGTTTTCTAGCTTGATCTTGTTCTTGCGTTCTTCGGCTGCTTTCTTAACCAATTTTTCGTCGGCCACGTGCATGAAATCGCCTGCTTGTGGAACTTCGGAGAATCCCAAAACTTCCACGGGCATGGACGGGCCGGCAGATTTAACCTTTTTGCCCTTGTCGTCGAACATGGCACGGATTTTGCCCGTTGCAGAACCTGCAATTAGGCTATCGCCAACGTTCAACGTGCCGTTTGCAACCAAAATTGTTGCAACAGGGCCACGGCCTTTATCCAAACGAGCTTCCAAAACGGTGCCGATTGCACGCTTATCTGGGTTGGCTTTCAATTCTTTTATTTCCGTAACAAGCAACACACTTTCTAGCAACTTGTCGATGCCCATTCCGGATTTTGCAGAAACGGGAACCATGATGGTGTCGCCGCCCCATTCTTCTGCCAACAATTCGTATTCCGTCAATTGTTGTTTTACTCTTTCGGGGTCTACGTGAGGCTTATCCATTTTGTTGATGGCAACAATAATGGAAACCCCTGCCGCTTTTGCGTGGTTGATAGCTTCGATGGTTTGAGGCATCACGCCGTCGTCCGCCGCCACAACGATGATGGCAACGTCGGTGATTTTGGCACCTCTTGCACGCATTGCAGTGAATGCAGCGTGGCCGGGAGTATCGATAAACGTGATTGTTTCGCCGTTAACTTGCACCGTGTAGGCGCCAATGTGTTGCGTTATGCCGCCGGCTTCGCCACTTGTTACGTTTGTGTTACGAATAGCATCGAGCAAGGAGGTTTTGCCGTGGTCGACGTGGCCCATAACAGTAACAATGGGAGGACGTTTTGTGTTGTTTTCCAATCCGTCGTCTTCTTCAGAAGAAGTGAGAATTTCTTCGGCTGTTTTATCCGCTTTTAGTTCGAGCGTTACGCCGTGCAAACCGGCAATATATTCCGCATAGTCAAAATCGACGGTATCGTTGATGGTTTTCATGATGCCTTCTTTGAACAATTGCGAAATGATGACGGAAACTGCAACACCGATTTTTTCGCTGAGCACCTTGATGGGAACTTCGGACGTGGTAACAACGGCGTTAGTGATTTTTTGAGCAACAACCGTTTTTGCGCTTTCGCTCTTTTTGGAACGAGCGCGACGAACGATTCTGTCTTCATCATAATCGGCCGAATAGTCACGTGTGAGCAACGCTTTTTTGCCAGAAACACGCTTTTCTTCGGGATGTTCTTTGGTTTTGTTCTTGTTGCCGTAGTTCTTTTGCGGTTCTACGCGAGGCAAATCGGCAACGGGAGCAAACGAACGCTTTTGTTGCGTTTTTTGTTGTGCGCCACCGGCTGGACGTGCAGGCGCATCTTTTTTGTCGAAATTGTTTTGTCGGGGGCCACCTTGTTGAGGACGAGGACCTCTTTGGCCGTTTTGGCCAGCAGGTCTTTCGGTGCGTTCGGGACGCTTTTGAGCGCTCGTATCCAAAAATTTGCGAATGCGAACATTTCCCTTTTCGTCGGTGGACGTAACTTTTATGGTGCCGTTTTCCAAAGTGGTGACAACCTTAGTGGCTTTTGCCGGTTGTTCCTGCTTAGGTTCGGGCTTTTCTTCCACAACAACGGGGGCGGGTTCTTCCACCACCGGTGCAGGTTGTTTTTCGACTTCTTGCGGCTTTTCAACTATGGGGGCAGGTGCCGGAGCCGAGATTTCCTCCACAACGGGAACCTTCACTTCCACCTCTTCCACGACAGGCGCAACTTCAACTTCCTTAAATTGTGTTTCACGAAGTCGAATGGTGGCCGTAAGCGCGCTTGCCTTTTGTTTTAGCGTGGCAATTTGCTGTTGCAAATCGCGAGCGACGCCTATAACGTTGGCTTTGATATTTTTTACATTTACAAAACCTTTGTTCTCTTTGTTAGATGTGTTTGCCATTTCTTCCTCCAATTACTCCACGCTTAATATTGCGTCCGCCAAGGACTTATCGCAAATAGCCAATGCCTTGCAATTTTTTTTCGACAAAAAGTCGTAGTCTTCGATTACTTTTACTTTGCAACAAAATTTTTCCGAACAGGCGTTTAGCACCTTGAACGAATTTGGCGATAGCGTTTTGGTTGCCAACAACAAATAGACTTTTTTTCGATAACGAGAAATGTTGTCGCAACCGAACACCACCGAACCCTTTTTGATTGCAAAGCCGATATACGTTTCAATCTTGCTGTTCAAGTAGATTCTCCAACTTCAAAATCAATTCTTCACTCAAAGCAAAGCCGTGCATCTTGGCAAAATTTTTGTTTTTGCTTGCTTTGACAATGCAATCCTTGCACTTGCAAAGATACACACCTCTGCCGTTTATTTTCCCTGTTAGATCCACCGTTGCACCGTTCGAAACAACCAGCCTAAACAACTGATCTTTCGGCTTCATTTGTCGGCAAGCAACACACATTCTTTCGGGGATTTTCTTTTGCTTAGTCACTTTTTATTCTCCGTCTGTAACGCCGGCTTCATCGAACATTCCGCTAGCCATTGCCGTGGAATAGGACTTGACGTCTATCTTCCAACCCGTTAAACGAGCGGCCAAACGAGCGTTTTGGCCTTCCTTGCCAATTGCCAACGAAAGTTTTTCGTCCGGAACAATAACTTTTGCTTCCTTTTTGTCTTCATCGGCTTGCACAATTAGCACCTTTGCAGGGGAAAGTGCACGAGCGATGTAATCCAAAATGTCGCTGCTCCAAGGAATGATATCAATCTTTTCGCCGCCAATTTCCGAAACGATAGCGTTAACGCGAGCGCCCTTGTTGCCTACGCATGCACCCACTGCATCAATTTCCGGATCAGTGGAATACACGGCAATTTTGGTGCGGAAGCCTGCTTCACGCACGATGCTCTTGATTTGGACGATATCCGCACGAATTTCGGGAACTTCGTTTTCGAACAAACGCTTGATGAACACGTAGCTAGCTCTGGAAAGTGCCACTTGCGTTCCACCAACGCTATCGCGAACGCGCTTTACAAGCACTTTGATTCTGTCACCAACGTGGAATTTTTCACCGGGGATTTGTTCTTGAACGCTCAAAATGCCTTCCATTTGGTTTTTGCCGATTTCAACAAAAATTGTGCCATCGTCCTTGATGCGGGTGACAACGCCAACGATAAGTTCGCTTTCTCTATCGGCAAATTGATTGTAGGTTACGTCTTTTTCTGCTTGATGCAAACTGTTGATGATAACCTGACGAGCGTTTTGCGCGGCAATTCTGCCAAAAGTGCGAGGATCGATTTCCGTAAGCACTTCGTCGCCGATTTTATAGGATTTTTTGATTTCGCGTGCATCGACAAGTGAAATTTCGTTTTCGGGAAGTTCCACAGTTTCTACGACGGTTTTGCAAATATATGCACGGAAAGTGAATTTTTCGGGATTGGCTTTTACAACCACTTTCGACGCTTCGCCGAAATTCTTTTTGCAAGCAATGGCAAGAGCCGTTTCGACACTTTCCATCACCTTTTCTTTGGCAATACCCTTTTCTTTTTCCAATTCGTCAAGAGCAAGAAAAAACTCTTTACTGGTCATTTTTGTTTCCTCCTAGAATTCAATAATCGGCAAAACCTGCGCCGTTTCTTTTTTTATAAAAGTTATTTTTTTGCTGCCCGTATCCAATACGAACGAGCTTTCATCGTAGCTATCCAACACGCCGTTGAATGTTTTTTTGCCGTCCAGCGGCTTATACAATTTCACGGTGATTTTTTTGCCGAGATTGCGCTTGTAGTCCCACTCCAATTTTAGCGGCCTATCCAAGCCGGGAGAGGAAACGTTTAGCGTGTAGGCAACGTCGATGGGATCAAGTTCGTCCAGCGGCTGATCGATGGCACGATGCAATGCTTCGCAGTCGTTAATTGTTACGCCGCCTTCCTTATCGATTACGACGGTTAAATTCATTCCGTCAAATTTTTTTTCGTAAAGCACTTCCAACACGTGCAAATTCATCGATTCTGCTATTGGTTGCACCAGTTGCAAAACCTGATCGGCAACTTTACCCATTTTGCGCTCCTTTCCCAAAAAATTGAGAGTGGAGAAAAAACTCCACTCTCACCGTAGCAAAAATAATTCAACTAGGCGAAGGACGTGCGGTGAGTGTACGAATAATTAAGTTTCTTGCATACACCACGCATATCCGTGTGCTATTAGTATACCACACTAAACCGTCTTTGACAACGGTTTTTTTAAAATAATCTATATTATTATATATTTATTATCCATTTTTGCAGCAAAACTGCAATGACGAATTCTTCGAACGAAAATTGATAATTGCAAATGCCACCAAAATGCACGCTAGCGAGCGCGTTGAACCAAGCGTGAAGCAAACGTAGCAACGGCAACGGCAAGATCTTCGGCACTTTCGGACAGTTTGCAATCCATCTTCAAGGCTTTGGCAACATCGGCCAGCACAAAGCAGTTGGGTTTTGTGTCGCAATCGCTTGCATCGAACAGGGCCGAAAGCAAATCGGCCGAGGCCATAGTTTGGTTTTCGAAAGAATAGCCCAACGGCGCAGCATAGTAGTTAAGCAGTTCCAACAATTTCGGAATTTCGTTACCCACCAAAGTGGCATTGCCCACGAACTTATACAAATCGCCTATTATTTCCGTCAAAGTTGGACTGCCGGAAAGCGAACGAACGGTGGCGCCGGCAGTGCTCAGTTGTTGGTCGGTTAGGGAAATTTCCGGCGAAACGAAGGTGGAAAACTTTTCGCTTAGATGTCCGTTGGTAAGTTTTACACCGCACAAATTGTAGATTTTATCTTTCGTGACGGAATAGCCGGTAGTGTTTGCATACAGCACGACACAATCCTTGCCGCTTAGCATGGAAGGCTTTTCTTCTAGCTGCGCAAAAGACATTTGACGATATTCTGTTAGCTTGGTTGGGCTGACTAGCACGTAGTGCTGCGGCGTTTGACTTTTGAAAACAGGCTGTGAACTTAGCGGCTGAATGCGGCACTTGTTCAAATCGTACCAGTGCAGTTCCAAACGCTGCGAAAAATCGCTATAAGCAACCTTTCCGCGCAACAAAACTTCTTGCCCGTTATACAAAAATTCAAAAAGCTTAAGTTTCTTTTCGTTGGAAAGACGGCGGGTGCGGCTCATTGTCATTATTTCCGCATCCGTTTTGTCGGCAACCGTTTGCTTCAATGTTTCGAAATCGTCAATTTGCAACCGCACGAAGGTAACACACGGAATGGTTGCACCGCTATCGTCCGTCAAGTTGAACTTGCAAAGTTTCAACGATGGATTGTTTTTTACGTCGCGAATTTGTTTTTCGGAAATTCTCCCACACAAAACGCAGTTTTCCATTGCCGAACGCACGTCCGAAACGTACATTGGCTTTGTGGGAATTTCCTTGCCAATGCACTTTTGCACGTCGAAAACGTTGAAATAGCGTTGCGGTTTTAGCAATTCTTTGTTGATGGCCAGTTGAACCAATCGTTCCTGCGCAGCAATATCTGCTTCGTGCGCCGATTGCACAACGTTTGCCAAAATTTGCACGTCGTAGCAAGTATACGATGCAAAAAACTTGCTCATTTCCGACAAAAAGTTGGCCGACTTCATGTTTAGTAACGTGGTTTCGCTAACACCAAAAGTTGCCACGATGCAACGACCCGTTAGTTTTACCGTCAAGCAATCGCTTTTTAGGTTTGCAAAAAGCGGATATCTTTTTTTGACAACGTCCAAAAGCAACGAAGCAAAGCTTTTTTCGTTGAAGCGGTCGTTGACGACACGCACATCGTAGCGATAGCCTTTGGGGAAAGTTGAAACGACAACCGTTTTTATCTGAGAAACCACTTCGGACGATAAGTTTGGCGCATCGGGATAGCTCACGGCACAATAAATTTTGCGTGAGTCCTTATCCACCTTTATATCCCGCACGCGCAAATCGGGCATTTGCGGGAATTTTTCGTTGAGTGCGTCAATTATCATGTTTCACCACAATTAGTTTTGTTTTTGGTATTCTTCCACTAGCGTGCAAAACTCACGGTAGAATTCTTGCACGCCGCAAGAAGCATCCACCACTTTGAATTTTTGTCCCTTGCGGAACAAAACCATTTTTCCGTTGGCGCCGGCTATGCCCAAATCGGCATCGGAACATTCACCCGGTCCATTAACTTCGCAACCCATAACGGCTATTTTTAGCGGCGCCGTCACGTTTTTTGTTAGCTCGTAAATTTCTTTGGCAACTTCTTCCAAATTTATGCTGCATCTGCCGCACTGCGGACAAGACACGAATGTTACGCCCTTTCGCAAACCGATGGATCGCAAAATGTTAAGTCCGGCAACAACTTCACGAACGGGATCGGCCGTCAACGAAACGCGTATGGTATCGCCAATACCATCCAGCAGCAAACTGCCAATACCTATGCAATTTTTCACCAAGCCCGTCTCCTCTGGGCCGGCTTCCGTTACACCTAGATGCAACGGATACCCAAGCTGCGAAGTAAGACGGTTTAGCCGAACCGTTTCGCGCACGTCGCTGCTTTTGACGGACAGCACCAAATTCGTGAAATTTTTATCCTCGAAATATTTGACGTAGTTTTGCAAACTGGCAATAAGCGCTTTGCACTTATCCCCATCGTTTTCTTGCAAATATTGTTTGTTGACAGATCCGCTGTTTACGCCAATACGCACAATTGTGTTGTTGGCTTTTGCGGCGGCGATAACTTCGTTAAGTTGCCATTCGGGCACGTTGCCGGGATTTATGCGAATTTTATCCGCGCCGGCATCCATCGAAGCCAACGCCAAACGATAGTCGAAGTGGATATCAGCAACCAATGGTAGCGAGGGAAATTGATTGCGAACGTGGCCAAACGCCTGCGCTGCCTTTTGGTTGGGAACAGCAATGCGCACCACGTCACACCCGCTTGCAACCAAGTTTTTTATTTGCAGGCAGGTTGCGTCCACGTCCGTAACCGGCAAATTCGTCATGGATTGCACCGAAACGTTGCCGTCTCCGAATATTAATTTTTGATTTTTTACGATTTTTTTCATAACGTATAAGAATTTTACCTACCGTTTTGCAAAATATGCGCAAAATTATAGTTTTAACAAATCCACCAACACCACAAAGCCTAGCAGCAAAATGATGCCTATGGTGTTTATCCAACCTTCCACTTTGCGGTTTATCGGCTTGCCAGCAATCCATTCGATAAGCACAAAAATCATGCGACAGCCATCCAATGCAGGCACGGGCAAAAGATTGAACACGGCAAGGTTGACGGAAATTAGCACAAACATTGCCAATATACTGGAAAATCCGTAGGACACCACTTGACTGGTCATAACTATCGTGGAAACGGGGCCGCCAACTTGGTCGATACCCACAATGCCGGTAAGCAAACCGCCAAGTGTGCGCAAAACCAGCATGGCAACTTCCGCACAGTAGCCGAACACTCGGCCAAATGCAACGCCAAACCCTTTGCCTTTCACAAAGTTATAGTTTTGGTAGGCAACGGACATTCCTATGCCGTTATAGGGCGTTTCGGCAATTTGCACGTCGGTTAGAAAATCTGCTTTGGCAATTTCGTAGACGTAGTCGCCGTCGCTTGCTACCACTGTGATTAGCAACATTTCCTCGCCTTGCCCAGCAAACAAAGCCGCATCGTTCTTTTGCGACACCGATTTGCCGTCGATTTTGTAAATTAGATCGCCAACTTGCAATTCCCTGCCGCCAGAAACGTAGGTTTTGGAAAAACTTTTTACCGTGACGGAATAGAACGATTGACGAGTAAGGCCGGTGTAGATAACTTCTTCGCCGTTAGATTTGAGGACGGTTATTGTCATCTCGTCATCCATATAGCGAGAAATATCGTCTAGCACGAACACTGTTTTTCCGTTGATTTTATAAATTATGTCGCCACTTTCTAGCAACTGATTTTGCGCGGGGGCATAGTCGTACACTCTGTTTACAACTGCCACCGTTTCGCCATAGGCGCAAAACAATATCACGCAAATGATAATTGCCGAAACAAAGTTGAAAAACGCACCGGAAAACAGCACTATAAGGCGTTTCCACGGTTTTTGCGCATTGAAGGAATCGGGCGAAGTGCCTTCGCCGTTTTCGTCCTCGAAGGCACAAAAGCCGCCCAAAGGCAACACTCTTAGCGAAACAACTTCGCCGTTTTTCTTTTTCTTGGACAAAATTTTGGGGCCCATTCCAACGGCAAATTCGTTAATTTTGAATTTTAGCAATTTTCCGGCGGTATAGTGACCTGTTTCGTGAATTAGCACCATCACTAGCAAAATGACGAGTGCCAACAACACGTTCCCTATGCTCTGCAAGGCAGAGCCGAAAGAACCAATCAAACTCAACATATTTCTCCACTGATCAATTTCAAAGCATAGTTGCGCGCAATTTTATCCCACTTAAACACGTTTTCGACCGTTACGGGAACATCCGCCACAGCGCAAGCAAAATTTTCGATAGTTTTGATTATGGTGGGATAGAACGCATCGAAGCGCATTTTTCCTTGCAAAAAGCTTTCCACACAAACGTCGTTTGCCGCATTCATTATGGTTGCACAAACGGGCGGATAGTTTTGAATTTCATAACCGAGTTTTGCGCAAGGGAAACGATTGAAATCGCATTGTTGAAAAGTTAGCGTGAGCAAATCGACAAAATTGACTTCATCAATTATTTGTTCACTTTGCTCCGTCAATGCAAGTTGAATTGGCAAGCGCATATCCGGACGAGCCATTTGCGCAATTACGCTGCCGTCGGAAAACTGCACCATGGAATGCACCACGCTTTGAGGATGCACGACAATTTGAATTTTTTCAACCGGAACGTTGAACAGCCAGTGCGCTTCAACCACTTCCAACGCTTTGTTCATCATTGTGGCGCTATCTATGGTGATTTTGGCCCCCATGTTCCAGTTAGGGTGTTGCAACGCTTCTTCTGACGAAACAGCGTGCAAAAAATGTTTTTCGTTCCAAAACGGTCCACCGCTTGCGGTAAGCAAAATTTTGGAAAGCTGATCTTTTTCGCGGCCAAGCAAACATTGAGCAATAGCACTGTGTTCGCTATCCACTGGCAAAATTTTGGCTTTTCCCAAACGGGAAGTTACCAATTCGCCACCGCAAACCAACGTTTCCTTGTTGGCAAGGGCAACGTCGATGCCATGATCCAAGCAATACAACACGCAAGGCAACGCAGTTATTCCCTTTGTTGCCACAACGGCAACGTCGCACCCTTCCACAGCACGCAACAAGCAGTCGGCGCCCTCTTTGGAAATAAGTGCCGAATAGCTTGGCAAAAACTCTTTGGCCTGCTGAGCAAGTTTTTGCTCATTGGAAAACGCGACAAGTGAAAAAACTTTCAACTTGTCGGGATTTTTGCGTATGACGTCTAGCGTTTGAGTACCGATGGAACCGGTACTGCCCAAAACGGCAATTTTTTTCATAATTACAATACAAACATAAAGACGAAAGCAACGAAAACGGCGTTTAGCATTATTCCGTCGAATCTATCCATTATGCCTCCGTGTTCTCCCAAAATGCGACTATAATCCTTTATGCCACAATAGCGTTTGATCATGCTAGCAAGCAAGTCGCCGATTTGCGTCATTGCCGAGCCGAAAAGTCCAATAACCACGTAGATTATTGTCACCATCACAGGGGAAAGGTTTAGTCCAGAAAAAGTCAATCCGAATTGCGCTCCGAACAATTTTAGCCAATCGAACAAAACAAACACTACGAACGAGCCGAAAAGTCCGCCAAAAACGCCGCCGATGGCGCCTTCAATCGTCTTTTTGGGGCTTATTTGTTCGCACAGTTTGCGTTTGCCGAACAATCCGCCCACAAAATAGGCAAAAATATCGGTAAACGAAGATACGCAAAATACAAACGCAAGGGAAATTGCGTTGTAGGGCAACAACTGCGTGCTTTGACGTTCTCCCAAAATGTGCCAAATATCCGTTTCGAGATATTGCAACATGTCGGGGTCGGTTATGGGGAAGGTGCTTGCGCAACGATTGAGATATAGCAACGCGGCCATGAACAAACCGGGATACACCAACATGAACGCAATGTAGATGAGGCTATCGGCACGGTTTTTGAACAACGCCGTCACCGTTGCGCACACGAACACAATAAGCGTAAGGAACACAACGCCAACAAAACCGAACAAACTGTAGCACAGGCCAACGCCTAGTGCATAGAGCCACAGCAGCCAACTGAAACAATCGGGAATCCTGTCGCGACCAATTGCACGACGCATTTCCAAAACGGAAAGCATAATCAAAACGGAAATGATAACGGCGTTGATTGCTCTTCCGCTGACGACCTGCGAACTGTTGGGGTTGTTTTGATAGTTTGGCAAAAATATATCCAGCAAGATCATGCCGATCATCACTGCGAAAACGCCAGAGCCCACCAACGTGCGGTTGATGAGTGATTTTTTGTTTAACATTTCATCCTCCGAACGGAACGCTAGCCGTTTGCCTTGGGCAACGCACCGAAATTGCGTGTGCGCGAAGAAAAGCGTTCCAATATGGAATTGTACTCTTCATTGCTGAAATCTGGCCAAAGTGTTTCGGTGAAAAACAACTCGGAATAGGCACTTTGGAACAGCAAAAAATTTGATAGTCTGGTGTGGCCACCGGTGCGAATAATCACGTCGGGATCGGGCAAAAAGGAATTGTAGAGCCTGTCTGCCAAATTTTGTTCGTTAACTTCTGCGCCATCGGCAATAAGCCTTTTAACGGCGCTACAAATATCCGTGCGCCCACCATAGTTTATGCACAAGTTGACGCAAATACCGTCAAAACCGCTTGTGTCGTTTTGAATTTGTTGAATTTTTTGCACAAGGCTTTGCGGCAAGCCTTCTCGCTCGCCGGAAACCACCACTTTTATGCGGTTTTTGCAAAAATCGGCGAACTTATTGAGATATTTTTCGGCAAGGGAAAACAACGATTTCACTTCCGATTGAGGACGACGCCAATTTTCCGTTGAAAAAACGTACAGACTGATGAACTTGACGCCCTTTTGCAACGAAAAGTTTATTATGCGTTCTGCTGTTTTCAACCCGGCTTTGTGCCCTTCTACGCGGCGCTTGCCACGGCTCTGAGCCCATCTGCCGTTGCCGTCCATTATTATTGCAACGTGATTAACTGCATTCATTAAACATCAAATTTATAACGACAAACTATCAATTTCAACGTGTCGCCGTCAAAATTTGCCGCCGTTACTATCTCCTTGTCAAACTCAACTTGTCTTCTATCCGTATAATAAACAAACTTGAAGTTTGTTATACCTGCTTGCTCCAATTGAGCTGCGGCTTGGCAAACTTCAAGTCCGATAAGTTCTTTTGTGTTGAGCATAAACTACACCGACATAACGTCAGTTTCTTTATCTTTGGAAAGTTTGTCTACAGCTTCGATGCGTTTGGAAAGTTGCTTATCAACTTCTTTTTCGTAGTCGGCAATTAAATCTTCCGAAACTGTTTTGGCGTTCTTTTCCTTCTTTAATCCTTCCAAAGCGTCGCGACGTGCATTGCGCAACACCACTTTGGTATCTTCTGCAAGTTTTTTCACTTGTTTTACCAATTCTTTGCGGCGTTCTTCCGTCAGAACAGGAAAAGTAAGACGAATAACTGTGCCGTCGTTTTGCGGCGTTACGCCAATGTTGGCTGCCAAAATTGCCTTTTCCACTAGCTTTAATGCGGATTTATCCCACAAAGAGATGACAAGACAACGGGGTTCGGGAATGGAAATGTTGCCCATTTGATTGATGGGGGTCATTGCTCCGTAGTAATCCACCTTTATTCCTTCCACAAGTTTGGGATTGGCACGACCAGCGCGCATAAGGTTATATTCGCTTTTGGTATATTCCAAAGCTTTTTCACAGTCCATTTCGAAGTTCAAAAATATTTCTTCTATTTGAGGATTTGCGTAGTTCATAAAATACTCCTTGTAGTTGTGTTTTTGTGATGAAAGCAACAATAATTGCTGCAAAGCACATTTTACTACATTTTGGCACAAAATTCAATACCAAAATGCAACAAAAACGTCACTTAATGACGGTGCCCAGTTTTTCGCCTTGCAAAATTCTTAGCAAACCGTTGGGTTCGTCTTTGCCGAAACAAACGGCAGAAATGCCGTATTCGCGGCACATGGCCGTAGCAGTTAGATCCATTGCTTTCAAGTTTTGGGCAATAACTTCGTCAAAAGAAATTTCGTCGAAACGCTTTGCATTGGGGTTGAGTTTGGGATCGCTGTCGTAGATTGCATCCACAGCCTTTGCAAGGAACACGGCTTGCGCGTTCATTTCGCATGCGCGAAGAACAACGGCCGTATCGGTGGTGAAAAACGGAGATCCCGTGCCTCCGCCGAACACTGCTACGCCACCGTTTTGCAACAGACAGCGAGCTTCATCCACGTTGTAGGATGCGACTTTATCCACGGTAACGGCGGAAAACACTTTGCTTTTCACACCGCAATTATTCAAAGCGTCGCACAGTGCCAAAGCGTTCATAACGGTGGCAAGCATGCCGATTTTATCGGCAGTGACCCTATCCATGTTGCCACTTCTGCCACGCCAAAAGTTTCCGCCGCCAACAACAACACCCACTTGCACGCCCAAATCCACAACCGATTTGATTTGTTCTGCAACGCGTTTGCACGATTCAACGTCTATGCCTTTGCCGCAAGCATCTGCCAACGCTTCGCCGCTAACTTTCAACAAAATGCGTTCGTATTTTGCCATAACTACCTCTTTTTGAAAAGGGGAACAACGAAACATTGTTCCCCCATTTTTTCTATTATTTTCCGGCATGAAGTTGCGCGGCAATTTCTTCTGCGAAATTATCAACGCGTTTTTCGATGCCTTCGCCCATTTCGTAACGAACGAATTTATCTACGTTAATTGCGCAACCAACGTTCTTTGCAACGTCGGCAATAACTTGCTTAACGCTGAAAGCAGAGTCGCGAACGTATTCTTGTTCCAACAAGCAAACTTCTTTGTAGTACTTGTGGATGCGGCCTTCAACCATCTTAGCAATAACAGCTGCGGGTTTGCCTTCGTTCATTGCTTGAGCCGTCAAAATTTCTCTTTCGGAATCCAACTGGCTGGCGTCTACGTCGTTTACGGAAATTACTTGAGGTTTGCTTGCTGCAATTTGCATGCAAACGTTTTGAGCAAGTTCCAAAACAGCTTCATTGATGGTATCGCAGGAAATTTGGCACAAAACGCCAATGCTGCCGCCCATGTGAACGTAGCTAGCAATCAAACCGTTTTCGCTTTGAACGTACTTGGTGAAACGACGGAAAGAAATTTTTTCGCCGATGGAAGCCGTAGCTTCGGCAATCAAAACGTTCAGCGTTTTGGAAGAATCTGCAAAATAGGTTTCTGCCAATGCTTCTTCTACTGTTGTAGCGTTGGATTGCAACAGGTGTTTTGCAATGTTAGCAATAAGGTCTATAAATTGATCACTGCGAGCAACAAAGTCGGTTTCGCAGTTGATTTCTACCATAACTGCCGATTTTTTGTCTTCGGCAACTAGGCACTTAACCAAACCTT
This sequence comes from uncultured Oscillospiraceae bacterium, assembly GCA_964521735.1. GTDB lineage: Bacteria > Bacillota > Clostridia > Christensenellales > CAG-314 > Fimimonas. The sequence goes on along the minus strand of CAZFTO010000004.1, from coordinate 16,846 downwards.
CCGCAGCAACGCGGCTAGCCTTTTTGGCTGCGCTTGCCATTCCCTTTTCGCGAAGGTACTTAACTGCTTCTTCGAAATTGCCGTTTGTTTCGACAAGTGCTTTTTTGCAGTCCATCATGCCTACGCCGGTTTGTTCACGCAACTTCATTACGTCTTGACTTGTGAAATTAGCCATTGTTCGTTTCCTCACTGATAGTATTTTCTTCTGCAACAGCTTCTTCGTCTACGGGAGCCGTCATAACAACGCCTTCCTTAGCTTCGATAACTGCGCCGCTGATAATGGATGCGATAACTTTGATTGCGCCGATAGCATCGTCGTTTGCAGGAATTACAACGTCTGCTTGATCGGGGTCGCAGTTGGTATCAACAATTGCAACGATGGGGATGTTCAAAGCGTGAGCTTCGGCAACAGCAATTGCTTCCTTTTTGGGGTCTACGATGAAAATGCAACCGGGCATTCCCTTCATATCCTTGATTCCGCCAAGGTTTGCTTGCAATTTGTCGCGTTCTTCCAACATTTTTGCAACTTCTTTCTTGGGCAAAACTTCAAGTTCGCCAAGTTTTTCCATTTGATTGATTTTGTTCAATCTGTCAATACGGGATTTGATGGTTTTGTAGTTAGTAAGCGTGCCCCCTAGCCAACGGTTGTTGATGTAGAACATTCCGCAACGTTCTGCTTCCGTCTTGATAGCGTCTTGAGCTTGCTTTTTGGTGCCAACGAACAAAACAGGTTTGCCTTCTGCTGCGATATCGCGAACGAATTTGTAAGCGATTTCTGCTTGAGCGACCGTTTGTTGAAGGTCGATGATGTGGATATCATTGCGTTCTGCATAGATATACTTCTTCATTTTGGGGTTCCATCTTCTGGTTTGGTGACCAAAGTGCACGCCTGCTTCCAGAAGTTGTTTCATAGATACAACTGCCATTTTTCATATTCTCCTTTTTTATCGTTTTTAACCTCTTTGCGCCGTCAAACTCCGCACGCAACTCGGCGGCAAACCGAGCACAACGAACGAATATTGCGCAAATGCGAATTAAACCTGGTAAATTATAGCACAAGGTTGTTATTTTTGCAACAAAAGACGGCCATATTTTTTTTGATATGGCAAGAATTTTTCTCAAAAATGCAGCGCTACGTTGAACGTGAAACTCTGCCAAAAAATAGTTTCCGCAACAATTGAAAAAAAACGGCAGATATTCCACTGAGCCATGCACCACCTTCGTGGCAAGGGGACGAAAAAGCAATAGGCAAAGTGGCAAAATATTTTTCAACTAAAAGTCGAGAGCAAACGAAATTTCCCCAATGCGCCTTTATCAAGCCTGCCTTTGGGTACAAATACCACACACAAAAGACAAATATGCACAGTTAAGCAAGCGTACTCGAAAGCAGCAAAAAACACATGCAATAAAAAATTCAAAAATGCGCCTCTATCAAAGCAAAGCCCTGCATCCCCCGCCTGGCCGAAAAAGCAAAAACCCGCCTCGAAGAGACGGATTTTGTTAGTTTTTGACGAATGATTATTCGTGATGACAGCAATCGCAATGTTCGTCGTCGCAATCGCAATCGTCTTCGCACGCGTCTTCGGATGCAACAAGCAACAACTTTTCGTACAACACGTCGTACAAATCGTCGTCTACGGGATCCAACGTGTCAAAAAACTCGCCGTTCTCTTCAACGGTATCCACGGAGAAAATTTCCACAACGTCATCGCCTTCTACTGCTTGCAAAAAGACGTATTCCTTGCCTTCGTGTTCCATGTTGTAAACGTAGTGGAATGCAACGTCATTGCCGTCGCTGTCTTGCAGCACCACTACTTCGTCTTCGCAACCGCAATCACATTCTTCGTGTTCGCAATCGCAATCGTGAACGTGTTCGTGTTCACAGTCACAGCCGTGACCTTTCTTTTCTGCCATAATGTCCTCCCTAAAAATTTGTTTTACAATAATTCAACGTCAACGCTTGCTATCCAAATAGTTTTGCAAGATAATCGTTGCCGCAACTTTGTCGATAACTTTTTTTCTGTTTTCTCTGCGCACGTTACCTTCGATAAGCACACGTTCGGCCGAAAGCGTTGTGAAACGCTCGTCCATAAACTTGACTGGCACGTCTGTTTGCTTTTGCAACTGTTCAATAAACGCACGTGTTTTGGCCGTTTGCTCGTTTTCTAAGCCGTTTAGGCCAAGAGGCAAGCCGGAAACAAACAAATCCACTTGGTGCGCTTTGGCCAAATCGGCCACGTATTTTGCGTCGCGCTCCACGTCGCCACGTCTTGTATATGTTTCCAACGGATTGGCAATTATACCCATCAAATCGGAAACGGCAATTCCTATGCGGACGTCACCTACGTCCAAAGCCATTATTCTTCCCATAATGCAACCATTGTAGCACACTTAAAAGAATTTTAACAGTGTTTTGCAAAAAATTGAAAATTTATTTTGAAAATAGGCAAAATTTTGGGGCATGTCAAAACCGACACGCCCCAAAACCTATTTCGTTAGATTTTTAACCTTTTTCTTACCCTTTGTAAGCACCTGTTGCACGGCGGGGATTTCCGCAACCATCATGCCAAAAGCAGCACCTAACGCAAGGCCCAAAAGCATCTTTTTCATATATTCCTCCCAAAAATCGACCTATATCTAGTGTGATTAGGGAAAGAAAAATTATACGACGTTACACGTATTCGACGTGTTCTTTATCGACGATTTTGTTTTGTTGTTTTGCGCGATAATCTTCAATTGCCTTTTTGATGGCTTCTTCCGCCAAAACAGAGCAGTGAATTTTTTGAGGAGGCAAACCTTCCAGTTCTTCCACAACACGCGCGTTGGTTAGTTTCAATGCTTCGTCCACCGTCATGCCTATTACCATTTGCGTTGCAGTGCTGCTGGTTGCAATGGCTGCGGCACAACCAAAGGTTTGAAATTTTGCATCCACGATCACGTCGTTTTCGATTTTTAGCGTTATTTTCATTATGTCGCCGCAAGTGGCATTGCCTACCATGCCTTCGCCATCGGCGTTTTCGATAACACCCACGTTTTGCGGGTGAGCAAACGCGTCCAAAACTTTTTGATTATACATTGTGATTTCCTCCTTCTTGCAAGTTAAACAAAGGCGACATTACGCGCAGTTTTGCAATGGTATCTTTAAGAGCCTCAACAGTGTAGTCCGTTTCTTCCAAAGTGTTGTGTTTTCCAAATGAAAAACGAATGGATCCGTGCGAAATTTCAATGGGAACGCCCATTGCCAACAAAACGTGAGAGGGATCCAAACTTCCCGAACTGCACGCCGAACCACTGGAAACGGCAACGCCGTGAAAATCCATAAGCATCAGAATGCCTTCGCCTTCGACAAATTCGAAACTAAAATTAGCAACGGACGGAACACGATGATCCACATTGCCATTAAAGCGAACGTAGGGAATTTCTGCCAAAACACGTTGAACGAAATGATCGCGCAGGGCGGCAATATGCGCATTGTTTTGCTGCATATTGGCAACGGAAAGTTCCAACGCCTTTGCCATGCCCACAACTGCCGGAGTGTTAGTTGTGCCACCACGTTGCGAACGTTCTTGTCCGCCACCGCAAATAAGCTTATCTAATTTTACGCCGTTGCGAACGTACAACGCGCCAACGCCTTTGGGGCCGTAGAATTTGTGTCCGGACATGGTCATCAAATCCAAACCCAAATCTTTTACGTCAATTTTTAGGTACGGCACGGCTTGCACACAGTCGGAATGGAACAAGGCGCCGTGTTCGTGCGCCACTTGTGCCAATTCCTTTATGGGTTGAATGGTGCCCACTTCGTTGTTGGCGTACATAACGGAAACCAAAATTGTCTTATCCGTTATGGCGTTTTTCAAATCTTCCACGCTTACCAAACCGGTTTTATCCACTGGCAATTTTGTGACGACAAAACCTTCTTTTTCCAACCAGTCGGCCGAATTTAGAATTGCGTGATGCTCTATTGCAGAAATAATAACGTGGTTGCCACGGTTTTTGCGCGCCAATGCAGCGCCTTTTAGCGCCCAGTTATCCGCCTCGGTGCCACTGCCGGTAAAATACAATTCGTTGGGGGCGCAGTTGATTATGCGAGCAATTGTTTCGCGCGCATCGGCAACAGCTTTGGCCGTTTCTCTTCCGCAAGCGTGTTGACTATCGGCATTGCCGAATTTTTCGGTGAAATACGGCAACATTTCCTCAACGACGGCTTGGTCGCAGGGGGTTGTTGCAGCGTGATCTAAATAAACTTTCATATATTATCCTCCGAAAGTTGTTGAAGAGAAATTGTATCCAAAAAGACGTTTATGTTGTTATAGAGTTTGGCCCACAAGTTGCGCGAAACACAGTTGCATTTTGCCGAACAGTTTTCGTGCAAGCAATCGACAATTTCCAAATTGTCTTCTACGGCACGCAACACCTGCCCCACCGTTATTTTTTGCGGCGCATCGGCAAGCTTGTAGCCACCGCCCGCACCACGAGCCGCAACAACAAGCCTTTGCTTCTTCATCAAAGCCAAAATTTGTTCCAAATATTTTTCCGTGACGCCGGTTGTTTGCGCCAACACGCTTACCGGCACCACTTCCGTTTGGTTATACTTTTGGGCAAGTTCCACAGCGGCATACAGCCCGTACCTTGCCTTGGACGACATTTTCATGATACAATTCCTACCAATTTGCTAGGATTATTATAATACCTATTATAGACGCAGTCAAACGTTTTTAGGCAATATACAAAATTTTTTTGAACAATATCGTTTTGCTGCACTAAACCAACAACGAAAACTGACCTTTTTTTGAGCCACAGCGCACAACTTGTGGCACGGAAATGCTATCACAACACAAAAATGCTGTTTTTTGTAACAACGCTTTTACATAATTTGTTTAATTTTAAAAACTTATCTATTTTGCCTGCAAGCGCTTTTTGAACGCAACGCTTTGCTAAAAAACGCGCGAACAGTTGACTGCTGCTGCAATAAAAACCTCACCAAACCGAAAATGAGTCCGGTACAATACCGAACTCATTTTCAATACAATTAACTAATTTTTTTGTGCAAACTTTTGTGGCACGTCAAAAACCACTCTTTACAAAATTGATACTAGCTCTTGGCACGGAACGGCTGTTCGGGAAACAACGTCTTTGAAAAAAAGTTTGGTTGAAAAAACCTGCTTTCCTTACTGCAAGCGCTATAAACAACACTATTGCAATTGTTTGTTGATTGCTTCGGTTAGTTCGTCTCCATCGCACAAACCGATGATTCTATCAACAAGTTGGCCGTTTTTGAAAATGCAAACGTTGGGAATGGAGGACACTTGAAAACGCTTTGCAAGTTCTATTGCGTTGTCTACGTCCACTTTGCCAAATTTTGCGGAGACTTTTGCCGACACTTCTTCGAAAATGGGTGCCAACATTCTGCACGGGCCACACCAAGTTGCCCAAAAATCCACAACTGCAACACCTTCGCTGATAAATTCGTCGAAGTTTTGCGATACGTCGGGTAAATTACTCATAGTTTAACCTCCAATTATTCTTTTTGTTGCGCACATGCGGCAACAATTTTTAGCATGGACGGTGCCGCCCATTTGTGTTTGCGAATTTTGTCGATAACAACGACTATGCAAAAACCAAGTGCCAAACCGCCGAAAAATGCCAAGGTGCAAATCCATTCTTTCCAGCCCAAACCAAAGCCTAAAAACATTAGTAGCAATGCCGGAATGATGGGCAAAATGTAAGCGACAAAGGCCAAAGCGGCGGAACGACCTTCGGGAATATCCAACTGAACGACGTCCCCTTCAGCGGCGTTTTGAGTGTTTTTAACCCAAAAATCTGCGTGCTTTTGGCTTTCCGTCATGCCGCATTTGCCGCAAGAAGCGCAGGCTGAATTGCGCCCTATTCGCACCAATGCAAACTGATTTTTACATTCGATAACAGTGCCGTTTTCCGTCATGGCAATTACAGCACGTATTTTTTGAGGTTGCGAGATTCGGTGCGGAAGTTATTTAGGACGTAGTTCTTGTCGATAACAACCGTTTTCTTTTCGCCCTCTTCGGAAACGTCGTAGGAAACGTCTTCCACGATGTGTTCCATGATGCCTTGCAAGCGACGAGCGCCAATATCTTCCAATGTGTTGTTTTGGTCGTAGGCAACGTTGGCAATTTCGCGTATGCCGTCGTCGGTGAATTGCAAAGTGATGCCATCCACTGCCAACAATTTTTGATATTGTTGAGTGATTGCGTTGGCAGGAACAGTCAAAATTTTGACAAAATCGTCGGCAGACAAACTATCCAATTCCACCAAAACGGGAAAACGACCTTGCAATTCCGGAATGAGATCGGAAACTTTGCTTACGTGGAACGCTCCGCTGGCAATAAACAAAATATAGTCGGTTTTGATATTTCCGTACTTGGTGGATACAGTGCAACCTTCCACTATGGGCAAAATGTCGCGCTGAACGCCCTCGCGAGAAACGTCGGGACCGTTGTGTGATGCTGCACCGGCAATTTTATCCATTTCGTCAATGAAAATAACACCGTCGTTTTCTGCACGACGCAGTGCTTCGCTTTCGACACTATCCAAATCGATTAGCTTTTCGCTTTCTTCGGAGCATTTAAGTTTTAGCGCTTCTTCCACCGTTACCGTGCGCTTTTTATACTTTTTGGGCATTATATCGCCAAAAATGCTGCCAATGTTAATTTCGCCGCCACCGCCCGCTTGCAATTCGATGGGTTTGGGAACGTCGGCTACCTGAATTTCCACTTGCATTTGGTCGAGATTGTGTTTTGCAAGTTCGTCCATAAGTGCAACCTTCGTTATGCCTTCGGGCAAATCGCTAGATTGCTTAAGCATCAAATCGGCGACGTGTTCCACGGCGCGTTCGAAAGCGCGCGCTTCCACTTCCTTGTAGCGTTCGTCCTTTACCAAACGGATGGATACTTCCACCAAATCGCGCACCATGCTTTCCACGTCTCTGCCAACGTAGCCAACTTCGGTATACTTGGTGGCTTCCACCTTCAAAAACGGGGCTTTTACTATTTTTGCCAAACGACGGGCAATTTCCGTTTTGCCTACGCCGGTGGGGCCCTTCATGATTATGTTTTTAGGGGTTATTTCCTCGCGGTCTTGCGTGGAAAGACGACTTCTGCGATATCTGTTGCGCAAAGCGATTGCCACGGCTTTTTTGGCTTGAAATTGACCGACAATATATCTATCCAACTCCGCCACTATTTGTTTAGGTGTCATGTTAAGCCTCCTCAACAGTTATGTGTCCGTTGGTGAACACACAAATTTCGCTGGCAATTTCCAACGCTTTTTTGGCAATTTCCTTGGCGGAAAGATCGGTGTTGCGATAGAGCGCCTTGGCGGCCGCCAATGCATAGTTGCCACCACTGCCAATTGCGCACACTCCGTCGTCCGGTTCGATAACGTCGCCGGTGCCAGAAAGCAAAAACACGTTTTCCTTGTCGGCAACAATCATCATTGCTTCCAATTTGCGCATGACGTTGTCTCTGCGCCAAAGTTGCGCCACTTCCACGGCGGAACGCAACAAGTTTCCGCTGAATTTTTGCAACATTTCTTCAAATTTTTCCGAAAGGGTGAATGCATCGGCAACGCTACCCGCAAAGCCGGTTACAACGCTTCCGTTATAGATGCGGCGCACCTTGACGGCGTTGCCTTTCATAATAACGTTTTGTCCTTGCGTAACTTGTCCGTCACCTGCAACGGCAATTTTTCCGTCGCGACGAACGGCGCATATAGTAGTGCCCTTGATGGAATCGGCAAATACTTCCGACATAATTCGTTCCTCCTATAAAGTAGATATAATTTGTTTCATTTTTTCAATAGCGCGTTCGGAATAAGCTTGCTTTCTTTCGTGCTTTTTAACAAACGTATCCAGCGGCGCCAAAATGCCAAAATTGCTGTTCATTGGCGAATACTCGCCAAATTCCGTAGATACGTGGCGACACAACGCACCGGTGATGGTTTGATCGGAAAAATCCACAAAAGGCAAACCCTTGATCATTCTGTACGCTTGCAGGCCTGCAACCAAACCGGAAACGGCCGATTCGACGTAGCCTTCCACTCCCGTTAGTTGCCCTGCAAAAAACAATTTTGGGTTGGATTTTAGTTGAAACGCACTGTTCAAAAACTTTGGCGCATTGATAAAAGTGTTTCGATGCATAACGCCGTAGCGCACAAATTCCGCTTGCGCAAGGGCCGGAATAAGCGAAAACACACGTTTTTGCTCGCCAAACTTCAAGTTGGTTTGGAACCCAACCAAGTTGTAGAGTGAACCTTGCTGGTTTTCCTTGCGCAGTTGCAACACGGCATAGGGGCGTTCTGATTTTCGGCTGTCGAACAGCCCCACGGGTTTTAGCGGGCCAAAGCGCATTGTGTCTTCACCACGCTTGGCCATAACTTCTATGGGCATGCAACCTTCGAAAACATTATTTTCAAAATCTTTTAACTGCACCGTTTCGGCGCAAACAAGCTCGTGATAGAACTGGGCGTATTCTTCCCTGTTCATGGGACAATTCAAATAGTCCGCAGAACCCTTTCCGTAGCGGCTGGCCACAAAAGCGCTGTCGTAGTTTATGCTTTCCGCCGTGACAATGGGCGCGACGGCATCGAAGAAATACAAAAAGTCCTTGCCGAAAACCTTTTGAAAGGCAGGAATCAACGCTTCGTCGGTGAGCGGCCCGGTGGCAACGATAACACAATCGAAACCGTCGGTAGATAGATCCACCGCCACTTCGGCCACGCGATGAAAGTTGGGAAAAGCGTTTAGACGCTTGGTTATTTCTTCCGAATAGGCGTACCTATCCACAGCCAAAGCGTTGCCGGCCGGCACAGCCGTTTGCCGGGCGACTGCTATCGTCAAACTATCCAGCAGGCGCATTTCTTCTTTTAGCACGCCGCTAGACGTGTTCAAATCGGTGCTTTTTAGCGAGTTTGAACAAACCACTTCGCACAGCGAATCTAAGTGATGTGCGGGGGATTTTTTTAGCGGCTTCATTTCCACCAAAGTGACGTCTGCGCCACGCTTCAACAGCTGATAGCTCGCTTCGCATCCCGCAAAACCACCGCCAATAACTTTTACTTTCACTTTTGTTCCCCCGTGTAGTCGCAATCCTTGTTGGAACAGCGAATTTGATTGACTCCACGCACTTCCTTTTGCACCAAATGCGCTCCGCACTTGGGGCAAAGCGTGCCGGTGGGCACATCCCAACTGACAAAATCGCAATCGGGGTAGCCAGTGCAACCATAGAACACCGTTCCTTTTTTAGAAATGCGCTTAACAACGTCTTTGCCGCACTTGGGACACTTGGCAACCTTTTCGGTGAGTGCCTTTGTGTTTTTGCACTGCGGATAGTTGGAACAAGCAAGATACTTGCCGTATCTGCCAACTCTTTCCAACATTTTGCCACCACAAATCGGGCAAATTTCGTCCGTTTCTTTGGGCGGAACCTTTTCCTTCAAACTGCGCATATTGGAACACTTGGGATAGTTGGAACAAGCAAGATACTTGCCGTATCTGCCTGTTTTTATAACCATGGGCGAACCGCATTTGTCGCAAACTACGTCGGACGGTTCGTCTTGCACGGCAATTTTTTCTCCGTGCATGGCAACATCCACCTTTTTGAGTAGCGGTTTGTAGAACCCATCCACCACCTTATACCAAGGTTCGCTGTTTTCTTCGATTGCGTCCAAGCGCGATTCCATATCTGCAGTGAAATCGACGTCGACCACTTCGTTGAAATATTGTTCCAAATAGTCGGTTACCTGAATTCCCAAATTGCTGGGAATAAGCGTTTTCTTTTCTACCGTTAGATATTCGCGTTTATACAACGTTTGCATGATGGATGCATAGGTGCTGGGACGGCCGATGCCGCGTTCTTCCATTGCCTTGATTAGACTTGCTTCGGTGAACCTTGCCGGCGGTTTGGTGAAACGCTGTTCGGAATCTAGCTTGATTTTATTCAATACGTCGCCCACTTCTAGTGGCGGCAACAATGCGTTTAGACCATCTTCCGTTTCCTTTGTTGCCTTGTCGCCGTATATTGCCAAAAAGCCGTCGAAAATTTGCGTTTTGCCGGCCACACTTAGGCCGTAGTTGCCACAAGAAACGCTGACGTTGACACTATCGTACAATGCTTTTTCGGCCTGACTTGCCAAAAAGCGTTCGTAGATGAGCTTATATAACGAATATTGGTTTTTGTTAACCTTATCTTTTATCAGATCGGGCGTTACGTCCAAATTGATGGGACGAATAGCTTCGTGCGCATCTTGCGCTTGCTTTTTGGTTGCGTAGAAATTGGGTTTTTCCGGCACGTATTTTTCGCCGTATACTTGTGCAATACGCTTGCGTGCCGCTTGCACCGCATCGGTGGAAACACGCACCGAGTCGGTACGAATATAGGTTACCAATGCAACGTGCCCCATGCCGGCAATATCAAAACCTTCGTATAGTTGTTGTGCAACGGACATTGTCATTGCACTGGACATACGCAGTTTGTTGACGGCATCTTGCTGCAAAGTGCTGGTAGTAAAAGGCGGTTGCGGCGCACGTTTTGTGACGGATTTTTTAACTGCGGAAACGACGTAGGGGTTGCCGTTTAGCACGCTCAACGCTTCGTCGCACTCTTGTTTGTTTTTGATTTTAACTTTTTTGCCGTTCTTTTCCGACAAAGCCGCTTTGAATTGAGGTTTTTTGCCGGTTTTTTCCAGCGTGGCGGAAATGGCCCAAAATTCTTCGGGCTTGAAATTTTGAATTTCCTTTTCGCGATCGACAACTATACGCAAGGCGGCTGATTGCACACGTCCTGCGGAAAGCTTGTTGCGAATTTTTTTGCACAACACGGGGGAAAGGGTGTAGCCAACAAGCCTATCCAAAACACGGCGCGCTTGTTGTGCTTCCACCAAGCCGACGTTTACCGATTTTGGGTTGCGAATAGCTTCGTTGACGGCCTTTTGAGAAATTTCGTTGAACATTATGCGATTTTTCTCGTTGGGATCCAACCCCAAGGCGCATTGCAAGTGATAAGAAATGGCTTCTCCTTCGCGGTCCGGGTCGGTTGCAAGGTAGACACATTCGGCCCTTTTCACTTCGCTCTTCAAACGCTCGATGGTTTGCGTTTGTTCCGGCTTGCGCGGTGCAAGATCGGGATTGTAGTTGTTGTTGAAGTCGATTCCCATCGTTTTTTCGGGCAAATCCCAAACGTGGCCTCTGGATGCATCCACTTTGTAGTCTGTGCCAAGATATTTTCCGATAGTTTTCGCCTTTGCAGGTGATTCGACTATTACTAGTTTCATCTAGTTCCTCCATAAACTGCGGTACGAATTGCCCGGCAGTCTTGCAATTATACTCTTAATTTCCAAATTTGCCAACAAAAAATTCAATTCCGAAGGCGCAATTTGCGTTTTTTCGACAAGCTTATCGAAAGAGAGTTGCCCTTCCGACAACGCATCCACCACTTTTTGTTCTTCAAAATTAAGCTGATGGCTTTGCTCGGGGGCAGAAACGTTTTCCAAATGATAAAAATCCAAAACATCCCTAGGCGTTGTTACGCACGCCGATTGCATGGTCTTTATCAAATTGTTGTTTCCGGAAAAACCGGCATCATAAATTTCGCCGGGGACGGCAAACACGTCGCGCCCCTGATCCAACGCACATTCGACGGTGCTGGACGTTCCGCTTTTTAGCGGCGCTTGACACACCAAAAGCCCCAACGACAGGCCGGAAACTATGCGATTTCTGTGCGGGAAACGATAGGGTTTTGCAGTTGCGTCTATGCCGTATTCCGAAACAAGCAAGCCACCGCAATCCACTATTTTTTCGGCAAGCCATTGGTTGGCCGCAGGATATACGTTTATCAAACTGCCGCCCAACACGGCAATGGTTTTGCCGTTTTCGTTCAAAGTTGTTTCGTGCGCAATGGCATCCACGCCGTAGGCAAGTCCGCTAACTATGGTGAACTTTTCCGAAAGCATGGCAACAAAATCTGTTGCAACACGCTTGCCGTAGGAAGAAACTTTGCGAGTACCAACCACGCCCAAGCAACGACTTTTTAGCAAATCGACGTTGCCTTTGCAAAACAGCACGAAGGGCGGATCGGGAATTTCCCTTAGACTTTCTGGAAAGGTGGGTGAAAAACAGGTTACGGCACGAATATAGTGCTTTTCCATGTTGGCAATGACGTTTTCCACCGCGCCGCTTGACAAAGCGCGACGAAGCTTGCCATAAAGTTCGCCGCAAACTTCTTCGGCATATTGGCTGGTGGCAAAATCCGCCATTAGTTGTGGTACGTCGCCGAAAAAATCCAGCAAGGCATAGAATTTTGATGCCGACAAACCATATTCGCCCATCAATATGCAAATTTTTTCTTGCGTTGTGTAGTTCAAACTCGATACTTCCTATCCAAAGTTCTGTATTGCAACGATTCGGCAACGTGCTTTATGGTTATATCCGCCGAACCATCCAAATCCGCTATGGTGCGTGCAACCTTCAAAATTCTGTTATACGCACGTGCGGAAAGATTCAATTTTTCGAAAGACTGCTTCAACAAATCTACGCAGGCTTTATCTAGCTTGCAATATTTCTTTATGTCGGCAGAGGTCATTTGCGCATTGCAACGACGCCCCTTGTCGCCTAGGCGCGCCAATTGAATTTCGCGAGCCTTGTTAACACGCTCACGCACCGCTGCGGAAGATTCCGCCAAGGTGTCGTCTTGCAAATCGTCATAGGTGACGTTATCCACTTCCACGTGAATATCTATTCTATCAAGCAGCGGGCCGCTTAGTTTGCTTAGGTATTTGTGAATTTGCGCCGCCGAACACTTGCATTCGGCCGTGGCACTGCCATAGTTGCCGCAGGGGCATGGGTTCATGCTGGCAATAAGCATAAAGTCGGCAGGATAAGTGACGGAAATTGCATTTCTGGCAACGGTGATAACGCCGTCTTCCAACGGTTGGCGCAGCGTTTCCAATGTTTGACGGTTATATTCGGGCAGTTCGTCCAAAAACAAAACGCCGTTATGCGCCAAACTTATTTCTCCCGGTTTTGCCTTGTTGCCGCCACCGGTTAGCGCCACCATCGTTGCGCTGTGGTGAGGCGTGCGGAACGGGCGTTCGTAAATGAACCCATCCAGTTGCCCGGCAACACTGTGAATTTTTGCCACTTCCAACGCTTCTTCAAACGTCATGTTGGGCATAATGGATGGCACGGCGCGCGCCATCATGGTTTTGCCTGCGCCGGGAGGCCCTATCATTATTATATTGTGTCCGCCAGCAACGGCAATTTCCATGGCACGTTTGGCGGCAAACTGCCCTTTGACGTATTTGAAATCGTTATCCGAATGGTTAAATGCCAAATCGTTTTTCCAGCTGCGAATGGGGAGCGGTTCAATTTCCGTTGCGCCTGTTAAAAAGTCGATTGCTTCGCGCAAAGTAGAAACGGCATAAATTTCGGCGCCTTCGATGAACACCGCTTCTGCCGCGTTGCCCTTTGGAATGACGAATTTTGTTTCGCCCTGTTGGCGTGCGGAAATTATCATGGGTAAAATGCCGTTGACACGCCTAACTTCACCATTCAAAGAAAGTTCGCCCAAAATTACGCAACTGGGCAACTTTTCGTACTCTATTTGTTTGCTTGCGGCAAGCATGCCCACCGCTATGGGCAAATCGTACAAACTGCCTTCCTTTTTTACGTCGGCAGGAGCAAGGTTTATCACGACGGATGCCACGGGATAGTTGTAGCCGCTGTTTTTCAATGCGGAACGCACCCGTTCCTTGGATTCCTTAACGGCAGTATCGGCAAGACCAACTATATCGTAGGTGGGCATGCCACTGTGCATATCTACCTCTGCGGAAACGGGAAAACCTTCCAAACCTTTTAAACCGTAACTTCTAACAAGCGCAAGCATGTTTTTTCTCCTCTGAGCAGACGTTCTTTTTGTCCGCTATTTTTTAGTATAGCGTTGAAACTTAAAATAAACAAGTACTTTTGCTAAATTTAAGTGCAAAAATATGTTGTGCCAAAAATCCGCGCCAACAAAACGCCCATCTGTTTTGTGATGCGCAAGGACAAAAAAGGCTTTGCACAACGCCAGTGACGGCGTGAATCGCATAATTTTGCCGCACTTTTTGTGCCTTGTTTGCAAATTGCATTGCAATTGTCGAACAAACGAGCCCCTTCAAAAATGTGGCAAAAACAACATTTGAGCTGCAAAAGGATTGATGCAAGCAAAAAGCGCAAGCCGTGCGCTTGCGCTATGCAATTATTATTGATTTCTTGAATCGAAGAATTGCTTGATTGTTTTATACAAATCTTCTTGGAAGGGGCCGTTTAGACCTGCCCAATTCAAAATGCTTTGATAGGTTACGCCTTCCTTGATGGACTTAGTGTAGTACGGAGTGTCATCTTCTCCATAAGAAACTTCCGTTTCGACAAATTGTTCTTCATCGCTGAAGGTGAACAACTTCAAATAGCTGTCGCGTGCGGCTTCCAAACCGTCAATGCCGGCCTTTGCATAAATTTCCAAGCTGGGCAATGCGCTCATTGCATAGGAAATGTAGTAGGCAGGGCTATTGAACACGACGTAGGACCAATAGTATTGGTTGATTCCTTCGCAGTAAGAATTCATAACCGTTTGGAAAAGTTTTGTGTAGTCGATAACCACAGCGCCGCCTTCAACTTTCGTGCCGGCGATGGGACTTCCGTTGTAGGTGGTTGCTCCGCTATAAACCAAGTATTCGAATTCGTCCACTGCGGTGGCTACAACAATGTTGAGCAACATGTCTTCAAGTTGTGCCAATTCCAAACCTTTGAAGCCGTCTTCCACGCCTTGCGGCATGTTTTCTTTTAGATAAGCAAGATAGAGCATTTCGTCGCCTTGCGATTGCGTTTCGTCGTGGTCCATGGATACGCCCAATCTTCCGTTGTAGATAAATTGATAGTAGTGACCAAATTCGTGCACGAAGGTGAAGGAACTGCGATAGTCTTCACTGAACAACAGGATGGGCAAATCGAGGTCGTAGATATACCAAGCATAAGCCGTCACTTCGGAAGATTCGCCAAGGAAGTAGTTGCCGTTTTCGAACAAATCGGAAAGAGCCTTGGAAAAGCTGTCGTGTTGACTGTTGGCATTTTCGCTTAGGAAGGTGTAGTATTCGTGCAAGCTTTTACGGCTGTTGATAACTGCATTCACTCTGTTTGCACTTGCACCAACGTCGGCAAGATCGCGGAATACGTAGCTTTTGTTGTAGGTGTTGAAGAACCATTGAGCAGCATCGCTTAGTTTCACCGAGCTATGGGCTGTGACTTCTTTTTGAATTTGAGATGCCAAAGGTCCGATGTAGGTGCGAACGTATTCGCGCATGTTGGCAACGTCGGCAGGTGTGTAGTCGCGGTCGTAGACGTTTGCATAGGCATAGTCCATGTAGTTGTCGTAGCCGGCTTTTGTTGCAATGTTGTTGTTGGCAATTACCAAACGACGGTAGATATCGTAAAATTCGTTTCTGTCGGTGATGCTTGCATTATACAATCCGTTTCTGTGTCTAGCCATCCATTGGTTATATTCTTCTTTGATTTTTTCCGCTTCGGTGCGACTTTCGGCATCGTAGCTTTCGGCAAGTTCCAAAACTTCTGCAATTTCGGCAGCATCCCAACCTTGATAGAAATAGGTGCTATATACGGGCGAATCGTAGATGAGTTGGAACAATCCGTAGTAGTTAGCAACCGTTGCGTAGTAGTATTCGTTGATGTCGCTATACGCTTGTTGCGTTGCCTCGGTGGCGTGGTAGTCGTTCAAAACTTGTCCCACTTGGTATTGGAATTGAACGTAGGTGACAAAATCGTCGTATTCTTCGAATTTTGCATCAAATTCCTCACCACTGATTTCTGCCGCAGTGCCATCCAACAAGGCAAGTAGTTGGTTGTAGAGGCCATCAATTTCCGCCTTTTTGTCGGCATTGAAATCGTAGACGAAATCATCTGCATAGATGTTTTTGCTTTCCAAAACTTTGTAGGTGCCGCAACCAGCGGAACATTCGGTGTAGGTGAAGTAGTTAAGTTTGGATTCGTCAAAATGATGTCCCAATGCGGCTTGTGTGCCAACTTGAGGCTCTTGCAAAACGGTGTTGCAAACGCTGCAAACAGAACCTGCCGTGTAGGAAGATTCGGTGCAAGTTGCTGCCTTTGCAGGAATTTCCGTCGGTTTGTGGCCGGCGGGTTCGCCAAACGATTCAATTTCACTTTCGCCGCATACTGTGCAAGTGCGAGTTTGTTCGCCTTGTGCCAGGCAAGTTAAAGGTTTGGTTTCTTCCCAGTCGCCCCATTTGTGGCCAAACGTGCAATCGTCACAAGCTGTGAGCGTGATGCAAGCAAAAACCAATACCACGGATAAACATAGTATCAACAGTTTTTTCATAATAGTGTTCTCCTACGTGAAATTTATGACTTATTGAGCAAACTATTCGAAGAGTTTGCACAAAAAAACATACGACTGCCCAAAACCGCCAGTCGTATGTGTTCCTCGTTTTATTACGTTGATTGCTATACCACACCGTCTAACGGTTTTATGCGCAACGCAAAGCCTTTGCGCAACGCAATTCATTTTGACGACGAACCGCCAAATTGAAATAAAATTAGTCCTATTCTACCCCTCAAAAAGCATTTTCGTCAACTTTTTGATGGCATTTTTTTGCAACATATATTATTTTTTTGAAAAAAGTCACAAAATAATGCCTAGTAGCAGCTTGTTGCCGCTACGTTTTGTTTTTGCCGGCCAACAGTCGGCGCATAAAGCCAAAGTTTAGAAACAACAAACACGCCGCAAAAACAAAAAAGCAACCTCTT
>CAZFTO010000003.1:0-81565 GCA_964521735.1 uncultured Oscillospiraceae bacterium | reverse complement strand
ATTGAAAGAAAAAAGATATTTTATGTTATAATTATATTAAAGGAAAAGGAAATTTTGTATAATTGGATAAACAAAAGAAAGATTCACTGTTAAAGTTCAAAACTTATTATTTTGCGTGTTTGGCTCTGAAGTTTGCATTTTAAAATTCACAGCACAAATAGCAGGGGAAAAGCATTTTTGCTATCACTTTATAAACTAAACCTAAAACGAGGAAACAACGTGAAAAAACCATACTATTAGACTAGAAAAAGATTTTCGCGAGGTGTAAAACCTGACCCGCGAAGCATTTGGGAACGTATATCACACAGGTTGCTTGGCGCACTTTGTGTTGCACTGCTTCCGCAACCAACCAAATTTCATTGCATACTTAGATTTTATGCTGGAAAAGGACGGCAAAATTGTTGGTCACGTCATGCATGCGCAGGCGGAAATCACCCAAAACGACAAATATTTGCGATTGCAACATTTGGGACGCTCAGCGTACTACCCCAGGAACAAGGCAAGGGGCTTGGCGAAGCGCTGTTGTGACATTCTTTGCAAGAAGCGACAAAACTTGGAATAAAAGCCGTGGCGATTACGGGGGAATCCCGACTACTATAGCAAGTACGGTTTTGTTGAGGGAAAAATCGCGAACGTTTTTTATGCCGACGACCCCGATGCCGACTATTTTTGATTAAGGAGCTGCAATGCGGTTTTTGAATCAATTTGAAAATACAACCTATTCGGACCCAAAGCAATATTTTGTTGACGAAACGGCCGCCGAAGAATTTGACAAAACATTTCCGCCAAAAATCAAGCAAAAACAGGAAGGACAGCTTGCATAACAAGCCACAAACAGACACGCCATAAACAAAAACAGCCAAGTTGCTTTTACAACTTGGCTATAATTTTGCGGTTTACGCGTCATTTTCAAACTTATCTGTTTAGTGCAACGTGTTGTTATAGGCTATTACGCATGATGTTTTGCTATTTTTTTAATGTTTCCTTTGCTGATTTCATAACAATTGTGTTTCCGCTTTTCACAAACTTTTGTACGTATATTTTTTTATAAATACTTCATTTGCGTATTACTTTTGATAAGCACTGACAACCTAACCACTTACAACAAAAACAAAGGTCTGCACCACTGTGCATGCAAAATCAAACAGAGGCGTTGGCAAACTTAGCATACAAATCTTCGGCAATGGCAAAGATTTGTTTTCGTTCGCTTTCTTTGCAAGCAGGCAACTTTGCAACTTTAGGATAGCCCCAAATTGAACAAACGCTGGGGCCAATCCATTGCAAGTAGTTGCATTTTTCAAACAAGCCGTCAAGAATATTAAGCGAAGCTTTGTTGGGCGAAGTAAACACAATTTTTGATGCACCTTTAACAAACCAATTTATTGCCTTGGGATAGTGCGTGATCATGTTTGTTGCAGTAACGCCAGGGTGCGCAACAATAAGGCTAGCAGACTTTTCCTCTTTGAACAGTTCGCACAGCGAATAAGTTAGAAAACGCTTAGCGTTGCCATACACTTTGCTTGCCGAGTTCGTAGCCGAACAGTCCACGTCTGAAAGGTTGAGTTTTGCAAAACGACACGCCAAACTGCCCACCACAACCACGGTGCTGTTGTTTTGTTGCAACGCTGGCATCAAGTGCCGCACCAAATAGTACGGCGAAAAGAAATTTACTTGAAAAATATTGTTAAACCCAAATTCCGTTTCGTAAACAGGAATGTTATATGCGCCGGCATTCAAAATTAGGTAATCTATTTTTCTTTTTTTTAGCAACTCGCAAGTTTCACAAAGATTTTTGAAATCCGTTTGGTCTAGCTTTATAAACTCCGTTTCAAGCCCCGGATAGGTGCTGTGCAGGCTGTCAATTTGCGCCTGCGTTTTTTGTTGATTGCGGTTTAGCAAAATCAAATTGGCATGCAATTTGGCTAGGTGCAAACAAAGCTTTTCGCCTAGTCCACCGGTAGAACCGGTGATTGCAACGGTTTTGTTGCTTAAATCTTTGGCGTTTTTCTTCAACCAGTTTTCTACTGACATAATCCCACTACTTCAACAACGTTTTATATATTTTTGCTTGCAACTTTGCCGGAACAAGGTTAAGCAACTTAAGCTTTAAGCTTGCATTTTTTGTGTAGACAAACTTCGGGTGCTTTGCTTTGACAATTTTCAAAACCAAATTTGCTATCTTGCTTGCAGGAATTGCAGTGCCTTGCTCGGAGGCAACAATCTTTTTGAACTTTGCCGTATTGCTTTTGTAAAGCTGTGTTCCGCTAACCAAACCGTCCACTGCCGAATCGGAGCTATGGAGCATGTTCGTTTTGACGGCTCCCGGACGCAACGTAACAACAGGTACGTCAAGAAGTGCTAGTTCCATTCTAAGCCCTTCTGCATAGGCATCCAGCGCTTTTTTTGAAATGGAATAGATAGAATTAAACGGAATAATTTTGTTTGGCGCAAGTTCACTTGTTGTTATGATTATTTTACCCTTGTTATGCAAAACAAGTGGCAAAAAAGTTTTGTTTACCCTGTACGCTCCAAAAAAGTTGACGTCAAAAATCTTTTTGTATTGACTTTCGGGAATTTCCACTAAAGAATTCATCATTATTATTCCGGCAAAATTGATAATTGCATCTAGTTGGTTTGTTTGCTCGGAAACATATTGGAATGCTGCATCAATGCTTTGTTGATCGCAAATGTCCATCGTCAGTTGACATATATTTGTCATTTCTTCCGTTATGTTTAGGTCGCAAGCATAAACGTAGTAGCCGCTTTGTGCCAATTTTTCCGCAACGGCACGCCCCATTCCACTGGCGGCGCCAGTAACTAAAACACTTTTCATAACATACCACCAAAATTTTTGTTGAACTAATTGTACCACAAACACGCACAAAGAACAATAGCGTGAAATAAATTTTGCTAAAACAAAAGTTCGTTACAAAATCAAAAAACACTACAAAGTTGGTGTTGCGTGCGACGTCAACATTTTTTTGCAAAACCAACAGCCCTTTGGTGGCAAATCACCCATAACTAGATTAAGTGCAGCAGAAAATTCCTTCACCATAAGCATTTCACAGAGACTGGCATTTTTTACTATATAAGAAAACAAGCCCGCCCCCTGAGTTTGTGAGTGTTTTTTCTTTTTCAACTTGACTCGTATTTCCATACCAAAAAAATTAAAGCCCCCATTTATATGTGATTTAAAATCTTCTTCTAAGAGCAATATTGTTCCATAAGCCTTCATATAACTGCCGCTGACGTGTATTAAATAACATTGACACTCATAGTAGTATGATGATTTCCAATGTCTATGGTTGAAATATGGCTATCATCAACACGATTGATATGATTAAAACGTCAAATGGACTTGTACTGGTTAATAATGAATTAAAATTATTTAAACCCAAATGTTGCAATTTGTCATCTAAATATTTATTGTTACTCGTTTATAATTTATTTATCAACTAATAAAGTATATTTACTTCAAATTTAATAATCATGGTGTTTAGATGGTTAAATTCAATAAAACCTAATACTATCCTAATAGACTTCACGTGAATTTTTTCGTTCGGCGTAGCCATTGCGCGATGCTTGACAAAATGCTTGCTCGGTGCTACACTAAACAAAAATACTACTGACAGTTCGCGACCATCCTGTCAAAAAACAAAACTATGGGATGATGGCGCTTTTTGCGCCTTTTTTAATTTTTGCGGCTGCCAACTGACACGTGGCTTGATGTATGAAATTTTTGAGACGAGAACTTGAACAGATAAAACTGCTGCTGAGATCGGTGCCCAGTGGCATTATTGCATTGTTTGTTGCATCGGTAGTTGCAATGAATTTGCTTGCCAACAAAAGCATTGGTTTTGGCTGCGAATGGCTGGCTTTGGATTGCGGAATATTGGTTTCCTGGGTGACATTTCTTTGCATGGACGTTATCACCAAAAGATTTGGTCCCAAAGCGGCAACGCAAGTTTCGATGTTTGCTATTGCAATAAATTTGCTTTTGAGCTTGATATTTTTTGTAGCAAGTGTTATCCCCGGTGTTTGGAGTCAAGGCGGCACAGAACAAATTGTGCAAGATGAAATAAACAACGCAATCGACTTAACCTTTGGTGGCACTTGGTTTGTAATTTTGGGTAGCACCACTGCGTTCGTGTTGTCGTCGATTGTTAACAACTTTTGCAATTGGGGCATAGGCAAATTGTTCAAAAAAAATCCAAGTGGAAAAGTTGCCTTCTACACACGTATGCTTGTAGCCGCAGCAATCGCTCAGTTTTGCGATAATTTTATATTCTCTCTGATCGTTAGCCACACATTTTTTGGCTGGACACTTTTGCAATGCGTTGTTTGCGCACTAACTGGAATGATTGCCGAATTGGTTTTTGAGGCAGTGTTTTCTCCGCTAAGTTGGAAAATTTGCAAAAAGTGGCAAGCGGATGAAATTGGCAAACTCTACTTGGAAAGTAAACAAAACACAGGAGACTAGAATGAAAATACTTATTACCGGCACTTCCAGCGGAATTGGCAAAGCCGTTGCCGAAAAATTTTTGAAAGAAAATCACCATGTGATTGGTTTTGACGTTAAAGAAGCAACTATCAGCAATCCCAACTATTTGCACCATGTTGTTGACGTTAGTAAGGACGAATTGCCCGAAATTTATGACCTGGAAATTCTTGTTAACAACGCCGGCGTTCAGGATAGCGGCAACGATATAGACATAAATTTAAAAAGTGCAATTCGGGTGACGGAGAAATATGCTTTTCAAAAGTCGATAAAAAGCGTTTTGTTCATGGCCTCGGCAAGCGCACGGAGCGGAGCGGAATTTCCCGAATACGTTGCAAGCAAAGGCGGCATGGTTGCATATATGAAAAACGTTGCACTTCGCATTGCGCAATTTGGCGCAACTGCCAACAGTCTTTCGCCAGGTGGCGTAACCACACAACTTAACGACAGAGTTATGAAAGATAAGCGCAAATGGAAGCAAATAATGAAAGAAACCTTGTTGCCCAAATGGGCCAGCGCAGAAGAAATTGCAGAATGGACGTATTTTGTGACAATAATAAACAAATCCATGACTGCACAAGATATTCTTATTGACAACGGCGAACAGGCAAAAAGCAATTTTGTTTGGTAAAAAATTGCAATTTGTTCAAAATGCTTTGTTTTTCCAACAAGTTTTCACACTGAAATTTCAAGAAAATATTCGCACAATCGAAAAGCCTTCAGCTTTGGGCGCAAAATTGAATATTTTTTCAAAAATACAAAACGGAGTCGAAAATTCGACTCCGTTTTTGATTGTATCAAATCTTTAACAAGTTTTATGCTTTTTCAGCAGTGGTTTTGAAGTTCAAAATCTTTTCCACCACAATGCCACCGCGCTTGCCTTTGGGCAGTTTACCTTTGTTGTTTTTGTTTTCAACAGAAACGTCCAGTGCATTTAGCACATAAACGTTGGCTCTATCATAGATTGCAATTTGATAGTTTGCGCCGTTGACGTAGCTAGCAAACACAACGGAGGAACCGTTTACGCCAAATTCAATACCTTTTGCACCCTTGCAATTTCTTGCGTGCTTGGTAATATCCTTGACAGATAAGCGTTTTAGGAAGCCTTTGTTTGTTGCCATGAGCAATTCGCCCGAATCTTTTTCCACCTGACCGGCAAACACAACGTATTCGTCATCCGCCAAGTTGATGCAACGCACACCACCTGCAACACGGCCTTGCAACGGAATTTCACTAACGTCAAAGCGAGTGCAGCCACCACGGTTTGTGACGTAGAAAATTTCAGTGTTAGGACGAACAACTTCCACTTTGAACACTTCGTCACCATCTTTGCCCTTGTAGCCTTGGAACACCGATTTCAAAAGTTGATATTCTTTCCATTCGGAGCGCTTGATGAGTCCGTGTCGAGTATAAATGAGCAATTCACCGCCAACTTCATCGTCTTTTTGCAATGCAAACACGTCAACGACGGTTTCACCAAGCACTGCTTCGGGGAATATTTGTGACAATGAGTTTCCGTTATCTCTAAACCTAACTTCCGGCAAATTTCCAACGTCGGTTTTGAAGCAGTTGCCTAAGTTAGAGAAGAACATAACCTTGGAATCGGTCTTCGTTTCGATTGCATGCGTCAAAATTTCCGACATGCCACAACCAACGGCATCCTTGTTGGACATATTGAAGTTTTTCACGGGGATGCGTTTAATTTTGTAGTCGGCGGTTAATCCTACAACAACCGTTTCAACGGGTTTTTCGTCCGTCTCGCTAGGAACAACCAAACTTTTTTCGTCCTTGCAAATCTCAGAGCGACGAGCAATTTTGAAACTACGTTTCAAAGCGCTTAGTTCGGATTTTATAAGTTCCATTTGTTCACGCTTGCTGTTGATAATTACGGTAAGACGGGCAATTGTACGTTCCAATTCGGCCAATTCCAAAACCAGTTTGTTAACTTCCAATTTTGTGATGCGGGCAAGGCGCAAATCTAGTATTGCTTGTGCTTGTTTATCGGATAGGTCAAACGTCAAACGCAACTTGTTTTTGGCATCAGTTGTGGAGGAAGCATTTTTGATAATTTGAATAACTTCGTCAATGTTTTGAACGGCAATTACCAAGCCTTTGACAATATGTTCGCGCGCTTTTGCCTGTTCAAGTTCGAATTTGCTTCTACGCAAAATAACATCGCGTTGGTAACTTACGTAGTATGCAATTATATCTAGCAAGCCCATAAGTTGCGGTTTGCCGTCGGCAATAGCAACCATGTTAATTCCGTAGGATACTTGCAATTGCGAATATTTTAGTAAGCCGTCGATGATTTTCTTTTGATCGCAATCTTTGCGCAATTTGATGACGGCGCGCATACCTTCTTTGTCGCTTTCGTCAACAATTTCCGAAATACCCTGGAACAATTCTTTCTTTTCGTCTTTTAGCGCACCAATTTTTATCAGCATATCTGCTTTGTTAACGCCATAGGGAATTTCAGTTATAACAATGTTGCGCCTGTCGCCAGGGGCCACTTCAATGTGCATTTTTGCACGCAAAGTAATTTTGCCCTTGCCTGTTTCGTATGCTTGACGCAATCCTTCACCCGGGATAACAAAACCGCCAGTGGGGAAATCGGGCCCTTTGATGATTTTCATCAAAGCATTCAAACTTATGTTTTTGTTTTCAATATATGCAATTGTTCCATCAATCACTTCACAGAAGTTGTGAGGCGGAATGTTTGTAGCAAGACCGACGGCAATGCCCGTTGCGCCGTTAACCAACAAGTTGGGAAAACGTCCGGGCAACATATCCGGTTCTTTTGTTGTATCGTCGAAGTTACGAGACCAACGAACGGTATCCATTTCGATGCCGCGAAGCAGTTCCAAAGCAGCAGGTGAAAGTTTTGCTTCGGTGTAGCGCATTGCTGCCGCACTGTCGCCGTCGATGTTGCCGAAGTTTCCTTGCCCAATAATCAAAGGTACGTTCATAGAAAAATCTTGCGCCATACGCACCATTGCGTCATAAATTGACGAGTCTCCGTGAGGATGGTAACGCCCCATACAATCACCAACGATGCGCGCCGATTTTCTGGTGGGCTTATCGGGAGTGTTTGCTTGTTCGTACATGGAGTACAAAATTCTGCGTTGAACCGGCTTCAAACCGTCTTCAACACGGGGCAATGCTCTATCCAAAATAACGTGTTCGGCATAGGGCATCATGGATTCGTGCATAACAACTTCCATTGGCTTGGTTAAAAGATTGCTGCCGTCCTCC
Source organism: uncultured Oscillospiraceae bacterium (assembly GCA_964521735.1). Taxonomy (GTDB): domain Bacteria; phylum Bacillota; class Clostridia; order Christensenellales; family CAG-314; genus Fimimonas. The sequence goes on along the minus strand of CAZFTO010000003.1, from coordinate 73,815 downwards.
ATTTTTTCTACTTCGTTGTGTTCCAAATCGAAAATATCTAGTTGTTTCATTCGTAGTCCCCCTAACTAAACCAATTCGTCAAACAGCTTGTCGTTATCTTTGTTGAAATCGGCGTTGTCGATGATATACGCCTTGCGAGCATCAACCTGATCGCCCATGAGAGTTGTAACCATTCTTTCCGCTTCCGATACGTTTTCGATAGATACACGCATCAAAGTGCGGCTTTGCGGATTCATGGTTGTCTCCCACAATTGCTCGGGATTCATTTCGCCCAAACCTTTGTAGCGTTGCAAATCATAGCCTTTGCCAAAATCCTGAACCAATTCTTGAAGTTCATAATCGTCGTAGGCGTAGCAAACTTTGTCCTTCTTGGAAACCTTATAGAGCGGCGGCATGCCAATATACACGTGGCCTTCGGTTATAAGCGGTTTCATGTAGCGGAAGAAGAAAGTGAGCAAAATGGCTCTGATGTGTGCGCCGTCTTGGTCGGCATCGGACAAAATAATTATCTTGTCATACTTCAAATCGTCAATGTTGAAATCTTCTTCGCCAATACCTGTATCCAGTGCTGAAATAAGCGAACGAATTTCTTCGTTAGCCAAAACTTGGTCAATACGCTTTCTTTCTGCGTTAAGCGGTTTTCCGCGCAAGGGCAAAATTGCTTGAAAACGTCTGTTGCGTGCTTGCTTAGCCGAACCGCCTGCAGAATCGCCTTCAACGATAAACAATTCGTTTTTGGATGCATCCTTTCCGGTGCAGCTGGCAAGCTTGCCAATCAATGTGGAATTGAAAATGCTGTTCTTTTGGCGCGTTACTTCTTTTGCTTTGCGAGCAGCTTCTCTAACTTTTGCGGAAGCAATAGATTTTTTGATTATCACTTCTGCTGTTTTAGCATCCTTTTCCAAAAGCTCCGTCAGGCCTTGCGTTGCGAGAGCTTCGCAGGCAATGCGAGCTTCCACGTTGCCCAGTTTAGATTTTGTTTGACCTTCGAATTGCACGTTTGCCATTTTAACTGACATAACCAACGTGATACCTTCACGAAAATCTTCACCAAGCAAATTGTCTTCCTTTGGCTTAAGCAAATTGTGATTGCGGGCATAATCGTTGAAAACTTTTGTCATGGCAGTTTTCAAACCCGTCTCATGCGTGCCACCTTCGCCTGTAGGAATGTTGTTTACGTAGGAAATGAAGTTTTCCGTATAGTTGGAAGTGTATTGGAATGCAAATTCTAGTTGCAAAGTTTCGTTGCTACCAGCCCAGTACATTGTGTTGACGTGCAAAGGCGCCTTGTTTTCGTTTAGATACAAAACAAAGTCCTTCAAGCCACCGTTATACAAGAACGTTTCGGAAAGTTCGTTGCCGTCGTCGTTTTCCGCACGCTCATCCACAAGCACAAAGGTTATGCCTTTGTTCAAAAAGGCAAGTTCTTTTATGCGCTCGGCAATCATGCGATAATCCATTTTGACGTTTTTGAACACTCTGCTATCGGCCAAGAATGTGATTTTGGAACCACACTTGTCGCTTTTGCCAACCTGTTGCAAAGTGTCCATCGGCACACCACTTAAAATTTTGCCGTTTTCACCAACGGGACTGTGAAAGTGTTGAACGTAGTGTTTGCCATCCTTGAAAACTTCCACCGTCAGCCATTCGGAGAGAGCATTGGTAACACTAGCACCAACGCCGTGCAAGCCACCGGAAAATGCATAGTTTTCGTTATTAAATTTGCCGCCTGCGTGAAGTTGAGTGAACACCACTTCAACACCAGAAATGCCCAGTTGCGGGTGTATGTCAACGGGAATTCCGCGTCCATTATCCTCCACCGTCACACTGTTATCTTTGTGCAATGTGATCTCCACCTTGTTAGCAAAACCGTTTGCCGCCTCGTCCACTGCGTTATCGACGATTTCCCACAAAATGTGATGCAAACCATTTTTGCCAGTGGTGCCGATATACATGCCCGGACGCATACGAACAGCATCCAGCCCCTCCAAAACTTGAATATCTTTTGCCTCGTAAGTCTTAGTCACAAACTGTACCTCCGTGTAGTATCTTTAGTTGACAATAGTAGCAAGCACGTAGCAAATCTGCTGCATCAAATTGCCAAAAGCAGAAGCTTGCTGCTTGCATAAAAATTCAGGATAACCCTGCAATTATTATATCATATTTACATACAAATAGCAAGGGTATTTTTAATATTTATTCATATATTTTTAGTCAAAATGGTTGAAATTTTAGATTATACAAAATTTATTGTATTTATATGCATTTTAATGTAAATTTATACATTGCGAATGTATAAATATGCATAATGATTTTTTCGAGAAAACAAAAAAACAACTTGCCGCAGATAAAGCAGCAAGTTGCCTAGAAAATTAAATATAAAATTGAAAAATAACTACTACGGAAAACTTATTTTCAGCTCTCAAAAGTTAGCCCAGCACTCCGTCTATCCAAGCGGCCACGTCGTCATATACTTGTTGTTTGCAAGTTTCGTTCAAAATTTCGTGACGCGCACCATCGTAGAGCAACTTTTTAACACGTTTAACACCAACAGTTTTGACGTAGAATTTTTCGAGCTTATTAACACCCTTAGAATAGTTTCCAACTGGGTCTTGTGAGCCGGCAATTATAAGCAACGGCTTTTCTACGTCGATTTTGGAGTGGCTTTCTTTTTTGTACAAGCGGAAAATTCCATTCATGAACGTGCGATAGAAGTTTGCCGAACAAACAAATCCACATTGTGCATCTTCGTTATATTTTTTAACTTCGGCTTCGTCACGGTTCAGCCAAGCATTTTGGCCGGGAAATTTATTTTCGTATGCTTTAAAAGACAAATTAACTATGGTTTGCGCAGGATGACGGCCACCACGATTTTTGCACATATCGGACGCAATAAGTTTGCAAAGTTTGTAGGAAATACCCTTCATCAAATTGCTTCCGCACAAAATAAAACCGGCAACGTCGGGATGTTCTTCAATTACTGCTTGTGTGATGAAACTGCCATAGCTGTGCCCCATCATAATAACAGGCAAACCATATTTTTCTTTGCAATAGTTTATGATTGTGGTTTGATCCAAAACGTTGTTGGTCCACATATCCCCTTCTTCATACCCCAAGCTATCTGTTTCTGCGGTAAGCCCATGTCCACGATGGTCGTTCATTACCACAATCAAGCCTCTAGAATTCAAATACTTGGCAAAATCATCATAGCGTGCCGAGTGTTCTGCCATGCCGTGCGCAATTTTCACGACGGCACGCGGATTTTTCACTTCATCCCACACGTATATTTCAATTTTGCGGCCGTCATGAGAAACGTAGTCGAAACACTTCATACAAAAAATTCTCCTTTACTAACTTTACCAATATTTTACGCGCTAAAATGCCCTTTGTCAATACCGATTTAAGAATCTGTGCATCCAAAGCACCCAAGATGCAACATTTCTTAACACCCCAAAGCAATTTGCACGAATTGCTGCAGCATAAAACACCTAGTGATTTAGACTGTTTTTATCAGTCGTCCCTCCCACACACAACAACCTAGCAGTTGTTGGGTACAATTGGAAACGCCACAACACAAGCAGCGCACGTTTTGCTTATATTTTTTTCAAATACTAAATACACTATAAGCATGAAAATTGTTTTTTGCGGCGGCGGAACTGCCGGCCACGTAACGCCCAATTTAGCACTGATAGACGAACTTGCACAAGAAGAAATATATTATATCGGCACGAATGGAATGGAAAAAGACTTAACCAAGCCGTACGTTGAAAACGGAAAAATCAAAGAATATTACACTATTTCGGCGGCAAAACTGCAACGAAAATTAACAATAAAAAACGCCGCATTGCCCTTTTTACTTATAAAAAGCATTCGGGAAAGCAAGCGGCATTTGGCACAAACGAAGCCGGACGTTGTTTTTAGCAAAGGCGGATACGCAGCGCTACCCGTTGTTATTGCAGCAAAAATGCTAAAAATTCCATCTATAATACACGAAAGTGACCTTTCACCAGGGCTGGCCAACAAAGTTTCGGCCATATTTGCAAGCAAATTTCTTTGCACTTACCCTACCATTTCCAAAGCACAGCCGTGTGGCGCTTTGATAAGAAAAACCATATTTCGCGGCGACAGGCAAGAAGGGCTACGCACAATGCAATTCGATGGCAAAAAGCCGGTGCTACTTGTGATGGGCGGAAGTTTGGGTGCAAAAGCCATCAACGATGCCGTTTGTAAAACGCCGCAACTTGCGAACAAGTTTGACATCTTTGTTATTTGCGGCAAGGGCAAAGCGCTGGATTGCAATTTTGTTCACCAAACAGAATACACAACCAACATTGCAGATATTTTTGCAGCGACCGACGTGTGCATAACTCGTGCAGGCAGCAATTCATTGGCAGAATTGACACTAGCTAACGTGCCCTTTGTAGCCGTACCATTAACAAAATGTTCACGCGGAGAACAAAAACAAAATGCCAACTGGTTTGCACGACAAGGATGTTGCATTGTTTTAGAGGAAGCCACTTTGTCGCAAAACGTGAAAAACGCCGTTGAAATGCTATACGCCAACAGACTTGCTTACGTTCAAAAACAGCAAAAAAAATCTTTTTTGTTTGGCACAAACCGTGTTGCACAAATAATAAAATCATACCAAAAGCCGCAAATTAAATGTGATGCGTAGCGGCACACCCGCCATTGCACCACAACAAAATGCTTACCACGGGCATCCAAAACACAACGGCAAATAGAAGACTATTCTTCGCAGTTTTGTTCAGAAACTATCTTGCACCTATCAAGTATTGCTTGGCGCAGTTTTGCCGGTTTTTCAACACGAACACCATCGCCCAGCGAAAGTATTTTGCTAACCAGCATTTCATCGTAGGGCAAGGACGCTTTAGCAACGTATTCGTCGCCCACCTTGGCAACACGCCCAACACCCAACCACTCTTCGCAGGCAGAAAGGGCCTTGTGTTCCAAAGTTAGCATAACGTCGCATATTTCTTTTCCACGCAAAACGTCCGTCTCGATAACACTGCTATCAACGGTAAAACTGCGTCCAACAAAACGTTCACCCACCACTAAACTTACTATGCGGGAAACTTTGAAATATCTAAATGCATTGCGTTTGCGACAAAAACAATAAACGTACCAACTGCCGTCTTTAAGTATCAAGCAATATGGTTCAACAGTACGCGAAGTCACGGCGCCTATTTTAGAGTGATATTCGATGTTGCACAACAATTTTTTGGAAATACAATCAGAAAGAATGGTTACCGAGTCGCCAACGGAAAAATCGTCGCTTTCAACTAGCAACTGATCGGATCTAAGCACTGTTGCCGAAGCATGCGAACGCTTTAGCCCCGTCAGCTTTTGAATTATCATCTTTGTCGTTTCGTCCTGCAACGAAAAACTTTGCAGTGCAAAAATAAGCCGTTGATATTCTATTTCAGTAAAAAAGGTTGCTTTAAGTTTGTAGGTATCCACAATACCCCATCCGCCGCCACGCCCCAAGTGCGATTCAACAGGAACGCCGCCTTCGGAAAGCATTGCCACGTAGCGATATACCGAACGTTTACTAATTTCATATTTGGCAGCAAGTTCATCGGCGTTTACTGGCGCATCTGCCGCCAAAAGTGTAGACATAATACCTACTAAAATTGGAATTTGCATAATTTCACCTCGTAAAATAATTATAAAACACTGACAGACTGTTGTCAATATTTTTGAAAATAAAGTTAAAAAAAATATTAAGACTGCCATACAGTTGGCAACTTAATTTAGTATAATTAAGGCACAAAGATGAAAGGAGCAACAAAAGATGAAATACACCGATTCTGAAGAATTCGATATCAACGTTGTATATGCAAAACTCACAAGCAAAAGCGTTCCACGCGTGCGTGCTTGCGATTTCTTCGGATCAAGCAACGAATTGGAATTGTTGCAAGAAAAAATGAAATCGATTGCTCAAATGCGAAAAGTTGCGCACGGCTACAAAAAGTAAACAAGCCATTTTCAAAAACCCCAGGGCATAATACTGCCTTGGGGTTTTTGTTATTGCAAATTGAATCACACCACACGGCAACTATCTCAAGAGCGAATACACATCTACTTCTTGCTTATTGCATGTTGTGTTAGCACACCAGAGTCGAACCGATGAACAAGCTTGTTTTGCGCATCAAAATCGTTCATTGCCTGCTGACTCAAAACCATTCCGAACTGCTTAGGAGTGTAGACGTTTTGCCACAAACCATATGCCAGCGAGCCTGGAATTGCGTTAATTTCGTTGGCAAAAATCTTTCCCGTTTCGTTATCTACCAAAAAATCCACACGTACCACGCCGTTCAACGAAAAGTTTTCGTATATTTTTTCCGTCAAACGACGTGCTTTTGCCGCAACCTTTTCGGGCACCGCTTGCTTTTGCGGTTCCCACTTGCCGCCACGCAAGTATTTATCCGAAAAGGAAAGTATTTCGCCCGTAGAAACGGGGCGTTCAACGGCGCTGGTTGTTGTTTTGCCCGAAACACGCATTGCGGAGCAGTTTACTTCATAAAAATTTGTCAAAGCCTTTTCACACAAGACCCTTTTGTCGTGAGAAAATGCCAAATCCAACCCTTTTTGTAATTCTGCTGCATTGTTGCAAAGGGATATTCCAATGCTAGACCCCAATGTTGCAGGCTTGACAATAACAGGGAAATCCAATTTTTGTAAAACTACGGAAGGCTGGTTTTTTGTTAGCCCCACGTAGGGTAAACTGGGAATTTTTATTGCTGCAAACGCATATTTGGAAAAAATTTTATCCATTGCAACGCCGGATGAAATGACGTCGCTTCCTACCATTGGCAAATTGCATATGGCGGCCAGCGCGGCAACCGTTCCGTCTTCACCACACTTGCCGTGACAACAATTGACAACCAAGTCGACGTCACAAATGCGCATATGTTTGCCACGAAAAACCGCAATTTGCTTTCTGCCACACAAAAATGCAATTTGTTTCTTGAACCTAACGTCCACGTGCCGGCCGGGCGTTAGAGAGTTTGGCACTAAATAGCAAACGTTGTTACCATCCAAATATGCACTAATAACCTTGCCGGCAAAATACCCCTTTGCCAAGCAAGCCGTTATAATGGAAATATCGTGTTCACAACTTTTTCCGCCATACACAACAAGAGTATTCATTTTGTCCCCCTATATCCCAACAACGTCAGGCAAATCGTTTTGAAAAAGCAAAATGCAATTCGGTTCAACAAAACCTTTGGCAATTTTCACAGCTTGCGCCAAATTTTTGGCACAAAAAACGCTTCCGCACTGAGATTTTTCCGCACCACATAGCAAACTTTTAGTGTTTTTGCCAAGAACAATCAAAACGTCGCAAACATCGCCAAGCTGCTTGCCAACTTCACAATTTATCTTTGCTGCATAACGCCCACATTCCACTATGCCTTGTGAAACCACTATTTTCTTTAAGGTTTGGGTGGCCAAAAACCTGCAACAAGCTTGCACACCCACTTCGTTTGCGTTATATGCGTCATCAACGACGTAGAACAAACCATTGTGCGCAATTTCCATGCGATGCGGACACTGACTGATAAAAATTGTATTGGCTACCGTTTGAGATACACTTTGTCCCAGGTTGTAGCACAGCTTGGCGCATACGCAAAAAGTTTTTGCGCTATGTTTTGTAACCTGAGGCAACGAAATTTTAAATTTACTTTTGCCATTGCAATAATCAAAACGCAACCCAGCAAGAGAAACTTCCATGTTAGAAACCTCCCTCCCGTCCACACATAACTTTTTGCAAACACCGACATTCCCATATAGTTCAACCGCCTCGTTTGCCAAAACGCAAAAGCTGTTTTGAGACAAGCACTCAACCAACTTACCCTTCTCAGCAATAACGCCAGTTATACTGCCAAAAGTGGAAAGGTGTTGTGCACAAACGCCTGTAACGATACCACAAAAGGGCGGAAATTGCCTGCACAGATGAGAAATGTCTCCCTTTTTTCGTGCGCCAAACTCCAAAATTAGGTACTTTTTGCCTTCGAGGCTATTTGTATTTATGAACTTGGCAATTCCAAGCGGTGTGTTGCAACTATCTTCCGGCGCAACGCTATCTTGCAACAAAACGCTTAGCATATCCTTCGTGGAAGTTTTGCCATAGCTGCCAGTTATTGCAATAACTTTAATGTCGATTGCAAGCAATTTACGCTTTGCTTTTTGTATGTAGTGTCGCGCAATTGCAGTGTCCAGTGGCAAGCAAATTCCCCATGCCACAAGCACTATTGCAGGCAACAACAAAATTAAAAAAGGCAACGAAAAACAGCAAATTGTCAGTAGCAGCAAAAAATCCAATGTGGCTATGCGAATCATTCGTTTTGTTAGCCTCAACGAAACTTTGCGCTTAACAAATATTTGTGGCAAGGCCGCAATGGTATACACCACGCACAATATCGCTTCTAAAGGAAAAAACTTATGCCATAAAAAGGAAAACACGGCGCATGCAAAAAGCGAAGCAAAATACCAAGTACCTACAATGCGCCAATATCCACGCTGCGGCAAATATCCGACATTTTGCAAAACACGAAAACATTCCGTTGAACAGCCACAAAGGGCAACTGCGCACCATACCGCATAAACAAATTTCATCTAGCCCTCCGCAAAATACTCAATTATTTGCGCAAACGCTTCGGGATTTTGAAACGCTACAAAATGGCCACCGTCAAGCGGCATAAAACAACTGTTTTTTATGCAGCGATTAAGTGTGCGAGCATGAGATAATGGCGTTGATTTATCCCCGTTGCCACACAGAATAAGCGTTTCTTTTTCAATCTTTTTTGCATACGGAACCAAGTTTTGATTAACCACCTTTACAAAAGTTTTACGCATAACGTCGTTGCATGCCTTATAATCGGCGCTACCGAAGCGTTCGACGGCTTTGCTCTTGAAAAAAAACTTGTGTAGTTTGAATTGCCAAACTCGAAAGCATCTAGTAACGCTAAAATGCCTCACGCCTGCAGGGGAAACAAGCAACAGCTTGCGCACGAGCGTTGGATTTTTGGCAGCAAACACCATTGCAACCCTACAGCCAAAACTGTGCGCAACAATAGTTGCATCGCGTATACCATGAATTGTAAAGAAAGCAAAAAGTTCCTTTGCATAATCCTCAACAGACCATCCGCTTGATGAAGGAGGTAAACTTATCCCAAAACCGCGCAAATCCGGCAAGTAGCAAGTGTGGTTAGTAAGACGTTTTGCCACTGGCAAAAATATTTCACCAGAGCATCCCCATCCGTGAAGAAAAACTATGTTACTACCATTGCCAAGTTTTACGTAATGCATTTCTTGCTGCCCGATTGCTTATATACTATATGACAATCACTTGCGAAACGTGCCGAAATTTGGCATAAAAAAATATGGGCTCAAATTGAACCCATATTGCTAGTCAAATTGCAAGTTGTGCATATTTGATTAAAAATATCACATAAACATAACAATACTATTCGTTATTATGATATTATGCCTGTAATAGTAGCATACAAACGCAAGTTATTAAGCATTATCGCCTGATTTTGCAAATTCCAGCACCATCGTGTAGGCATCACGCGTTTCATAGCGAGAACGTCGATAAAAGTTTTTTCGAACGCCGACAATTTTGAAACCGCACTTTTTATACAACCCAATTGCAGGGGCATTTTGAACGTTCACTTCCAATTCACAACGCGTGCAACCATGCTCAGACGAAAAGGCCAGCATTGTCTGCACCAGTTGTGTCGCTATGCCTTGACGGCAATATTGCGGCAAAACTGCCACGTTGCACACCTGCCCTTCTTCGTACATTGTGCGCACGCAAACATAGCCAACCAATTGCCCATCCCTTTCTTCGGCGAAAAAATGCGAATAGGAATTTTCAAACTCAGAACGCAAATTGTTTATCGACCACGCGTCTTTTCCAAAACATTCCTTTTCTATTTTTTGCAAAGCAAACACGTTTTGCATATTGTAACTTAGTTTTTGCATCTATTATCCTCCGCCTGACTGCGCCTAATATAGGTTGGCGATAGATCTGCCGAAAATGCTTTTTGTGCATAACTAGCCCTTATTATTTGCACTGCACCATCGAAATAGTCCACCGCACTGTCACACTTTCCCGCGCCAATCGCACGCTGATCGTCATAAGCCACCAAACAAGGCGCAACACCGTTAACGTAGTCGGCAAAATAGTATCCGTTGCCCGCATCAATGATTGCGAAGCCTTTTTTGCCACAATTTTGGGAAAGGGAAATTGCCTGCAAACAATTAACTGCAATATAGGGCTTGTTCACTGCAACGCAAAACCCTTTCACCGTGGAAATACCAATGCGAATGCCGGTGAAACTTCCCGGACCAATTGCGCAAGCGTATGCATCCAACTCTTCAAAAGCCAAGCCACATTCCGTCATGGCCACGTTAACACAGTCACACAGTTTTTCGCTGTGATGCGTGCCACACTTTTCTATCCCAAAGGTTTTAACTTCGTTATCCGCAACTATTGCAACAACCAAATCCGGCGTTGTGGTATCAACAAACAAAACTTTCATATTTTTCCTACTGCAACGGTTACCGCTGCTCAATCAAAATTTCTCTTTCTTCGTCCGATAATTTAGAAATTGTAACCAAAAAACAATCATTCGGCAACAAATCCTCAACGTTTTGCCACCATTCAATGGCGCACACGCCGTCTTTCTCAAAGAAAAACTCGTTTAAGCCCAATATTTCCACCTCTTCACTGCTATCCACGCGGTAGAAATCAAAATGATTGAGAACAAGTTTGCCGTAATACACGTTATGCAAAGCAAACGTGGGGCTTGTAATCACATCGTCAATGCCCAAAGCACGTGCAATTCCCTTTGTGAAATGCGTTTTTCCTGCACCAAGGGCGCCACTTAGCAAAACAACGTCGCCGCCCTTGAGGCTTTGCGACCAATCTTCTGCAAATTTTTCCGTTTCCTCACAAGAATGTGTTATCACACGCAGCAATTCGCTCATAGTACCATCTTCCTTAAACTATCAAAAAGCACCCCTATCGGAGTGCCTATATTATAATACAATTGCACTAATTTTGCAACGATTGAACGAATTGTGCACAAATTTTGGTTTAATTATCGTTTTTTTGCTCGCCATCGTCTCCATCATCAACACTCTTTATCGTTTTAATTTCCCAGTGTAAAGCCCTAGAAAGCGGCTTATATGTGAAGTACGTTATAATTGCACAAATGGCACAACGCAAAATATTGAACGGAACAACGGCCAAAAACAAATAGTAAACGTAAAAGTTTTCAGTATTGATGCCCTTATAGAGCACACTGACCATATCACAAATCGTTTCTAGGCCTGTGGCGTAGTCGCCACCGCCAAAAAAGTGCTTGGCATAAAAGGGAATAAGCAAAAGCCAATTGGCCAGTACGGACGCCACAACGGCGCACGCCGAACCTAGCACCATGCCCAATATTGCTCCTTTTTTGTTTTTGTGATACTTATATATTAGCGAAGCAGGCAGCACGAAGGCAATACCAACAATAATATCGGCCAACTCGCCAACACAACCAGTGCCTGTCATTGGCATCTTTAGGCAACATTTAACAACAATTATTATGCAGCCGGCTACAGGGCCCAGCGCAAATCCCCCCAAAAGTGCTGGCAAATCGGAAATTTGAATATCCAGCCATGATGGAAACATGAACGCAAGAGGAAATTTAACAAACGCATAAAGCACGAAAGCAATTGCCGTCAAAATTCCCATTATTGCAATGTTTCCTGCGGAAAAGTAGGCCTTTTTGCCGCTGTTTTTAGCAATTGGTTCGACGTTTTTTATAACGTTTTTTTCGTCTTCCATGAATAAACTCCTCACCAACAAAAATGCCCTTGAAAAAATTCAAGGGCACGAAGATACAAACATATCAATTCTTTTCTCATCCGGACTTTACCGTCGGCTCGGGAATTTCACCCGATCGGCGCAAATAGCGCTCATAGGCTGTAACTATCGGTGTGGAATTGCACCACGCCCCAAAGAATTTATTTTACACTGAAAGTATACCACTAGCAAGCGGTACCGTCAACGTTTTGAAAGTTTTTTATCAATTATTCCTTGCAAATCTCTACGCCGCAGCTAGCGCCAATTCTGCTTGCACCAGCTTCTACCATTGCCAAGGCTTCTTCGTAGTTGTGAACTCCACCGCTAGCCTTAACTTTCAATCCACGTGCAGCAATGGTATCGTGCATAAGTTTTACAGCGTGAGTTGTTGCTCCGCCTTTGCCAAAACCTGTGCTGGTTTTAACAAAATCTGCGCCTGCGTTTGCAGCAGCATTGCACGATGAAACAATTTGTTCATCCGAAAGATTGCAGGTTTCCAAAATAACTTTAAGCACCAGGTCGCCACAAGCACGCTTAATAGCAGCAATTTCCGTCTCAACATTATCCCATTGCAAACTTTTTGCCCAGGATTGATTCATAACCATATCAATTTCCGTTGCGCCTTCTTCAATGGCTTTTTGCGCTTCAAAAACTTTTACGGCAGTTGTGTTTTCACCCAAGGGAAAACCAATAACCGTGCAAACTTTAACTTCGGAACCATGCAATTTTTCTGCAGCAAGTTCAACAAAGCAAGGGTTAACGCAAACGGAAGCAAATCCGTGTGCCAACGCTTCGTCGCACAAAGTAGCAATTTGATCTTCTGTTGCAGGTTTAAGCAACGTGTGATCAATCATCTTAGCAATCTCTTTTCTAGTCATAATAACCTCCGAAAATTTCTAGCGTATTTACTAGTTAAGTATACCACACAACTTGCAAATTATCAAGGGGGATTGTGCACTACTTGCGAAAATCTTTTTTATCAAGCCTAACCGTCAAAGTGGATTCGTCAATATCAAATTCCTCTTTTTGTCGTCGGCGTCGAACAAAAATCAAAATTTTCTTGCACAACATCGCAATCAATAGCGCAACGCACGCAGTAATGCCGACTGAACAAATAATAATTATAGGCAAAACTTTATTCATAGCCACCTCACAAACATTTTAGCACTGCCGCAAAATGTGTAGGCTATATTTTTGTAGAAAAACAACTTATTATAAGTAATACTTTCGTTTGACGGCAAAATGTTGCAAAATTTCAACTTTGATGCACCATTTTTTCTGTTTATATCAATCATGCAAAATTTCAAAGATTTTGATGGCCACTAAAACAAAAATTTGAGCGCACTTGCATATATCCGCATAACTGAGGCAAACTATCTGCAAAAGGAGAGTTTTATGAGAAAATTTCTATTTGCAATAGCACTGCTACTAACTATCACCGCCGTGTTGCCTTGCATGGCCAACGCGGCCAACAAAACGGAAAACGAAATTGCACAACTTGTAAAAAACAAAGAAAAAATTTGCGATGCAAAGTGCGTAGTATACGAAAACGCTTGCGTCGTGGCCATCAAAACGGAAAAATTTCTGTCCAAAAACGAATACGACAAATTCAAAGAACAACTAGCGGCAGAACTTTGCAAAAAGTTCAATTTGAGCGCAATAGTTGTTACTCGCAGTCCCAAGGCAATGCATGCCATAAGTGAAATTGAAAAAATGTCGGAAAAAGAACGAGAGATTGCTATCGAAAAATTTGTTGATTTTGAATTGAATCGCAAGCCTCACAACCCGCGAATTCAGCCACGATAATGGCAATTATTACAAAAAATAATCAGTATTTTTCGAAGAACTAACAAAAAGTGCGGCAAGTTGTGCACAAATATCCGAACAGACAGCGCACGAAAACTAAAGCAAGCAAATATCATCGACTGCAACACTCTATTTGTTCTTGCTTACGTACAGGATTTCTCCAAAAGCTTTGCTAAATTCCTTGTTTCGCCACACAATTTTTAACAGCCAAAACGGCCCAGCTACATACAGCTGAGCCGTTTTTTTTGCCAAAATATTTGCATTTGTGGTGCGGCAACTATTTCAAAGTTTATTGAATAATACAACTTGTTTTTTCAACAGTGTGGCAAGCAAGAAAGCCATTGCGTAAATAATTGACGTTGACAAACCGTTTTTCTAGATAGCTATTGCACTCCAGTAACACTCACAACGGTGTTGCACACTGTTTGCAGCAAAACTTTCTAATTGATTCACACCAACTGTTGCTTACCACCATGTTTTTAGTTGCTGTAAACGCACACTGTTATACATGCAAAACGTGCCTAAAATTAAACTTTGAAATAGGCAAAAAAATAAGCGACCAACTCAAAATTGAGTAAAGTCGCTTTGTTTGTTCAAAAACTGCTTTTGTAGCTAACTCATTAATTGATGAGGTGTTTGCGAGTTATCGTCATTCTCACCAAGCAAAGCAATGTTACTTTTCGCAATTTGTTTTGCGGATTAGGAAAATTCACCGCGATTGCCACCGGGTGCAAAATTTTGCTTATAATCCCAAAATCTTTTCGCAGGAAGCAACAACAAGCTTGAAACTTTCTTCTTCGAACGGGGACATCAAACCACATTCTTGTAACAATTCCACGAAAGTTTTGGTGCCACCAAAGTTCAAAAACGTTATGTATTTTTGGAAAGTGGCTTCATAGTCTTGTTGAGAAAGTGCCAAAAATTGCAATGCCGTGAATTGCGCAAGGCAATAGTCTATGTAGTAGAAGGGCGATTCAAAAATGTGCGCTTGACGTTGCCAACGTCTGCCGTCTTGCAAAGCAGGTATGCCTTCGGTCGTCATGTGCGGCAAAAATTGTTTTTCAATTTTGTTATAGAATGCGTTTCTTTCTGCAGGAGTCATATCTGGGTTATCTAAGCAAGTTTGTTGAAAATAGTCCACAATTGTTCCGTATGGAATAAAAGTAACCGCACCGCCAATATGATAGAACTTGTAAGCATCCGTTTTGTCGCCAAAGAACAGATCAATCCAAGGATAGGCCAAAAATTCCATCGACATGGAATGTACTTCGGCAGTTTCCATTGAAATGCTGCTTAAAAATTCACTTTCAATAAAGAACGACTTATAAAATTCAAATGCGTGCCCAAATTCATGTGTCAACACATCGATATCGCCGGCAGAACCGTTCCAGTTGGAGAGAATAAACGGCAATTTGTATGCGGGCAAACCTTCGCAGTAGCCGCCACCCCACTTTCCTTCGCGCGACATAACGTCGAAGCATTCACATTCCACCATTTCGTCGAATAATTTTCCCGTTTCTTCCGACATTGCGTTATACATTTTTGAAGCGTTGGCAAAAATTTCTTTCGGCGTTCCAATGGGCTTAGGTTCTTCCTTTGTGAATACACTGTCGTCGTAGATATATTGTTTTTCAATTCCCAAATCGTCAGCAACTTTGTTGCGGATTTTTGTAGCAAGCGGAACCAAATATTTAAGCACGTTAGCACGGAACTTAGCAATATCTTCCTTTGTGTAGCAATTGCGTTGCATGCGCAAATATCCCAACGGAGAATAGTTTTCGAAGCCAAGTTTGCGGCCCATTTTGGTGCGAACCTTAACAAGTTTATCGTAGATTTCGTCAAGCTGCTCTTTGTTATCTTCAATGGCTTGGCCAAAAGCCATAAAAGCATCTTTGCGCAGTTGCCTATCGTCGGCAGTAAAGTATTTGCGAATGCCGCTCATGGGCAGTTTTTCGCCCTTAAAATCGATAACAATGCTGCTCATCAGCTTGGTGTAGGAAGTAACCAGTTTATTTTCCTCAACTTCGTCATCAATAAGTCGAGGATCGTGAGCATCCACCTCCATTTGGAGATTTTTGAACATAACTTTAGGAAAGCGTTCTTCTAGCTGCTTGCGGTATTTGCTGTTTAGATAGCATTTGCTAATCTCGGCAGTAGCAACGGAAATTTCCGGACCGATTTCGTCCAAGAAATCTTGTTCTTGCGCATAGAATTCGTTGCGAGTATCCTGAGTGAAACGGATAAACGCAATGCGCGAATTTGTGCTTACTTTTTCAATAAAATCTTTGTATTCGTCGTGCACGGAATAGAACTCATCAACAGAACTTGCACCATCGAAACGAGCTTTGAAGTCGGCAAGTTTTGCAAGAATTTCTTCTTTGTCGGGGCGAACGTACTTAATTTCTGAAATCTTAACCATAGGTATTCTCCTCTATAAAAATCTAACTTAATTTTCCGCACTGTCGGCGACGTTTTGCTTTTCCACAGTTTTAAGAAAACTGCCAACAATAGCGGCATAGGCCGCAGGATCAGCGTGATAGCTTTCGGCGTGTTTAGCGTCTTCAACCAAATGCAATTGAGACAACGGATTTTTGCACTGTGCAAAAATTGCTTCGCTGTGAGTTGGAAAAATGAAGTCGTCTTGCTTTCCATGAATCAAACAAACGGGAACAGGGCTATCCTTAACCGCTCTTATGGGGCTAACCTTGCGAAAATCGTAGCCATATTTTTTTCTTGAAAGCGCATTGGCAATATCTATAATGGGAAAAGCAGGTAAATGTATTTTGCACCAACACAACTCACGATAGTAGCTCATCGTGTCGGAAAACGGACAGTCGGCGACAACAAAACTAACGTCACTGCGCAACCCTAGCAAAAGCAAAACCGTTGCAGCGCCCATACTTTCGCCGTGTAAACCAACCTTGCAATCGTTGCCAAAAACCGATTTTACGTGGTCGATAACCGTGCTTAAATCGTGCCGTTCATAGTCTCCCAGCGTTGTGAACGTGCCGTCCGATTCGCCAAAATAACCATGATCGTACATAACCAAATTGTAACCGTTATCATAAAAAACTTTGGCGTACTTCAAGGAATTTAGTCTGTTCCAAGTGTGTCCGTGGCAAATAATTGCAACTTTTGTCGGGGACGACGGCTTTTCATTGAAAATAATTTCGCCGCGAACTTTGCCGTGGACACCATCTAAAGCAAAACCTTGCTTTTTCCAAACGTTGTCATAGTCAGAAAAATCACAATGTTCTTTCTCGCTTTGATATACTCGCGCTTCTTCCAAAGTGTGCGCAACCGGTGTCGTTGCCTGATTTAGCAACATTTTTGCGGCTACAATACAGAATGCAATCCATAAGCAAAGCAACGCACCTGCCACAATAAGCACAATCCAATACCAAGCCATAGTTTATCCTCCATCACATAATAACGCCGGTAGCATCCGTCTCGGCCAGTTGCAAAATCAATTGTGCAACATCTAAAGGAGACTGCTCACAAACATTATTTTCTTCACAAAAAGCTGCAACGTCCTCTTCCGAAAGGTTACGGCACATATCCGTGCGCACAATCGAAGGACACACACAGTTAACGCGCACTTCGCCATTCAATTCGTCGGCAAGGCTTTTGGTTAGCCCCAAAACGGCGTGCTTAGTCATGCAATAAACACTTTCGCACGATGCCCCCACTCTTCCCCAAATAGACGAAACGTTGACGATATTTCCATGCTGCGAACGACGCAACAAATCAACAGCATGCTTGCAACAAAAAAACGTACCCTTACAATTAACGTTGAACGTTTTGTCAAAAACTCTTTCGTTAACGTCCAGACAAGGCGAATAATAGCACACGCCAGCGTTGTTAACAAGAACGTCTAGATGTTTAAAAAACTTTTTCACCCAAGCAAACATTTCTGCAACTTGTGCAACGTCAGACACGTCGGCTTGATAAGCGTGAACGTCAAAACCATTTTGACGCAACTCGTCGCGCAACGCAAACGCCGCTTGCTCACTCTGATTATAGTTCAAAATAACGGAATATCCTTTCTGGGCAAAAAGACGAACGGTTGCCGCACCAATGCCCCTAGAACCTCCTGTTATTAGCGCCACTTTCATAGATTTCCTCCCTGTTTCAAATAACAAACTATACCACAATTTCTTTTCAACTGCAATAAACAAGAATTCCAAAAGCGTTCAAATGTCACCAATTTTTCAACACAAAAGCTAAAAATTACCCAATTTATATCGAAAAACATAAATTATGTCAATCATAGTATTACACAATCGTTTCCTTTTGAAAAGACCGAAGGAAATAATAGGCGTTTTCAAAAACACTATGAGTCAAGCAACAATTCCCACTGCGACATTGCGTCTTCCAGCTGCTTGGAAACTTCTTTTTGTTTTTCTAGCACAACGGATAGTTTTGAATAATCAGCCACCACTTCCGGGCTAGCCATTTCTTCACTTAGTAACTGCAATTGCTCTTCCAACGAGCCGATAAGTGTCTCCACTTCGCGAATCTTTTTGGCCAAGTTTGTTTGTGCGGCGCGCTGTTTAGGGGAACGATAAGACGTGTCTTTCGCTTTTTTTGTTTCCACGGTCGGCTGTTTGGCACTATCCTTTTTACTCACAAAATCGTCGTAGTTGCCTTGATAGCAAACAAGTTTTCCATCGTCCAATTCAACAATTTCGTCTGCAACACTGTTGACAAAATATCTATCGTGCGAAACAAAAAACAAAGTTCCTTCGTAGCTATTTAGCGCCTGCTCCAATACTTCTCTCGATGGCATATCTAAATGGTTAGTGGGTTCATCCAACAACAAAAAATTGTTGTCTTTTGCCATGATCATTGCCAAACCAAGCTTTGCGCGCTCACCACCAGAAAGTGACGAAACCTGTTTGTACACGTCGTCCGCATCCAAACACACCAACGCCAGCAAACTGCGCACTTCCGTTTGCGATAGTCTTACGTTATCAAACCAAAGTTGATCTAGCACACGAAGACTTCCATCTAGGTTTTGGTTTTCTTGATCATAGTAGCCCATTCGCACATTTTTACCAAAAACAATTTTACCCAGATCTGCCGGATTGTTTGCCGCAATGCGACGAATAAGCGTGGATTTTCCCGTGCCGTTAAGTCCTAGCAATGCAACCTTTTTGCCACGCCGCACCACCAGTTCTGCACCCGTTAGCAGCACGTTTTCACCATAGCCAAGCGTCAAATCTTTTATGGTAAGCGGAAATTCCGAGGGCGCCGACGTACATTCAAACTTGAAACGAGGCACCTTTTCGTCATGTTTGGGCGCTTCTATCACTTGCATTCTTTCCAACGCCTTTTCGCGCGACTTTGCCATATCGGCGGTGGATGCGCGCACTTTGTTACGTGCTATATAGTCGTTTAGTTTAGCAATTTCCTTTTGTTGTTTTTCGTAGGAACGGCGCAGGTTTTCCAACCGCTCGGCCTTTAGTACCTTATATTTGGAATAATTGCCCTTATACGCAACTATTTCGCCATGCTGAATATCCCAAATGGTTGTGCACAACTTATCCAAAAAGTATCTATCGTGTGAAACAACTATAAGAGTGGATTTTTTGTCTGACAAAAAGTTTTCCAACCAATCCAACGTTTTGTAGTCCAAGTGGTTAGTGGGCTCGTCCAATATCATAAGTTCGGGGCGTTGCAAAAGCAACTTGCACAATGCCGCTTTTGTCTTTTCGCCGCCGGATAGTGAAGATACAATTCTATCAGCAAAACCAGCAAAGCCCATGCCGGTAAGCACCGTATCCACCTTGACCTTGCACTGATAAGCTTCCGAAACATCCGCCTCCACCGACAAGCGATGGTACTTTTCTGCAAGTGCCTTATATTCAGCGCTGTCAAAATTCGCATGAGCCATCTCGGTGGAAATTTCGTCAATCTTTTGCAATAATCCAGTTTGATATGCAAACACCGACATCATTTCATCAAACAAAGTCTTTTCGGAGGAGAAATCTGCATTTTGCCGTAAATAACCAATTGTAAGTCCATTCTTTTTGGTCAAACTACCGCTAAAAAGTGTTGCTCCATCCGCCAAACAAGATAGCAACGTACTTTTTCCGGCGCCGTTTGCTCCAACTAGGCCAACGCTTTCGCCCTCGTTTACGTCCAAATTGACGTCTCTAAAAATTGTTGTATCGGCGTAGCGAAATTCCGCCGATCGTAATTGCAATAACATTTTCCCTCAATACAATTTTTGACGGCACAAAACAGTACCGTCAAAAAAACTACTTTTCAATCAATTTTCCATGCTTTTGTTTGTGAAAGATTTTTACTAAAACCAACAACACAAAGGGCATAGAAAGTATTTCCACCAACAACAACAGCAATTGTTCGCGGTTAAGCGTGGCGTAAGTTAGATATCCGCTTAACACAGGAACACACACGCCGGCAAGCACCACCAACGAAATTGCGACGTACATTGCAACCTTCCATTTGTTAAAGGGTTTGCAGGTATAGAACAATGCAAACAAACCGCCAAACGTATAGGATATGGTAACAAGCGTTCCCAGCACTTCGCTAGAATTGATAATTGCAGGATCGCAAAGCGCTTGCAACAAATATAGCGAAACGGTAGAGATAATAAAGGTTAACGATGCCGGCAAACAGCGTTTCAACACGTTAGCAAAGAAGTTCCCTTTGATAACGTTTTCGTTGGGTTGCAAAGCAAGCAATGTTGTGGGCAACGCAACAACAACCCAGTCCATAAGCATTACTTGCAAATTTGTCAGCGGCGAAGTCATCGTCATGCCTAACACGAAATGCGCAAAAATAAGCAGCACGTTTATGGCAATAACGTAGACGGTTTTCATAAAGTACATTGAAGTTGCACTTTGAATGTTGTTAACAACCCTGCGGCCTTCCGCCACTACACTGGGCAAGGAAGAGAAACTGTCATCCATCAAAATCAGGTGCGAAACCTTTCTTGCTGCATCACTGCCACCAGCAAGAGAAATGGAACAATCCGATTCCTTCATTGCCAAAATATCGTTCACACCGTCTCCCGTCATGGCTACGGTTTGGCCATTTTCTCGCATGGATTTTACCAATATTGCCTTTTGTTCGGGAGAAACACGCCCAAACACGGTATAACTTGTGGCAACTTTGCGAACTTCTTCGTCCGACATACCTTCCAAACTTATATATTTTTCCGCACCTTCAACACCAACGCGCTGAGCAATGTTGGAAACAGCCGTCGGGTTGTCGCCGGAAATAACTTTTATTTGCACGCCATTATCCACAAACCACTGAATTGTATCCGTGGCATCGCTGCGAATATGGTCTTCAATAACAATCACTGCAATTGGACGGCGCGCTTGTGGCAAGTTTGCACTGTCGTAGATGGTAGTTGCCGAATGAGCCAGCAGCAAAACTCGCAAGCCTTGCTCGGCATATTTCTTCACCAAATCATCAACACGCTGATTATGCGTTCTAAGAACATATTCCGGTGCGCCCAAAATAAACGTGCCTTCGGCTCTAAACGAAACGGCAGAAAACTTGCGTTCGGAAGAGAACGGAATTGTGGATACCGCTTGCAACGCCGGCTTTTTAGGACAGCCAAAAAACTTTTTTAGGGCGCGACTAGTCATGTTGTCAGCCGCCAGAGCCGCATTCATGCTAGACATTATCTCGCGAATAGTCCAAGTGCTGTTGTTTGGACGCAAGTCGATGCTTTCTTCAACACGCATGGTTCCGTCCGTTATCGTGCCTGTTTTATCTAAGCAAAGAGTGTCGACACGCGCAAGCATTTCGATGCAATACAGTTCTTGCACCATTGTGTTTTTCTTTGCTAACCGCAAAAACGATGCAGCAAGCGCAACGCTTGTTAGCAAAAAGGGACCAGCTGGAATCATAGATATGATGGATCCTGCCGTCAAGTTTAGCGCCTTAATATCCAAGTTTAGCAACGAAAAATCAGCAAAAGCGCCTATTGAAGGCGAATAGCTATCGCTGTGCAAATAGTTATAGGATGCGTTTACTACGTAAAGGCCAACCGTCATGGGCACAACTATTATTGCAATAAAAACCAAAATGCCGCGCAAAGATTTTAGCATTTGCGAACGCGGCTTGTTGTATTGCTTTGCCTTGCCAGAAAGGCTAGCAACGTAGTTGAATTTGCCAACTTTGCAAACCCTTGCAGTACAACTGCCGGAAACAACGTAGCTACCCGCAAGCAACACGTCCCCCACACGCTTTGTAACGGCATCGCTTTCGCCCGTCAAAATAGATTCGTTAACTTCAACAAACCCATCCAAAACCTCACAGTCGGCAGAAATCTGTGCGCCGTTGGCAATTTCCACAACGTCGTCCAGCACAAGTTGATCAACGGAAATTTCCGAAACTTGTCCGTTGCGCACAACTTTTACCTTTGGCTGAGTTATAAGATTAAGTTTATCGAGCGTAAGCTTGGATTTTATTTCTTGGATTATTGCAATTGCCGTGTTTGCAATAACTACCGGCAAAAAGGAACACTGTGCCGCCAAGCCGTACAGGCAAAGCACAACGGCAATAATCATATAAATTATGTTGAAAAATGTGAAAACGTTTGAAAAAACAATTCCAGCAATGCTTTTACCACGCTTGGTAGAGTCGACGTTTATCAACCCTTGTTCTTGGCGCAAGGCAACCTGCTGCTCGTTCAGCCCCTCTGTTTTAGGCGCGACAAAGCGCTCTACCGATTCGATCGA
Source organism: uncultured Oscillospiraceae bacterium (assembly GCA_964521735.1). Classification (GTDB taxonomy): domain Bacteria; phylum Bacillota; class Clostridia; order Christensenellales; family CAG-314; genus Fimimonas. The sequence goes on along the minus strand of CAZFTO010000003.1, from coordinate 51,405 downwards.
AAGAGCTTTGTTTTGTCGACGTGAGGACTTAGTTGCAACAACGTCTTTGCCATTTAATTGTTTTTCAAATTTATTTTCCATTTCTAGTCAATTTTTACCAGAGCACCGTTTTTAAATTCGTAAATAACTTCAAATCCAGCATCCTGCAATTGATGCAATTGATATCCAAAATTCTTTATGCGATGCAAAACGGTTACTGGGCCACGCTCACGCAAATGATTGCAGGCCTGCATTGCATCCAAAAGTTCTTTTTCGGAAGAGTTTTTAGGCAACAAAACTGCGCATCCACGGCTACGCTTAAAAGTGTCGCCACGTTCTTGCATAAGCATTGCAATTCTTTCAAAACCAATGGAAAAACCGCAAGCACAAACGTCCGTGCCAGTGATTTTGCCAATCATTTTGTCGTAGCGGCCACCACCACCAACGGATGAAGTCATGCCGTCAACTGCAATTTCATAGATAGTGCCGGTATAGTAGCCCATGCCGCGAACCAATGTAACGTCGAACACCACTTTGGCGTTTTTCACACAATTGTTGGTTACGTACAAAATTTGCGACAAATTTTCTTTTACTTCTGACGGCAAATAATCGCCCAGTTCTTCAACGCATTTTTCAAAAGGATTTTCAGCAGCTGTTATGCGCCCGATCAAATCGATGAAAAATTCCGATTTTCCAGGTGCAACTTCTTCAAGTTCGCGCATAACACCAACAACGCCAATTTTATCCAGCTTGTCCAATGCAATAAAAACACCGGGGCGTTGTTCTTCCGTGAAGCCACAAAATTCTGCAAGCGCGTTCAACAAACGGCGATCGGAAATTCTCACCGTAACGTTATCGAAGTTTAAATTTGCCAGAGCCGTCGTCGTTGCCAAAATCAATTCTATTTCCGCAAGGTTACTCTCTTCGCCGATAATATCAATATCACACTGCATAAATTGACGAAAACGACCGCGTTGAGGACGATCGGCACGCCAAACATTATCCATTTGTATCGATTTGAACACCGAAGGCAATTTGCCCATGTTGTTGCAATAAAAGCGAGCAAGAGGCACTGTCAAATCGTAACGCAAGCCCAAATCGCACAATTCACCATCAGCATTTTCCAACTTTTCGCCACGCTTCAAAATTTTAAAAATAAGTTTTTCGTTATCGCCACCTTGTTTGGAAGTGAGCAAAGACAAATTTTCCACCGAAGGGGTTTCGATGCGTGTAAAGCCAAAACTTTGATACGTTTGTTGTATTGTAGACAAAATTTGCTGTCTCAAAGCAAATTCATCGGGCAAAAAGTCTCTCATGCCTTTGGCGGGATTTTTGGGTAACATTTTTACACCTCGTTAATTATTCAACAATAAATTTTTTTGTATTTTTTGTGCTGTTTTCTATTTCAGCAGCCAACTCTTCGTAGCCCTCGCGGCCAAACAAAGCATAGGTGGCATTTTTTCCACCTTCCACACCGGGTTGATTGAAAGTGTTTACGTTAAGTAAAGCACCAGCATAGGCCGTTTGCAGCTGCAACAAATATAGCAAAGCGCCAACGTTATATTCGTTGATGGTATCCAACAAAATGGTATAGTTAACTCTGCCACGTTTAGTCAAAGCATATCTTGTGGCAAACAATTCCTTTTGCATAAGTTCGGACAAACTATGGCCACCCAAAAATTGAACACCGGGATACTCCTGGCAAAGTTTGGGAATGTCAATGTCGGAACGGAATTTTTCCACTTCGATGAAGGTGATAACTTTGTCGAAAGGCCCTTCGTTATACAACTGAATTTGGCTGTGTTGATCGGTTACGCCAATAGCTTTAACCGGCGTTTGCCCGCAGTTAACAACCTTGCCGTCATTATCAACTTCTTTACCCAACGATTCTGCCCACAGTTGGCAATACCAATCGGCAACGTATTTCAAACCGTCCGAATAGGGCATCACAACTTGAATATTTTTGCCCCTTTCCTCAAACAAATTCAGCATCACTGCGCTTGCCAATGCAGGGTTTTCGAGAGAGCTATCGTTTTTGCATCTTTCGTCCATTTCGCGTGCACCACGCAACAATTCAACAATATCGATGCCAACTACCGCTGCCGGCAACAAACCAACGGGCGAAAATTCCGAAAATCTTCCGCCAACGCCTGCCGGAACGTAGAATGTTTCAAAGCCATATTGCTTGGATAGCTTGATCAAATTGCCCGAGCTTTCGCTTGTGGTTGCAAAAATGTGCTTAACTGCATCTGCACCCAACTTTTCCGTTAGCAAGCCCAAAACTATCAAAAATTGACTCATAGTTTCGCTTGTGGAACCGGATTTTGTTATCACGTTGAACGCCGTTTTTGTCACATCGATGACGTCAAAAAGAGCATTCATTTTTTCCGGATCCACATTATCCAAAACATAGAAACGAGGCGTTTTGCGCACCAATTGTGGCAATTCGTTGTAGTACGTGTGTTTCAACGCCGAAAAAACTGCCGTGGGACCAAGTGCAGAACCACCTATTCCCAACACAACAAAGTTTTCAAAATTGTTTTGAATACGTTCGGAAACGGTCAAAATGCGCGAAACAACTTCGTTTTGTTCGTAAGGCAAAAGCATCCACTCTTGCATGCCTTTTCCGCGTCCGTTTTCCACCACTTCATGCGCCTTCTTGGCCAATTCGGCGCAGTTAAGAAACACGTCTTTTTCAATCCCTTCTTTTCCAACAACTTCAGACGTCAAGTTGCTGAAATCCAACTTCAAACCCATATTTTTAGATTAAACTCCTACTACTAATCTAGTGTATATTTTCCAAACAAAGCTTTTAGCGCCTTGAAATGTTTTTTATTTGCGTGATATAATATGAACTTCACGTATCGTGCGTTAACCTTTCCGACGCTCATCATGGAAATAAGTGGCGTTTGCTTGGCTCCATTTACAAGCATTTGCACAACAGGATCGTTTGCCGATTTTGTCGGCGAGCCCTTTATCGCATGCCGTTTAAGAGTCCAAACCAACAAGCGAACCAATCCGACGTTGCTCATATCCTCAAAAGTGTTAAGCATGGTAAATTCGCCACGCTTCGATGGCTTAACGTCGGGACGACTAAAACCTGTTAGTTTTTCAAACTGCTCGTCACAAACCTTAAAAGTTTCGTTGGTCCTTTGGAAATAGTCGCAAAGTTCTTTTGTGTCGTCGATCGTCAAATTTATGCCAAAATCTACGTCTACTTCCGCAGTCAGCAACGTTTCGACAACGTTTTTGCAAATGGAAATTCCGTATTTTCCGTTGATGGCAACAAATTTGCCACCTTCACAAATGGAAAAATCCCTGCTTGACAAGTTGAACTTGACACTTGTTGCTTCGCCAACATCCAAAAGCACCTTGCCAAACGCACGCAGTTCTCTTCTTGGACGCATACGACCGCAACTGCAATTATCAACGTAGAGCTGCACCACTTCGGACGCTTTGCAATTTCCAACGTTTTTAACGGTAACTTCCACGGAAAAACCGTCGCCAATTTTGTTGACCGCCAAATTTTCGTAGGAAAACTGCGAATAAGACAAGCCATACCCAAACGGGAAAAGCACCGGAACGTTAAAAGTGTCGTAATAGCGATATCCAACAAAAATGCTTTCCCTGTGCTGATCAAAATATCGGTCGCAAGCAAAATAGTTGAAACACGGCGTATCTTGCAACTTCAAAGGATAGGTTTCGGCCAATCGTCCACTTGGAGACACTGCGCCAAACACCAAATCGTAGGCCGCTTGCATAACTGCTTCGCCGCCAAGATACATGTTAAGAAGAGCATCTACACCATCTAACCACGGCATTTCAAACGGTGCTCCGCCAAACGCAACAAACGCAATGCGGCAACCAACTTCTTTCAACTTTTGCAATAGCACTTGTTGGTTTGTGGGTATGGCAAGGTGCGTTCTGTCGTAGCCTTCACCTTCGTAGTTATCCGTCAATCCACCGAAAAACAAAACAACTTTGTGTTTTTGTGCCAAAGCAAGCGCTTCCGATTGCAATTTTTCGTTGACAACGTCGCTTGCAACGTGATAGCCTTTAGCATAGCTTGCATCCATTCCGTTATCGGCAAGCACCTGCAAAAAGTTTTTGCACTGGGAATTTATGTGGCTGCTTCCTGCGCCTTGGTATCGTGGCTTTTCTGCCAGCTCGCCAATCACGCAAAAATCCGTTGTTGCATCCAGTGGCAACAAGTCGTTGTTTTTCAACAACACTGCGCTGTCTGCTGCAACTTCACGACAAAGCTTTTGCCGTTGTTCTAGCGAAGTTTTTGAGTGTTTTTCCACTAAATTGCACCTGCGAACAAGGTTTTCTACGTGTTCGCAAGCAGCATCCAAGTGTTCAACGGATAGCGTTCCGTTTTGCACGGCATTAACAACAGTTTGACGGTGATACCCTTCCTTATCGGCAGGCATTTCCAAATCCATGCCGGCAGCAATTGCACTCGGTGTGTTGTAGCATGCTCCCCAATCGGAAACAACTGCACCCTCGAACCCCCATTCGTTGCGCAAAACGTCGGTAAGCAACCATTTGTTTTGCGTTGAATAGTGGCCGTTAATTTTGTTGTAGCTAGCCATAATGGAATAGGGCTGCGAATTTTTCACAACGTATTCAAAGGCGGCCAAATAGATTTCGCGAAGAGCTCGCTCATCCACAATCGCATCAACAGTCATACGTCTAGTTTCTTGGCTGTTAGCAGCAAAATGCTTCAAACAGCACCCTACTCCATCCGATTGCATCGAACCGACATATGCGTTCGCCATGTGTCCGGCCAAAGTTGGATCTTCCGAAAAATATTCGAAATTTCGGCCGCACAACGGACTTCGTTTAATGTTGACCCCGGGCCCAAGAACAAGCGAAACGTTTTGTTCGATAGCCTCGTCGGCAATAGCATGCGCAACCTTGTTTGCGTTATCCACGTTCCACGACGAAGCCACCGCACACGCAGTGGGAAAACAAGTAGCTTTCACACTGTCATTTATGGAACAAGCATCGTCCTGCTTGCGCAAACCGTGCGGACCATCCGACATAACAATTGTTGGAATGCCTGTAACTGCATGAGTGCGCCACTGGCCGTTGCCGTTTGTTAGCAACGCTTTTTCTTCTAGTGTCAGTTTAGAAACGTTTTCGTTCATGTAATCACCATAATCCCACAGTATATTTTAGCACACATTGTAATTATTGTGTAGCGTTGTACTGCAAAAAAATGATTAAATATTATATATAATATTTATGTTGGGGTGCTGTTGCCGCAAAAACTTATAGAATCAAAATGAAACTAGCTATTGAAATATGAAAACAAATAGGATATAATAAGTATCAGAGGTGAAAAAATGCAAAACAAATGGTATAAAGAAAGTATATTTTACCAAATATATCCGCGCAGCTTCAAAGATTCCAACGGCGACGGCATTGGCGATATTCGAGGCATAATTTCCAAAATAGACTACTTAGCCGATTTGGGCATTGACGCAATTTGGTTTTCTCCACTTTACGCCAGCCCTAACGCCGACTACGGCTATGATATTTCCGACTACACGGCTATCAACCCAGAATACGGCACAATGGACGATTTTGACGAAATGCTAAGTTTGTTGCACAAGCGTGGCATAAAAGTAATTATGGATCTAGTAATTAACCACACAAGCGACAAACACGCATGGTTTATGGAAAGTCGCTCGTCTAAGGACAACCCCTACCGCGACTTCTACTACTGGCAGGACGGAAGAGGCAAAGACGGCAAAAAACCTCCCAACAACTGGACGAGTTTCTTTTTGGGCAGTGCCTGGAAATATGACGAAACAACCAAACAATGGTATTTGCATCTGTTTGACGAAAACCAACCCGACCTTAACTATTTCAATCCCAAAGTTATGGAAGAAATTCGCAAGATACTGCGATTCTGGTTGGATAAAGGGGTTGACGGCTTCCGTTGCGACGTTATAACACTGCTATCCAAAACACCGGGGTTGCCCAACGGCAAACCCTCCATTGCGCTTACTGGCAGCGAACACTACATGGACGGCCCACGAATGGAAGAACTGCTTGGGCAAATTCAGGAAGTGCTTAAAGAATACGACGCTTTTACCGTTGGTGAAAGCGTGTTCATCGACGTGCCAAAAGCACTTCGTTACACCAACGAAAACAATCCGCTGCTAGATACCGTCTTTGCGTTTGACCACGTTTCGGCTGACAACTATTTTGGCGTGAAACAGCTTGTTAAGCCGTTCAGTTTGAGACAACTTAAAAAATGTTTCACCACTTGGCAACACGGATTGTACGGCAAAGCTTGGAACACGCTATATTTTGAAAACCACGACCAAGCAAGAATTGTTGGCCGCTACTGTTCGGCAACCAAGCACAGAATAGAAGGCGCAAAGATGCTGGCAACTGTTTTGATGACCCTTTCTGGCACCCCATTTATCTATCAAGGTCAAGAATTTGGCACTACGTCCCCAAAAATGCGCGACATAAACGACTATCAGGACGTAGAATCCATAAGAAGTTACAAACTGCTTAAAAAAGTCTTTGGTAAACGAAAAGCGATGAAAAACGTTGCGTATTGTTCTAGAGACAACGCGCGCGTGCCCATGCAATGGAACAATTCACCAAACGCAGGGTTCACCGACGGCGAAACAACTTGGCTAAAAGTAAACCCCGCCTACACTGAAATAAATGCAGCAGCAGCCGAAGAAGATCCAAATTCCGTTTTGCACTACTACAAAAAACTTATTGCGTTGCGCAAAAGCGACAAGGCGTTTATCTATGGCAGCTACGAAGACGTGCTGCCCAAAAGCAAGCACATTTTGTGCTACAAGCGTAACAGCGAATTCGGCGAGTTGATTGTTGTTGCAAACTTTTCTCTTACCGCTAAAAAGCTAAAATTGCCAAAAAAACTGTTGGATGGCAGTTACTGCCAAGAAACAAGCAACTACCCAAGCAGCATCCCAACATTGCAAAACACTGTTTTGCGTCCATACGAAACAATTGTTTTCAAAAAGAAATAGCATTTACGCTATCCCAAAAGAGTTCGGGAAGTTCCGAACTCTTTTTTTTGTGTAGTTTAGTAACCTTTCCGCCGCCTCATTTTGTAACCAAGTTTTGCAAATAATCGTTGGGAGGGCTTTCCACGTAGCAAACAAAGGGCAAATCACTTTCGTCCTTTTGATACAACTTTATTGTTAGCCACCTTGTTTGCGCGTGGTACACCACACAATTAACAACGACAGCGGGCACAAAACCATCCTTTTTTGCAACCACCGTCACCGTGTACCACGAAGAAATTGTGGCATCGTAGGCATTTTGCAAGTCAACAAGTTCAATTGTGGGCGACAGCCCCTTGTTATCCGTCAAAAACACCAAATCGCCAATACAAACTTCCGCATTGTGAACAGGCTTATCAAACAAATCCACCACTGTCACGCGAATTTTAGTGCTTTCTTCGCTGCTAGCTTGCCAAACGCCATCCAGTACCGATAGGCCGCAAACAACAACTAGCAAAATCAGCAAAGACATTGCAATGTTTTTGAAATTTGCTTTAATCATACTGTTTTACTATATTTATCGTGCAATGAGTATATTCTTTTTTAAGTATAAGAAGGCTAAATGCACCTGCTAAAACGTGCAATTTTTTGTGCAATAAACAAAGAATATTTTTCGCATAGCGGCATCATTTAAAACTGGCGTTCAACTAAAAAATATGGTTTTGTGCTTCAACATATAAAACTGCGAACTGTTGCTTGCGCATGCCTTAGGCGCATACAGGCAAAACTTATATTATTATAAACCATACAAACCAAATTTTTTGACATTCAGCAAAATCTTTGCAAAAACTATCGTTTTGCACTTCAAATATGTAATACGGCAAAGTTTTTATTCACTGCAAGCAAAACAAAAACTTATTGTTTTTAACAAGAAACAACACTTCAAAAGTAAAAAAAATGCTAGTCAAAAGCAAACATATCATGATAATTAAAAAAGAGTTCGGTGCAATACCGAACTCTTTTTATTGATCAATTTAATTTTAATCTAAACTTTTGTTTTCACAGCGTGGCCGTTTTTGTTGTTAATTATTCAACGCCGCCATCGTTAATAAACAAAACACCAATAGTATTTGCGCCACAGTGGCTTGTTACCGTGCAGCCTGCAGTTGTATCCAAAACTTCGTCAAATATACCCCAAGACTTAACTGCATCAACAACTCTCTCGGTAAGGCCATCTTCCATTTTGGTGTGCGTAACGAAGCAACGTTTTTTATCCGGAGTTGTGAAGTTTTCTTTAACAGCCTCAACGTACTTATCTATGCAACGCTCATAGCGTCCCGGACGCTTTTTCCATGTATCCATTTTGCCGTTAGAAACCAAAATGCTGGGGTTGATATGCAACAAGTTGGCCCCGAAATATGCCAGCGAAGAACATCTGCCGCCTTTGAAAAGAAATTCCAGCGAGTCAATAATGAAAGAAGCTTGCACTGCTTCTTTGCGTTTATTTGCTCTTGCAACAATATCTTCTACGGGCATCCCTGCTGCTGCCATATCGCAAGCATCCAAAACCAACAAACCTGTTCCTGTGGAAAGGCTGCGGGAATCGACAACGTAGACATTTTGCAATCTTCCAGCTGCAACGCACGCATTGTTGTGCGATGAAGACATTTCTGCGGAAATATTGAAGTGAACAACTGCGTCGTAGCCGTTATCTAAAAAGGATTTAAAAAATTCTTCATAGTCGTAGGCGCTGCGTGCACCAGATTTTGGCAGTTGTTTTGTGGTTTTGTAGAAATCGTAAATATCTTCGGGAGAAATGGTTTCGCCATCCAGAAGGTTTCTTTCTCCAAGTGCCACGTACAAAGGCAAAATGCCAACGTCATATTTTTGTACCAACTCTTGTGAAAGGTCGCAAGTGCTATCCGCAGTTACTTTGATTCTCATATATGTGTTCTCCTTAACTCTTAAATTATAAGTCAGTTTGCTAAAATAAAACTGAAAAGACTAATGTTCTTTATAGCAAATATCTTTGTTTGCGCAGTCTTCGCAATCCACGGGACAACTTTCCTGCGTTTTTGCGTTAACAATACGCCCCACGCCAACAACGGTGCAATCATCGGGAACATCCTTCAAAACAACGGCATTTGCGCCAACTTTCACGTTGTTTCCAATAGTAATATTTCCCAAAACTTTGGCGCCGGCACCGATAATTACATTGTTTTTAAGGGTGGGATGCCGCTTGTTGTGTTCCTTGCCCGTTCCGCCCAACGTTGCGTTTTGATAGATTGTGCAGTTATCGCCAATCACGGAAGTTTCGCCTATCACAACACCATGTCCATGATCAATAAACAAATTTTTGCCAATTTTTGCACCAGGATGAATTTCTATGCCCGTCAAAAAACGACTCCATGCGGAAATTAGGCTTGCAAAAAATCTAAAATGAATTTTATAGAAAAACCTAGCAATCCTATACCGAATAAGGGCGTGCACCCCTGGGTATGTTAAGAAAATCACTAGCGAATTTCTTGCCGCAGGGTCGCGTTGCTTAATTGATTGGAAATAACCCAACTTTTTAGACATTTGTTTTCTCCAACACAGAAATGAATCTACGCGTCAATACGCTTAACGTTGCCAACAGTTGTAACCACACCATTTTCAACAATAATTCCGCCTTCGTGCCACATTTGGTAAACGGGCAAACCAAGCTGTTTTATTGCTCGGTTCGTGCACTCGTTTTGCAAATCGGTGTTCAAAAAGTGCACTTCCAAATCCAATCCGCACACCATTCCCAATCCGTTTTCCACAGAATATTGAGAATAATCTTCGTCTGGAGTTATGTGATACTTTTCCAATTGCAACATTGCACCGGCCGAAGCGCCAGCAACAACACCAGTAAAATTTTTCACATCGCTGGCAATGTTCAATTCGTGCAAACGTCGAATTGCTTTTTCCGGCATGCCGCCTGTAAAGAACAACACGTCAGCATCGGCAATAAGTTTGTGAAAATCAACGTCCATGTCGTAGCAATTTAGCCATTTCACGTCCTTTTCGGACTGGCCAAAGTGCAAAAACGGACGCAAAATATTTTCGTATTTTTCGCCACCCTTGCCATACAGGGATGTCCAGCTGGCCGAATCCCACACGTCACGTTCTCTAAATGCAAGAGGTATAACAAGCACTTTTTTATTCCGAAAATACTTTTCGAATTTTCCTTGTGCCCATGGTTCGTGAAAATTGTAGTAGTTCAACAAAATATTAGTCATAAAAACTCCGTTAATAAAGCTGAACACCGTCTTTCGAGACGTAGGCATAGGCAATTTTGTGGGACGCAGGTTGTTTTTCGCCAACGTGAATGGCATTTTGCAACAACTTTGTTGCATCGTCCAAGCCCTTTTCGTTGTGATAAACTTCGCAGAGTACGTCGCCTTTTTTCACACACGAGCCCAATTCCACGTGCATAACAACGCCAACAGAGAAATCTATTGCATCGTCCTTTTTCATTCTGCCGCCGCCAAGCAACGTAACGGCACGGCCGATATCGGCTGCGTTGATGCTATCGATAAATCCATCGGCTTGCGCAAAAACTGCAACTTTTTTGCCCAAAACAAACTTTTCGGGATGCAAAACGTAGCTGGCATCGCCGTGTTGAGCGGTGACCATTTCGGCAAATTTGTTCAATGCTCTTCCGCTATCGATGGCATCTTGGAAGGCGGTTTCTGCACCTGTTTCGTCGTATTTGCCCGATAGACACAGTAGCTTTATTGCAACTTCCTTAATTTCATGATACAAACGACTATGCGCGCCTTTAAGCACTTCAACAATGCCAATAACTTCCAGAGCATTTCCAACATAGTCAGATAGCGGTTGCTCCATGTCGGTTATTAGCGCGCCAATCTTTTTGCCTGCTCTCGAACCGATTTCCACCATTTTTTCGGCAAGCTCCAATGCGCTTTCTTTTGTGGGCATAAATGCACCGCTTCCGTATTTTACGTCAAGCAAAATAACGTCCGAACCGGAAGCAAGCTTTTTGCTCATGATGCTGCCACAAATAAGCGGAATAGAATTTACCGTTCCGGTGACGTCGCGCAAAGCATAAAGTTTTTTGTCGGCAGGCGCAAGGTTTGCTGTTTGTCCGATAACAGCGCAACCAACGCGCTTAACAACGTCGAAAAATTCTTCTTCCGAAAGCGCCGTATCAAAATTAGGAATACTTTCCAGCTTGTCGATTGTTCCACCGGTAAAACCCAGGCCTCTGCCACTCATTTTCGCAACGTAAACTCCGCAGCAAGCTAAAATCGGCGCAAGCGCCAACGTTGTGCTATCACCAATACCGCCAGTAGAATGCTTATCGCACACCAAGCCACCCAAACGCGACATATCAACAATATCGCCACTGTGCAACATAGCATCAGTCATATCAAAAGTTTCCCTATCTGTCATACCGTTGAGCAAAATTGCCATAAGCAACGCAGAAATTTGATAGTCGGGAATGCTTCCGTCAGTAAAACCATCAACGAAAAAACGAATTTCTTCCGTGGATAGTTCTTGGCTGGTTTTCTTCTTTTCAATTACGTCAAGTATAGTCATAACACACTCCTAAAAAAGCAATTGTGTTCGGCAACTTTCACCGAAATAATATTATACTATGAAATCATGTTATTTTCAACACTTTTATCCAACTTTAACAATTAAAATGCAAAAAAAGACTATGTTTTTTCGCTAAAAACTGCAAACGTATGAAAAAAAATCAAAAGAAGCTTGGTCGAACAGGAAAAAATAAAGGCGACGCAAAATGCGCCACCTTCGAAAAAATCAAGAGTATTTTTACCAATCTTCGCTTATATCCGTCTTTATGTCGGTGTAGAAATCCTTGTATTTTTCTTTGAATTTTTGAGCATCGGAACGCTCGTCTTTGCGTTCGGCATCACACAAATCCATTCCGTCGTCATCTTGCATTTCCGATCGACGCATCAATTCGTACATTGTAGAACTACTTTTCATTTTTGTTTTCCTCGCCTGCGCTATTTGTTTTGCTACCTGCACTAGCACCGCTTGCACTCGAATTTAAGTGAGCAAAGGCCACTCTACTTTTACGTTGCAAGTTGGATTTATCTATTTCGCCAGCCTTGGTAAGCGCCCATTTGGTAAGAACCGGGCCAATCAGTTCATATATCAAAACCGCACACATTGTTATTGTTACTATTTTGGAACCCACTTCGGCAAACATAGTTTGCATTTGAGGATCGGTGCTGAACTTGTTTGCCAAAGAAACAAATTCCTTTTTGCACATTGTTGCCATACCAATGGCCACGCCTGCTTGCGGAAACAACGTAATTCCCAAATACTTTTTAACTTTTGTGTCGCTTTTCGTGACGGATGCGCCCAACATTGTGCCAAAATACTTGCCGCAACAACGAGCAACAACGTATACCAAAATGCAGCAAATAATGCCCCAGTTATTGAACATTCTCAAATTTAATTCCGCACCGGAAAGAATAAAGAACAACATGAGTACCGAGGGCGTCCAACGATCCACGCCTTCCATCATCTGCACCGCTTCGTTGCGCAAGTTAACAAAGCTTGCGCCGGCCATCATGCAAACCAACAAGTCGGAAAGTTTGAACGGACATCCACAACTTTCTTTTAGGTATTCAAAAAGTTGGCAAATACCCAAACTCAAGAACACTGCGACAAGCGAAGCAATAAGGCGGTTATCGCGCGATTTGAAAAAACGTGGAATTATGGAAAGTAACACACCGATCAAAACGCCCACAATAAGCGATGCAGCAATTTCTACCAACGGCCAAACCAAAATATCCAACACACTTATAGCGGCTGAAGCCCCCGAAGATGCCACACTTGTTGCCCACGACATTGCTATGTTGTTGGATATTGCAAACACCACAAGACCAACAGCATCGTCCAACGCAACAACAGGCAACAAAGTTCCTGTAACAATTCCCTTTGCCTTATACTGACGCACAACCATAAGCGTTGCCGCAGGTGCTGTAGCCGTTGCAATTGCGCCAAGAATAATTGCCTCGTAGCCAGCCATACCCAAAGACGGGAACAGAGTTCCTATTGCTAGCAACGCAACGTCAACACAAATTGTTGCCAAGAGCGCCTGACAAAAAGTGATAACAATTGCACTTTTGCCAATTTCCTTTATGTGCGAAAACTTAAATTCAACGCCGATAGAAAACCCAATGAATCCCAGTGCAACGGAACTAACAATGGACAAACTGCTATAAACTTCTTCGGCGTTGGGTACGAATTGTCCCAACGCATAGGGGCCTATTATAAGCCCTACAACAAGATAACCGGTAACGTTGGGCAACCCAACTATTTTCATAATTCTTGTAGAAAGCAACCCCAAAATCAACGCTATTGCAATTAGTAACAATGCATTCATTACAAATACCTTCTCGCCTAAATCACGGCCATTTTCAAACTTTTGATATTTTAGTCCTATTGCACACTTATGTCAAACGTTTTTCAACTCAAAAAACGCGAATTTTAACTACACAAATTTTCTAGTGTTTTAAAAGTCATTATTGCCACACAAAGCCGGCAAAAAGCATGTAGAATAGCACTATCTTGCATGGTTGCAGGACAATCTTGCAATGCAACAGAGCATTTCCATTTGCCAAATTTTAGCGAAAACAGCGAATTTTGTGCAAAATAAGCGGTTGTTTTGGCAAGAGAAAAAAATTTATAAGACGTGCGTTATAACAAGTCTATCACATGTATGCACGCATGATTCCAAAACTATTCGTGCAGCACCAAAAAATTGCGAAAACTGCCACGCAATAAAAAATGCTTTATTTATACGTTTGTATGCCGATCATCTTTTTGCAATGAAGTTTGCCCCATAGTGCAACTGCATGGTTGCAATCGAGTGCAGCAATTGTAAGTTTCAAAACAATCACGGCCAACAAACGTTTGCAAAGAAAAACGCCGCAACAAGCGACGCAATTCAAGTTCACAAAAACTATTCAATAAAATTTTTTTGCAACAAATCATCCACTTTTGATTGCAACTGCGCAAAAGTGCCGTTATTTTCGATAATGCGCGTGTAGTTATCGCACAACTTTTGCCGAGAAATAATATCCATTGCGTTAGCAGCCGAAACACCATCGCGTGCACAAACGCGCGCAATGCGAACATCCACCCTGCTATCTACAAACCAGATTTCGTCCCAGGGAAATTCAAAAGCGTTTATAACGGAAATTTCCACAAACAAACTTTGGGAACAAGTTTCAACACGATGCACAAGGGCCTGTTTGACACCGTCCCAAAAAATTTTGCTGTATTTTTCGTATAGTTTGTCATCGGCAAACACAATATTTCTAACGTACGGGCGGTTAAGGTTGCCGTTGACAACACTTTGCGGGCCAAGCAAATCCGTAATCTGCTGCAAAATTGCTTGATCTGTTGCCATCTCGCGAGAAATAGCATCGCAATCAACAACCTCAAAACCACGTTCCGCCAAAATCTTGGAAACACTGCTTTTGCCGCTGCCAATGCCTCCGGTTAGGGCAATTACCTTACGCTTCATAAAGCGTTTCTCCTTCTTCCGTATCGGCCACAAGTGGGCAAGCAAGGCTAACAGCCGCTTCCATTTGCTCTTTCACAATGCGCTTAACTTCTTCTGCTTCTTCAGGATAACAGTCCACGATAATTTCGTCGTGAATTTGCAAAACAATCTTGCTTTTCAAACAGTTTTGTTGAAGAGCACTATCAACTTTTAGCATTGCTATTTTCATTATGTCGGCGGCGCTGCCTTGCAAAGGCATGTTCATTGCCGCTCTTTCGCCAAAACTGCGCAAGTTGTAGTTGGCAGATTTTATTTCCGGAATTTGGCGGCGGCGACCGGTGATGGTCGTCACGTAGCCCGTTTTCTTTGCCTGTTGCACGCAACCATCCAAATAGCATTTTATTTTGGGGAAGCGTTCGAAATACAATTGAATATATTCGTGCGCCTTTTTCACACTGACGTTTGTGTTTTGCGACAGGCCAAAATCACTTATTCCGTAGATAATGCCAAAGTTAACGGCCTTTGCCATTCTTCGCATTTCTGGATTGACAAGTTCAACAGGTATGCCCAGTAATTCGGATGCAACCTTGGCGTGGATGTCTTCCCCGTGCATAAAACACGAAAGCAAGTTTTCGTCCTTAGAAAAAGCCGCAAGTAAACGCAGCTCTATTTGAGAATAGTCTGCTCCAACAAACTTGCCGTGTTTGGGAAGGAACAAGCGTCGAATTTCACGCCCTACATCATCACGAATGGGAATGTTTTGCAAATTTGGGTCGGAACTGGATAGCCTCCCGGTAGAAGTTAGCGCCTGATTATAGGTTGTGTGCACCAATCCGTGTCTAACAAGTGGACGCAAACCGTCCACGTAGGTTCCAAGCAATTTAGAAATTTTTCTGTATTCCAAAATTTTGCCAACGATTGGATGCAAACCAACAAGCGGTTCCAACACGTCGGTGCTGGTAGAATATCCGCGCTGATTTTTCTTTCCGTGTGGCAAATTTAGTTTTTCAAACAAAATTTTGGATAGCTGTGTCGTGCTGTTAAGGTTAAATGTTTCCCCTGCAAGTTGGCAAATTTCTTCAGTCAAGCAATCCAACTTTTTGTGCATTTCTTTGGAAGATTTTTCCAACAAGTCACAGTCCACTTGCACCCCTTCAATTTCCATTCGATAAAGCAAATCAGAAAGAGGCAATTCCACTTCTTCGTATAGTTTCCAAACGCCGTGTTCTTCGAGCTGTTTTTGCAAAATATGTGCCACCGCAAAAATACCGGCGCCGCTACATTCGTAGCCGTACGCATCAATTAAACTGTGTAAATCCTTGTAGGCACGATATTCCACCAAGTATTGCATCAGACAAACGTCGTATTTAACACCACGCAGTTGCACGCCAACGTTTTGCAAAACGTGACGCAAATTTTTTTGATCGTAAACGGATTTTTCAACATCACTTTCCATCAACGGTTTGAGCGTTTCGAAAACCGTCTGCTCCGTCAATTCGTCCAAAAAACTATCCGACAAGTGAACAACGTATTCGCGAACGTCACTATCGGCCAAATACACAGTTTTGCCGTCATAATGAAATGCAAAGCAATCGCATTTTGCTAGCGATGTCACAACTTCTTGCAATTGCGCAGCCGTATCCACAGTGATGCTATCCACCTGAACGGCTTCGTGCGTTTGCTCATCATCGAACTGCAAGCGCGAAAGTATGGAACGAAATTGTAATTGTTCCATTGTGCGTTTCACTTCGCCATTAAGGCTATACAATCCACAACTATCCAGGTCGTATTGCACGTCGGCGTTGCGAACGATGGTTGCCAAAGTTTTGCTTACGTAAGCCATTTCCTTGCCGGCAACCAACTTTTCGTGCAGAGCGCCCTTTTCGGCATCTACGTTGGCAAAAATAGTGTCGATATCGCCATACTTTTCTAGCAAAGACATTGCGGTTTTTTCGCCAATGCCCTTCACGCCGGGGATATTATCCGAAGTGTCGCCGCGCAAAGCCTTGTATTCGATAACTTGCGCAGGAGTCAAACAATAAACTTCTTTAAGCAACTCGGGCGTTACGCTTTCCACTTCGGTGACACCACGCTTAGTGAGCAGCACCGTTACCGACGGAGAAACCAGTTGAAGCATATCTCGGTCGCCAGAAACAACGTAGTTTTGGAAGCCGTTATCTTTTGTTATTGTGCCAATAATATCATCGGCCTCAACACCGGCTTTTTCCACAACCATTACAGACATTTTTGCCAACAAATCGTGCAAAATGGGCATTTGCAAAGCCAAATCATCTGGCATTCCCTTGCGGTTTGCCTTATAGTCAGCATAAATATCTTTGCGGAAATTGTGTCCGCGCATATCAAAAGCCACCACCAATTTTTCCGGAGAATAATCTTGGCACACCTTCAAAAGAATGTTGATAAAACCATAAACAGCATTCACGTTTCGGCCGGTTTTATCGTTCAATGCAGGCAGAGCAAAATACGCCCTGTTCAATATGCTGTTGCCATCAATAAGAAGTAGCTTTTTCATGTTTCACCTTGATGTTAGTGTGTTTTCTCTAGAATGGGCTTCAAAAATTGTCCCGTATAACTTTGCGTTTGGGCAATTTGTTCCGGAGTGCCGCAGGCAACAACCGTACCGCCTGCATCGCCGCCTTCCGGGCCTAAGTCGATTATATAATCAGCAACCTTGATAACGTCCAAGTTGTGTTCGATAACCAAAACGGTGTTCCCAACGGAAACAAGGCGTTGCAAAATGTTTATAAGTTTGGAAACGTCGTGGCTGTGCAAACCAGTGGTTGGTTCGTCCAAAATATATATGGTTTTGCCGGTGCTACGCTTGGATAGTTCCGTTGCCAATTTTACGCGTTGCGCCTCGCCGCCGGAAAGCGTTGTTGCCGGCTGGCCGAGTTTTATATATCCTAGCCCCACGTCGTATAGCGTTTGAATTTTGTTTTTGATGCTCTGCACGTTTTCGAAAAATCCAACAGCTTCTTCCACCGTCATATCCAGCACGTCGGCAATAGTTTTGCCCTTATATTTAACGGCAAGCGTTTCCCTGTTATAGCGAGAGCCGTGGCAAACTTCGCACGGAACGTAAACGTCAGGCAAAAAGTTCATTGCAATACGCAAAATACCGTCGCCATCGCAGTGTTCGCAACGCCCGCCCTTAACGTTAAAGCTAAAACGCCCGGAATTATAACCGCGCTCCTTTGCATCTGGAGTTGCTGCAAACAAATCGCGTATCAGCGAAAATACTCCAGTATAGGTTGCCGGATTGCTTCGCGGAGTGCGTCCTATGGCACTTTGATCGATTGCAATAACCTTATCCAGCTCTTCTATTCCGCAAATTTCGTCGCAAACAACGTCGCCGGGCCGTGCTCGGTTTAGTTTCTCCGCCAAATATGGCAACAAAACTTCGTTAACTAAACTGCTTTTTCCGCTTCCGGAAACGCCCGTTACAACCGACAGTGTTCCCAGCGGAACGGAAACGTCAATGTTTTTCAAATTGTTTTTCCTAGCACCCTTCACCGTCAAAAACTTTCCGCTGCCGCATCTGCGAGTTTGCGGAACGGGAATGGACAATTCGCCGCTGAGATATTTTCCCGTTATGGATTGTTTGCAATCAATAACTTCCTGAACGGTTCCTGCGCAAACAATTTCGCCGCCATGCACACCGGCACCGGGGCCTACGTCCACGACAAAATCGGCACTGCGAATAGTATCTTCGTCGTGTTCCACAACAATAAGTGTGTTTCCAACGTCGCGAAGGCGTTGCAATGTGGCAATTAGTTTGGCGTTGTCCCTTTGATGCAAACCAATGCTGGGTTCATCCAAAATATAAAGCACGCCTGTAAGCCCACTGCCAATTTGCGTGGCCAAACGAATGCGTTGCGCTTCGCCGCCAGATAGCGTACCTGCCGAACGGTTAAGAGTCAAATATCCCAAACCGACATCCACAAGAAATTTAAGCCTAGCGCAAATCTCTTTTAGAACCATATGGGCAATTTTTTGACGGGTATCGTCCAAAACAAGTTGATCAAAAAACTTAAGCGCACTTGTTATGGACAATTCGCCCACTTCCCAAATATTCAATCCTCCCACTTTAACAGCCAGCACTTCGTCTTTCAGGCGCTTGCCGTGGCAGGTTTGGCAGGGTTTATCCACCATGAACTTTTCATATTCTTGCCTTGTCCAATCACTTTTACATTCGGCGTGGCGCCTAGTCATCATTGGGATTATTCCTTCCCACGTGGTGTTATAGGTGCGGCCGTCATCTAAACGACAAGTGAGCGTTTCGCCACCGTTGCCATACATTACCGTGTTAAAAGCGGATTTAGGCAAATCCCTTACGGGTACGTCACAGGAAAAACCGTGTTTTTCCGCCAAGGCTTCAAAAATCTTGCGCATCCAACTTGCTGCGCCCAAATTGAACCCCAACAAACGGATAGCTCCGGCGTGCAAACTTTTTGTGTCGTCCGGCAAAATGAGACGCTCGTCAAATTCTTGCTTGAAGCCTAGCCCTGCGCAATCGGGACACGCCCCAAAAGGACTGTTAAAGGAAAAAGTTCTCGGTTCCATTTCTTCCAACGTGAACCCACATTCCGGGCAAGCAAACTTGTTTGAGAAAGTCGATTCCTTGCCTTCTGCGGAAATTGTAACAAGGCCATCGGCCAACTTCAAGGCCGTTTCCACGCTGTCAGAAAGACGAGTGTTCATTTCTGCCTTTACTATGAGCCTATCCACCACAACGGAAATTGTATGTTTCACGTTTTTCACAAGCTTAATTTCTTCGTCTAAAGTGTACAGTTGTCCATCCACTACCACACGAACAAAACCTTGTTTTTTAAGCTGTTCAAAAGACTTTTGAAATTCACCTTTGCGGCCACGAACGATAGGCGCCAAAACCATAAGTTTTGTGCCTTCGCCCATTTGCAAAACCTTGTCGCAAATTTGGTCAACGCCAGTTTTTGAAATTTCCAAACCACAGTGCGGACAATACGGAATGCCCACGCGTGCAAAAAGCAAACGCAAGTAGTCGTAGATTTCCGTAACAGTGCCCACCGTTGAACGTGGGTTAGAGGAAGTTGTTTTTTGGTCGATACTTATAGCAGGGGAAAGTCCTTCAATGCTTTCCACGTCTGGTTTATCCATTTGCCCCAAAAACTGACGGGCATAGCTGGATAAGCTTTCCATGTAGCGGCGTTGCCCTTCCGCAAAGATAGTATCGAAGGCCAACGAAGATTTTCCGCTTCCCGAAAGTCCCGTGAAAACAACAAGTTTATCACGAGGAATCCTCAAACTTACGCTTTTGAGATTGTTTTCCTTAGCATTTTTAATTACTATGTCTCTCATAGATTATCACAAATGCGCAAATTGCGCTCTACTAGCCCCTCTTTTTCCTTTTTGCCTTTTCCAATTGTTTTGTCAAGCGCACTACTTCCTCACGCAGCTGAATTGCCTTTTCGAAATCCAATTGGTTGGCGGCAGTCTTCATGCGCTGCGTTGTGTTTTCGATATCGCGTTCCAAATCCTTTACGGAACGAACGTCGCTTGCCTTTTGAGTTATCTCCAAAGTGTTTTCAACAAAGTGCTCAATTGTTTTGGGCACTATGCCATGTTCCACGTTGTAGCTGTTTTGAATTTGTCTTCTGCGGTTAGTTTCGTCAATGGCTCGCTTCATACTGTCGGTAACCACATCTGCATACATAATCACGCGACCTTCGCTGTTTCGCGCCGCTCTACCTATGGTTTGAATGAGCGCCGTGTCGCTACGCAAAAAGCCTTCCTTATCGGCATCCAAAATGGCAACCAGCCTGACCTGTGGCATATCCAATCCCTCACGCAAAAGGTTTATGCCAACCAGCACGTCGAACTCGCCCTTTTTAAGTCCAGAAACTATTTCAACACGCTCCAGCGTGTCAATTTCCGAGTGCATGTATTTAACTCTGACACTTTGCTTGGCCAAAAATTCCGTCAAACTTTCGGCCATGCGTTTTGTAAGTGTGGTAACAAGCACTCTACCGCCAGCTTGCGTAACAGAATGTATTTCTCCCAGCAAGTCGTCAATTTGCCCTTTCACAGGACGAACCTCCACCTGTGGATCCAACAAGCCGGTTGGGCGAATCAGCTGTTCAACAACGTTATCGGCCCGGCGCAATTCGTAATCGGCCGGCGTTGCAGAAACGCAAACAAGTTGCCCTAAACGAGAATCGAACTCATCAAACGTGAGTGGACGGTTGTCGTAGGAGCTTTGCAACCTAAAACCGTAGCCAACAAGATTGGTTTTGCGTGCGCGGTCGCCATTGAACATTGCCCTTATTTGCGGAATCGTCATATGGCTTTCGTCAATGAATGTTATAAAATCATCGGGAAAATAATCCAACAAAGTATACGGTGGCTGCCCCACTGCGCGGCCGTCAAAGTAGCGAGAGTAGTTTTCAATACCGCTGCAATATCCCATTTCTTGCATCATTTCAAGGTCGTAGGATACTCTTTGCTTAAGCCGTTGCCCTTCGACAATTTTGTTGCAATCAAAAAAAGATTGCACTTCTTTTTCCATATCGCAACGAATGTTTTTAAGTGCACTATCCATTGTTACTCCCTCCACAACGTAGTGACTTGCAGGGAAAACAATTACGTGCAACAAAGTGGAAACAGTGTTGCCGGTTAGTGCATCTATCTCGGAGATTTTTTCAATCTCGTCACCCCAAAATTCAAAGCGAATGGCGTGGTCGGAGTAGGACGCAGGGAACACTTCCACCACGTCGCCGCGCACTCCAAACGTGCCACGGTGAAAATCCATGTCGTTGCGCTCGTACTGAATGGCAACAAGCTTCCGAATCAATTGCTCACGCGAAAGATTATCACCGGGGCGCGCGGATAAACTCATTTTATAGTATTCTCCCGGTGCGCCTAAGCCATAGATGCAGGAAACGCTTGCAACAACAATTGTATCACGCCTTTCAAACAAACTGCAAGTTGCCGAATGGCGCAACTTGTCAATTTCATCGTTTATATCAATTTCTTTTTCGATATATAAGTCTCTTGCAGGAATGTAACTTTCCGGCATGTAGTAGTCGTAATAAGACACAAAAAATTCCACTCGGTTTTCGGGGAAGAATTCCCGGAATTCGTTGCATAACTGGGCGGCAAGCGTTTTGTTGTGGCAAATAACAAGCGCAGGCCGGTTTAGATTGGCTATGACGTTGGCCATAGTGAAAGTCTTTCCGCTCCCCGTAACGCCGCGCAGCACTTGCGTTGCTAACCCATCGCGCAACCCCTGTGTCAACTGCTGTATTGCGTTCGGCTGGTCGCCACACGGCTGATATTTTGAATGCAACTTAAAATCCATACTACACACCTAAAAGCCAGCTAACGCAAAATGTTACGCGTTGAGCTTATAAATTTCGTAAAGTCCCTTCAAAGAAAGTTCTCTGTCGATATGATCGAATATCGGTTCTACACTGGCAACAAGTTCCGCCAATCCACCGGTAGCAATAATCTTTGCCTCCTGCAAACCAGTTTCCTGCTTGATGCGGTCAATAACGTACTTAACTTGTCCCACTACGCCAAACACAACGCCGCTTTGAATAGCCTTGCGCGTAGATTGAGCAACGGTTTTTGTAGGCACTTCCAAATCAACATTGGGAAGTTTTGCCGTGCAACGCGAAAGACTTTCTATTGTAGATTTTAAGCCCAGTGTAATGGCTCCGCCAATAAATTCCTTACGTTCGTTCACCACGTTAAATGTAGTTGCCGTGCCGAAATCCACCAAAATGAACGGTTCGCCATATTGTTTTTCGGCGGAGACACATGTTATAATTCTGTCGCTTCCAAGTTCTCTGGGAAAATCGTACTTGATTGCCAATCCCGTTTTAACACCCACGCCGACAATCAAAGGCTTCACGCCAAAAACGTGATTTATAACGTTGGTGAAAGTATAATCCAGTTGCGGAATAACAGACGACACTATTGCGCCGGTGATATCCGATTCGTCAATTTTGGAGTAGCGCAAAAGTTGCAATAAAAGTGCTATGTATTCATCCGAAGTTCTTTTCACGTCGGTGGACATTTTGAAGGATTTTGCAAGCTTCCCACCTTCGTCGAATAAGCCTATTTTAATGTTTGTGTTACCAATATCAACTGTAAAAATCATGGTTTTGCCCTCTTCACAACTCTTCCGATTGTGTTTCTCTTTTCAAATTGTTGCCGTCAACGCCCAATTTCAAACCGCGTCTAACCCCCAAAACAACGGCAGAAACACCTATCAAAGATATTAGGTATTCCGGCAAAATGTTTGTTAGCAGTGCCGCATAAATAAGCGCAAACACGCCGTCGTTATTGACGTTTGCAATGGTTCTGGATAGTTCCAAAAAGGAGAAAAATCCAACTGTGTTTGTCACAAGCCCAAAGGAGGAAGCCACCGTCAAACACAAAATTTGCCTGCCACGCGCATTACCCATGGGACGGGTGACCGCAAGCATCAACCTGTATGCCGAAAACGCAACAACTCCCATAAGCGCACGAGGCGGAATGGTTATCAGCAGCCAATAATACGGCTTAAAAACTTGTCCCACCAATGCGGAGGGCATCAAAAATTCTTTCAAAAACGATGCGATTCCAAAAAATGTGCCAGAAATTATGCCCATTTTCCAATCGTTTTCCAAAAAACAAAAAGACAGTGTAACCAACAGTACGCATCCTGCCATGGAAAAGCCGACAGGAATAAGCGAAATGGCTCTGTCTATCATCATTGCTACGAAAATAATTGCCAAAACTATTGCATATTTAGCAACCTTATACGCCTTATTGTTTACCATAAATCCTCAATTTCGCCCAAACGGTACGAATATCTTTTTGGTAAAAGATACAAAACTAGAAGTATCGCTCGAAACGTCGATGCGACCTATTGTTATTTTACCACAACACACAAAATAATACAATACATTTTTGCAATGCACCGGCAAACTATTGCCAAATACTAACTGTTATTCGCCCAAATTACGCCAAAAGTATTCAGCTCTTTCACATTGCCGAACAAAAAAAGGATTCGAAAAGTCGAATCCCAAAATCCTAGTAATATATGCGCAAAATTGCTTGCTACAAATATTATGTGACAATTTCATAAATATGCGCATCACGTACCGTTTGTTTGATCAAGCTATTCTACAAATATCGTCTGGCTATCGAAAACAAACACTTTTGCTCAGCTTCAACAAAAAAGGGATTCGAAAATATATCGAATCCCTATTGTTAGCAAACGCACAAAATCAATTGCAAATATTCGTGGCTATTTTTACGATATTCGGCAACGAGCAACATCAGTCCTCAGTCGAGAAACACCCCAAAAGAAGACAACATCCTTCCGTTGGACGCCACCACTTGCTATCCCGGCGTAAAAACGTTTATTGTTCATCCTCAGGCAATTCGTCTAACAAGTTTTGTTGATAGCGATGGGCTTTCAACACCTTTTCGATTCTATCGAAAATAAGCTCTTTGCCCGTTTTGTTAAGTGACGAAACGGGAATAATATTGCTTTCGCCCACCTTCAAAAAGGCCGCAATGGAACGACATCTGTTTTTAACTTGGCTTTTCGAAATTTTATCTGCCTTGGTGGCAACAATCGTGTAGGGAACGTTGTTTTTGAACAAATAGTTATACATTGAAACGTCGTCACGAGTTGGATCGTGGCGAATATCCACCAAAAAGAAAATATGCTTCAACGCTTTTTCCTTTGCCAAATATTGTTCCAACAAGTCTGCCCATTTCAATTTTTCAGCATCGGAAACTTTTGCAAAACCATAGCCGGGCAAATCTGCTAATAAAAATTCGTCAGGAGTGTTTTCGTTGATTAAAAAATAGTTGATAAGGCGTGTTCTTCCAGGCAATTTGCTGGTGCGTGCAAGCTTGCTATCTCCCACTAAATAGTTTATCAAGCTGCTTTTACCCACGTTGGATTTGCCCGCCACTGCAATTTGGGGCAAATCGGAAGCAATGCACTGACCGTACGTTGCAGCACCTTTAACGTAGGATGCTTTTTTTATAGTAAACATACAAACCTCGCATGCGCATGTGCGCAAATTTATGCCAAATTATCTAACCAAAGCGTTAGCAAACACGTCCGAAACGTTTTCGGCCAACACAAATTGAATTTGATCTTTAACTTCGGCAGGAATTTCTTCCAAATCCTTTTCGTTATCTTTGGGAATAATTACTTTTTTGATGCCAACACGATATGCCGCCAGCGCTTTTTCACGCAAGCCGCCAATGGGCAAAACCTTGCCGCGCAAGGTAATTTCGCCGGTCATAGCAACGTCACCACGAACAGGCGTTTTGGAAAATGCCGACAAAACAACCGTTGCCATGGTAACACCGGCAGATGGGCCGTCTTTAGGAATGGCGCCTTCCGGAACGTGAATGTGAATATCCATTTTTTCAAACAGAGTTTTATCTACGCCGAATTCGTCCGCCAAACTTTTAACAAGCGAAATGGCCGTCCGTGCGGATTCTTTCATAACGTCCCCTAAATTTCCTGTCAATTGCACGTCTCCCTTGCCGGGCAAAAGTGCAGCATCAACGTTCAAAGTAACACCACCAACACGCGTCCAAGCAAGCCCACGTGCACTACCGATGGTATCTGGAATAACAGGCAATTCGTCGCGGAATTTTTCTACGCCCAAAAACTCGTGCAAATTTTGCGGAGTAACTTCAACTGTAACGTCGGGATCTTTAACAAGCTTCAAAGCAACCTTGCGACATATTGTGGCAATCATTCTTTCCAAACTGCGCACGCCCGATTCGCTTGTGTAGCAATGCACGATTCTTTCGTAGGTTTCGTTGGATATAGAAATTTTGCCATCGGGAATTCCGTGCAAAGCCATATTCTTTCTAAGCAAAAATTTGTTGGCAATTTCCACCTTTTCCAATTCGGTGTAGCCGGTAAGCTCTATCACTTCCATTCTGTCCAGCAATGGTTCGGGAATATCGTCCGTTGCATTTGCAGTACAAACAAACAAAACTTTCGACAAATCAAACGGCACTTCCAAATAATGGTCAGTGAAACTAAAATTCTGTTCGGGATCCAGCACTTCCAACATGGCACTTGCCGGGTCGCCCCTGTTGTCTTTGCCCATTTTGTCAATTTCATCCAACAACAGCACTGGGTTTTTGCAAGCAGCTTGCTTCATCATGTAGATGATTTTGCCAGGAATTGCCCCAACATAGGTTCTGCGATGGCCACGAATTTCAGCCTCGTCGCGAACTCCGCCCAGGCTAACACGCAAATATTTTCTATCCAGCGCGCGGGCAATGCTTTTAACTATAGAAGTTTTTCCAACCCCCGGAGGGCCTACGAAACACAGAATAGGACCGTTCAATTTGCCTGTCAGTTGCATAACGGCAAGAAATTCCACAATTCTATCCTTAATTTTTTCCAAACCATAATGGTCTTCGTCCAGTATTTGACGCGCCAAATCAAGATCTTTATTATCCGTTGTTTCAACCGCCCAAGGCATGTCGCAAAGCCAATCCAAATAATTGCGAATAACGGCGGCATCGGGCGAAGTGGGCGCCATTTTGGAAAGACGGCCCAATTCCTTTTGCGCCTTGTTTTCCACGTCGGCAGGCATTTTGCAATCTCTTATTTTGTCCAAGTACTCTTGCTTTTCGTTGGCATCATCCCCTAGCTCGGCGGAAATTGCACGAATTTGTTCACGCAAGTAATATTCTTTTTGGCCGTCCTGAACTTGCTGACGCACTCTGTTTGCAATGCGCTTTTCAACTTTAACAAAATCCAATTCTGTCAAAGCATACACACAAATGCGTTCCATGCGACTATCCAAGTCCACGTCTTCCAAAATTTCCTGACGTGCCGCCAATTTTGTTACCGCTTCGTTTGCAACAATGTTTGTAAACGCAAGGTAGTCGGGATGTTCTTCGTTGGTGAAACTATCCAGTGAAAGCTTTTTCAAATTGGCGTTTATTTCTTGCAGATCCTTTACAAGTTGGCAAGTCTTCATAAACAAAGCACGTGTTTCCGTGTTGTCATTGCAAAAGTATTCCTGCGTTTCTACGTCGGCAAAAATAATATCGTCGGACGCATTATAACGCACTATGGAAGCCGCTTCCAAAGTGTGCACCGTTACAACGAGGGAATCCTCGGTGTTTTTGTTTACTGCCACAACTTCGGCAACAACACCAACGTTAAAGAAATCGTTTTGAGCAATAGGTGTAGCCCTAGACGGATCCACTTGACTTACCATGAACATAAGTCCGCCGTTTTCCAATGCAAACTTAATTGCATTGCGCGAAATAGGACGTGCAACTTCTACCTTTGCTTTTACGTTGGGAAAGAAAAAGTTCCCTCTCATTCCCAATAGAGGAAGATTGTTATAAGTTTTCAAATTTACACCTCAAAAAATGCATCATAAATTAGTATGTTTTGTTACCAGTAAATCAAACAAAAAAAACGTTGTTCGTTGTTAAACTTAGCAAAACTAAACTGCCGAATGGAACAAAACAACCTAATTTTTTTAATATTATAAGATAAAATTCGTTTTCTTGCAACAAAAAATTGCACTGTGATTTTTATACGTGAAAAGTGCGCAATCCAATCGCAATACTGAATGTTGTCGGCGAAAATTTTTCGCATCCTTGCTGCCAACCTTCAAAAAGGCAAACGGTTACTATATTACCAACTGCACTGCCGCAAAATCAAACAAGAGCCCAGCTAACACATATAAGCTTTTATTGAAAACGTATCACAAACATTAACTAGCAAAAACAAATGACGACAGCACCAACAACTGCATGTTTGCCACAAATAATTAAAAACAACACGTACAAACTTGCATCAAAGTTGCGTTGACGTGCGCTAATAAAGCGAGAATGGACTTTGTTTTCACACGCAATTGCACTAGCTCACACAAAAATGCAAAACAAAACGCCCGCAACGTTGATATATATCCGCAAGTTTAGGTACTTTTAGTGCACTCGAATCATCTTTCAAATGAACAAAAAAATAGACACCTGCAAAAGCAGATGTCTACAAAATTTTGCACTTGCAACTAAGATGCGCGCTTTATTATTTGCGGTTTGGTTGTTCCGTCAACACAACTTCGCGAAACTTTTATTTTTTCTACGTTTTCGATGGACGGCACTTCAAACATGCATTCCAACATTAAGTTTTCAATAACGGCGCGCAAACCTCTTGCGCCAGTTTTAAGTTTGATGGATTTTTGCGCAATGGCCCTTATTGCATCCTCATCGAAATCTAGTTGCACATGGTCCAGTTCAAACAGCTTTTTGTATTGTTTTATCAACGAATTCTTTGGCTCTGTCAAAATTTTAACAAGTGCAGTTTCGTCCAACGGCGACAACCCCACAACTATCGGCAAACGACCAACAAATTCCGGAATCAATCCAAATTTGATAAAATCTTGCGGCTGCAAATTTTTGACAAGCTCTGCGTGGTCCACTTCTTCCGTGCCACGAATGGTTTGTCCAAACCCCAGCCCGGCGCCTTGTTGACGCTTTTCGGCAATCTTATCCAAACCGACGAATGCACCACCGCAAATAAACAAAATATTTGTGGTATCAATGGCAATACTTTCCGCTTGCGGATGTTTTCTTCCGCCTTGAGGGGGAACGTTTGCAACGGTGCTTTCGATGATTTTTAGCAAGGCTTGTTGAACGCCCTCGCCAGAAACGTCGCGCGTGATGGAAACGTTTTCCGTCTTTTTGGAAATTTTGTCTATCTCGTCAATATAAATAATGCCCATTTCCGCCTTTTTAACGTCGTAGTTAGCGGCCTGAATAAGTTTGAGCAAAATGTTTTCCACGTCGTCACCAACGTAGCCTGCTTCGGTGAGCGTAGTTGCATCGGCAACGGCAAACGGAACGTCCAGCACCTTTGCCAGCGTTTTTGCCAGCAATGTTTTGCCACATCCGGTAGGACCAAGCATAAGAATGTTGCTCTTTTCCAACTCCACGTCGCCACCACCATTTTTTGCAAACAAAACACGCTTATAGTGGTTGTATACGGCAACGGAAAGAGTCTTTTTGGCAGCCTCCTGACCAACTACGTACTGATCGAGAGCGCGCTTAATTTCTTCGGGCTTCAAAAGCTTCAAATTGAAGTCTTCGTTTTTGGTGGGCACCTCATCATCGCGCAGCAATTCCGTGCAAGTTTCCACACACTCGTTGCAAATGCAAACGCCATCTGGTCCAACCAACATTCTTTTAACTTCGCTTTCGCTTTTGCCACAAAAAGAACAATAATTGTGAGTCATCTACACTCCTTTTGCCAAATTACTTTCTAGAATAGAACACATCGTCAACTATGCCGTAGGCTTTGGCCTCCTCGGCAGAAAGATAATTATCTCTGTCTGTATCTTTTTCCACTTCGGCAACGTCTTTGCCAACGTTTTCCGCCAAAATACTGTTGAGTTTTTTCTTCATTTTTAGCAGCTGTCTTGTGTGAATTTCCACGTCGCTGGCCTGGCCTTGCGCACCGCCAAGCACTTGGTGAATCATAATTTCACTGTTAGGCAAAGCAAAACGCTTGCCTTTTGTGCCGCTCGAAAGCAAAAAAGCACCCATAGATGCGGCCATGCCGATGCAAATAGTAGAAACGTCGCAACGAATGTATTTCATTGTATCATAAATGGCCAACCCTGCCGAAACGCTTCCGCCAGGGCTGTTGATATAGAGCGCAATATCTTTGGTGGGATCTTTCGATTCCAAATAGATTAGTTGCGCCACAACAAGGTTTGCGACGTCATCGGTAATTTCCCCGGATAGGAACACCACTCTGTCTTCCAGCAAACGGGAGAAAATATCAAAGCTTCTTTCGCCGTTGTCCGTTCTGTCAATCACCATCGGAATCAACATATTCTCCTCCTATAAAAGTGCGTCGGATAAATTATATTCACCCGACGACACTAAAGTTACGCTATTGTGTTTTCTTTCTTCAAAAATGCAAGCAACGCTTCGGTTACGGCTTGATTTTCGAAATAAGCAATTTCATTGGCATTCAAGGAAGCTTTGAATTCGTCGAAAGTTTTATTAACTTGTTCGGCGTAATCCTTAATCTTTTCGTCAACAGCTTCTGCCGTTGCAGTGATTTTTTCCACCTTAACAATTTCTTCAAACACCAAACGTGTGCGAACAGCCTTTTCGGCGCGATCGCGATAGGTGTCGCGAAGTTGGTTTTCCGTTGTTTTGGTGTATTCATAGTACTTGTTGATATCCAAACCTTGATACATCAATTGATATTTGAAATCTTCAATGTATTCGTCAATTTGTTCTTCAATCATTTCAGCGGGAATGTTAATGGTTGTGTTATCAACGATTTTTTCAATCAACTTGCTTTCGTCTGCGTTTTGAGCAATCTTGTCGTTTTTAGCTTGCAATTCGCTCTTGATGTTTTGTTTCATTTCTTCCAAAGTAGAAAATTCGCTTGCATCCTTAGCAAATTCGTCGTCAAGTTCGGGCAATTGCTTAACGCTTATTCCGTTGATCGTGCAGGTGAACACAGCGGGTTTACCCTTCAATTCTTCTGCATGATATTCAGCAGGGAAAGTAACGTTGATATCTTTGGTTTCGCCGATATTCATACCGATAAGTTGTTCTTCAAAACCTTCAATAAAGGTGTGAGAACCAATAACCAAAGTTTGTTTTTCGGCCGTGCCGCCTTGGAAAGCTACGCCGTCAACCTTGCCGCAGTAGTCCAAATTTACTTCGTCGCCATCGGCAACTGCTCTATCGGTAACTTCGATAATGCGAGAGTTGCGTTCGCGAAGTCTTTGAAGTTCTTCTTCTACGTCTTTATCTTCGGCAACTTGAGGTTGAGATTTTTCAACGGTAACACCCTTATATTGTCCCAATTCAAATTCCGGACGAACGGTAACTACAATTGCAAAGCTAACACCCTTTTCGGTGATTTTGATGCTTTTTTCGTCAATTTGAGGACGAGCAACGGGGTACACGCTACTATTCTTATCCAAAAATGCCGTGTAATATTCTTGCGCTGCAAGATAAAGTGCATCTTCAAAGAAAACCTTGCCGTATCTGTTTTCAATCACGTTTCTGGGAACGTGTCCTTTTCTAAAACCGGGAACGCTGTATTTGCCCTTGTTTTGTTCGTAGGCTTTGTTATCAAAAGTCGTCCATTCGGCAGAATCACACTTAAATGTGATTGTCAAAGTGTTTTCTTGTCTTTTTTGTGTGTATTTCATGTTTATCCTCCGACATATTCTGTGCAAACGCTGTTTGCATTTTGCTTTTCACAATTTTGAATTATACCATAGTTCTTTGAAATAAGCAATTGTTTTTGACAAAGCACAAAAAAATCACCTACTTTTTCATTGTTTTCTTGACCAATAAAATGCCAACGATAAAAATATTGTTGCCTAATTTGTTGCCAGCGGTGTATAATATTTGCAAAAGAGGAACAAAAATGGCATTTGACGCACTAAGCCTATCCGTGCTAGCAAACGAATTGAACCAAACGCTGGTCGGGGGCAAAATAACAAAAATTTATCAACCGGAAAAGGACGAAATTGTGCTGTTCGTTTTCAACAAACAAACACACAAGCTTATTGTTTCGGCCAATGCAGGAGTGAATAGAATTCACTTAACTACGGCGCCCATGGATAACCCCAAAATCGCGCCGGCCTTTTGCATGCTTCTGCGCAAACACCTTACGAATGCCACCATTCTTTCCGTCTATCAAATGCCTTTTGAACGTGTGCTTGATTTCGCACTGTCGGCAACGGACGAACTGGGCTACAAAAACGAATATCACCTCATTTTTGAACTGACAGGAAAAACTTCCAACATAATTTTGACCAACGCAAATCTTGTTATTATCGACAGCATAAAACACTTGCCGCAGGACTTGGAAAGTTCGCGAATTCTTGTTCCCGGTGCAAAATATACGTTTTTTGCGCCTCGGCAAAAAATTTGTCCGTTCGACATTCCTAAAATTCAAGAAATGCTTTTGCAATGCAGTTTGCCGCTCAGAATCGTGCTTTGCGAAACGCTACTGGGCGTGTCCCAAACAACGGTGAACGAAATGTTGTTCGGCGTGGACGAAAACGACCACACCATCATCAATACTCAGCGTGTAGTCGATGGCATTGTTCGCTACAAAACGTCGTTAGAAAACAAAAAACCGTGCGTCATTATGCAAAAAGGCGTGCCTGTGGAAGTTGTTCCTTTCAAATATCTTTCCAAACGTGGAGAATACGTTTTTTACCCAACTCTTAATGAAGCACACGATGCCTACTATTATTTGACGGACAAAATTCGCCGTTTCAACGACAAGGCAAAATCCGTTTCAACCATCATCAAAAACGCCGTTTCACGCACAGAAAAAAAACTTGCCGCACAACGACAAAGCGTTTTAGAAGCGGAAAACAGAGAGCAATACAGGCAGTTTGGCGACCTTATAATTGCCAATTTGTGGCAACTGAAGAAGGGCAACAACAATTTGCATTGCACAAATTTTTATGATGGCAACAACGTTGACGTCCCTTTAGACACCACTCTTTCGCCACAGCAAAATGCGCAAGCATACTACAAAAAATATCGCAAACTTAAATCGTCGGTGGAACACAATTCTAAACTAATAGAAGAAAATCAGCAATTGCTAAACTACCTGCAAACAATAAAGCAAAACATGCGCTATTGCACGGAAGCAGACGATTTGTTGCAAATTCGCGAAGAACTTGCATCACTGGGGCTAATTCGCGAAAAAACCAAACAAAAGAAAGAAACACCCGTGACCCCACTTCACTACAAGGTAGATGGACACGACGTATTCGTTGGCAAGAACAACTTGCAAAACAGTTTTGTCACCTTCAAATTGGCTCGCACGGAAGACCTTTGGTTGCACACGCAAAAAATTCACTCGTCACACGTTGTTATAGTTAAGGGGAAAAGTGAAATTTCTTCGCAAACCATACTTACAGTGGCCGAAATTTGTGCCTACTTTTCACAGGCCGCCGACGGCACAAAAATACCTGTCGACTACACAGAAAAACGTAACGTTAAGCGTCCCAACGGATCAAGACCGGGGTTCGCCGTATACGAAGTGTACAAAACGGTTATTGTTGACCCAAACAAACACACAGAATTGCTAGGTTAGCAGGTGAATTTTGCGCATTTCTACCCAGAGCGCATGTAACTGTTGACAGTTGAAACAAACAAGTACTATAATAATTAATAACATTCTCGAGTAGGAAGAAAAATGAAATATTGTACTCACTGCGGAGCGGAAGTATTAGATGAAGCGGAAATTTGCGTAAACTGCGGTTGCAGAGTGGAATCGCAAAGGAAAAATTCTGAAAACAGCACGCTAGGTACCATTGCCAAAGTGTTTATGATCATAGCCACAGTGCTACTCGGCTTGTCCACTTGCGGCATGGGTCTTGCTTGGGGTATCCCAATGACAATTAGCGTTTGCAGAAAAATTGATAACAACCAACCCATTAGTGTTGCAATGAAAGTTTGCACGTTGATATTTGTTAGCATTATTCCCGGCATATTGCTGTTGTGCATGAACGACTAGACCTTAACACAAAACACCACTACCGCCCGCTAATCACGGCCAACGCCGTTTAGAATAATTAAAAGGAGAATTGAAATGAAATACTGTTCCACATGCGGTGCAGAACTGCTAGACGAAGCTCTTATGTGCCCTAGGTGCGGTGCCGAACAAAGAACTATCCAAAAACCGCAACAATCCGCAGAAACACTTTTGACTGTTGCCATTGCGTTTATGATTATTTCTTGTGTTGTAACAGCGCTAGGCTCAATAATCTTTTTCTTGGATCCCAGCACAATCTTGATTGGTGTCATCATGTTGCTACCACTTGCTTGGAGCATCCCAATGACAAATCACGTAAGACGCTGCAAAGATAGCGGCGTACCCATTGGCGTCGGTTTCAAAATTTGCACACTTTTGTTTGTTAACACAATTTCCGGAATTTTGTTACTCTGCCACAGAGATTAGCTTTGCAAACTCACCTAGACACAAATTCTAGTTATGCAGCCCGATCACTGCAAACAACAAACGCCTTGCAACGCAAAGTTGCAAGGCGTTATATTTTGCTATAAATACACTATTCTTCGTCGGGCAAGGCCACGTTGTGATAAACGTTTTGAACGTCGTCGTTATCTTCCAAAACGTCCAGCATTCTTTGGAACTTAACCAAATTGTCTCCTTCCAAAGTTACCATTGTTTGAGGCAACCAGCTCATTTCTGCAGATACAAGGTTCAGCCCTTTTGCCACAACAGCATCACGCACTGCGCCCAAAGCCGTTGTTTCGCAAGTCATTTCCACCATGCCGTCTTCCAACGAAACATCGTCGGCGCCCGATTCGATGGCAAGTTCAAATGCACTGTCGTCATCCAAACCAACAGAATTTTCAGCAACAACAATGCCACGTCTATCAAACATATAGCTTACGCAGTTTGTTTGGCCAAGACTGCCGCCGTTCTTATCGAAAGCGCAACGAACGTCGCCCGCGGTACGGTTTTTGTTATCCGTCAAGCATTCAACGATAACTGCGCTGCCGCCAATTCCATAGCCTTCGTAAACAATGCCAACATAATCAACGGCAGACAATTCACCGCTAGCCTTCTTGATGCTTCTGGTGATGTTGTCGTTAGGCATGTTGTTGGCTTTTGCTTTTTGAACTATATCATAAAGCTTGCTGTTAGTGTTGGGGTCAGCTCCGCCAGATTTAACTGCAACGGCAATTTCACGTCCGATTTTGGTAAAAATTTTCGAACGAGCAGCATCTCCCTTTGCTTTTTTGTTTTTTATGTTATTCCATTTGCTATGTCCGGACATTATTTCTCCTCCGTTTTGTTATTTTTGAGATAATTCGTAGATTTTGTACATAATCACACTGCCGGCAATTGCAACGTTTAGCGATTCAAAATTGTTTTGCATCGGCAACGACACAATTTTGTTGGCGTTTGTTTTGGAAAAACCAGATAGGCCGTTACCTTCGTTGCCCAACACCACAGCAACTTTGCCATCAAATTGCGCATTGAAAATATTTTCGCCGCCCATATCCGCCGCAACAATCAAAGTGTCGTTCAACACGTCAAACACCTTTTGCAAGCTATCAACGCTCCAAACGTTAACACAAAAGTTGGCAGACATTGCACTGCGCAAAACTTTTGGTGAAAAAACGTCCACGCAGCCAACGGCATATACGTCGGTGAAACCGCATGCCGCAGCCGTGCGAATAAGCGTACCAACGTTGCCGGGATCCTGCAAACCATCCAAAACCAAGCAGTTGCCCAGTGGCGGCCGCAATTCGTCACCACGGCGCTCAACGACTGCCAAAACACCTTGTGTTGTGACAGTATCGCACATTTTTGCAAATACCCTATCGGCAACCACAATTTGATTTTCAAAATCAAACTGGCCTTGAACACTTTCCTTAACAAAAATTTCCACAATGTTTGCACCGTGACGGATTGCATCGCGAACCAAACGTTCGCCCTCAATCAAATAGCGCCCGCTTGATTTTCTAAATTTTTTATCCAACAGTTTTGCTGCTGCAACAACTTTGGCATTGTCTTGCGAAGTGATCACCATCTACGTTCTACCTCAAACAAGCAAAAGGAGCCTTTCAAAAAAAGACTCCGTATTTTGTTACTTCAAGTTTGCTTTTGCCGTTTCAGCAAGTTTAGCAAAAGTAGCAGCATCACTAACTGCAATTTCTGCCAAAGATTTTCTGTTCAAATCGATATTTGCAACTTTCAAACCGTGCATAAATTTGCTATAGGACAAGCCGTTAGCGCGTGCGCCGGCGTTGATACGAGCAATCCACAAACTGCGCATATCGCGTTTTTTCAAACGTCTGCCGATATATGCGTAGTTGCCGCTCTTCATAACCGCTTGACGAGCAATGCGGTAGTTAGTGGATTTAAGTCCGAAATAACCTTTAGCGGACTTCAAAATTTTTCTGCGTTTTTTAACTGCAGTTACGCCTCTTTTAATTCTCATTGTTCATATCCTCCTAATACGGCAACATGCTCTTCACGGTGTTGGCTTGAGTATCGTTAACGTAAGCCGTCGAGCGAAGGTTGCGGGTTCTCTTGGTGGTTTTCTTACCAAGTTTGTGGTTCTTGTTGCACTGTGCGCGTTTAACTTTGCCGCTCTTCAAAACGACAAATCTTTTTTTGGATGCGCTATGTGATTTTTGTTTAGGCATTATATTTGTCCTCCATGTATTTTTTTATTAATTTAGCGGAGCCAAAAACATAGAAATGTTTCTGCCTTCCGTGGTAGGCTGTTTATCGATTTTGGAAACGTCTGAAAGAATTTCTGCAAACTTTTTCATAACTTCCACACCTTGTGCGGCATACGCTTGTTGTCTGCCACGCATACGAATGGTAGCCTTAACTTTGTTGCCGTCTTGCAAGAATTTTTTGGCAATGTTCGCTTTCGTGTTCAAATCCCCAATGTCGATGGTCATAGAAAGCCAAACTTCCTTGATCTCGATGGTTTTTTGATTGCGACGCATTTCCTTTTCCTTTTTGTTTTGCTCGTATTTATATTTGGAATAATCCATAATACGACAAACGGGTGGAACGGAATTGGGAGAAATTTTAACCAAATCTAATCCGTCTTCATCTGCGATGCGTTGCGCTTCGTAAGCCGACATGATTCCAAGTTGTTGTCCGTCACTGCCGATAAGGCGAATTTCTCTATCCCTTACTTGAGAGTTGGTTTGAAGTTCTTTAATAGTGGTATCCTCCTGCAATAAAAAAAGTGTGGTCACAAAAATACCACACTCAAAGCCAGCAAAGATGCCTTTGCTAAAAAACTATAAGCTAACCGACAAACGAAATTTGGCGGTGAGAAATGGTATTTCTACTTTATTGCAAAGTTATTATAGCAAATGCCGCAACTAATGTCAAACGCTTTTCAACACATTTTCCGCACATTTTTTATTATGTAAGTTCCGCCTCATTATGCAAAATACTGCACAAACGGTCAAAGTGGACAAACGTCTCCTCTGCATGCACAGGGTTTCCGATAAAAACAAACATTACCAGCGAAGCACTACAATTGCAAACATAATCCACGTAGCATAAATGTCGCCATAGTCGAAACAGTACGCTGCCAAAACAGCAAAAAGACCAAACTGCAACGCCACTGCCACAACGTAGCAAACAATAGAAAACAAAAGACTAAGCTTTTTTTGTTTTAGTATGTCATCTAAATTTGTTTCACCCCTAAAGAATTAAAAAAACGCAAGCGGAACAACAATTCATCATTCCGCTTGCGCAAAGTCGCTACTTATCCAAAGATTTTTATACAATTTCCTTATAAAGCCGCTACATATCCGAAGATTTTTCAACAATTTCCTTATTCAGTTTTGCAAGGAAATCGTCAAAACTCATAACACCCAAATCGCCTTTCTTTCTGTTGCGAACCGCAACGGCAGACGATTCTTTTTCCTTTTCTCCCAAAACCAGCATATACGGGATTTTTTGTAGTTGCGCTTCACGAATGCGGTAACCCATTTTTTCGTTTCTATCGTCTACTTCGGCACGAATGCCCGCATCTATCAACTTGTTGCAAACTTGATGAGCATATTCAATTTGATTTTCGGAAATGGGCACGATTTTAACTTGCACGGGAGATAGCCAAAGCGGGAAAGCGCCGGCATAGTGTTCCGTCAAAATTGCAATGAAGCGTTCGATGCTTCCAAACACAACGCGGTGAATCATAACGGGTCTGTGTTTTTCGCCATCTGCGCCAACGTAGGTCAAATCGAAACGTTCGGGCATTTGGAAATCCAATTGGATTGTTCCACATTGCCAGGTGCGTCCCAAACTGTCTTCAAGGTGGAAGTCAATTTTGGGGCCATAGAAAGCGCCGTCGCCTTCATTAATTTCGTACTCCTTGCCCAAAGTGTTGAGCGCACGAATAAGGGCGTTGGTTGCAGTTTCCCATTGTTCGTCTGTGCCCATGCTGTTTTCCGGGCGAGTGGACAATTCCAAACTGTATTTGAAGCCAAACACCTTATAGAACTTGTCAATAAGGCGCACCACACTTTCAATTTCCCCTTCAATTTGTTCCGGAGTCATGAAGATGTGAGCATCGTCTTGCGTGAAGCAACGCACGCGCATAAGGCCGTGCAATGCGCCGGAAAGTTCGTGGCGGTGAACAATGCCCAGCTCTGCAACGCGTTCGGGCAAATCACGATAACTGTGCGGTTTGCGTTTGTAAACCAACATTCCG
This sequence comes from uncultured Oscillospiraceae bacterium, assembly GCA_964521735.1. Lineage (GTDB taxonomy): Bacteria > Bacillota > Clostridia > Christensenellales > CAG-314 > Fimimonas. The sequence continues at coordinate 13,606 of CAZFTO010000003.1, read as the reverse complement.
CCGGGGCAGTTCATGGGTTTGATAGCAAAATCTTGCTCGTCAATTTTGACAACGTACATGTTGTCTTTGTAGTGATCCCAGTGTCCACTTCTGTGCCACAAATCTTGATTCAAAATAATGGGAGTTTTAACTTCCACGTAGCCGGCTTTTGCATGTTCTTTGCGCCAAAAATCTTCCAAAGTGTTGCGGAGCACCATTCCTTTGGGGAAGAAGAACGGGAATCCCGGACCTTCGTCGAAAATATCGAACAAATCCAATTCCTTGCCAAGTTTGCGGTGATCGCGGCGCTTTGCTTCCTCTAAGCGTTGAACGTATTCGTCCAATTCTTGTTTCTTTTCGAAAGCTGTGCCGTAAATGCGGGTAAGCATTTTGTTTTTTGTGTCGCCACGCCAATAGGCACCAGCAATGCTGGTAAGCTTAAACACTTTAAGTTTGCCTGTGGACGGCGCATGAGGGCCGCGGCAAAGATCCAAATAGTCGCCTTGGCGGTAGATGGATACTGTTTCTGCATCCAATTCGGAAAGTATTTCCACTTTGTAGTTGTCGCCATTTTCCGAGAACAACTTGATGGCATCTTGACGAGGAATATCTTCGCGAACAATGGGCAAATCTTCCTTTACAATCTTTGCCATTTCCGCTTCGATCTTTTCCAAATCTTCGGGGGCAATAACTGCGCCTTCGAAGTCGATATCATAATAGAAGCCGTTTTTGATGGCCGGACCAATAGCAAACTTTGCTTGTGGCCAAACGTGAGATATTGCTTGCGCCATAAGGTGCGCCGTAGAGTGTCTAAGCACCTCTAGGCCTTGTTCGTCTTTGGCTGTGTGAACTTTATATTCCGCATCACTGGTTATCACGTGCGATAAGTCGCAAAGCACACCATCCACTTCGGCGCAAATTGCATTGCGCGCAAGTCCTGCGGAAATGCTTTCGGCAACTGCAAGACAAGTGACGTTGCTATCAAACTCTTTGATGCTTCCATCGGGTAACTTAATTTTCAACATATTCTCCTCCATTTAATTCGGCCTAGCCATTGGCATCGCAAATTACAAACAAAAAAACGCCCTTATGAAAAAATCATAAGGACGAAAATACCAAATTTCCGCGGTTCCACCTTAATTGACAAACAAAAAGTTTGTCCGCTTTAGTGCCGAATAACGTATCGGTTAACGTACCCAAGGCCAAGTGGTATTTTTGCGGCTTCATATGCAACAATCGCACCGTCTGTCACTCTCTGAAATACTACTTCCACAAAACGTTGTCTTCGCCCAACTGGGATATTTAACTGTGACTACATTTTAGTATTTTGCAAATAAATAGTCAACTGTTTTTCACAAAAAATTATTGCGCGCAAACAAATTTGCAGCTAAACAATTGCATAAGCCGACAAAACTCCGGCGACGGCTTGCTTCCATGATAAACCACCACCTCGCGCGGGTTTAGCAGCAATACGTTCAGCGCGGCATCTTCTTCAACGGTGCTGTGCTTCGCTAGTGATTCCACTGCCGACAAAACTGCGCCATCCTCCCCGTACATAACAAATGCGTTATCCGCAAGTGAAACGGAAAGTTTTTCCACGCCGCTTTCGATGGATTCCAGCAAATATTGCAAAAACTCCATTATAAGTTGTTCGTCGTGCAAAATATATTCGTTGCTGCAAACAAGCGAAGCAATTTCCTTCCACTTCTTTTTTAGCAAGCCGAATCGAAAATTGCAATAGCCGTCCAGAAAAAGAGGCTTATCCACGTCAATTATTTCGGCAATGGCTTTTTTATCCGTCACCCTGTCGAACACACAAGTTGTGTTAACTAGCAAATTTTGAAAAAAGTTTCCACTTTGCAAATGCAAACATTTTCGCAAAAAAATGTTTTTGTAGCCAAGCGCAACAATGTCGCAAACGTTTTGCACAACAAGCCTTCTAAGCTGAAAACGAAACGTATCCGAACATGCAACGGAAAAATAAAACCTGTCGTCCTTGGATAATTCCGAACTTAACGCATCCATTTCTCCAAGAAAAGGTTCCGTCTTTTGCTTGAAATTTCCCAGCAAATATTCCTGCGAGGCGGGCACGCTCAAAGTAACTTCATACATACCGATATTCTATGCAAAGCACCTTTCTTTTATTTAGTGACGACATTTTTTGACACAAAAAAGACGCTACGTACCGCAATTTTCGGGGACAAAACGTCAATTAGTTCTTTTTAGTGTTTTTGTCCATAATTTATCTTCGTCCGAAACCCTATGCGAATCGCGAATTTTTTGCAAAGCTTTGTTATAGGAAAACACGTTCATAACATTTGGCGCATCGCTTGTTAAAAAAGCCACCGTTGCATTGCGTTGCTTTGACATCGCCGTTGCCACTAGCCAAGCGCAAGCCATATCCACGTAGTAGTTTCCCCATTGCGAAACGTTTTTCAAAACATCAAAAGTTTTGTTAACGTATTCGCCATCCAAATAGTTGTTTATTAAATTTACCAATCCGTAGCGACACACAAAAGGCCTCTCATCGGCGCACAGCGAAGAGAAAAATTTGAAATATTGTTGACGTTCGCTTCTGGAAACTTTCACCGTGTTGCAGTCGCACACTGCCCAGTTTTCTATCGTCGAAGCAAATTCTAGCAAAAATTTGCGCTTGTCTTCAAACTTCAATTTTGCACCACTAACAACTATCCCACGCAAAAAATCCAACTCGTAGCAACAGTTGACAGGCAGTTGCAACGCTTCTTCCACGCCCAGATTCAGCTTTTTTGCAATCTGCCGAATTGTGGGTGTTGTGCATCCAAGCGATTTAACTTTGCTATTAATAACATTGCTATATTCATTGTGCTTTTCGCTGGCATTTTGTGCAAAAAGCGACAATATTTGTTGATAATCCATGCTTTTTCCTTTTGCTTATTGAAAATGAAACTCTCCATAACAAAAAAGATGCCGACAAACGCCGACATCAAAGATTTGCAAACCACACGACACAATAGCGCCGCTGTGTTGTGATTGATTATTTGCTTTGAGAATCAATAAATTCCACAATTTTGCCAACAACCAAAAAGTCGTTTGCCATTTCATCGGGAACTGTCAAATCGAATTCGTCTTCCAAAGTCATGATCAAATCGGCAATGTCCAAGCTGTCTGCGCCCAAATCCTTAACCAAATCCGATTCCAACGTGATTTTTTCTTCGTCGATAGTGAATTGTTGCGCAATAAGTGCCTTAACTTTTTCAAAAGTCATAATAGATTCCTCCTAGTTTGTTAGATGTTCGTTCCGTTACTAACGGACTAAACTATACGCGAGACTATTATACATATTTTCGTAAATTATAAGTAAACTCATCGTATTGTTAACAATATTTTACAATACTTCACAAACTTTTTCAACTATTTTCACAAAAATATATGTCGGCGAATAGTATTTTATATGAGAAATTGCAACAATGGACGTTTTTTGAACGAACAAACATACCTAAAAACAGTATGCAAACGCAAAGCGCAACCCAAACACAGACCACCACCGCCATGCGAATACGTTCAGTGCACTTACCAAACGCAATGCGGCAGAATTTCACTAAAACACTCGCGTTGCAAAACCGATTTGGAAATTTCGCTATCTTCCAATAACTGCAACAAATCCGAACCCGAATAGCACCGTTTTCGGCATTGAATTGTCGAACTAGATGCAATTTTTTCAAGATTTTTCCAAGATAAATCTATTTGCTTTGTTCAATGCAGTGCGCCCCTAGGTTTGCACTAGTCAACGAAGGGTTCTTTTGCAAAACAAAAACTGCAAATGCAAAGCACTTGCAGTTTTCTTTTTTACAAATCGTCTACGTCTTGGACGGGCATTGCGCCCTTGCCCCAGCCAACGGGATTGCCCGTATAACTACCGTCGGGGTCATTTTCACTCTCGGAAGAGGAAGTTTTTTGATGCTTTCTTTCCGTTGAAGTTTCCGTGCGACCGCTGCTTTTAGTGGTTTTGTTTTTTGCGTTCCTAGAAGAGTTACAACAATTTTTTGTAGATTTCATTTTTCTACCTCCCACAACTAGTTTGGACGTATTGCAAAAAAATAAACACAAAATTGCAAATTCCCTAACTCGAAATGCGGTTAGCAAAAGAAAACGCACGCCGAAGCGTGCGTTAATATCAAACTGTTAGCCTTTCATTTTGCGAAGGAACGGAGGAATGTTTTTATCTTCTTCCACTACAACATTGCCTGATATTGTGGGGCTGCTGCTAGTAACGAACGAAGGTGTTGCGCTGCTGGGTTGACGAACTACGTCAACGGGATTGCTTCTTTGGGAAGCAATAACGTCTTCGGTCACACGGCGTTTAACGCTGTTTGCAGCCACTTGTGTTGCGGCTTCACTGCTGAAAAATGCCGCCTTGCTATCGTTTCCGCCGGAAAAACCTGTTGCAATAAGGGTGACACGAACAGAATCTTTCATTGTTTCGTCAAAGCCCACGCCAAACAAAACGTTAGCTTTATCGGAAATAACTTGGCGAACCAAATCCACGCCAACGGTAACTTCGTCCAAAGTTAAATCGTCGCCACCACGGAAGTTGATCATCAAATTAGATGCGCCTTGAATTGTGGTTTCGGAAAGAGGCGAATAAACAGCCTTGCGAATTGCATCGATGGTTTTATTTTTGCCTTTGCCTTCGCCAATGCCCATGTGAGCCATGCCGCTATCGCGCATAGCACATTGAACGTCGGCAAGGTCCAAATTGATGCGCCCGCTTTGCACGACAATTTCCGTTATACCACGGATGCCTTGCATCAAAATTTCGTCCGCCATTTGGAAAGCTTGCATAACGGAGAAGTTCTTGTCACGGTTCAGTTTTTCGTTTTGAACAATAACCAAAGCATCAACGTTATTTTTAAGTTTTTCAATTCCCGCTTCGGCATATTGCATGCGGCGAGTTCCTTCAAAACCAAACGGTTTTGTAACAACTGCAATTGTCAAAATGCCCAATTCACGTGCGATTTTTGCAACCACTGGGGCTGCACCTGTACCTGTTCCACCGCCCATACCGGCTGCAATAAACACCAGGTCTGCGCCTTCTAAGCATTGTTGAATGGTGTCGTGGCTTTCTTCAGCGGCTTGACGGCCAATTTCGGGGTTTGCACCTGCACCAAGGCCCTTAGTAAGCTTTTCGCCTATGGCAAGTTTTTTTGCATTTACCGAGCGCAAAGCTTGACGGTCGGTGTTCAACGCCAAAAATTCAACGTCGGAAATTTTTTCACGAACCATTGCGTTTACAGCATTTCCGCCGCCACCGCCAATACCTATAACCATTATTTTAGCAATATTGCCATTGATGTTTTCTTCCATAATTAACCTCCCTACCTACGCAAAAAGGACAAAAATCCCAATTTTGCGCTGTTGCTTTTGACTGCTTCGGAAATCAATCCGTAACAAGACGTGTATTCGTTTCTGTTCGTTTGTGGATTTGCACTTTCGTATACAACAACGTTTTTGCCCAAATACGAAGACAAAACGTGCAAACCACCACGCAAATAAGTCAATCCGCCACCCGTCAAAACAATTGGCGTGTTTTGCGGAATTTCCTTGTCGCATTGTTGAAAACTTCTAATCACATAGTTGGCAATTTGTTCTATGCGAGCTTTCAAAACCTCGTTGGTTTGTTTTGCTTCCAGTGAACGGCCATTCACGCTATAAACGTCGGCATCATGGAATTCCAAACTTAAATTAACTTTTTCCAGCGCAAGCGTGGCCGTTTTGAAATCGATGCCTTCAACTTGACACAAATCGCCCGCTAAAAATCCGCTTCCTAACGAAAAAGTTTTTGCAAAAAGCAGGCTTTTGCCGCCGCTTAGCATAACGTTGGTTGTGATGTGTCCCACGTCCAAAACGATGCAATAATCCGTTTGCATCATGTTTTGCACTATAAATTGGCTTTCGGCATCGCACGTGTTGATATAGGTAATTTTTTTAATGCCTCTGCGCGACAATGCTTCCGAAACAGAGTTGCGGAAGTTGTTTTTCATAAATGAGAAAGAAACCAACGCCGTAAGCTTGCTGGCAATGCTGCCAACTGGCTCAAACGTTTTAAGCGCTCCGTCCAAAATGAAATACACAGGCTTGCCCGTCATTGCCGAATATTCCGTGCCGGCATCAAAAATGTTGGCTTTGCGAACCACTTCGCGAACGTCGTCCGAATCTATTTTCTTTTTGGAATGGAACGTTACGGAAGCTTCGCTAGTTGCTGTTGCGCAAAAAGCCCCAGGCACACCAACAAAAATTTCCTTAATTGAAGTGCCTATTTTCTTTTCTACTTGTGCAATTGCATCGCAAACGGATGGATATATTGTTTCCGGTTCGTACCAATCGTTTTCGTCAAAACCGTTATATTCCGTTCTTCCAACGGCACGAATAACAAAATCCGTTTTGCCTGCAACCTTTGCTGCGGCCATGCAAGTTATTTTGCTGGAGCCGAAATCTAAAATTGCTACTAAATTATTTTTCATGTGTGCCTCGATAGTTATTTTCGTTACACCTTTGTTATCAAATTGTTGTTTGGAGCAGTAACCTTTCCGTCGGGATATACGGTTATCTCCACGTTTTCTCTTTGCAAATCGTATTTTTCCGAACAATACACACTGAACGCATCTATAAATTTTTGCGTCAGGAGTGTTTCCGGATCGATAAAGTGAATTTTTGCGCCCACACGGGTTGTAACAGTCATCGTTCCGTCCGCATCAAACGTAAACACGTTTTCTTTGCCCAAAATATTGGGAATGTTTTCGATATCGCATTTGCATTGCCACAACGCCATTATGGTATCCAAAACTATTTGCAAACGAGTGTTGTTTGTTGCAGATACAAATTGAATTTGTTTTCCCTTTTCGCTCACTACTGTTGTGCAGGGGTTTTCCATAGCCGACGTGATATCCAACGGTTCGCCCGTTTGAGGAGCATCCACAACATATCCGAAACTATCCAAATAAACGGCGCTTCCGCCAACGTCAACTTTAACAACGGCAACGCGCCTAACGAAGTGCACTTCCAAAATATTAGGGAAGTTCTTCACAACACCTATGGCGTGCCATTCGGGATACTTTGCGTTCAATTCTGCCAAAACATTTTCCTTGGACAAAAACAAAATGCTTTTTCCTTTATAGAGTTGCAACACGTCTTCTTCGGTAGGCGCATCAGCCAAACCGGTAACCTTTCCGCCTTCGAAGTTATGGCAAACTATCAGCGAGCTTTTCAACGAAAACACGCTGGCAAAAACGATAACTATAACTATCACAACTGCAAGGACTATCAATATAGTCAGCATTTTTTTGCTTTTCACGACAAACTCCTTAAAAGTAGTAAGGCAAGAACTACTTGTTAACGCCTATGGTATTTTTATTATACTTGTATTCGCCAACTTTGTCAATAAATTAGGGATGAAAAGCCGTTGCAAACAAAAAATGTTAATTTGCATAAGGCGCAAAAATGCCAAAAACAAAAGTAGTAAAAAATGCCGAAAGTTCAGTGAAAAACTTGTTTGTAACAAACAAAAAGGAACGGACTAGCCCCGTTCCCCAAATGCAAAGTGCCGCAGTTAAAATAAGCAACTCACTTTTCAACGGAAATATCCGCGCCAACGCTCACTAGCCGCTCTGCCAAGTTGCAATATCCGCGCAACACGTGCTCGGCAGAGCCAATTCTTGTTTTGCCATCGGCACCCAAAGCCGCAACGACAAGCCCCGCACCGCCACGCAAATCCCTAGCAACAACGTGTGCTCCGTGCAATTTTGCACCGTCGATAATCGCCCTATCCCCCGATATACGCACATTTGCGCCCATGGCGTTTAGTTGCATTGCGTTGTGCTTCAATCGGTTTTCGAAAACCTTTTCCACCACAACCGATCGCCCACCGTCGGAAATCGCACAAAGCGAAGTCAAAATTTGTTGCATATCCGTTGGAAAAGCAGGGTACGGACCGGTGACCGTATGGCCGTAGCAGGATGGCATTTTGCTTGCGTTGATAGAAATTGCATCGGAAAAAACCGTCAAATCGAAACAAGACAGTTTTTCCAAAAATGCCGAAAGGTGGGCAGGAATGCACCTAGAAACAAGCACACTGCCTTTTGTTGCAACAGCACACGCAAGATAAGTTGCGGCAACTATCCTATCGGGAATCACCACCAACCTAGCGCCGTGAAGCTTTTTAACACCGCAAATAGTGACTATTTTTCTACCTATTCCACTAATTTTGGCACCCATCTGCACCAATGCTCTCTCCAGAGCAACAACTTCCGGCTCCAATGCACAATTGCGCAAGGTAACAACGCTTTTGGCAAGTGATGAAGCGCAAAGCAAGTTTTCGGTTGCACCAACACTGGGAAAACGTAGCGAGAAGGTTCCGCCAAGCGGCTTACCGGTGCAAACAACATCGTTGCGATGCTTAACGTCCACTCCCAACGCGCGAAGCCCGTCCAAGTGAATATCTATCGGGCGGCTGCCAATTGCGCATCCACCGGTAGACGGCAAAACCGCTTGGCCGTTTTTTGCCACCAAACTGCCCAAAACAAGTCCCGATCCACGAAGTAATTTGGCACATTCCTGCGGCACACAACTGCAGGTTGCGGCACCGCTAACGATAACCAACGTTCCTTCCCTCCGAACGCTTTTGCCCAAAAAAGCAAGTAATTTAAGCATGTTTTCCACGTCTTCGATAACAGGACAGTTTTCTATAGCCACTTCGTCATCCGTCAAAACTGTAGCGCCCAAAAACGCCAACGCACAATTTTTTGCACCGTCAACAGGCAATTCGCCCTGCAAGCGCCTTCCGCCACCAATCACGTAATCCAAGGTTTTCCCTCCGACTTTTCCTTTATTTTGGAAGATAAATTAAGCAACACTCCCGTTGCCGTCATAAACACCACCAATGAAGTTCCGCCGTAGCTAACAAATGGCAGGGGCAATCCTGTTGGAGGAATGCTTCCCGTAACTACGGCAAAATTCAAAATGCTTTGAACGGCAATAACTGCGGAAATTCCACCCGCCAAAAAACATTTAAATTTGTCGTCGCAATTGGCAGCAATCCGCACTCCGCGCACTATCACTACCAAATACAGCGCAAAAACTATTGCACATCCGAACAGTCCCGTCTCCTCACCTATCACGGCAAGCACAAAATCGCTTTCGGCAAAGGGCAAAAAACGATATTTTTGTCTACTGTTGAAAATCCCAACGCCAAAAAATCCGCCGCTTCCCAAGGCATAAAGCGATTGAATAAGCTGATAGCCTTCGTCCTTGGGCGACGCCCACGGATCAAGAAACGCAACCAACCGTTGCAACCGATAAGGTTCAATGAATATCAACACCGGAACAGCCGCAACGACGGGCAAAAGTAGCAGCAAAAATCTCTTCCATTGCACGCCGCCCAAAAACAGCATTATCACCATCAGCGCTGCCATGCACATTGTAATGGACATGTTTGGTTCGACAATTATCAAACTGCAAAACAACACGCCCACCCCGACAACCACCAAGCAATTGCCAATTTTGGACATGTCGCAATCGGATTGAAACTTGGCGCAAAACAAAACAAAGGCAAACTTTGCAATTTCCGACGGTTGCAAGGAAAATCCGCCAAAGCCTATCCATCTTTTGGCACCATAGTTTTCTATGCCAACGCCCGGCACGAATACGAGCAAAAGTAGCACCACCGAAACTATCACACCGGCAAACCACAGTTTTTTTATGACGTCAACGCTAACACGGCTTGCTGCTAGCATGCAAATTGCCCCCAAAGCCGCACCGATTGCTTGCTTCACCACATAGAAATATTTGTTTCCGTATGTAATTTGCGCGTTATAGCAACTTGCGCTATAAACAAAAACCAATCCTATTGCAACAAGGCACAAAACTGCCAGCAGCAATGGGATATCAATTTTTCTCGTCACCAATCAGCTCCCCAACCAGTTTGACGAATTCTTCGCCACGCTCAGCGTAATTTGCAAACAAATCGAAACTTGCGCACGCGTTCGACATCATAACTACGCCACCCAAGTTTTTCATTTTGCGATAGCATTTTGCAACTGCCTCGCAATAGCTTTTACAAACACACGCGCAAACGCCATAACGACTTGCAGTATCGACAATTTTTTGTGACGTGCCACCCACAGCGCAAACAAGTCTGACGTTACTGCGAACGCCATCAAAAAGTTTATCAAAATTTTCGCCCTTATCCGAACCACCCATAATAAGCGCAAGAGGAACGTTTTGATAGCAGTCTAGCGCACTTGCCGTTGCGTGTGTGTTAGTTGCTTTGCTGTCGTCTACAAACAAAACGCCGTTGTGAAATGCAACCTTTTGAAGCCGATGCGGCAAGAAACAAAACTCAGCAATTGCGTTGCAACTAACAGCAATGTCAACACCAAGAATGCTGCACACCAATATTGCGCAAAGTGCGTTGGACACGTTGTGTTTAGGCAAAGTCTTGAGGTAGTCGAATTTGTAGTTGCACACCGCACCAAACAAATTCAGGCGAACGCTATCACCGTCGTAGTAACAATTTGCATAGCGATTGTTCAGCGAGTAGTAACAGGTGAAAGCAGGGCTATCCACAGACAACTGCAACGCTAACGGATCGTCAGCATTGAACACCGCAAAGGATGAGGATTTTTGATGCACAAAATTGTTGCGTTTGGAGTTGACGTAGTTGTCGAAATTGCCGTGGTAATCCAAATGGTCGGGAGCAACGTTTGTCAAGACACTTATGTAGGGCGAAAAATTGCAAGTATTCGCAAGTTGAAAACTAGAACTTTCTAGCACAACAATTTCGTCTTGCGTAACTTCCAACACGTGTTCGGAAAAAGGCACGCCACCATTGCCTAGCAAGCGTGAGTGCCTGTTTGCCTTTTGCAAAACAAACCGAACTAGTTCGCAGGTTGTTGTTTTCCCGTTTGTGCCGGTGATAGAAACGCACCGTCCCAAGCAATGAGGAAAGCAAAAGTCCAATTCGCTCACCAATTTGGCCCCGCTTTTTTCCGCCAAAATTACTCCCGAAGCATTTGGTCCAACCCCAGGACTAAGCACGACAGTTTTGTCTTTTTGAAAGTTTTTGTCGCAATCACCCCCTGCGGAATCATCATACACAACGGCACTCAAACCCAGTTTTTGCGCCATTTTTAGCAAAGATTGCCCCGTTTTACCCCTTCCGTACACTATTATGTCAGACATATTACCCTCCAAAACACAACAAAACAGCCACAGTTGCAATAGTAACGGCACAATATATCACCGAAACGCGAGTTTCCGAAAATCCTTTCTTTTGAAGATGATGATGGTATGGCGCCATAAGGAATATTCGTTTGCCTCCACTAAGTTTGAAATACACCACTTGCAAAATAACCGATGCGCACGACACTACGAACATTATTCCAACTATCGGAATAAACAAACTAAGCCGAGTGAATATTGCACTGCATGCCACCAGTGCACCAAGCGCCAGCGAACCAGTGTCGCCCATAAACACTTTGGCGTCGTTTGTATTAAACAACAAAAATGCAAACAACGCACCGCAGGACAATACACATATTTTCAAAACGTCAACCGTTTGTTCATAGGCGTAGGTATCCCCCATTTCTTCCAGAAAGTCCAGCTCCCTAAGAAGCAAAAGGGCAATGCCGGCCAAGTAACAAATTGTCGTAGAGGTGGCAAGTCCGTCTAAACCATCCGTCAAATTGACACCATTTGTGCACGCCAAAAATATAAAAACAACTAGCGGAACAATGCCCCAGCCAACAGAGACTTGTCCGCTTGTGAACGGTATTCTAAGCTTATCACCAATGGCCACTTCCCTATACACGAACCATGCAACTATAATTGCAATAGCCAACTGAACAAGTATCTTTTGATATGCAAAAAGCCCACGATTTTGTTTGAATTTAATTTTGATGAAGTCATCCAAGAAGCCCACGATAGCATATGCAACAAACACCGCAAGTATCACTGCCGTTCCTCTGTTGGATAGGTCGCAAAAAATAATTGCCGACGTAACTATTGCAAAAATAAAAGATACGCCACCCATAGTCGGCGTTCCGTTTTTGGCATTATGTTCGCTTACGTATTGCAAAATAGATTGTTTAGCTTTTAGTTTTTTTAGCAGCGGAAGCAAACATGCACATGCAACCAAACACAGAAAAAACGCCGCCAAAAACGCAGAAGATAAATTCATTTCTCACCTTTTTATAATTATGTACTACACGCTTTTGGCCAACAAATTTCGCACTACTTCCACATCCGAATAGGGCAATTTTTTTCCCCTGATTTCTTGAAACTCTTCTGCGCCTTTCCCCAAAACCGCAACGGTATCTTCCGCCTTAGCAACGGAAATAGCGTATTCCGTCGCCTGATTTCTGTTCAATATCACCTTGTGCTCGCACGACAACCGTTCCACCACGTCACGAGCAATGACGCGCGGATCTTCAAAACGCGGATTATCGTTCGTTAGCACGGCAAAATCGGCAAAAGCCGAAACCACTTCCGCCATCAGCGGACGCTTAAATTTATCCCTGTTACCGCCACAACCAAAAACAACAATCAATTTGCCTTTTGTCGTATGGCGCAAATAAGACAAAATGTTTTTCATTCCGTCTGGAGTATGAGCAAAATCAACAACCACGCGCATCCCATCCTGCCGCATACACGTTTCGTTGCGCCCCTTAATAAACCAAATATCTTTTACAGCGCAAACTGCCGTGTCTATGTCAATTCCCATTGCCGAAGCGCACGTAAGTGCTGCCAGTAAATTGTAGACGTTAAATTCGCCAAACAATTGCGTTTCCACCTTGGCATTCTGGCCAAAAACATCAACTTCAAATGTTGTTTTGTTAGCAAGCGTTTGCACATTGGTTGCCACAGCATCGGCATTACACATGGAATAGGTTGCCACTCGCAAGCATTTTTCGGCAATAGCGCGCCCCAAATTATCGTCCACGTTAACTATAGCATTACCAACGTAGTCGTCGCAAAAAAAGCTGCTTTTTACTTCAGCATAACGTTGCATTGTCTTGAAATAGTCCAAGTGATCCTGCGAAAAGTTTGTGAATATTGCAAATTGCGAAAACACACCACGCATTTTGTTTAATGCTATGGCGTGCGCCGAAACTTCCATAACAACCACTTCAACTTGGTTAAGGTACATTTGCCTAAACCAATAGTGAAGTTCAATGGGGTCGGGCGTGGTCAAACGGCAATCATACCGTCTGCCGTTCACGTAGACGCCGTTAGTGCCGATCAGACCGGTTTTATATCCCGCCTTACAAAGAATACTTTCCAAAATAAAAGCCGTTGAAGTTTTGCCGTTGGTGCCCACAACTGATATTATTTTCAACTTATCAGCGCAGTTCTCATAAAAATTTTTGGCAATTTGTGCCATTGCCAAACGCGAATCCCTAACAACTATTTGCAACGCCATTGTATCCAGTTTATGTTCGCAAACCAGTGCGGCAACACCATCCCCGACGGCTTTTCTATAATAATTGTGTCCGTCGTGCCGATTGCCCTTCAAGCAAAAGAACAAGCAACCTTTTTCTATCGTAGAAGTATCGCAAGAAAGCGAACTTATTTGTGGATTGCCACTGCCCAC
>CAZFTO010000002.1:0-127397 GCA_964521735.1 uncultured Oscillospiraceae bacterium | reverse complement strand
ATGCTTGCACTTCTCTCGCAAGTGTTACCATCCCAAACAGTGTCACGTCAATAGGCGGCGGTGCGTTCGAGTCTTGCCTTTCTCTCGCAAGCATTACCATCGAAGGTACGCCAGAAATTGGGATTGATGCCTTTGTTAATACTTCATACTATGAAAATGCAAACAATTGGCAGAACAAAGTGCTTTATATTGGCAATTGCCTGATAGAAGCAGAAACAACAATTGAAACCTGCACGATAAAAGAAGGCACAACCGTTATTGCTGATTACGCATTTGATAGTTGCACAGCACTCACACAAATAACCATTCCCGAGAACGTGACTAGCATCGGCGAATGTGCGTTCCTGTATTGCACAAACCTTTCAAGCGTAAATTTTGAAGAAAACAGCAAATTGCAAGCCATTGGAGACATGGCATTTTGTGGCTGCACAGCACTCACACAAATAACCATTCCAAACAGCGTTGTCCGTATTGGCGACTGGGCATTTTATGAATGTACACACCTTTCAAGTGTAACTTTTGAAGATCCCAACGGTTGGTACTGCACTTCAACGGCAAACGCAACAAGTGGAACGACGCTAACTTTGACTAATGCCGCACAAAATGCAACCTATTTGAAGGATACATACCGTGGCTACTACTGGTATAAATCAACCAACGAATAAGCAACAAACAACAAACAAAAATGCGTTTGAGCACCACTCAAACGCATTTTTAGTGTCAAAATAAAATTACTGTTTATTTAGATTTTGCAACTTTGTGTAGTCCACTTTGCCCAAAGAGGTGCGGGGCATTTGCGGAAGCACTTCCACAAAGTGGGGCACGGCGTAGGGCATAAGGCTGTTTTGGCAAATTTCCACCACGGCTTTGTGTACGGTTTGCTCGTCCGTTGGGGTTTTTAGCGTGACAAACACCTTGACAAAGGGTTTTTGCCCCACCGTTACGCCAACGGCACACGCTTCGTCCACAAAATCTAGTTGTTGCACGCAACTTTCCACCTGAGAAGGAAACACGTTGACGGCGGCAATTTTTATGGAACGTTTTTTGCGGTCCACAACAAAAACAAAACCGTCGTCGTCCACAAAGCCAACGTCGCCCGTTTGCACAAACTGTTTTTCGCCAAGCTGCACCAGCGGGCTTTCACCCTCCACGTAGCCTTGCAAGTTGCCGGCAGAGCACACGGCCAGTTCGCCAATTTCGCCGTTGGGCAAAGGGTTGCCGTTTTCGTCCAGCACCTGCACGAAACAGCCTTGCATGGGTTTGCCGCAACTGCCGCTTTTGTAGAAATCGAAACTGTTAACCACGCACACACCGCAAGTTTCCGTAAGACCATAGCCACGCATAAGTTTTGCGCGCGAGCAATATTTTGCCAGCACGTCATCCGTTTGCTCAACAAGTTTTTCGTCCAGCACGTCGCCGCCGCACCAAATAACGTCCAAATTTTGCAATGCGCGTTTGTTATCCAAACGGCCGCACTTAAACATTTTTTTGATCATGGATGGCACAACGCTCCAACAAGTAACTTTGTGCCTTCTAAGCGCCGCCTGCACTTTGTGTGGCTTGAATTTTGGGATAAGCACCAAGCTGTAGCCAATGATAAGCGGCGTGTGAATGCCTGCGCACAAACCGTATGCGTGAAACACAGGCAACGTCACCAAATTGAAACAACTTTCGTCCACCGTTGGGTGATACATGTTTTCGATGGCAAGCGCCGTTTGGTTCATTGCATCATTGGTAAGCTTGACAATTTTTGGTTGGCCGCTTGTGCCGCCACTGTGCATAAAGCACACCACGTCTTGTCCTTTGCCGCAAACGGGGGTTGGTTCGTCCTTCAAAATTTTGCGGAAATCCAGCACGTTTTTTGCAAGGCGCCTGGTTGTTTTTGCCCAAGCGGAAAACGCCGGCTTGCGCCACGTTACGTAGTCGGCAATGCTGCACCTAACCAAAATTTGGCCAAGTTGTTGCAGGGGGCGTTCGTCCTTTACAAGCGCATCATAAAACATCAACGCTTTGGATTGCACCTTTTGCAAATTTTGTTGCAAAAGCGAAAGCGGAACAAGCGGATGCACCACGTTTGCCACCAGTCCCAATTTGGAACAGGCATAAAACGCAACCAAACTTTGCGGACAAGTGGGCAAATATACCGTAACAACGTCGCCGCGCTTAAGCCCCAAACTTGCAAGCGCCGCAGCAAACCCTTCCACGTCACGCAAAAAACGTGCAACGGGAATTTTGTGACCGTAGTATACAATCACACTTTTGCGATTTACGCGCCCTATAAGCATTTGGTAGCAAGTTTGTTGCATTTTGAAAGCCCCTTCAACCTAAAAAGCAGTTTCGGCTTTTCTTTGCCGAAACTGCCGATTTTTTAGCAATTTTAATATTATAGCAGCGGAATAACGCCCAAGAAGCAAATATCTTGCCGCTCGGCCGCTTTGCCTTCGGCCAAAACAAAAGCTTTTTTGCAAATTGTTCCGCCAGACATTTCCACCAATTTTTCTAGCCCAACAAGGCTGTTTCCGGTGGAAACAACGTCGTCGATGATGCCCACTTTTTTGCCGCGCATAAGGTCGGCATCGTGCTTGGAAATGTAGAGTTTTTGTTCCTTGCCGGTGGTGATGCTAGAATTGATGGTAACTTCCAAACCATCCTGCATATAAAGTTTTTGCGACTTGCGTGCCACTGCATAAAAGGGGTGGCCAAGTTCGCGCGCCATAACGTGCGTAAGTTGCAAGCCCTTGCTTTCGGCCGTCAACAACACGTCGCAATCGGCAACCATTTTGGCAAGCTCTTTGCCGCAATGTTCCGTTAGTTGCACGTTGCCGTGCAAGTTGAAAAATGCAATGTTCACACCTGTGGGCAGGGGAATTATGGGTAGTTGTGCTTTGTAACCGTGTAGGTCCACTTCGTAGAATTTCATCGAAGCCTCCGTTTGCGCAACAAAAGTTGCGATTATATTTTTTGCACGACGCTAGTTCAAGTTTGCCAAAAAACTTACAAATTGGCTGTGCAACTGCTGTTCCGTGCCATTGTTTATGAAGTAGTGATCGGCCTTGGCAATGGGGCCGCCCTTTTCGGAATTTTCTATTTCCGCCTTGTCGCGCGCATCCACTTCCGCCGAAGTTAGCGGACGAATTTTGCGTGTTGCCAAGCGTTGTTTGCGCACGCTACAATCGGTAACCACTGCCGCAAGCACCAAACGATCGCCCAAAAGTTCCTTCAAAATGATAAATTCCGACCAGCTGTAAAGGCCATCCAAAACGACGTTGCTTGTTTGCAATTTTTGCAAAATTTCTTCTTTGAGCAAAATTGCAAATGCACCCATGCCATAGGTGGCACGCAAGTGTTCGCGCATTTTGCGTTCGTTTTCTTCGTTGATGGGCCAACCGGCTTTTTTAAGTTCCGTCATGGTGACGCCGCCAAAATAAACCTTTTGCCAACCTTGCTGACAAAAATAATCGCACAAAACACTTTTGCCGGAACCGCACATCCCAACTACTGCAACTGCCCTATTCATAAGTATCTTACTCTCCGTCGTTTTTTACAGTTTACAACAAATTGCGTAAATATGCAAGCACAAAAGTTTTGAAATTTCAAAAGATACAAAAAGTATGCTTTTGTTCGCGTACAATCATGTTTGTATTGACATTTTTATCGCATAGATTTATAATATAACTAGTTTTTGCCTGTTGCAATCGAAGCAAAAACTGCGCACAAGAATTTTAGCCTTACAAAAGAACGTATAAAACGGTGAACACCATGAGCAAAAACATCAACGACATAACAGAACTGATAATTGCCTACTATCCACGACTAAGACAAGTGTTCAGGCATTTGGTCTCCATAAAGGACGTGCCCATTTCCACGACACAACTAACCTGCCTGTTTGTTCTAAACAAAAACGGGCAGCTAACCATGTCGGATTTGGCCGACGAACTTAGCATGAGCAACCAACAACTAACCAAAGTTATGGATGCTCTGTGCGAATTTGAAATGGCCGAGCGTGTTGTTGATAGCGACAACCGCAGAAAAGTTTTTGCCAAAATAACACCAAAAGGATTGCAAACCATTTCGGGATTCAACTTGGAAGTTAGCAAAAAACTTGGCCGATTGATGCAAACAATGCCGGAAGACGAAATTGACAGATTGTTCGGTTGCATTGCTCACGTGGCATCCTACTTCGGCTACGAAGAATAACACAACAAAATCAAAGGCGAGTATTTGAACTTGCCTTTTTTGTTTGCCCCGAAAAACCACCCAACACCCAAAAGTTGCACTTTTGCTTGCCAGAAAATTGACGTGTGCACAAAAATTTTGGAAGGAACTCAAAATTGACACGTGCCCCGAAGTTTACAAAATTCCATTCAAAAACTGCGCTATTCTTCCACCGTGAACAGTGCCGTGAAACACGTTTCTTCGCCACGGCGCCCCACCACACTTATTGTTTTTCCTTGCTCTTTGCACCAAACGTCCACAACGTCGCCAAGTTTAAGTTCCTTGTGGTAAACAATTTCCCACGCAGAAACAAGCGTTTGCGGCGGCAACACGTCTTCGGCCAAGCCAACGTAGTTTGTGTTGTTGACGTGGCCGTTTTGGTCCAAATCGCTGCGGCGAATGGTTGTTTGATAGCACAAACGGAAGTCGCTATCCCAGCGCACGCGAGCAAAATCCGAGCCCGCGTCGGCCGGCACGGAAGAATATTCGCCGTGATAAAAATCGTTCATAACCGTGCCTGGAACAATTTTGCGTTCGTCGCGGCTGATAATTGTCCACAGCGAAGTTGTGGAAAACAGCAAATTTTCCCCTTTGGTTGCAGCAAAACAACGCTCAGCATAGAAGCGGTTGGGCGCAAGCGGCCACGTATACAGCGTAAATTGTGCGTTTTGCCGCGTAACAGGCGCAAAAAATTGCGTTTTAACTTTGGATAGCACCCACAACATGCCGTTTTGATCCAACGCGTGCCAGCCAACGCCAAGTTGTTCGGCATGGGAAGTGGCCGCATCTTGCATAAGTTGCATAATGCGGGCAGGTTTGGCCTGTCCGTTGAATTCGAAGTCGCTTTCGAAAAGCTGACAATTTGCCGTTAGAAAGGTTTTTTCGGGAAGATTCATTTTTTTCTCCGTAAAAGCATATGCGTTGATATTTGTTTTTTCGTATTATATCACTTATGAAGATAAAGTCAACGGACGAAAAATATTTTGAACCTCTTGACTTTTTGCTTGTGATAGTATACAATACAAAAAGTAAAATAACCTTAAAGAAGTTTTTGCTTTTTGGGTTTTACGTGGTGTTTGCACCGTTGCAACGGCTATTTGTTCGCTTGCAATATTGCAAAACGCACAGCTTTTTGTTTTTGGATAACACGCCAAACGAAAGCTAGCAACTAAATTCCTCGCCCGAAAGGGCAATTCGTGGGGGAGTAATTCACGCTTGATAGCGCAGCAATGCCAACAGCCGACGTAAAACGTCTGGCATTGTTTTAATGAATGAGACTCACGCAACCTAAATTTGTTGGTTGCGTGAGTTTTTTAGTATAAAAATCCACTGCAAGAACACACAATTTTTAATTCCAAGAAGCGCAAAACAAAGTTTTGCAAAGTTTTGCCTAAAAGCGAGACTGTTCTTGAAATATAAGAGAGGTAAAAATGAAACACTATTTGCAAAGCTCCGAAGAAGTTTTGCGCGACGTTGCATCTAGCACGGAAGGTTTGTCGCAAGCGGAAGCGGAAAGAAGACTGGCACAAAACGGCCCCAACAAATTGGACGAAGGCAAAAAAACTCCGCTTATTGTGAAGTTTTTGAAGCAAATTGCCGACCCAATGATAATCGTACTGTTGGTTGCAGCACTTATAAGTTTGGTTACGGTGCTTATAAACAACGCTAACCCTGCCAACGAGCACGAAAGTTTTGCCGACGTTATCGTTATTGCTGTGGTTGTTATACTTAACGCAGTGCTAGGCGTCGTGCAAGAAAGCAAAGCGGAAAACGCCATTGCTGCACTAAAAAGCATGACGGAAGCAACCTGCAAAGTTTTGCGCGACGGCGTGGTTGTTCACGTTAAAAGCCAAGACGTTGTTGTTGGTGACGTGATTGTTTTGGAAGCTGGCGACAGCGTTCCTGCCGATTGCCGCATTTTGGAATGGGCAAGTTTGAAGGTGGAAGAAAGCGCACTAACCGGCGAAAGTGTTCCCGTGGACAAACACGGCGAGGCACTTACCGGCGAAGCAGGACTTGGCGATAGAAAAAACATGCTGTACCTGGGAAGCACTGTTGTTTACGGCAGAGCAAAAGCCGTTGTTATCGGTTGCGGAATGCAAACGGAAATGGGCAAAATTGCCAACGTTTTGAACACCGCAAAGGAAGAAAAAACTCCGTTGCAACTAAAAATGGCTTCGCTAAGCAAAATTTTGACCTTTATTGTTATTGGCATTTGCGCAGTTATTTTTGCATTCAACCTTGTTATGAAAGGTTTTGAGCCGGAAATTATTTTGGATAGCTTTATGGCGGCCATCGGCCTTGCCGTTGCATCCATTCCCGAAGGCTTGGCAACGGTTGTTACCATTGTGCTTTCCATCGGCGTAACCAACATGAGCAAGAAAAACGCCGTTATTCGCAAAATGACGGCAGTGGAAACACTTGGCTGTGCAGAAATTATTTGTTCGGACAAAACCGGCACGCTAACACAAAACAAAATGACGGTTGTGAAAAGCTATTCGTTTGACGAAAAACTTTTGGCAACAGGAATGGCATTGTGCTGCGATGCAACTTTGAACCACGGCACGGCCGTTGGCGAACCGACGGAATGTGCGCTTGTAAACTTTGCCTACGCAAACGGACTTATCAAAAACGACTTAGAAAAAGCCACGCCGCGCGTATCCGAAGCCCCCTTCGACAGCATGCGCAAAATGATGTCCACCTTGCACGGCAACGGCAACCAAGTTGTGCAATACACAAAAGGTGCGCCCGACGAAATTATTGCTCGTTGCACCAAAATTTTGAAGGACGGCAAAGTTCAAACTTTGACGGAAGAACTGCGCAAAGAAGTTTTGGCACAGAACAAAAACATGGCCGACGAAGCGTTGCGCGTGCTTGCTTTGGCAATTAAAAACTACGATTCGTTGCCGCAAAACGTTGCTCCCGAAAGCATCGAAAACGACCTTGTATTTGTTGGCTTGTGCGGGATGATCGACCCCGTGCGTGAAGAAGTTGTGGATGCAATTGTCAGATGCCGCACGGCAGGCATTCGCCCCATTATGATAACCGGCGACCACATCGACACGGCCGTTGCCATCGCAAAACAACTGGGAATAATTTCCGATGCTAGCGAAGCAGTTTTGGGATCCGCCTTGGATGCAATGAGCGACGAAGAATTGGAACAAAACATTGTTAAATATTCCGTGTACGCTCGCGTTCAACCGGAACACAAAGTGCGCATAGTCAACACTTGGAAAAAGCTTGGCAAAGTTTGCGCAATGACGGGTGACGGCGTTAACGATGCACCTTCCATAAAGAGCGCAGATATCGGCGTTGGAATGGGCATAACCGGAACGGACGTTACCAAAAACACCGCCGACATGGTTCTTTCGGACGACAACTTTGCAACGATAGTTTCCGCTGTGGGCGAAGGCAGAAGAATTTACGACAACATTCGCAAATGTATTCAATTTTTGCTTTCTTCCAACTTGGCAGAAGTAATTTCCATGTTTGTGGCAACGGTTTTGGGCTTCACCCTTTTGAAACCTGCTCACTTGCTTTGGATAAACCTTATAACCGACACCTTCCCTGCAATTGCTTTGGGAATGGAAAAAGCCGAACCCAACGTTATGAATCGCGCTCCCCGCAAAAAGAACGAAGGCATTTTTGCCGGCGGCTTGGGAATCAACGTTGTTCTTCACGGCATCTACCTAACCATCATCACCCTTGCCGCCTACTTTGTTGGTTTGGCAATGGAACACGTGCCCGTTCACGAAATGCTAACAACCGAACACGGCGAACAGGGCATGACAATGGCGTTCTTGGCGCTTAGCATGGCAGAAATATTCCACGCATACAACAACCGCAACGCTCATCAAAGCATATTCACAATGCATTCGCACAACAAAATTTTGTGGGCATCCATGATAGGTTCGTTGGCACTCACCACCGCCGTCATCTTCATCCCCGGCTTGAATGCCGCATTTGGATTTGCTACCGAAAGTGGCGAAGCCTGCATCACCATTCCCGAATACTTCGTGGCATTGGCAATGGCATTCTGCGTGATACCTTTGGTGGAAATTCAAAAAGTTATCACCAACGCCTACAACCGTTCAAAGGCAAAAAAACTTGCAAACGCAAAATAGTTTTTTAGCGCTCAACAATTTTCAACGTAAGGCACCGAATTTCGGTGCCTTTTTGTTTGCCCAAATTGCATTGCATAAAAAAGCCTCACGTCCTCTCAGGCGCGAGGCAAAGTTGTTTTCGCATCAAAAGCAATATTAAATTTTCGTCTGTTTTGCATAACGGCTTGGCCGTGCAACTGGTTTGTCGCACAAACGGCAATGCTTTTGCAAAAGGGGTTGCGCAAGTCGGTTGGAACACACGGCAATTCTAGTATAGCCCTGCAATATGTTTAATTGCTTCGCCGGCAAGTAGCATGCCTGCAACGGGCGGCACAAAAGATATGCTAGACGGCGTTGCTCTGCGCACAGTCGTTTCGTTTTGCAACGATTGTGCCTTGGGCATTGCGGGTTGCTCGGGGGAATACACCACTTTTAGTTTTGTTATGCCCCTTGCTTTAAGTTCTTTGCGCATCACTTTGGCCAGCGGACAAACGCTTGTTTGAAACACATCGGCAACGCAAAAAGCCGAAGCATCCAGCTTGTTGCCAGTGCCCATGCAACTGATAATGGGCACGTTTTGCGCCGAGCACACTTCTGCTAGCAACAGTTTGGAAGTCACCATATCTATGGCATCGATAACGTAGTCGAAGGCAGAAAAATCAATTTGGTCCGCCGTGGTTTGGTCAAAGCGCACACGCAACGCCTGCACTTGCGCATTTGGGTTAATATCGGCAATGCGCGCCTTAGCCACTTCCGTTTTGGGTTTTCCCACGGTGGAATGAAGCGCAAACAATTGCCGGTTGATATTGGTTTCGTCCACAACGTCAAAATCCACAATGGTCAATTTGCCCACGCCTGCACGGGCCAATGCTTCCACGGCGTAACTGCCCACGCCGCCCAAGCCAAAAACGGCAACGTGGCCTTTGTTAAGCGCGCGTTGAGCATCTTCCCCTATTAGCATTTCCGTTCTGCAAAACTGTTTCATTGTTGCCTCGAATTGTAAATAATTTTGTTGCGTAAAGCAGCAGTTGTTTTGTTCTAGTTGCTGACGCATTGCCGCAAAAAGTACAACTACACACTTTGACTGCTAGTTTTGTTTGTTTAGCGCCGCGAAATGTTTTTGAAAAACCCTTGCAACTAACACAATCCAAGTTGCTGTTTCAGTTGCTCCGCCGAAACAAATTGCACGGTTTTTATGCCCATTTTCGACGGTTGCACCAAGTTGGCAGGGTTGTCGTCCACAAAATACACTTGATCGAATTTTTCGGTGAAGCTTGCCAAACACTTTTGGTAAATTTCTTTGCCGGGTTTTGCGCAACCCATTTCTGCCGAAACAAACAACCTGTGAAAATACTTATCTAGCGAAAACCTTTCAAAAAGTCCGTGAAGATAATCGGATGCGGCGTTGGATAGCAGCGCAACGGTGTGATTGTTTTTTAGTTGTTGCAAAATCGAAATTGTTTCCGCAAGAGGATAGGTTAGTTCATCCCACTGATCGTAGACGGCTTGTTTTGTTTGGCCGCTCATTTGTGCCAACACTTCCATGCAACTATCAAAGGACATTTTGCCGCAATCCACCTGCGTGAAAACCTGATTGCGCGCGTAGTCTATTTGTTCTTGGGAAAATCTGTTTTGCATCCACAAAGTGGAAACGTCGGATATAACGACTCCGAAGCAATCGAATAAATACAAATTTGACATTTTTTCTCCTGGCGCAAGCAGCCGCCGTAAAGCGGTTGTACGCAAAATTTATTTTTTTAGTTTGTTGCCGTCGCTAAACGCTTTGCCCACAACTTCGCCCAACGCAACGTAGGTATGCACAGCCGTATCGTAAGTGATGGGGTTGAGTTTTGCAACGTCCACTTTTCCGTCCGTCAAAATTTCTTCATCGGCGGAAACGCCCACTACCTGCCCAACAAGCACTTCGTCTTCGTAGCTGATAAGTTTGCATTCCAACGCCAACTTCAACTGACTTATAAGCGGAGCGTTTATAACCTTGCTCTTTTCCACCGTGAAACCGGCGTTTTCAATTTTGTTAGGGCAACTAGCGGCAGAAACCATCCCGACGTAGTCGCAAGCAACAACGTTTGCTTTATCAGCCATGCTAACAACAAAATCACCACTGCGCAAAATATTTTTGGTTGTGACGTGATTTTCGTCCAATACGATAAACAGCTTGTCATGGTCGCGAACTCCACCCCAGGCGGCCGTCATGGCATTTGGTGTGCCATCGGCATTATAGGTAGAAACAATCAAAACCGGTTGCGGATAAATAAGCGCTTTTGCATCTAAACTTTTTCTCATGGTAAACTCCTTTTATTGACTAACTGTTTTGTGTATATAGGGATTTTACTACATTTTGCGTAATCTCATGGATGCCTTCGTAGTTTTTCTGTATTTTTCTTAAAATGTGCCACACATCATTACCGGCAAAACCGCACTTGCGGCATAATCTTTCCGGGCGAGACAGATTCTTGCATTGTCCTGACACCGTAGCGAAATCTGCAAGATCTTTCATGCGCCCTAGAAGCTCCG
The DNA here is from genome assembly GCA_964521735.1 of uncultured Oscillospiraceae bacterium. Taxonomy (GTDB): domain Bacteria; phylum Bacillota; class Clostridia; order Christensenellales; family CAG-314; genus Fimimonas. The sequence continues at coordinate 116,544 of CAZFTO010000002.1, read as the reverse complement.
AAACAAGATAGTTCCCAAGTCGCTGTCCCCAATACTCTTTGGACACTTGAACCCACTACAACACGCCTTCACCAAAATTTCCATCCGATTCGCCAATGGCAGTGGCAACAATTTTTTCGGTCTGATCGTCTTGAACAGCTAACCACAGTGTTTTGTTGTTAGTGGCTCTTTCGGTGTAACTACGCAGTTCCGCTTCTGTGATGCCAATTCCGGTGTTGCAACGATTGATATGCGCCGCAAAATCGGAAAGAGTTGCTTCGCAAACAGAAAATCCGGTAGGAAGCGATGGCTTTGTCAAATTCTGCAAATTATGGAAAAGACGAAAAGAAGGCTCATCCACATAGCCACCATAGGCTTCCTGCTGATACGCACTACTATGCACGATCATCATACCCTCCGGCACCACAATGGATTTTACTTTCCAATAAGGAACGGATGCACTTCCACAGGGGGCACGCAAATATTGCTCCTTTGTTATGCTGCCCATCATCTATCCCTCTTAAATCGTCCCAAAATGTTGCAGAGCTTCCATACTAGCCGCCTCTTTATCCGGCGGGCATTTTGCCTGTTTGGGATGCTCATACTTGGACTTATTATAATTCTCACGCTCAATGATGCCACACTTCTGCTTGACCTGTGCAATATACAGGCCGGGGCTTTTATAGCCGTAATGTTCCATCACATATTCCTTGATTTCGAGATAAGTGGCTTTCTTCTACGCATCGGTCACATCTGGCTCGTCCATGTTCAGCTCAATCTCAATATGCTGCCGATTTTGAAGTTTGGACAAAAGACATACCGTCTCTACTTGCGTGGTGTTGGGAAACATGTCGTAGGGCTGAACGTATTCAATTTTGTAGCCCACCGAAAGCATTTTCAAGTCGCGCGCCAAAGTTGCGCTGTCGCAGGAAACGTAAACCACGTTGTTGAAACCTGCTTGCAAAATAGTGTTGCAAATGGTTTCTCCCAAACCTTTGCGAGGCGGATCCACTACAAGTGACATCACTTTTCCGCTGTTTTGCGTGGCAATTTTAGGCAGTTCAACGTTGGCATCGCCGCACACGTTGACGACGCGCGGCGTGTTGTTTAGCTCGGCAATTTCTTTGGCATCTTGCACGGCGGAAGGCTCAATTTCCACAGCGTAGGTTTGATATTTTTCGCTAGCCAAAACGGTTGTCAAAATTCCCACGCCAGAAAAACAATCCACCAAAACTTGCGTTTGGGAAACGTCTAAAAGCTGTTTTACCTTTGCATACAACTTGTCCTTAACTTGGTTGTTCACCTGGAAAAAACTTGTGGGGCGCAAGCGGAATTTCACACCCAAATGCGTGCTTTGAATAAACTGCAAACCACCCACATGTTTGGTAACCTTGCCCAAAATAACGTTGTTTTTAAGGGAATTTTCGTTGACAAACAGGCCGAACTGGGGGAAATTTTCCCCTAGTTTTTGTTCAAGCGGTTGCCAATCCACGTTTTGTTTGCCGTTTGTTACCACAACTACTAACAGCTGGTCATCCACAAACCTTGCAACCAAATGGCGAACAGTTCCGCCAAAAGTTTTTTCGTCGTAGGGGGCAATTTTGTTTTGGTTCAAAAATTCGCGGAAAACCGCCACCAATTTTTGACACCAATCTTCCCCCAGCAAACAAAAGTCGGAATTAACAACTTCGTGGCTGTTTTGCTTGTACATGCCAATTTGCACGCATCCAGCCTTGCCACGCACGGGTAACGACAGTTTGTTGCGATATCCCAAAATTTTTGGACTGGGCACGCATGGCAAAACTTCCACGTTAAGCCCGCCAATCTTTTTAAGGTTGTTTTGCACTTTGTTATGCTTAAAAACCAACTGCTCGTCATAGCTTGCGTGCATCAAAGAACAACCACCGCACTTGCCGTAGTTTTGGCACGGTGGTTGCACGCGCATGGGCGAAGGCTGCAAAATTCTTTTCACTTTGCCATAGCCTACGCCGTTTTTTACGTAGGTTAGCTGCACTTCGGCCTTTTCGCCCACAATCATTTGCGGAACGAACACCGTAAGCTGGCCAACTTGCCCAACCGTTTCGGCGTTGGAATAGGCCTGCGCCTCGTAAACAACGGTTTTGCTAGTTTCTTTCATTTTTTGTTCCTGCATTGGTGATAGTTGTGTTGCTTTTAATTGAAGGGCGGCAATTCATCTTTACCGTGAAAGTGCTGCCTTGCCCAATTTTGCTTTGCACGGAAATATCTATTTGCAGCAAGTCGCAAATCTTTTTGACAATGGCAAGCCCCAAACCGTTGCCTTCGGTTGCGTGAGACCTGTCTCCCTGGAAAAATTTGTTGAAAACGTTTTCTAGCGTTTCTTCGTCCATGCCGCAACCGGTATCGGTAATGGTGACGACTGCGCTATTTTCCACTGAACTAGCCGTTACGGAAATGCTGCCGCCCTGCGGCGTGAATTTAACTGCGTTGGATAGCAAATTGACCCAAATTTGATTGACAATTTTTTTGTCGTTTTCCACCGTGATACTATCCAAATCGGCAACGAGTTCCACGTTTTTTGCCTCGCAAGCGGAAGAAAACAGTAACATGCTTTGGCGAATTTGTTCGTCCAACAAAAATTTTTCGTTAACGATGGTGGCGGAATCTAGCCTTGTTAGCGTAAGCACGCTTTCGGATAGGTGCACCAAACGGTTTGATTCGTCAATGATAACTTCCAAATATTCGTTGCGTTCTTCCTCGGTGAGGTTGGAATTTTTCAGCAGTTTTGCAAAGCCGGAAATGGAAACTATAGGCGTTTTGAATTCGTGCGAAAAGTTAGAGACAAAATCTTCGCGCAAGGTTTCTACACTGGCTAGTTTTTTGGCCATTTCGTTGAAGTTTTCGGCAATATGCAAACCGCTCATAAGTGGGCCATCCTTAATGCGAATATCAAAATCACATTCGGAAATGCGTTGCAATGCGTTAAGGTAGGGTTTTGACGTGTGCACCATTATTGCCGAATAGGCAAGTGAAAAACAAATGCCAATAACCACGCTCAGTGCCAAAATGATAAGCGCAAACACAAACAGGTTGTCTTTTGCCTCCACCCAATAGCGGGCAATAAGCGCCGATAGCACTGTTGTTAGCGTCATTGTGCATACAAGCAAAACAAACAAGCCCAAAATCATTATAAGCGTCATTCGGTTGAAAATATTGACGTTATTTTTCTTTTCGACGGATCTATGCTTCATTTCGCACCGCCTTGTAGCCCAGGCCACGAATAGTAACAATTTCGAAATCGCTTATATCGGCAAAACGGGTGCGCAAGCGGTTTACGTGCACGTTGACGGTGTGTTCGTCGCTTTCGGCATCCATGCCCCAAATTTCATCCATAAGCTGCAACCGAGTGAACACCACGTTGGGATAAGAAAGCAATTTGAACAGCAGCAAAAATTCCTTTTGTGGCAACGTTTCGGTGCCGGCAGACGTTGTTACCGAATGGGAATTGTAGTCCAGCACGACGCGCCCCACTTGCAATTTGTGTTCCGATGCAATTTTAGAACGGCGCAACAGCGCACGTATGCGCAAAATAAGTTCTTCGTTGTCGAAAGGTTTTGTCATGTAGTCGTCTATGCCCACGATAAAACCTTGTTTTATGTCTTCGGTTTTTTGTTTGGCCGAAAGCATTAGCATGGGAATTTGACTACCGCTATCACGCAAAGTGCGAGTTAGTTCGTAGCCATCCATTTTGGGCATCATCACGTCTATTATCATCAAGTCGACGTGGTTGTTTTCCAAAATTTCCAACGCTTCCACGCCGTTTGCGGCAAGCAAAGTGTCGTAGCCGTTTTCTTTTAGCACGGCCGAAATCAATTTGCGAGTGTTAACGTCGTCTTCGACAACCAAAAAATTGAACATTGTTGCTCCTAGAAAAGTAGAATACACACATTGTACCGCAAAATTGCCAAAAGGTAAATAGTTGAAACCAAATTTGAACAAAAACTGCGCAAAAATTCACCACCCTTTTTTCGCGGCAAACAAAAAAGGAAGTTCGTTTGTGAACTTCCTTTTTGAAAATTGCTTTGCTTAGCTAAGCTCGAACATGCCGGTATACAATTGATAATATTTGCCTTTTTGTTCGATCAAGTCGTCGTGGCTGCCACGCTCGATAATTTGGCCTTGTTCCAACACCATGATGGCGTTGCTGTTGCGAACAGTGGAAAGACGGTGCGCAATAACGAAAGTTGTGCGACCTTCCATAAGTGCATCCATTCCCTTTTCGATTAGCCATTCCGTGCGGGTATCGATGCTGCTTGTTGCTTCGTCCAAAATTAGCACGGGAGGATCGGCAACGGCGGCGCGAGCAATTGCAATAAGCTGGCGTTGACCTTGCGAAAGGTTTTCGCCGTCGCGCGTTAGCATCGTGTTGTAGCCTTCGGGCAAGTGTTTGATGAACTGGTGAGCGTTTGCCGATTTTGCCGCAGCAATGCACTCTTCGTCGGTGGCATCTAGCCGGCCGTAGCGAATATTATCCAACACCGTTCCTGTGAACAGGTGCGTATCTTGCAAAACCATGCCTAGCGATCGGCGCAAATCGGCCTTTTTGATTTTGTTGACGTTGATGCCGTCGTAGCGAATTTTGCCATCCGGCACGTCGTAGAACCTGTTGATAAGGTTGGTGATTGTGGTTTTGCCTGCGCCGGTGGAACCAACGAACGCAATTTTTTGTCCCGGTTTTGCATAAAGAGTGACGTCGTGCAAAACCGTTTTGTTTTCTTCATAGCCGAAGGTTACGTCTTCGAAACGAACGTCGCCTTTAAGTTCGGTGTAGGTTACGTTGCCTGCTTCTTGGTGAGGATGCTTCCACGCCCACGTGCCTGTGCGAACGGGGCTTTCGGTGATGTTGCCGTTTTCGTCTTTGTTTGCATAAACAAGGGTAACGTAGCCATCGTCAACTTCCACAGGTGTATCCATAAGTTTGAACACACGTTCGCCACCTGCAACGGCAACGAACACAAGGTTTATTTGTTGAGAAATTTGTTGAATGGGGTTGGTTACGTTGCGGATATACAGCAAGAATGCTGCAACAACACCCACCATGCCAAGAGGCTGATCGGAACCAATTGCCAAAACTGCGCCCACAATGGCTATCCCTGCATAGAAAAAGTGGGAAAGGTTGTTCATTATGGGACCCATAATGTTGGCATAGCTGTTGGCGTTAGTGGCAACTTTTTGCAAGTGAGAGTTGATTTCTTCAAACTCTGTCTTGGCAATTTCTTCGTGGTTGAAAGCCTTAACAACCTTTTGGCCTTCCGTCAGTTCTTCCACGTAGCCGTTAAGTTTGCCCACTGCTGCTTGTTGAGCAACGAAGTTCTTGCGAGATTTTCCACCCAAAACCTTTACCACCACGCCCATGATAAGCAACATTCCTATCATAACAAGCGTCAACGCCCAGTTGAGAATGAACATCATCACGAACACGCAAATAATGGAAAGACAACTGCTAACCAGTTGCGGAATGCAACGAGCGATAAATTCGTTCATTGTGTCCACGTCGTTGGTGTAGCGAGACATAAGTTCGCCGTGCGTGTTTGTGTCGAACACGCGAATGGGCAAACGTTGCATGTGCGAGAACAATTCGTTGCGCAAACGCGTCATTGTGCTGGTGGAAATACCAACCAAAATGCGGTTTAGTGTGTAGTTGCAAACTAGCGAAATAACGTAGATTGCCGCCATTATCGAAACCATTGCCGCAAGATATGCAGTTTTGTCGGTGTAGGCAAGGCTATCTAGCGCGGCAACGCCGGTGATGCTGATTCGGTCGGCAACGCCGCCAAGCGGTTCGGTTACGGCAAGTCCCGTAAGCAACGGGGAAAGCAACGACGTTGCAAAAATGTTGCTTACCGATTGCAATGCGATGCACAAAAACACCACGATCATTCTTCCCTTATACGGGCTTAGGTAACCTATAAGTCTTTTGATTGTGCCGAACAAATTTTCCGGCTTCGGCGCGCCCATGTGTCTACCTCTCGGGGGCATTTTCGTCACCTCCTTCCACTGTACCCTTTTGTTGCGAATGGTACACTTCCTGATAGATGGAACAGCTTTCCATAAGTTGTTTGTGATTGCCAACGGCGTTTATTTTGCCGTCGTCTAGCACCACTATTTTGTCGCAACCTTCCACGGAGGAAATGCGTTGCGCAATTATGATGGTGGTCATATCTTTATCTAGCTTTTTCAAGCCGGCGCGAATTTGAGCATCCGTCGCCGTATCAACTGCGCTGGTAGAATCGTCCAAAATCATTATTTTGGGTTTTTTGAGCAATGCACGAGCAATACACAAACGTTGTTTTTGTCCGCCGGAAACGTTCACGCCGCCTTGCCCCAAATCGGTTTGATAGCCCGCAGGGAAGGACATGATGAAATCGTGAGCGCAAGCCGCTTTGCAGGCTGATTCAATTTCTTCTTGGGTGGCGTTCTTGTTGCCCCAACGCAAGTTTTCTTCTATCGTGCCAGAAAACAACACGTTTTTTTGCAACACCATGGAAACGCCTTCGCGCAAGTTGAACAAAGAATAGTTGCGAACGTCTTCACCATCCACGTAGACGGTGCCGTCCAGTGCGTCGTAGAAACGAGGGATAAGTTGCACGAAACTGCTTTTGCCATCCCCCGTGCCACCAATTATACCAACCGTTTCGCCAGGAGCAATTTCCAAATTGATGTCTTCCAAAGTGAGGTTTTGTGCGTTGTTGGAATAGGAAAAGTTTACGTGATCGAACTTGATTGCGCCGCTTTGCACCGTTTTGTCGCTAGCGCCATCCGTAACGGTGGGTTGTTCGTCCAAAACTTCGTAGATTCTGTCGATGGATGCGCGCGACATTACCAACTGCACTGCAATGAAGCAAATCATCATTACCGAGCCCAAAATGGAAGTGCCGTAGCTCATCATTGCGGTGATTGTGCCCGATTGAATTTGGCCGGCTGCAAGATCTAAACCGCCAATAACCATAAGCATTATCATTGTGCCGTACATAATCATGGATGTTGCCGGGTTCATCAGCACCATGATTTTTTCTGCTTTTAGTTGCGATTTGCGCACATCTTCGGTGGATTTGCGATATTTTTCTTCTTCGTATTCTTCACGCACAAATGCCTTGACAACACGAATTCCAACCAAGTTTTCTTGCACGTCGGCGTTCATTTTGTCGTAGCGTTTTAGCATTGCACGGAACAGCGGGAAAACTTTTGTGGAAAGCAAAAACATCACTAAACCTAGCAAGGGAATTGCCGCCAAAAAAACCCACGCCATATCCGGCTGGTTGATAAACGCCATTATGCAAGAGAAAATTAGCATTGACGGCGCACGCACAACGGTGCGGATAATCATCATGAAGCTTTGTTGAGCGTTGTTTACGTCGGTTGTGCAACGGGTAACCAAGCTTGCGGTGGAAAATTTATCCACGTTGGCGAAGGAAAAGTCTTGAATTTTGTCGAACAAATAGCCACGCATGTTTTTGGAAAATCCTGATCCGGCAATTGCGCACAAACGACCGGCCAAAATGCCGAAGGTTAGCGACAAAATTGAACTTATAATCATCAATATTCCGTATGTAAACACCGTGTTTAGCAAAATATCCGAATTGCCCATTATCAGCGTGCCTTTTTGCACCGTTACCAACTGCAATGCACCAAAATCGAAGTAGATTAGGTTGGCGGTGAGTTTGCCACTATCTGCAACGGTGGCGGCGAACAGTTGCATAACGTTCAAAATGTTGGACATCAGCAATGGCAAAAACACTTCTAAGGCTGTTTCTACCATTACGCAAACGACGGTGAATATCGACTGCTTTTCGTAGCCCTTTGTTCCTTTTAATAGTTTTTTGATCATATTTCACCTTAAAAAATTAGAATCGAATTGAATGTTTGGGAGGGCTTTCGTATTGCGAAAAACAAAAACTCCCAAAATGTACAGTTATGTATATTATATACCTTTTTTCTCTTTAAGCAAACTGAATTTTGCCGGTTGCAAAAAAAGTTTTTGCGCATATTGACTAAAAACAAAAAATATCTGCGCAAAATTTTGTCACGTTGCTTTAAAGGCACAAAACCCGTGGCGTTTGCGCTTTTAATTTGACTGTCGCATGCGGTGATGCAACAAAATGCTTGGCAAAACAAACGTTTTGCCAAGCTGTTGAAAAATGCGCCGCATGCAAGCATTTGCCATGGAAAGGCCACAACAAATCGCCGGGAAAACAGCTAGGTGAGCTTGCTTGCCGGAATACCTTTTGGATGGTTGACTTAGCCTTTTGTTGGAAATTTGCCACGCGTTCACTTGTCAATTTTTGGTGCAATGCAACAAAAAAGCCGCCGCAACAATCTTGCTGCGGCGACATTTTGATAGTTGTTTGCGATGCTATTAAACAACTGGTTTGTGCAATTATTGTCTGATTGAGCCTTCTCTCAAAGCAGATTCCATGTTGTTCCAAGCAGTTTTTGCACCTTCTTTTGCAGAAGCATATTGCGTTTCGAAAGCGGTGAAGAATTCGCTTGCTGCAGTTGTTTGCTCTTCTGCAATTTTGTCAACAAGTTCGTCAACGTTGATGTTGGCAAGTGCTTGCACTACTTGGCTGTGCACGTCATCCAACGTTTTTTGTGCTTCATCGAGCATCGACAACGCCGTTTCGCCTGCTTTTACAAGTGCTTGTTCGGCAGTATCCAAAGTAGCTTTCAAACCGTCAAGTTGTGCTTGAACAGCTTCGGGAATGCCGTTAGCATATTCCGATTCGGAAATTTCGTTGAGTTTTAGCAAATAGTTGGTTTTTGCAGTGCGAACAGCTGCAAGTGCTTTTTGATAAACGGAATCTTCCTTAACGAAAGCCTCGTAGCGCGCTGTTTCCAAGAGTTTTGCTGCGGTTTCGTAACCACTGTTCAACATATTAAAAAACGTCAAACTGAGATTATCAAGCTTTTCTCTTAGAACGTCGAATTTTGCCTTATCCAAAGCATGTGCTTTTGCTTGGTAGTAGGCGTTTTTGAGTTCTTGAGAATAGTATTCGGCAGTTTCCTTTCTGGATTGGGCAATTTCGGCAACCAATTGCTCGTATTCCATTGCCTTTATTTCTGCTTCTTCCAAATAGGGGGCACATTCTGCCACCAATTTTTCCAATTGTTCCTTAGTGATTGCTTCGGCTTGTTCTAGCGTTGCAGTAAGGCCAACTTGATCCAAATAGTTGTTTACGCTTGTTTTCACGTCGTCGAACAATTTGTCGGCTGCGGCCTTGTCGCCGGAAATGGCAATTTCAATGTTGTTGTTTTCCGTTTTGAGCGAGCCCCTCACAAGGAAGCCAGTTTCCGCGGAAATAGAAACAAACAATTGTGCAGCTTCTTCGGCTGTTTTGCCTTCGATGTTTGCAAAACCTTGAGCGCTGATAACAAGGTTGCCTTCTTCGTTCAAAGCGTTAACGGTGATAACTTTGCCGTTGCCATCCAAAACGAATTCCACTTCGGGGTTAAGGCTGACGGTCATAACCGTTGCGGGATCGTTGTTGCCACCGTCGCAAGCCACAAAGGCAAGTGTGCTGGCCAGCAAACACAACGTTAGTACCAAACATAAAATCTTTTTCATCAGAGACCTCCTTTTTTTGTTTTATAACATCTCTTGCAAACATTATACTATAAATCTGTTGCCGTTGCAATAGCTTTTTGCTAAAAATATGGTGACGTTTTGTGGAATTTTTCTAGCCAAAAATGATAAAATCGGCATCTTTGCCCACTTCGATAGTGCCGATGCGAGATTCTAGCCCCACAAGTTTTGCCGGGTTAACGGTCCACGCCTTTATGGCTTCGGAAAGTGGCAAGCCTGTGAATGTTACCAAATTTGCCAGTCCGGTGTAGGCATCCAGGGTGCTTCCTGCGCGAACGCCACTTGGCAAGCGTGCATCACCACTAGCGACCTGCACCGTTTGACCTGCCAACGAATAGGTGCCATCCGGCAAACCTGCCGCCATGATACTATCCGTTATGCCAATAACTTTGTTTATGCCTTTTGTTTGCACAAGCAATTTAACAACGTCCTTTTGAACGTGTTTGCCATCGCAAATAACTTCGCAAAAAGCGTTGCTTGCCATTGCGCTGCCGCTGACGTTAAGGTCGTGCCTATCCAGTTGCGCCATAGCGTTGCCCCAGTGGGTGAAACTTTTTGCGCCAGCTTCCAACGCCTGCTGCACAATTTGCGCGTTTGCGCCGCTGTGTCCCAACGACACAACCACGCCCATATCGGAAACTTCCGAAATAAAGGCAATTGCATCGGGCAATTCGGGCGCGACGGTTACAATTTTTATGAACCCGTTGGCCGCCTTTTGATATTGCATAAACTTATCCACCGACGGCTTTTGCAAAAACGCCCTAGGCATAGCTCCGCCAAACTGGTCACTTACAAACGGCCCTTCTAGGTGAATGCCTTTAACTTCGGGATAGTCCTTGGCCAATTCGCAAATGAGCGCAACTTGGCGGCAAATAGTCTGGTCGCTATCCGTCATGACGGTGGGAAAAACAGTGCCAACGCCGTGAGCAACGTAGAAATCCAAAATCTTTTTCATGCCGTCCAAATCGGCCGTGTTAAAATCGTAGCCGTTGGCGCCGTGCGTGTGAATATCCACCAAAGCGGGCAACAGATATTTGCCGGTGCAATCGAAAACTTCCGTTTGCTCGTCGGCAACGATATCTTCGGCAATTTCGATGATTTTGCCACGATTGGCAACGATATCTCTTTTGATAATTTTGTTGCCAACAAGGCAACTTCCGTTTTTATATAGCTTCATATTTCACCTTTTGCAAGCAGTTTAGCATAGCAACGAAAAACAGTCAACACCATTGTTTGCAAAAAAATATTGTCAGTGTGTTTTGAGTGTGGTATAATGCTTGACAATTAGTGCTAGCGCAAAGTGTGCGAATGCAAAATTTGCCGATGCAAATATTGGGGAGGATACAGATGTCTGAAATTTTGGTTAGTGCCGAAAATTTAACCAAACGCTACGGCACGCTTAATGCCGTCGACAACGTTTCGTTGACGATACAAAAAGGCGCAATTGTTGGTTTGGTTGGCAAAAACGGCGCAGGCAAAACAACACTTATCCGGTTGTTGACAGGACTTGCAGTGCCAACTTCGGGCACGTATAGCGTGCTGCCAGGACAAACGCGACGCGACACGTCCGTTGCCGCGCTGATAGAAAAACCGTCTCTCTACAACGGAATGACGGCCATGGAAAATTTGCGTGCTCAGTGCAAATTGCTGGGCCTGGAAGAAGACGAAAACTATCTTACAAAAACGCTGGATATTGTTGGTTTGTGCAGCACTAAACAAAAGGTGAAAAACTTTTCGTACGGAATGAGGCAGCGCTTGGCCATTGCCATGGCTATTGTGGGTAAACCCGAATTGCTTATTTTGGACGAACCAACAAACGGGCTTGATCCAGAAGGAATAAGGCAACTGCGCGAACTGTTTGTTTCGCTAAACAAAGAAATGGGCGTTACGCTTCTTATTTCTAGCCATATTCTTGCGGAATTGCAAAAGTTTGCCACGGAATTTTTGGTTATGCACAACGGCAGAATTGTTAAGCACGCCACGGCGGAAGAACTTGGCCTTAGCGCAAAACGCCTTAGGGTGAGCGTTGACAACGCCGAGCGTGCAAAAGAAGTGCTTTCCTCACTCGGCAAAACGACGGTTGTTGACGAAAACACAATTGATTTGTTTGGCGAAATTCAGCCCACTCAAGTGCTGTTGCTGTTGGCTCAAAAGGGCGTTGTTGCAACAAACATCGTGTCGCTTGGTGAAAACTTGGAAGATTTCTTTATGGAAGCGGTAGGAGGTGCAAGATGAAAGGTATTCTTCAACTGCAATTGTTCAGACTGAAAAAATCCACCTTGTTTTGGGTGTTCTTGGGATTGTGTGCAGTGCTGCCCGTTTTCAACTTGTTGCTGATTTTGGGGCTTGATGCACTGATGGACGCCATTGGGGACGTTTCGCTTGTGGCAAACATGGGTGATTCCCTATACGCATCCATGACGTCGTTTGCCTCCTATTCCTCCAACGCCGCACTGTTTGCAATGATTTGCTCTTCCATTTTGCTTAGCAGAGAATTTTCGCAAGGAACTGTTCGCAACGCAATTTTGGCCAACAAAAGCAGAACGCAAGTGTTTTTGTCCTACAGCATAACTGCTCTGCTTATTGGCGCAAGCTACTTTGTTACCAACTTTGTTTTTGAATTTGCAATGCTTGCGCCCGTTATGGGCTTCGGTACGCTTCCGGCAGGCGAAGCAACTTCCGTGATACTTTGCAGCTTTGCAATGGGATTGGGTGCCACACTGTTCACGCAATCGCTAGTGTGCATATTTTTGTTCGGCACACGCAAACAAGCGGCAACTATTGCTTGGCCGCTGGTTATAAGTTTGGTGGGTGTCGGCATTGTTGCATCCATTATTGAAGAAATTCTTTTTGCCATGGAAATGAGCGGAAAGTCGGTTTCTCAAACAGTTTTGGATTGCCTGCCCTTTTACAACTTGTATATGATTGTCGGCACTATACCCAACGGCTTAGCCATGGGAATGGTGATACTATACGACGTGGTGTTTTCTGCCTTGTTTTTCGGTTTGGGATACATATCCATTAAAAGGGCCTCTTTGAAGTAGAAATTTGCTAAGCAAGACAGTCACTCACAGTTGTTCTGAATCAATTGAATAGCAAACGGGCGGCGCAAGTAAAAACTTGCGTCGCCCGTTTTTTACAAACCCCTAGTAACTGACGTTTGTTATAATGTCTGCTATTTTTTTGTGTTTTTCTTTTACATCGTCGGGCAAAATCATCGCATTTGAGCAATAAAATGGTGTGCCTTTTGACATACTGAAAATTGCCATCAAAAATGTGCCAAAACAAAGTTGATTTTGTTGTTACACATCAATGGTTATTGCGCTTTTCGCCGTAGCGAAATTCGCTTTGGCTTTGCGTTGTTAGCACGTAGGCGTTGTGTTCAAAATTTTTTGCGCCAAATTCGGACATATAGGCATCGGATTGCATGGATGCATAGTACCGAGTCCATTTTGCTTCGCCGTTAGCCTTCAAAACGGCCGATTGTAATTCACTGCCGGCAAAAGCGCCTTGCATAATTTGCGTGACACCAAGCGCTGTGATTTTTTTGACGGAACAAAAGGCAAAGGCCATTGTTGCAACGTACTGAACGGACTGCGGCAAAACAATTTCTTCGATGGTTTTGTTGCCATAGAATGCGGACTGCGCAATGCCGCAAACGGGAAGTCCTTCGTGCGTTTGAGGGACGGAAAATGCGGTGCGAGTTTCGGTGCCGATACCGATGACAAAATAGCAATCTTGGTCGTTCCAGATGGTTTTGATATATTTCAAGCCGGTTGCTTGTGGAAGCTCTTCGGTTTTGGGCGTGCAGGCGACAAACGCCAACAGGGCGCTAGTTGCCAGCGCCACCAATACAAAAAACGCAACTAGTTTGATAGATTTTTTCATGCATATTTCCTTTTTGTTCAGTTTGGATATTCTTTCAACAACGTTGCCCCTGCAAAAAAATTGCAAGGCCTTTAGCTTGTTTTCAAACATTTTTTGCGGCACAAAATGCCACGAAATTTCGTTAAATGGTTTTGCAATTTGCAGGCTCACAGTGCAAGTTTGCTAGGCACCAAAATGGTGAATAGTTTAATTGATTTTTTCATAATTACCACTCCTCTATATTACAAGTGATAACATCAACATTATTGTACTATTTACCTCACAAAATTGGCAAGCGTTTTGGCCTTTTTGTTAATTCGCAAACGAAGTTTTACCAGAAAAATAGCAAAAATTGCAAAAATATGACATGAAAAATTGCAACGTGCCACAAAAATTGCGACCGAAACGCGTTTTTAGACAACTATACGGCGGCAAAAAACGCCCTTGCAAGAAATCTTGCTTGGGCGTTTGAAATTTGCATTTGCTGGAAAACTCTAGCAGAAAATTTGGTTTAGTTGTTTTACCACTGCCGTCAATTTTTCGTTTGCCGATTGCTCGTCACCGACGGCGCACAAATAGCATTTTACTAGCGGCTCCGTTCCGCTGGGACGCAAAATAAGTTGGCAGCCGTCATCCGTTCTGTAACGCAAAACGTTGGTTTTGGGAACGTCGTATTTTGTTTGCGTCAAAAAGTCGCATTCGTCCACCACTTTGCCGACACCCAGTTGTTGCAAGGGGTGTTTGCGCAAATTGCAAAAAATTTGTTCCTTCTTTTCGGCACCTTCGATGCCTTGGAAAGTATATGCAACGGGACGGAAAGTGTAGTTGCCAAACTGCCGGGAAAGTTCTTTGAGCCTATCCACAAGCGTTTTGCCCTGCTTTTTGTAGTAGGCGGCGCATTCACAAATGAGCATTGCGGCAACGACGCCGTCCTTATCGCGCACGTAGGAACCCTTCAAGTAGCCGCAGCTTTCTTCAAAACCAAACACGAAGTCGTTTTCGTGGCCGGTTTGTTCCAACTTGTTTATCACGTTGCCTATGTACTTGAAGCCGGTTAGCACGTCCACCACTTGCGCGCCGTAGTGGGCGGCAATTTTATCCACCATGGGGGTGGAAACTATGGTTTTGACAACTATCGGGTTTTGCGGCAAATTTGCACGTTCTGAGCGCACGGAAAGCACGTAGTCGCACAACAATTGGCCCACTTCGTTGCCGCTAAGAATTTGGTAGCCTTGTTTTGTGCAAACGGCAACGCCAAGCCTATCGCTATCGGGGTCGTTGGCAACAACCAAATCGACGTCCTTGGCCAGTGCCAACGCTAGTGAAAGCGCTTCGTGGCGTTCGGGGTTTGGATAGGGACAAGTTGGGAAATTGCCGTTAGGCATTGATTGTTCTGGAACCACCGTAACTGTTGCGCCAACTTTGCGCAAAACTTCCGGCACAATGCGATAGCCGGCGCCGTTTAGAGGTGAATACACCACCGAAACGTCGGCCTTGTTCAAACTTTCGGCCAAAACAGAAGCCTTGTAGCATTCTTCCATGGCCTCGTCGGCATAGGTTATTTGACTTTCGTATTGCTCAAAACTTGGCAACGGTGTTGCAAACGGATCGATGGTTAGAATGTGTTGCATAACTTCGTTGGCATCGTCGTCGGTAAGTTGGCAACCGTTTTTGTCGTACACTTTGTAGCCGTTATACTGCGCAGCGTTGTGGGAAGCCGTGACATTAAGCCCCATATCTGCATGATAATTGCGCACCATAAAGGACAAAAACGGAGTGGGCATACATTCCCGAGTGAGAAAAACTTTTATGCCCTGCGAAGCCAGTGTTGCAGCCGCCACTTGGGAAAATTTTTGAGAATTGTTGCGAGAATCGTAGGTGATTGCGCAAGAGGTGAAATTGTGTTTTTTCATGTAGGATGCAACGCCCGCAGTTGCACGGAACACCGTGTAGACGTTCATGCGGTTGGGGCCGGCTTCCATTATTCCACGCAAACCTGCCGTGCCAAATTCGATATCGGCATAGAATGCATCTTGCTTGCTTTTTTCGTTGTTTTGCATTTGTTGCAAACTGCTTATAACGTCGGCATCTTTGGCGTTTTTGCACCAAAATTCGTAACGAGAAAGATATTCTTCCATAAATAACCTCCTTGGGGCTTGCCCTAGTTGATCTTTTGCAAAACGTGTTGCAAAATTTCTTTGCTTAAATCTACGCCGGTACATTCGAAAGTAGACTGAAAATGCATGTTAGAGTTCACTTCGCACAGCAACGGGCCGTTGTTGCTAAGCAAAAAATCCACACCGGCAAAATCCAAACCTAGCGTTTGACAGGCAGACAATGCGTACTGTTCCATTAGCGGATCTATTTGGCAAGCTTGCATGTTTCCGCCCAAAGTGACGTTGGAGCGAAAATCGCCTTCTGCACCTTGGCGCATTACGGCATTTATAACCCTGCCGCCAACCACGTTTACGCGAACGTCTTTGCCAAAACTTTCGGCAACAAATTGCTGCATCAAAAAGTCCTTGCCAGCAAGCGATTGCACAATTTGTTTTGCATTGTCCATGGTGTGAGCCAAATACACCTGTTGCCCGAAGGAACCGAACGATTCCTTTATCACCATGGGCAAACCAAGTTTTTGTGCGGCAACTTGAACAAAGCCCAAATCGCCATAGCCAACGCCATCGAAAGTTTTGGGTGAAAACACCGTTTGCGGCATGGGGACAACGTTTAGCAGGTGCATTACCGTTAGCGTTTTGCTGTCGCAGTTTTCTATTGCATCGGCACAGTTGAACAGTTTTAGTCCGCAATTTTGCAGCCGACGTGCAAGACACACGTCCTTATCCCAAAACAGCACAAAATCGGGTTTTTGCGAAAATCCTTCCTGCGCGGTGGCAATAAGTTGGGTTGTGGGCACAACTTGCAAATGGATGCCGAGTTCTTTTGCACTGTTTGTGAAAAACTTATACAAATTGTTGAATTTTTCGCTGTGCAAAAAACCGTTTACCACAAGCCAACCGCTTTTCATTGGCAATTCCCCTTGCTGCTGATAACCACGTTTTGGTTTTCTGTGCGGAAGTGCGCCGACAAAAATGCCGTTAGCGCCTGCGTCATGCAGTCGATATCCTTTGCGCCGACAGTTTCGCACGCAGAATGCATTGCTAGTTGCGCAAGGCCGATGTCGCAAGTTTTTATTTGTAGCACGGCGGAAGTTGCCAATCCTAAAGTGGAACCGCAACGCACGTCGCTTCGATTGTAGTAGTCTTGCCAAGCAATTTTGTTATCCGAAAGCAGTTTTTTTAACAATGCGGAAGTTAAGCCATCCGTTGCATAGTTGGGATGGTGTTTTATCACCACGCCGCCATTCAACTTTACGCTTTGCTTAGGGTCGCTCTTTTCTGGATGGGCGGGGTGAATAGCGTGTCCATTATCCACCGAAAGCACCATGCCGTTGTGGCGTGCCAATGCTCTTTGTTGTTCGTTCCAGCCAAGGGAATTTTCGATTGCGCACAAAACTTTGTTCAAAAAACCGGGTGTGCCTTGACGGGTGCCGCTGCCAATTTCTTCGTTGTCGAGGCAGGCAACAACCGATACTCCTTGCGGACAAGCGGAAAGCAACGCGTTTAGCGAACAAAACACGCTAGTTTGGTTGTCGATGCGGGGAGAACAAACAAATTCGTTTTGCGCACCGGCGCTGAAAGCTTGCGTTGCAGGCACCAAGAACAAATCGGCATCCAAAACTTTTTTGTCGGTGAGCGTTTTGTACAAATCGGTTTCCGTTTGAGAAAACAACGGAAGCACGTCGTTTTGTAAATTGAAAGAAATACCATCGTTGGCCGTCGGATTGTGATGAATGGCCAGCGAAGGAACGACTACTTGATAGTTGCTAGCAACAACCTGCTCTTGAACGCCGTTTTCCGTTTCCACAAGCAGACGGCCGGCAATTTTTAGCGGCCTATCCACAAACGAATAGACCAATCCACCGCCGTATTTTTCAACGTTGAGGCGGTTGACGGTGCCCTCCAAAACGGAGGAACCTTTAATTTTGAAACAAGGGCTATCGGTGTGGCTTTCGCAAACGTTAAAAAACTTGCCCTCTCCCACCACAAAAGCAATCACGGAACTTCCGTTTTGCGTGATAAAACGCTTGTCGCCTTGTTGCAGGTGCCAGTCTTCTCCCCAAGCAAGGGGCAAAAAACCATGTTCCGTTAGCGTTTTGCACACGTTTTGCACAACGTGATAGGCAGTGTAGTTTTGGCTTAGAAATTCTTTTATGCTCATTTAAGCCACCTCCAAATTGACCATATTTTGACAATTAGCATTTTAGCACGAATATGCCACATAGTCAATAAAAATATTTTTGCCGAAAAAGCAAAATGCCGCCGGAAATGGCGGCAAAAGACAAAGCACAAATATCGTTGAAACAGCTCTTCGTGCCCCAAACGTATGGTGAAAAAGCCAAACTAACGGGCAAAAGTTTTATTGCAACGATACCTCGGGGCACGCGATGATTGCCACTTTCGCACGTTGCAACGCCGAACTCAATTTCAAGTTGATAATTTTGTGCAAATTTTCGGCTTAACGCTAGCGGCCGGCAAGCCGTTTGTTCAAAACTACTTTTCATGCACATTTATTTTTAGGTTGACAAGAATGGAACTTGTGGGCAAAGTTTTTACCCACTGCGCCGAACCATACTGGCGGCGAAATAATTCGTGCAGACCAATCAAATCGAATTGCCACTGCGTTTGCTTTTGCAAAAACGTTTGTGCCAAAAAGTAGGCTTGTTCCGTTGCTTGATCTAGCATGCTTTGGGTAATTTCCGATTCCGTTTTGGCGGTGAATTTTCCGCCGGCGCCAAAACTATCGGTGCGCGCCAACTTAACGTAGAGGTCGACTGTGAAATCTACCTGATTGCCACGCCTGTTTGCCGAAATGTTTTTTGTGTTTACTCTTAGCGTTGCAAGAGTGTTATTGTTGACGGTGAAAACGTTGCCAGAAACGCTTTGGGATAGCAACGCAAGGCCTTGTGTTTCTGGCTCGCTCAAAACGCCAACAAATTTGTTGCTGCGAAAAACAGCCACGTTTTGCGACACAAAATATCCTTGAGGCTGTTGCTTGTTTGGCACGTCGATCTGTTGAAAATACACCAAATTTAAGTAGCCCGTTTGATAACCTTCTTTTTGACCGCGTGCAAAAGTGAGCAAATCGCATGAAGGCAATGCCACGTTTTGCGCCACGTCTTTTAGTTTGTCCGCCAAGGATAACGACACACTTTGGGAAAGAGCGTCGCTATTTTTTAGCAAATTTTGCGCCGTGCCAACGCAACAACAAACGACGGTGCTTTCCTTGCAACTATCGGATTTTATGAAATAATCTGTTGCATCGGCAATGTCGCCACGCATCATTTCTTCGCCGTAGACGACAAGAACGCACTGCCCAAGAGACGTTTCTTTGCCGGTTTTTTCCGCAATGTTTTGCAACCCTTCAGCCACCGTTTTGCCAAATGCCGAAACGGTTTTGCTAAACGTGCCCACTTCTTCACTGCCGTTGCCGGGGCTTACCACTTCCGCCGTTACCATAACGCCGCTTTCGCACCTATCAATGCCAACGCCCAGCACTATGCCACGGCGCGAAATTTCGTTGCCTTTGTAGCCGACGGAAACCACCACCGTCACAACAAAAAACACAAAAACCACCAATATTCTTTTTAGATCACGCATCGGCCGCCTCCGCAAAACCACCCCGGCCAAACCTTTTGGTGTTTGCAATTTTTGTTAGTAATGGCATAGCAAGTGGCAAAAGATATTGCACCACAGCAAACACGTAGGCGCAGCGAGACAAAAATTGATTCATAAATGCATCCACCGAAACTACCATGGGCAACAGCAAAAACACAAAAATAACGCCCAACACAGCCAAATTGACCTTTGAAAAATGCTTTTCGAAGGCTTTTTCCACGCACTTGTAGGCACAAAAAATAAAAATGACTATCTTTATAACCACCGAAATTAGCCATGCGGAAAGAGTTAGCCAATCCCAACGGCCGTTGGACGATGCCGTTGCCGAAAACAGTCCAATTTTGCTCATTGCCAGCTTGCTGAACTGCGCAAACTCCCCGAACAATGCAACGAAAACGGCGTTTAAGAGCACCGTTACCACCACGCCCACTGCAAAACTGCTAAGAACAGGCAAAAACACCCTTTTTTGCGGACGGACATTTTCCATCACGAAATAGATAAACACGTAGTCGGAAAACCAAAAACTACGCAAAAATGCCGTTTGAAATATTTTTGCAAACCCTGCTTCTCCAACGGGCAACAACTGCGAAAACTGCGCCTTGGTGGTGGGATAGATCAAAATAGCAACAATGGACAAAAATATTAGCGCAAACAACACCTGCGCCACACGTGCAATGCAGTTGAATCCCCACTTGATGGCGCAAGCGGCAACGACAACGATGGGCAAAGTGAAAAGTATCCAGTTTGTGTTGACGTCGAAGGTTACCGCAAGCGTTTTGTAGCACGAATCCAACAAAATTATGCTGCGAGAAACAAACATTACAAAGAATATTGCCAACACCAACTTGGCGCCGACTTTTGTGAGGGTGGCGCCCAGCACTTCGTCCAAACTTAGTTTGTGTTTGTTTTGTTTTAGCGCCCACAGCAAAAAGCACAAACACAATGCATCCATCGCAAAATTGATGCACAAAACCAACCAACTGTCGTGCCCGACGTCGGCCGCCAAAATGGAAGGCAACGACAAGAATTTGCCGCCGCTTATTGTTAGCAACACCAACAAAGAAATTTGTGTTATGTTTATTTTGTTCATCTGCTAGCCCCTTCTTGTTCTATTTTGGTTAGGAAAAGACGACGGGCGCTTTTTTTGCGAAGGCAACGGACTTTGCAAAACTGCATCCTGCCTATCCTGCGGAAGATCGGGTGCAAAGGGCGCCAAAAGTGGCGTTTGGTATTCTTCCAACGATGCCAAATATAGCAAAATTAGCAACGCCGAAAGCAACACGCCCATTATGCCCATTATTCCGCCCACAAAAGTTATTGCAAAACGCAACAGCGAAAAAATAAGGGTGTTATCTGGCGTGGTGAAAAGGCCAATACCGGAAAGTGCACCAATCATAACAGCCGGCGCCCCTATCAAACCGGCCTTGACGGCAGCATCCCCCCAAAACTATTGCTCCTACAAGCGAAAGAGTTATGCCTACCGCCGACGGCATTCGCAAGTTTGCTTCACGCAAAATATCGAAAATGACAATTATCATGAGCATTTCCGAAAGGGGCGAAAAGGGAATTGATTGCGTGGCGTTTAGTATGGTAATCAAAAATTTTAGGGGAATTATTTGATAGTTATACATTTGCAAGCACACATAGAGCGACGGCAACAAGACGGAAGCCAACACGCTTACCAAACGCAAAATTCTGTTGATGCTTGTCATAAGCGAATTTTCGTAGTAGTCGCTGGGCGATTGCAAATCTTCAACGTAGAGATAGGGCACAGTTAACACCATCGGTGAGCCGTCCACAACGATAGCAATGCGCCCTTCCAACAGTTTGCCAGCAACAATATCGGGTTTTTCTGCCGTGCCAACACGGCGGAACAAAAAAGTTTTGTTGCCATCCAAATAGCGAGCTAAATAGCTGCTATCCAACACGCCGTCCACGTCCACTCTTTGCAACTTTTGCACGACGTTATCCACAAGCTGCTTTTTGGCCACACCTTGCAAGTAGCACACGGCAACCGTCGTGTTGGTATATTTGCCAACCGAAAAATTTTCCGTTTTGAAATTTTGCGTTTTTAGTCGCTTGCGCAGCAGGGCCAAGTTGGTTTTTACGTCCTCTGTGAAACCTTCGCGAGGACCGCGCATAACCATGGACGTGGGAGGTTCGATCACGGCGCGCCCAACGGCAAGACGGGCATCGACGGCAAAACAAACTTCTTCCACCAGCACCAAAGCGTAGCCGTTGGCAATATCGGCCACGGCAGCTTGCACGTTTGGTTCCTTTTTGACATTGGCTCCCAATAAAATTTTTTGAAAAATATCCTGCGACGTGCAATTTTCGGTAACTTGCGCAAGTGGTTGCAAAACGTAGTTGCAAACCTTCTTGTCGTCGCAAATGGTATCTAAGCTAAGCACACTTATTTTGCCGCCATGCAAACTGCGATGCAAAAATTCGTCCTGACGGCCGTAAATTTTTGTTATTTCCCGCAAATAATCCATAATATAAAGTTTTGCAAATAAAAATATTTTTATACTTGCAAAATTATTGTTGAAACTTTTGCATGCTCCGCACCAAAAATTTTTGCATAAAAAAAGTTCGGCGAAACGCCGAACTTTAGATTTATTCAGTTTGAAAAATTTTCTTATTGAAGCGAAAATTGATTCGTTTTGTAAAATGAAAAATTTTTGTTTGCAAAAAAAACGAAAATTTCCGCAAAAAACAATCTGCAAAGCAAAACTTCGCTACAACTCCACCACGCCGTAGACGTTTTCCACCGGCAGCGCGCCAAGTGTACGCGAATCGGTGCTGTTGTTGCGATTGTCTCCCAAAAAATAGAAACAGCCACTAGGCACAACAAAGGCCGTTTGTTCCGAAACGCAACCTTGCAAATTGCCCAAATGAGTGTTGCGAAGGTAGGGAATTGCGCCCTTTTGGCCGTTTTCTTGAAAGAACAATGCCTGTTCACCACCGTTTGTGTAGTAGTTTTCGCGCAAAATTTGACCATCGGCGGTTTTTATAACCAGCACCACTCCTTCCCCTTGCGGCTCCGTCCAAATTTTGTCACCGGCAAGGGCCACAATACGTTTGATAAGTTTTTCGTACGCGCCGCCTGATTGTGCCTCTTTTCCCACGCTGAACTCCGCCAAAATTTTTTGCGTTGAAGTTAGCTGATGTTTGTAGAGCACAACCACGTCGCCGCGAGAAATTTGCTTTTGTTTGTTTATCCACACGCTGTCGCCGCTGTGGAAGTTGGGTTCCATAGATTCGCCCTGAACACTTATTCGGCAACCAACGAAAAAGCGCAAAACCAAGCTTAGCGCCAGCAACACAACTAGCGCAATAAGCAGCGCCGTAAGCGCTTTATCCAATCTTTTTTTGCGGCGCAACAAAACGGGGTCTTCTTCCGTCAAAACGTCCGAAGGTGCAAGCGCATCGGGCAATTGTTGTGCCGTGCCGAGTGCGTTTTGCTGTTCCAAGTCCGCCGTGTTTTGTTGTTCCGTTTGGTCTACAAGCGAATTTTGCTCGTTGTTTTGTTCGTCGTTAGTCAACCTTTTTAACCGCCTTGTGAAATTTTTCGCTTTCCAAAAGCACTACTCTTCCGCAGGAAGCGCATTGAATTTTGTAGTCGGCGCCAACGCGCACAACCACCCAGCGATTGCAACCGCACGCATGCGGTTTTTTTGTGATAACAGTGTCGCCCTGTTTGAAAGTTATCATACCAAAAACAAGTTGTTTATCAAAAATTCTTCGTCGGCAACAACTGCAAACATTTCCACGGTGGTATCTTCCGGCATTTGCTTGCCATCGGCCGAGTGAAAGTTGCAACCTTCCAGCGTTATGCGTTGCCACGTTCCGTCGCCAATAAGGTGCGTTTCTTGCACGTATTCGACGTTTTCTTTGCCAAATTTTGTCATTACAAAAGCTTTTAGCGTTTGTTGAACGTTGCAACACACATCGAAACTAACGGTGAAACCATCGCCGTGCTTAACGGCAAAATCGTTTACGGCAAAGGTTGCCATGCCGGTGCCCTTTGCGCCGTAGATATCCAAATAGCCCTTGCAATATTCAACGTCGTGCTTTTGGCCGTGCCAGCCGCCGCCACGCCGAATGGAAACAAGGTTGCCATCGCCATTGCAAGCAAACAAAATTCTTGTGGGAATTTTAACCTTGCCAGGGTGCGCGCAATTTACTTCGCACAACGCCGTGGTGATATCTATTTGTCCTTTGACAAACGCAAACGCAACCAAACTATCCGTTTGCGTGTAGACGTCCAATTCGGCAATGAAGCCATCTTCGGTCTTTTTGAGAGGAGCCTTTACCCAATTTCGACAACTGCTTTCGGCATTGCGCGAATACCACAAATCAATTTTGGAATGTGGCAACGACGTTTTTACCTTGACAAAATTGTCGCCACTGGCATCGGAATATGGTAGCACTTCGGCGTTTTCTTCCACCGTTGTGCCTTTGCACCACTTAACCAAACATTGCGCATGTTCGTCGGAAAGATAATCGATTGTTAGCGGCAACAGCAACATTCTGCTGTTATCGTTAAGGCGATAGTACATTTTGTTGGAATGTTCCGAACTGACGTAGGGGCTGTTGGCCGAAGCAATAAGATAGACGGGAACCTTTATTTGCATTGCATAACTTTGGGGAGCAATGCCGGCCGTCCAAACTTGACGAGTTTGTTCGTAGTCCAAGCGTTTTTGCAACGCTTCTTCCGACATTTCGTCCGGTTCTTCTTCGTCGCTGTCGTAGGGCGGAAATTCGCGATACAAACTGCCGAAAACAACCGCCCCGTTGGAAATGCGCTGATCGACACTTAGCACGATTACTCCCACTGCCGTGCCCTTTTTGGCGGTGATAACGGAAACGCCCTTTGCGTTTTCTTCCTGCAACAGGTAGGTTATTGCGCGCATACAGTTGAGTGCGTATTCGTATATTTTTGTGTTTTTTGCACTGTTGGACACGTAGAAATAGCTTTTTGCAACGTCACTGTTGCAATAATCCAACGACGACGGATAAAGTGTTGCCGGGCCTTTTGTTGTGCGACCAGCAAAATCGATTGCCATTGCCACAAAACCGTTGTTTGCCCAAAATTTTAGTTCTTCCACGTCGATAGGCTTTTTGTAGTTATCCACCAGCAACACTGCCGGTTTGGCGGATTTGCCCGTTTTGCAAGCCACTTTTGCCAAAACACGAGTTTTGCCATCGGCAACTTGTCGGCCGGTGAAATACACCGTTTTAACAACTATTCCGTCAAATTCTTCCGTTCGTAGCACGTTTACGTCCAAAGCCTCCGCTTCGGGGTGAAAATCTTGCCATAAAACCGTAGAAGTTAGTACCGTATCCATAAAAATTTACCCTTTTTGTATTTTATGCCTCAATTTTGGGGCGTGTTGCTAGGTGCAACGAAACTATTGTACCACAAGTACGCAATTTGTCAAATCACTTGTGATACGGAACGTTGTTGCGAATAGTGCACGCGCGATAAACCTGTTCGCACAGCACAACTCTGCAAAGTTGATGTGGCAAAGTTATTTTTCCAAAAGACAAACGCAATTGCGCCGAACGTTTTACCTCGTCGGATAAGCCGTAGCTGCCACCGATGACGAAAGTGATTGTGGAATAGCTTTGCATAAACTTTTCCATTTTTTCGGCAAGCTGCTCGCTGGAAAGTTCCTGTCCGCCGATATCCAGCGCAATCAAACAACCTTCCACCTTGCTCAAAATGCTTTTGCCTTCGGCGGAAATTATTTTTTCCACTTCCCTAGCGTTGGGAACGCCGCAAAAAGTATGCTCATCCACTTCCACTATTTGCAAGTTGCCAAAGCGCGAAAGGCGTTTTGCATATTCTTCGATAGCATCACGAAAGAATTTTTCTTTTATTTTGCCGACTGCAACAATTTTATAGTTCATGCCACCACCAAATTTAATATCCACAACGCAACGCATGCCAAAACGGAAACGACTAAAAGCGCCACCGAGGCCACGTCGCGCGGTTCTTCGTCTTGCCACACGTGCCATTGACTCTTTGTTGTTTTGCAATATCCCCAAAGACTAAGCGCAAAGCCAACCGCGCCAACGGGAACAAAAACGTACCACAGGTCAGTGAATATTTGCGCATTTTGCACCATGAAGGAAAGCAAAACCGCCAAAAGATTGTTGAACAAGTGCACGATGGCTGCCGTCCACAAGCTGCCACTGCGAAAAACCAACAACGTTAGCACCATGCCCAGCACAAATTGATGCAGGGTTTGAGCAGCGTTTAGGTGAAACACCGCGAACAACGCTCCGCACACAACCAAGCTTTTCCACTTTTGTGGGCAACTTTCCATCGAACGGGAAATTGTGCCGCGGAACACGACTTCTTCGCAAAAGGAAGGCATTATGCAAGCAACAAGCACCATTGGCAACGCCTGCATGGGCATTTCCACCGACGGCTCGGAAAAACCAAGTTCCACAATTAGCTGAACAAACCAATCGTTGACGGGCAAGGAAATGCAGGCCAAAAACGCCGTGATAAGACACCCCCAACCAACGTGCGCAAAATTAGGTTTTACGCTCATTGCCGTGGCCGAGGCAACCCGAGTTTTGGAAAGCACCGCATAGATAAACGCCGCCGAACAAATGAACAACTGATACAGCCCTTGCATTATCCAAAAAGAAAGGTCATCGTTATTGCCGCCAAACAGCGCAGAAAGCACAAAACTGCCAACAAGCATCATAAGTACGGCAAGCGCAAAACTTTTGCCCAAATCATTTTTGTTGTAGCGCAATTTCATAGTGTAACCTCGTTTTGGAATTGATCGGCAACAATAACGCTAACGTCTTTGCCAACCACAAGTCCGTGTTTTTGCAGCACGGCAACGGCCGTATCGTAAGCAATTTGTTTGTCGTTGTTTTGTCGAGATAGGTGCGCAAGCACCACGTTTTTTAGATTGTGGCCGACAAGTTTATCCAAAACTTCCGCTGCCTGCGCGTTGGATAGGTGCCCTAGCGCCGAAGCAACACGCCTTTTCAGCACGTAGGGGTAGGGCCCGTGCCACAGCATTTCCACGTCGTGGTTGCTTTCCAAAAACACGGTTTTGCAAGGCGCAAGAAAGGAAATAAGTTTTTCGTCCACCACGCCGGTATCGGTGACGCAACCAACGCTATCGCCACAAGTGAAACGATAACCGAAACAATCGCGCGCATCGTGCGAACATTGGTAGACGTCCACGTGCAAATCGGCAATATCAAAACTGTCGCAAATGGGTTGAACATTGGTGCAATAGCACGTTTGAATTACGTAGTTTGCGGCTTTTTGTGGAACAAACACGGGTGCATCGGTGTGTTTTGCAAAAGTTTTTAGCGCCGAAACGTGATCGCTGTGCTCGTGCGTTATGATAAATGCGGAAATATCTTTGACGGAAACCCCGCACAACGCAAGGCGTGCAACGGTGGCCTTATAGCCATAGCCAGCATCCAGCAACACGTTGGTGCTCGGCGTTTGAATTAGCGTGCTGTTGCCGGAACTTCCAGAAAACAGCGGAGTGAGTTTTATCATAGTGCACATATTATACCACTAAAAAGCGTTTGTGCCAACTGCCCATTGAGCAAAAGCACGTTATTTGGCGTTTTTTGCGCAAAATGGCATTGTTTGTTTGTGCCTCCATGGCACTTGGATAACAAAACCGCAACACTGCCATGCAAAACTAATGCAGAAAACGTCTTGTTGCTTTACACCTTGGCACCATTGCTTTTTGAAATTGCCGCAGAAAACTTTTACTCTGCTTCCTTGGTCTGACAGCAATTTTGGGCAACAAGACCTTTTCTTTTTGCTTTCTGTTTTGTGTTTCGGGCGCCATTGCCGATTGACGTTTTTTCAATAGTTTGCTGACGTTTTGCTTTTTCCGTCACAGACAAAACCGTTCGCGCAAAAACGCAAAAAGCGCCTTGCATTGCGACAACTCGCAACGCAAAACGCTTTTGTGATTTTTTGTTTTACTAACTACTTAACGTGTTTGGCAATGAACGGAGGCAGGTTTTCCTTTGCGGCACTTGCCGTAATGATAAACTTAACGTTGTGTTCCGTAGCAATTTTATCCAATCCGTCATACAAAACTTCTAGTTCGGCCACGTTGCAATCGAGCAAACGAGAAATTCCGTCGATAAAAACTTGTTCGATATCGAAGTTAGCGGCGAGCATTCCCTTGATGAAGGAAAGAATGTCGTGTTGACTGGTGAGGCCATAGTGAGAAGCATCCACCAAACGAACGTTTCTGTTGAGGTCGTGCATGCGGTTGTTGGAACGGTCGATATAAACAACAACGCCGTTTGCAATTTGCGCTGCACTGTTTGCTAACGCAACTATTTGTTTGGTTTTTCCAGATCCTTTTTCGCCGAAAATAACTTGTATCAATGTGGTATCCTCCAAATTTAGTAAGTAGTTCTACTTGCCATATATTTTATATCAAAATTTTTATATTTGCAATACGTTTTTGCAAAAACTGCAAATATTTTGAAAGGCAACTATTCCTTTACGTAGCGAGGTTTTGCTTCGTAGGACGTGTGCAACATTTCATGAGCGGCGTGGCCGTTGGGCGTGCCGATATCCGTTGCGTAAACTTCGTTAACAGAAATGTTTTTGTGGCTGCGACGGTTGGTCATTGCCTTATCCGTTGTGTACAAAACTTCTGCGCGAGCTTTTGCAACTTCGTTTTTGTGCTTAACAAAGGTTGCCTTTATGGGTTGTCCGCCGCCCATAACGCATCCGCCGGGGCAAGTCATAACTTCAACAAATTGATAATCTGCTTCGCCGTTGCGGATTTTGTCGCACAAAGCCTTTGCGTTGTTCAATCCGTTTACTACGGCAACTTTAACGTTCAAACCGTTGATTGTGTAGCTTGCTTCTTTTACGCCTTCCAAACCACGAACTTCATCAAATTCCAACTTAGAGAATTTTTCGTCGGGGTTCAAAATGCTAACGGCTGTGCGCAAAGCAGCTTCCATAACGCCGCCGGTTGCGCCGAAAATGACGCCTGCGCCAGAATATTCGCCAAAGGGACTATCTGTTTCGCCATCGGGAAGATCGGGCAATAAAATGCCGTTTCCTTTAAGCAAGTGTGCCAATTCGCGAGTGGTCAAAACTGCATCTACGTCCACAAGTCCGTTGGTAACGGTACGTTGCTTTTCGCCTTTCTTTGCCGTGCAGGGCATAACGGTTACAACAAACACGTTTGCCGGGTCGATGCCTGCGCGCTTAGCATAAACGTTTTTAACAAGTGCGCCAAACATTTGTTGCGGAGATTTGCAAGAAGAAAGGTTGGGCAACAAATCGGGATAGTTGCGTTCGCAATAGTTGATCCATCCGGGGCAGCAGCTGGTGAACATGGGCAGTTTGCCGCCGTTCTGAATGCGTTCAACCAATTCGTTGGCTTCTTCCATAATGGTGAAGTCGGCCGAGCAGTTTACGTCAAACACTTTGTTGAAGCCCAAATATCTCAAAGCTGTGTTGATTTTGCCTTGGCAGTTGGTTCCGACGGGAACGTCGAATTCTTCTGCAAGAGCGGCACGTACTGCCGGAGCAGTGCCAACAACAACGTGCTTTTCGGGATCGTTCAATGCCGCTAAAATGCGGTCGATTTCGTTCTTTTCCGTCAAAGCGCCAGTGGGGCAAACGGTGATGCATTGTCCGCAACCAACACACATGGTGTTTTTGAGTTGCATATTGAAGGGGCTAGCAACGTGAGTGTTGAAACCACGTTCGTTTGCGCCGATAACGCCAACACCTTGCACCTTTTTGCAAACGGCGATACATCTGCGGCACAAAATGCACTTGCTGTTATCGCGAACAAGATAGTCGGTGGAATCGTCGTATACAAATTCGCGAGGTTGTCCGGCAAAACGGCTGCTATCGCAACTATACTTATATGCCAAGCGTTGCAATTCGCAGTTTGTGTTGCGTTCGCAAGACAAGCAGTCTTTGCGGTGGTCGGACAAAATAAGTTCGATGGTGGTTTTGCGAGCGTTGAAAACACGTTGAGTGTTTGTATACACTTCCATGCCTTC
The DNA here is from genome assembly GCA_964521735.1 of uncultured Oscillospiraceae bacterium. Classification (GTDB taxonomy): domain Bacteria; phylum Bacillota; class Clostridia; order Christensenellales; family CAG-314; genus Fimimonas. Next base: position 87,291 of record CAZFTO010000002.1, on the reverse strand, counting down.
GCTTGCAGGATATTCGCAGGCAGCAACCAAAGTGCGCATTCCCTTAACTTCTACCACGCAAACACGGCATGCGCCCAGTTCGCTAAGTTCTTTCATGTGGCACAACGTGGGAATTTTGATGCCGATGCTACGTGCTGCTTCCAAAAGGGTGCTTCCCTCTTTTACGCTTACGGGGATATCGTTAATTTTTAGATTAATCATGTTTGCCACCTACCTTGTGAATAGCCTTGAATCTGCACTTAGATTCGCATACGCCGCACTTCACACACAATTGAGTGTCGATTTTGTGCGGTTGTTTTAGCGTGCCCTTGATTGCGCCGGCAGAACAGTTGCGTGCGCAAAGGGTGCAACCAATACATTTTGTGGGATCGATTTGATATTGAATGAGCGATTTGCAAACGCCTGCCGGACAAACTTTGTCCACAATGTGCGCTTCGTATTCGCTGCGGAAATATTTGAGTGTGGACAACACGGGGTTGGGGGCAGATTGTCCCAAACCGCAAAGAGCGTTGTCTTTGATGTAGTAGCACAACTCTTCCATCTTATCCAAATCTTCCAAAGTGGCTTTGCCTTCGGTAACTTTGCAAAGCATTTCGTACAAACGCTTTACGCCGATTCTGCACGGAGTGCACTTGCCGCAGGATTCGTCCACGGTGAATTGCAAATAGAATTTTGCAATGTCTACCATGCAGTTGTCTTCATCCAAAACGATAAGTCCGCCGCTGCCCATCATGGAACCGATAGAGGTGAGTTTTTCGTAGTCCATGGGAATATCTTGCAATTCTGCAGGAATACATCCACCGCTGGGACCGCCCGTTTGAGCTGCCTTAAACTTTTTGCCGTTGGGAACGCCGCCACCGATATCGTAGATGATTTCTTTCAAAGTGGTGCCCATGGGAACTTCCACCAAGCCGGTGTTGTGAATTTTGCCGCCAAGAGCAAAAACCTTTGTGCCCTTGCTGGTTTCGGTGCCAATGGAAGAATACCATTCTGCTCCGTTCAAAACAATTTGAGGAACGTTTGCGTAGGTTTCGACGTTGTTAAGCAACGTGGGTTTGCCAAACAAACCTTTTACTGCGGGGAAGGGAGGACGAGGACGAGGTTCGCCGCGGTGTCCTTCGATGCTGGTCATAAGAGCCGTTTCTTCGCCGCAAACGAATGCGCCTGCGCCCAAACGAATTTCAAGATCGAACGAGAAATCTTTGCCGAAAATGTTGTTACCCAAGAATCCATATTCTTTTGCTTGATTGATGGCAATTTGCAAACGTTGAACGGCAATGGGATATTCTGCGCGAACGTAGACGTATCCTTGCGTTGCGCCAACGCAGTATGCGGCAATGGTCATTGCTTCGATAACTGCGTGCGGGTCGCCTTCCAAAACGGAACGATCCATGAATGCGCCGGGGTCGCCTTCGTCGGCGTTGCAGCAAACGTATTTTTGGTCGCCTTTGGCTTGTTGGGTGAACTTCCATTTTCTTCCCGTCAAAAATCCTGCGCCACCACGTCCACGCAAACCGGAACGCATAATGAGGTCGATAATTTCGTCGGGGGTAGAAGACAATGCTTTTTCCAACGCCTTGTAGCCGTCACGAGCAATGTATTCTTCGATGTGTTCGGGGTTGATAACGCCGCAGTTACGCAAAGCCAAACGATGTTGTTTTGCATAGAAAGGCGTTTCTTGCAAGGGTTTTACCCCTTCTTCGGTGACGGTTTCGGAATACAACAATTCCGTTACCACCTTGCCGCCGATAAGGTGTTGTTCAACTATGTCGTGAACGTGATCGACGGTGAGCTTGCTATAGAACGAACCTTCTGGGTACACGATGACCACGGGGCCCAAAGCGCACAATCCAAAGCAACCCGTCATAACCAAGTTGACGGAATCTTGCAAATTGTTTTCTTGAATTTCTTTTTTGAATTCGTCCAAAATTTTAAGCGAATTGCCGGACGTGCAACCGGTTCCTCCGCACACCAACACTTGGCGTTGATATTTGGCACCGTTTTCGCCACTACCAGCTGCGCGGTTTGCCAATTCCTTTTCCGCACGAGCCTTTATTTCTTGCAATTTTTTAGCATCCATCGGTTCTATCCTCTCTCTCTGTACTTAGCCAAAATTCCTTCAATGTCTTCCGGCTTAACTTTGCCGTACACATCTTCGTTAACTTTCATTACCGGAGCCATTCCGCAGCAACCTACGCAACGAGTGGCATCCAACGAGAACAATTTGTCTTCGGTGCATTCGCCACTTTCGATACCCAGCAAACTGCGAAGTTTGTCGTAGATTTCTCCCGAGCCGTTAACGTAGCAAGCAGTGCCCAAACAAACACCAATTTGATACTTTCCTTTGGGGTACAACGAAAACTGTGAATAAAACGTAGCAACGCCGTACACTTCGGACAAAGTGACACCAAGTTCGTCGGCAATGATGTTTTGAACTTCGTAGGGCAAGTAGCCATACAATTCTTGCGCATATTGCAAAGCCGGCATAAGTGCGCCCTCTTTGACCTTTAATTCGCCCAACCTTTTGCGAAGAGCGATTTCTTTGTTCTTGTCGCCGTCAAACGGCACCGCAGAACCCTTCATAAACATTCCTCCAAAAAAATTCGTACTATACAAAATCACAAAATTTTATACTATACAAAAATATACCAAAAAATACAACTTTCGTCAATACATTGTGTTAAATATAAATTAAATAAAAATCCTCTTTTGCTATACTTGCGCTGTATTTTGGTGCATTTTTTGCAAAAATTATTGCTTGTGTGCGCAGAACACGTAACGAGCAAAGCGTTTTTGCGCATGCAAAGAAAAAACCGCCTGCCTTTTGTGGCAAGCGGCCCAAATATTAAACTGTTTGTTTTTGCGCTAGACCTAGCAAAACAGGTGATGCAATTTGCTTCGCAACTTGTTACTTTCTTCATCAAACTCGTTACGCTCACGCGCGTTGCGCGGAAGTTCCGCCACCAGCGATAACGTGCTGGGTTTGCCTTCTGCAAAATAAATTCTGTCGGCAACGGCAACGGCGTCTTCGATATCATGCGTGACGAAAACAACCGTTTGGTGAGGCTGAATCACGTTCAACAACACGTTGCGTAGGGCAATTTTTGTGCCATAATCTAAGTTGGAAAAAGGTTCGTCTAACAGCAAAACGTTGCCACGAGCAACCAACATTCGAGCAAGAGCCACACGTTGTTGCTCTCCGCCCGACAAACTGCATGCGTTTTGGTTGCGCTTTTGATCAATTTCCGCCTTTTGCAACGCTTGCATAATCTCTTCATCCGAAGCGTTGGTAACCATTTTCACATTGTTGAAAACGCTTACGGGAGCAAGCGCCGGACGTTGAAAAACCATGGCAACGGGGCCTTCGGCAACACATTCGCCGCCGTGCTGCAACAGTCCCGCAACAACACGCAACAAAGTGGTTTTGCCACAGCCGGATTTTCCCAAAACAACGTTTACGCCTTCGGGAAACTTGCAGTTGAAATTTTGGTAAACGACGTTTTCGCCGTAGGATACGGAAAGGTTTTTTAGTTCTACCATTTTGTTTTCCTCTGCGCAAAGGCCAATGCTGCGGAAATTATTCCACACACCACAAGTGCCAACAGCGTTAGCGCAAGCACGTGGGCTGTTTCCAAATTGACTTTGGCCACGTAGATATCGCGGCCCAAGCCCAAACGAGGCAACGCCAAAATTTCGCCGGAAATAACAACTTTTACGCACAACGACACGCTGCTGCGGCACTGCGCCCAAAAGGTGCGCAAAATTTGTGGCAAATACACAAAACGCACTTGTTTTTTCAACGACACGTTATACACCTTGCAAACGTCCAAAAGTTGGCTGTCGCTAAAAATTTCCCTTTGAAAACTTGCGTACAGCACGGGGAAAACCACCAAAAACGCCACCACGACGGGCACCGCTTTGGAGGAAAAAACAATCATCAAAATTAGTATTATTGCCGCAGTGGGCACCGTGCTTAAAACGCTTACCACCGCATCCACAAAAGGTTTTGCCCCTTTGCAAGTTGCCGAAAGCAACGCAAGCACCAACGCAAACAGCACCGAAACAACCAGCGCAACAAGTGCGCCGGCTAGCGTAACGGCCAGATCTAGCCAAATTTGGCCGTCCCCCAGCAGTTGAAAGGTTATTTTTAGCACTTGCCACGGCTGTGGCAACACAAGTTCGTTTTGAGCAATGGCGGCAAACGCCCACCACAAAAGCAAAACGACAGCGACGAAAGCGACGGTTTTGCCCGTCGCCACGCCAATTTTTTTAACAGTTTTATTCATAGCATACGCCACTTGCAAGCGGCAAATATTGGTTGACAAAAGCTTTGGGGAATTTGCCCAAGTACTTTTCGATGTCGCTCTTTGCATCCTTTGCCAAAACTGCGCAAAGGTTGCAACGCTCGATAACTTCCCTTGTGTAGGCAACGTCCAAGGTGCTGCCGTAACTGTGCATAAGGTCGTTCAAAGTTTCTAGGTTGTTCAAAAGATATTGTTGGTTGGCCTTGACGGTTTTTTCCAAAACGCTTGCAAAACCTTGCTTTTGCAACCATTCTTTTTTTACAATCATGCTGGCTTGGGGATAACCGTTTTCGTCGCTGCCAACGGCATTTTTCCATTCTTGTTGCAAATCGAACAGATTATGGATTGTGATGCCTTGTTTTGCCGCTTTTGCCGTAAGGTTGGTTACGGCAGGTTCGCCGATAAGGGCAACTTCTACTTTTCCGCTGATAACCAAGGGGACGATTGCGGAAGCATCGTCGTAGTATTTTATGCCAATGGTGTTGGCATCTTTTGCTTTGTCGACGTGCTTTTCAAAATCAATTTGGGCGTTATCTAGCACGGCGGAAAACACGTATTCGGGGGTGTTTGCCAAACCAATGCTGTGCACGACTTTGCCTTTAAGTTCGGCCAAACTGGAAATTTGCTTTGTTCCCACAACGTACAACACGCCGTAGACGTTTACGCTGAACAGTTGATAATCGTTGCGGTCGGAACAAATTTTTACTGCCGCATTTGTGGGAAGAACAGCCATATCCGCTTCGCCACTGGTGCATTTTGCAACAACGTCGTTCCCAGTGGAAACAACGACGTCAACGTTGGCATTGCCCACCTTTTTTGTTGCCATTATGTTGGCAATGGATAGCGCCGGTGCTCCGTCTGGAACGTAGCAAACAAGTTTGCCTTCGGGGCTGTTATCACAAGCAGCAACACACACGAGCGCGCCAACAAGCACAGCAATCAAAATAAAAACAAACAATCTTTTCATATCTATCATACTCTCTTTTTATTCGTTAGATTGCAATTTTGCCGCTTGGTCGGCAAGGCGCAACGCTTCCACCATTTCGCCGATGTCGCCGTTCATAAAGTTATCGATGGAATATAGCGTCAAGCCAATTCTGTGGTCGGTTACACGGCCTTGTGGGAAGTTGTAGGTGCGGATACGTTCGCTTCTGTCGCCCGTGCCTACTTGGCTTTTTCTTGCGGCGGCATATTCCGCATCGGCTTGAGTTTGGTAAAAGTCGTATAACTTGCTTCTCAAAATATTCATTGCCTTTTCGCGGTTTTTTATTTGACTGCGTTCATCTTGACAGTTGACGACGATGCCCGTGGGCAAGTGCGTCATGCGAATGGCACTTTCCGTTTTGTTTACGTGTTGACCGCCTGCGCCGGAGCTGCGATAGGTGTCGATTTTCACGTCCTTATCCAAAATTTCAATGTCTACGTCGGGTGCTTCGGGCAAAACGGCAACGGTTATGGTGCTGGTGTGAATGCGGCCTTGGCTTTCGGTATCGGGCACGCGTTGCACACGGTGAACGCCGCTTTCGAACTTGAATTTGCTATATGCGCCGTCGCCCACAACCATGAAAGAGCCTTCCTTCAAGCCGCCCAGTTCGTTTTCTTCAATGTCGATTTCTTCAATCTTCCAACGATTCTTTTCCGCAAACATGTAGTACATACGGCGAATTTCGTTGGCAAACAAAGCCGCTTCTTCACCGCCTGCGCCTGCGCGAATTTCCAAAATAACGTTTTTGTCGTCGTTGGGATCTTTGGGCAACAACAACACTTTTAGTTGTTCTTCCAATTCTTCGCGACGTTTTTTGCCGCCGACGATTTCTTCGTGAAGAAGATCCAACATTTCCTTATCCGTTTCCACTTCGGACATTTCCAACGCATCACAAACGGCCTTGTCGGTTTTTTTATACTCTTCGTAACATTCCACAATGGGCGTAAGCGTGCTGTGTTCTTTTACGAGTTTTTTCCAGCTGTTGTTATCGGCAATAACTTCCGGCTTGGAAATTTCCTGTGTCAAAAATTCGTAGCGTTCTACGATTTTATCCAATTTTTCCGTCATAATATCTCCTTAAAACTACTTTTTGAGGGTGGCAACGATTATTCTGTCATTCCCACCGTAGTCCTTTTTCAATTCCACTTCAAAATTTTCTTGCAAAAGTTGCACGACGGCTTCCCCTTGATCGTAGCCTATTTCCAAAACCAAAGTTCCGTTTGCTTGCAAATGAGCGGGGGCTTGTTCTGCCAACTTGCGATAAAAATCCAAGCCGTCCTTGCCGCCGTCCAAAGCAAGTTTGGGTTCGAAGTCTTTCACACAACTTTCCAAACTTTCCACAACTTCCGTTGCAATATAGGGGGGATTGCACACGATAACGTCGAATTTACCCTTGACTTGTCCAAACAAATCACTTTGCACAAATTTTGTCTTTATGCCCAGTCTTTTTGCGTTGAATTTTGCCACTTTTAGGGCATCTTTGCTTATATCCGCACACAACACGGATGCTTTTTTGCTGCCGTTTTTGCATTCCAACGCCAGCGTTATGCCGATTGCACCGCTTCCGCAGCACATATCCAACACTTTGTCGTCTTTGCCTATACGTTTCAGCGCTTGTTCGCAAACAAGTTCTGTTTCTTGACGGGGAATAAGCACGTTGTTGTTGACGGCAAAAGTTCTGCCAAAGAACGGTGCCGAACCAACCACGTATTGCCAAGGTTCGCCCTTTTGACAGCGCTCCACCATTTTTTCCAAACGCACAATCCAGCCGAAAGGAATTTTTAGCTCGGGTTTTAGATTTTCTTGTTTTATATGCAAAATGGCGCACACAAGCCAGTCGTCGGCTTTTCCGGCAAACTGCGTCAACCCACTTTCTTCAATTTTTTGACGGAATTGTTCCACCGTTATAGGCTCGGGGAAGTGCTCTTCTTCAATGGTTTGGTCGGCATCCATTTGCAAAACCTTGTTGAATGAACAAATTGCCACTTCCACCATGTCGTCGGAAGGTTCGCGCGTGGTTAGTTTTTGGAATTGCTTACCCAGCCATTTTAGCGGACGGAACAAAACGAAGTTGGAATTGGCAAGCAACATAAGCATTTCGTAGCTGAAACCGGCCGTTATGGGCAACAATGCAATTTTTAGCAATGCGCGTAGCCACCAATTTTGTTTTTCGATGAAAGCAGTGAAGCCGCAAGCAATGCAAACAACGTCCAAAACCATCATCAAAATTACCGATAGCACAACCACAAACACCAAAAAGCTGGTGCCGCACCTGTCGTGATAGCGACTGCACTTTTGCACGTTTTCCACCGTCAAAGGCATTTCCGCTTCGTAGCAGGCAATGGTTTTGTGCTCTGCCCCGTGATACATAAACACGCGTCGAATTTCTTTCATTTTGGAAATTCCACCCATGTAGGCAATTAGTACCAAAATTTTGCAAACACCTTCTAGCAGTGATTTTAGCCAAGCAAACTCCGTTTCGCTTAGGCCAAGCAACGCAAAAACTCCCATGGTTAGGTAGGTGGGAACGACAATGAACAATCCAACAGCCAAGCATACGCCCAGTAACGCGGAAAAGAACATCAAACCGCCCATTCCGCCGTCGGAAATATCTATTTCGTCTTCCACCATAACTTCGGCCGATTTGCCGATGATTTTCATTCCGTCAATCATGGAAACGACCAAATTTATCACTCCACGCAAAAACGGAACCTTTCTGTACCAAGGTTTTTTTGATGCCAAACGCGTTGTTTCCACACGGATTTTGCCCGTTTCGTCACGAACGGACAACGCCATGCTTGTTGCGCCACGCATCATAACGCCTTCTATAACTGCTTGACCGCCTATTTTTGTTTTCATTTTTCTTCCTTCGTTGCGCAACACTTGCCAAAACGTAAAACGGTGGCAACTACGCAACTTATTTACCAATTTTAAATTATACCCAATACTACGCAACTTGTCAACTAACGACGCCGCTAGCAAACGCAATATGCCTTTAGTTGTCACATACAAATGCCGGCATTGCTCCTTTTATCGTTGAAAAGCGGTTTTGGATGAGCATGGTTTGCAAGCCGTGCGAAAAAACTTGTTTTGAAGTTTTGAAAACGCAGCCGTGGACGGACAAAACCTTAACCAAATTGCAAAAGCCACAAATGTGAAATGCGTTAACTCTTGGCGCCATTAAAAAACGTTTTTGATTTTTGTTATGCTAAATTGCAAGCTATTTGAAGCAACAAAGATTCAAAACGGAGGTTATCCGCAACACCGCTCTAGCGGAAAGACAAGTTTTGTGTGTCTCCAAGTAGGCGCACTGGGTTTTCCGCTCAAAAAAGCATTGAATTTAGCCATCACGTTGCACAAAAACAAGCCCCGCAAAATTTGCGAGGCCTGTTTGTTCAGTCTGTTTTGTGGGAAAGTTGCTATTCGGCAACGATTGTTTCGGCAACTTCTGCCTGCGTTGAACCTTCGTTTTGCAACTTTCTTTTTTCAATTTCTTCCAGCATCATGTCGTAGTAGTCTTCGTCAATGACAAACTTTTTGCGTTGGATGATTAGCGATGCCACCAAGAACAAAACGGGAAGCACGGAAACTGCCATGCGCAACCACAAGCGCATTCCCAAAGTGCCCTTATCGTGGAAGTGCATGTTTGCCGCGTTAAATGCATTGCCAGATGCATCTTCGCCGCTAGAAGCCAATTGATATTTTGCGCTTGCTTGCAACTGGGTGCCATCCACGTCTTTTAGATAGCCCACAAACACCCTTTCGGTGCCATCCACACGATATACTGCCGTATCCATCAATGCGGTTAGATATTCTGCTTTTAGTTGCTTGCCGCTTAGTGCACTGTTTTCTCCCATTTGCTCAGTGATTTGGTTCAAGCGCGAGGTATCCCAACTGCCATCGGCAAGTTTTGCATCTTCTAGTAGCAGATAGTACTCATTGACGGCATCGATATAGCCGGCTTGTTCTTGCGTTGTTTCCATGCGGTCGAAGTAGCCTTTTTGCACTTCCAGCGTGGAAATGTTTTGCGACAAGCCATAAACTGCCGAAACGGTTAGGACTACCGTCACGATGCAATATTTAAGTGCATCGGCAAACTTCGCCATGAAGGGGCGCAAGGTGGAAACGACCGCTTCGTTGCGTTCGCCACGCTTATATTCGTTGTATTCCACGCAGTTTGTCATGTTGATGATGCTTGCCATATAGAACAACGCCTGACCAACGAAAACCATAACGCCGAATATGCTTAGCGTGATAAGGTTGAAGGGCAAAATGGAAGTCCAGCCCAGCAATGCTACACCAAGGTATCCCACGCACGCCAAAATGATGGAATAGAATTGCAATTTTTTGCGTCCAAATTTTTGCGCGAGTTTGGGATAGAACACTTGCGAGCCAATGTTGAAAATGCCAAAAATAGCAATGAATACAATTGCGTTGCCGTCGTAGCCAATTTCTAGATAGTACAAGTTGTAGGCCAAGCCAACCAACAGCGAGCTGCCTATGTTATAGAACAACATAGAAAGCGTCATCCACAAAATTTGGTCGTTGTGGCGAATCGTGCTCCACATTTGTTTTAGTGAAACTTTTTCGTTAACTTCCATTTGCGAGCGAGGACGTTCCTTAACGCAGAACACCATTATCGTTTGCATTGCCACGAACACGACGGCAATAGCAATGGAAATCCAACTGAACGCTTGACGAACGTTGCCCGGATACAAGAAGGAAATGCCGCCTTGTGCAATAAACGCGCCAACTCCTGCAAAAACAACGGTGAGCATTGTTGCAGAGTTGCGTTGTTCCTTTTTGCTGGATAGGCTTGCCAGCATCGACCAATAGCCAATGTCGTTCATTGTGAAAGAAGTTTCCCACAACAAATACATCACAATCATGAACACAACAAATCCCCAGCCGGATAGCGACTGGACGTTGAACATCAAAACAATTATCACGCCTGTCAAAATTGCGCCGATAAGTATCCACGGACGGAACTTACCAAACTTCATATGCGTGCCTTCGATTATTGCGCCCATCATTGGGTCGTTGACTGCATCCCAAACACGCCCTGCAACACCAATTAGCAAACTTAGCGTTGTGAACTGCACTATGGAAAGCGTCATGCCAAACTGTATGTAAGTTAGCAAGAAAGAAGCTATCAGCTGATAGGACATGTCGCGTCCTATGCCGGATACGCTAAAAAACCATTTGTTGCGGTTAAATTGCCTATCCTCGGCGCCGATTTCTTGTGTTAAAGCCTTTGCCGACATTTTTGCACCTCTTTGGGTAAATTTGATTGCCTTTGCAACAGCAAACAACAACCTATAGTATCAGTATATCATATTTGTCGGCAAATTGTCGAAAAATGATAAAAGTAGTTGAAAGTTTTATTTTTGAAAAGTGCGGCGTGCACTGACACTAGGACTGCACAGCACAACGTGTTTTGCGCCAAAAAAAATTTGCAAAAACGACAGCAAAACTAAACTTGCATTTACGATGCTGTTTGTTTTATCCACTCCAAAAGCTCAACAAAAAAACACCTCTTCAACAGAAAAGGTGTTTTGCTTTTTTGCTTGAATGCAATTGTCTTGCTGCTTTGATTGCTGCGGAAGTTCCGTACCAAATCATTGCGCCACTGCTTTCGATTGTCCAATCGGAATCGTTTTCTTTGTCGCTTTCGGATTTGTTCTTGATGGCATCCCAAGCTGCTTCGGCTTTTTCGGCAGATTCGAAGTAGTAGATGGTTACGTGTTGAATAACAGTGTTTCCTTCGTCGTCTTTTTCGGTTTTTGTATTGCAAACTGTCGTCTGTTTTTTTCGCTTTTTGATAATTTGTTGAGAAAATTGCAATTCTTCTAGAAAAACACATAGAAAATGCCGTTTTGTTCTTGCAAAACTTGCAAATTACTGCAAAAAAACGGCGCGATCGCACTGCAACCACGCCGAAAGTTTTGATAAATTTATTTGATTATCCAAGGTGTAACAAGTGCGCCCAAACCGCCAACCAAAGTGAGAATAGGAGCAATGCCAATGGACGTTTTTGCACTTATACCCCAAAAGGAACCGGAATTGTCGTTTGCGGCAACAATTGCAAGAACAAAAGTAACGATTGCAACGATAGCAACCAAAACGCCAACAACTTTTAGCCATTTTCCAAGTTTGGGGTTGACGATGCACGCTGCAGCGAAGGCTGCGCCAAGCACGCCCACAATTGCCGAGATCAACGAGAAAACAACAAAGGTGCTGAGCGTTGAACTTTCGGTGTCGGAAATATCTTCCAACAATTCAAACAAGTTGTGGTTTGTTTTTTCCGTGGAACCAATGCCAGAAATGGAACCTTGCGTGGAAAGAAGCGGTAAACAGAAGTTGAGAATAAGCAACACGCAAACGGCGATGAAAATAAGCGACGCAAGCGGACTGACTTTTTTTGCTTTTCTTTTTGCCATAGAATTTTTCCTCCATAATTATTTGCGGTGCTACCCGCCTGATTACACGGTTATGCGCATTGTTTGGAGCGGCCTTTTGCCTGCGCCAAAACAAAACGACAACCTGTGTTTCGTGTTGGCATTATAACTTAAAACGGCGGCGCTGTCAACAGTGAAATGCAAACAATTTTGCCGCATTTGTCTTTTTGAAAAAAAACTGGGCATAAAAATGGTCGCGCAAGCCAAGGTGCGAAGTTGCCAAACATCCACTATGCTGTTGTTTTTGTGCCTTTTAACCGCTGTTTTATGCGCAAAAGCAACACGAACGAAAAAAGGCGACGCAAATGCGCCGCCAAAACAACTAGATTCTGCTTTCGTGCAAAATTGACGAATACCTGTCGTCACCATCAGGGAACAAAGTGACTATTTTCTTCCCGGCATATTCCGCCTTTTGAGCCAAACGGATTGCAACGGCAACGTTGGCCGCCGAGCTTATTCCGCAACAATAGCCTTGTTGCTTGTTGAGCAAAAAGAAAGTATCCATTGCTTCTTCGTCCGTGACTAGCTGCACTTCGTCCACAAGCGACGGGTCGTATATTGCCGGAACAAAGCCTGCGCCAATGCCTTGAATGGCGTGTTTGCCCTTTTCGCCACGAGAAATTGTCGCACTATAGGCGGGTTCCACAGCAACTATTTTGCAGGAAGGAAAAACTTCCTTCAACTTGCGAGCCGTTCCGCACAAAGTGCCGCCTGTGCCCACGCCTGCCACAAAAACGTCCACACTATCCAGCTGCGAAGCAATTTCTTCGCCAGTGGAAAGATAGTGCGCCAATGCGTTTGCGGGGTTTTCGAACTGTTTAAGCCAAACGGCGCCTTGTTCGTCGCAGATTTTTTGCGCAAGATCCACGGCCCCTTTCATGCCAAGACTGCCTTCCGTTAGAACAAGTTGAGCGCCCAGCCCTTGCAACAAAGTGCGACGTTCCACCGTCATCGTTTCCGGCATGGTTAGCAACACGCGATAGCCGCGCTGAACACCAACGCAGGCCAACGAAATGCCCATGTTTCCGCTGGTTGCTTCCACAATGGTATCGCCCTTTTTTAACAAACCTTTTTGCTCGGCATCCAAAATCATGGCAAGCGCCGCTCTATCCTTGATGCTGCCGGATGCGTTCATTGATTCGTTTTTAATAAAAATATCGGCATCGAAATTTTCTTCGTAGGGAATAAGCGGAGTGTTACCAATGCCAAGTTTTGCCGCTTCTTCTTTGAAATTCATAATTCACCTTTCCAAAACAAATGCTATGCGGTTCGACTGCGCAAAAACGCAACCAAACCGCACAAAAACTACACTATTACGTTAACCAATCTGCCGGGAATAACGATAACTTTTTTGGGCGTTGCACCGGCAAGCAAGCCTTGAACGGTTTCGTTTGCTAGCACCAATTTTTCCACTTCGGCAGCGGAAAGACTTGCATCCACCGTGAGACGAGTTTTGGGACGAGAATTGAATTGAACAAGCAATTCCACTTCGTCCGCCTTCAAGGCGTTTTCGTCAAACGTGGGGAAAGTGTGCGTCACAACGCTATCTTCGTGCCCGGTTTGCTTCCACAATTCTTCGGCGATGTGCGGAGCAAGAGGCGCAAGTATCAGCAACAATTCGTCGGCCACATTGCGATATAGCGTTGCATTTTTGGTGGCACAACCATCGTATTTGCACATTGCGTTTACTAGTTCCATCATGCGTGCAACCGCCGTGTTGAAGGAAAATTCCGCATAGTCGGCATCCACTGCCTTTATGGTGGCGTTCAAAACACGGTTTAGTTGTTTTTCGTCGTGACTAAATTGTTGGTGGGTGGGATAGTCGGAATATGCCGCCAAAACGTAGCGTTCAACACGATCTAGCCACTTGTTGATAGCTTTTATGCCATCTTCCGACCACGGGCCGCCTTCGGTATATTTGAAGCCGAATGCCAAGTAGCAACGGAAAACGTCGGAGCCATATTCGTTGACGTATTCGTCGGGGGAAACGACGTTGCCGCGAGATTTGCTCATTCGGTTGCCGTCCGGTCCCAAAATTACACCTTGGTGAACGAGTGATTTGAAGGGTTCGTCAAAGTTCAAGTAGCCCATGTCGCGCAGTGCTTTGGTGATGAAGCGTGCATACAACAGGTGCATGCAAGCGTGTTCTGCACCGCCAACGTACTTATCCACAGGCAACATTTTGTTTATCCATTCGGTATCGAAAGGCTTTTGGTCGTTGTGAGCATCGGGATAGCGCAAATAATACCAACTGCTGCAAACGAAAGTATCTAGCGTGTCTGCTTCGCGGGTGGCTTTGGCGCCGCACTTGGGGCAGGTTACGTCGTGAATAAACTTTTCGTGCTTGGCAAGAGGACTGGTTCCGTCTGGTGTGAATTCCACGTCGTAGGGCAACTTGACGGGCAAGTTTTCGTCCAAAACTTCGCCGCAATGCGGGCAATAGATGATGGGAATGGGTGCGCCCCAATAGCGTTGACGAGAAACAAGCCAATCGCGCAAACGATAGTTGGTTGTTATTTTGCCGTCGCCAGTTTTTGCAAGTTTTTCCACAACGGCAACACGACCTTTTTCGCTGGGAACACCATCGAATTCACTACTGTTTACCATCACGCCATATTCGCAGAAGGGCAAGTCGTCGTTTGAACCGTCGGCGGATTTTATGACGCGCTTAATTTGCAAACCGTGTTTCTGCGCAAACTTATAGTCGCGTTCGTCGTGAGCAGGAACGCCCATAACGGCACCCGTGCCATAGGTTGCCAAAACGTAGTCGCCAATCCAAACTTCCACCCTTTCGCCGTTGGCAGGGTTGATCGCATAGGCTCCGGTGAACACACCGGTTTTTTCCTTTGCGGTGGAAAGACGTTCCACTTCGTTGGTTTTGGCAACTTCTTCCTTATATGCTTCAACTGCCGCTTTTTGTTCGGACGTGGTTATTTCATCCACAAGAGCGTGTTCCGGCGCAAGCACAACGTAAGTGCAACCATACAGCGTGTCGGCACGAGTGGTGAACACGTTGAAACTGCCTTTGCCGTTTTCAAGCTGAAATTTTATTTCGCCGCCCACCGATTTGCCTATCCAGTTGCGTTGCATAGCCTTTGTTTTTTCCGGCCAATCCAACGTATCCAAACCGCTTAGAAGTTCTTCGGCATAGTCGGTTATTTTGAAAAACCATTGTGTGAGGTCCTTTTTGACAACTTGACTGTCGCAACGTTCACAATGTCCGTCCACAACCTGTTCGTTTGCCAAAACGGTGTTGCAGGTGGGGCACCAATTAACAGGTGCTTTTTTGCGATAGGCCAAACCTTTTTTGTAGAGTTGGCAGAAAATCCACTGCGTCCATTTGTAGTAATCGGGCATGCAGGTTTTTATTTCGTGATCCCAATCGAAGGTTGCGCCAATGTTTTGAAGTTGTTGTTCCATAACCTCAATGTTGTGCAACGTGCTGTCTTCGGGGTGCACGCCGGATTTTATTGCATAGTTTTCCGCAGGCAATCCAAATGCATCGAAGCCCATGGGCTGAAAAACGTTTTTGCCCTTCATTATTTGATAGCGCGCAAAACTATCGGATAGGCCGTAGTTATACCAGTGTCCGATGTGCAATTTTGCACCGCTGGGGTAGGAAAACATTTCCAACATGTAGTATTTGTTGTCCACGTCTTTGGGGTTGAAGGAATAAACCTTTTGGTCTGCCCACTGTTTGTTCCACTTTTTTTCGATGGCAATTTTATCCATAACAAAGCCTCTAAAACTAAGATAGAAAAATTTTAGTTCAATTTCCGTTGTTTGTCAAGCAACTAGACAATCGACAACCCTTTTGGCAACAAACTTTATTTTGCTTAACTTGCATCATGCGCAAAAGCGAAAAATTTGCAAAGAAAAATTTTCAAAACTATAGAAATTGCTTTAGCTATTTGGTATAATTGTTGGGCAGGCAAAAGGCAATTTTACCGTTGCCGCAACAGCAAAAAAAATTCTTTGGAGGTAGAAAAATGGCAAACAGATTTGTTCTTAACGAAACAAGTTATCACGGGAAAGGCGCGATAAACGAAGTGGTTACTGAAATTCGCGCACGCGGATTTAGAAAGGTTTTTGTGTGCGTCGACCCCGATTTGATTAAGTTTGGCGTTTCCTGCAAGGTTACAAACCTTTTGGACGAAGCAAAAATTCCCTACGACGTATTTTGTCAGGTGAAAGCCAACCCCACGGTGGAAAACGTTCAAGCCGGCGTGGAAAGTTTCAAAGCCAGCAATGCAGATGCAATTGTTGCAATTGGCGGCGGTTCGGCAATGGATACGGCAAAAGCCATTGGTATTATCATCACCAACCCCGATTTTGCCGACGTTGTTTCGCTTGAAGGCGTTGCTCCTACAAAAAAACCTTGCGTTCCCATTATTGCCGTTCCCACAACAGCAGGTACCGCTGCGGAAGTGACAATCAACTACGTTATTACCGACACAAAAAAGAACCGCAAAATGGTTTGTGTTGACGTGCACGACATTCCCGTTGTTGCAGTGGTAGACCCCGACATGATGAGCACTATGCCCAAAGGATTGACGGCGGCAACAGGCATGGATGCATTGACACACGCAATTGAAGGCTACATCACTTTGGGCGCGTGGGAACTATCCGACATGTTCCACCTGAAAGCCATCGAAATTATTTCCAGATCGTTGCGCGCAGCAGTAGAAAACAAACCGGAGGGCCGTGAAGGCATGGCTTTGGGACAATACGTTGCCGGCATGGGATTTAGCAATGTTGGCTTAGGCATCGTTCACAGCATGGCTCACCCCTTGGGCGCACTATACGACACTCCGCACGGCGTGGCAAACGCAATAATTTTGCCCACTGTTATGGAATATAACGCACCGGCAACCGGCGAAAAATATCGTGAAATTGCACGCGCAATGGGCGTTGGTGGTGTTGATGCAATGAGCATCGAACAAGCCAGAAAGGCAGCAATCGACGCCGTTCGTCAACTTTCCGTAGACGTTGGCATTCCCACCGACCTTAAAGAAATTGTAAAACGTGAAGATTTGGATTTCTTGGCAGAATCGGCCTATGCAGATGCTTGCCGCCCCGGCAACCCGCGCGAAACGAGCGTGGCGGAAATAAAGGCTCTTTACGAAAGTTTGCTATAGGCCGCATTACAGCAAAAGCAACTGCCTTGCAAGCTTCTTATTTCAACTAAAAATGCGCTCCGAAAGCATTCAACTTTCGGGGCGCATATTTTTGCAAAAAAACTATTTTTGTTTGGGCAAATAGTTT
The DNA here is from genome assembly GCA_964521735.1 of uncultured Oscillospiraceae bacterium. GTDB lineage: Bacteria > Bacillota > Clostridia > Christensenellales > CAG-314 > Fimimonas. The sequence continues at coordinate 70,279 of CAZFTO010000002.1, read as the reverse complement.
GTCGCGCGGCCCGGCTTTGCAACTTGACGGCTTCGACCAATGCAAAAAGTTCCATCCTGCAAATTTTTGTCGACGGTTGTTCCGCAGGCAATAAAGCAATTATCGCCTATGGTTAGCGGCGCAACCAAATTGCAGTTGCACCCGATAAAACAATTTTCCCCCACCTTGGTTTTGTGTTTTGTTTTTCCGTCGAAATTTACAAAAACCACGCCGCAACCGACGTTGGTGTTTTGCCCCACTTCGGCATCCCCAATATAGGCAAGGTGGCTTGCCTTTACGCCATCGGCCAACACGCTGTTTTTAACCTCAACAAAGTTGCCTATGCGACAGTCATTGCCCACTCTTGCACCATCGCGTAAATGCGCGTTTGGGCCGATAGAACAGTTGTTTTGTACCGTTGAATTGCATATTCGTGAACTTTTTACCACTGTGTTTTTGCCTATTTCGCTATTATCGATGTAGCAAAAGCTTTCCACAACGCAACCGTCGTGCAGCACGGAATTTCCCTTGACAACGGCAAAGGGTTGCACCACAACGTTTTTGCCCACCACAACGCTTTTTTCCACAAAACCTTCGTGCATAGCTCACTCCTTCTAACCGTTTTGTTTAACACGAATTTTGCCACTTACGACAGTTTGACCACGACCACCGTCATATCGTCGTGCGGCTTGTTGTCGCACGCTTTTAGCGCCCTGTTCAAAACCATTTCGGCAATGCTTTGCGGATTGGTGCAGGACGTTTCTGCCAAGACGGAAGCAACAACGTTGGCATCGTTGAAACAATCGGTTATGCCATCGGATAACAGCACCGCAACGTCCCCTTCCGCCAGTGCCTTTTTTGTGACGGAAGGCTTCATTTCGTCTAGCACGCCCAGCGGCAAACTGCTTCCGCTGACAATTTCCACCGTGCCGGCGCACCTAACCAATCCAACGGGCGAACCAAGTTTTATAAAATCCGTAAGGCCGTTGAAGGTATCCACTACGCAAATATCCACGGCGCAAAAATCCTCGTTGCCGCTACCCACAAGCAGACGATTTACGCAAGACAAAATTGTGTCGTTGTCGAACCCGGCACGATAGAAATTTTCTACCAGTCCTATTGCCGTTGCCGACGTTCTTTCGGCACACGCGCCGCTGCCCATGCCGTCGCAAAGCGCAACGATACATTTGCCGTTATCCGTTTTCATAACCGAATGGGTGTCGCCGCTAACTTCGTTGCCCTCCTTGGCCACGGCGGCCACGCCAAAACTAACACAAAATCGCGGTTTGGGCGCAAGGTGCAGGTTAACCCACGAATCGCTTTCGGTTGTTTCTTCCTTTTCCACAACAAAGGGTTGCCCAAGCAGTTTGGATGCCACCTGCTCCACAACGGCATGGTCGGCATCCTTTTTTGCCACCGTCACTATCACCGTCACCGACGACGATTGTTCCATAACAACGGCACCACAACACAAAACGTTGTGAAACACCAACCTTTCTACCAGTTCTTTTTCCTTTTCACTGTTGTAGGAAACTTTGCTTTTGCAATCGGATGCCAGCTTGGCAAGCAGGTGCGAAACGCCGCCAAGTTGTTCGCCTAGCAACAACTTGCCGTTGTTGCTCTGTTCAATACGGCTGGCATATTCACGATAGTTTTTGCTTTGCAAATTTATTTCTGCAAGCAGTGTAGAAACGCGGCCGCACTTCAACGAAAGGTTTTGCGGAACGTCCAAAATGGTGCATTTGCCACGCTTCACGGCGCATTGGGCAATTTGCAACAAACTTTGTTCTGTTTGCGCTAAATTTTGCCGCCAGCATCGTGTTTTTTCCGTGCAATCTTTGCAAACAACGTCGCAACACTGCCGCACAATGGCTTTCTGCGCATCTTCGGCAGAAACTTCGCCCACCGACATGGCAAAAAAGGCGTTTTTCATGGAAAGAAAAATGTCCGAAAGGCGGTAGAGTTTCTTTGCCGTGTAGATGCCCAGCTTTTTTACCACGCTTTTGCCAACGTACCTATCTTTGTTGCCGCCAACACAATCGCGCAAATAGGCGTATGCGCTGCCGGGCACAACGAAAAACACCACCACCGAACAAACGGTTGGAACAAACACTATGGTGGAAAAGTTGCCGTGCAACCCCAAAAAATAACTCATCAAAACGTCTACGATCACGGCGGCCAGTCCGGCAACAAAACGATTAAGTTTGTTCGCAACAACAACAGCTAGCGCACAAAACAGGCAAAACGCGCAACAATCATAGGTCCCCGTTGCTAGCAAATTGCCCATGCCCAGCAAACAAGCGCACACCAACGTTGCCTTGTCGCCAAGAACGCAACAGCAAAATAGTAGCGCCAACGGAATGAAAAAATAGATAATTTCCAATCCCCAAAGTTGCACGGCGGAAACGCCATAACCAACCACTATTGCAAAAAGACAAATGCAAATAACTTCGTCTAACGCCGGACGATATGCAAGCCCTCGCACAAACACGGCACGGAAAAAGTAGATGCAAACAAAAGCAAAGGCAATTCCGCATGCGACATAGAGCAATTTATCAAATAGTTGAAAATACCCATCAGTGCCGTAGGCGCAATAGAACACGTTTGCTGCAATTAGATACAACAACAAATGCCATTTGCGAATTTTCTTTTTTGCAATTTTGTGAACGACAACAAATAATATGGTTACTGCCGCCCTAACTGCGGCGTGTGCCACCGATTGCAACCCAAACACAACGGCAGATGCCACGTAGATAGCCGCGCAGATAAATGGGTTTGCCGAATAGGTTGCGCCAACAAACGCCCCGAAGGAAAGCGCACCGCCCAGAACCTTTCCGCAACACACCGACGTTAGTGCAAGCGTTGCATACATCAAAACCACGCTGACCTTTGTTTTTGTTGACGTTTTTGGTTGCGCCAATATTTTTGCACTTGCCATGTTTCACCTCTTTTGCACCTATGCTACACCAACCATTACGCAGAGTTTTGAAACAAATTGACAAATGATGCGATATTTTGGAAATGCCACTAGCAGATTTTGCACAGCAAACAGGCAAGCACGCCGCCCACAAAATTGCAAAACAGCGCAATGGGAATAGCCACGCCTGTGCTTTTCACTTTGGTTTGCGAAAAATACACGCTTGCAACGTAGAACACCGTTTCGCTGCTGCCCATAATGACGGATGCACACCGCCCAACGTAGCTATCGGTGCCGTACTGTTTGTAGACGTCCGTCAAAATTGCCAAACAGCCACTACCGGAAAAAGGGCGCAGCAAAATTAGGCCGACAACTTCGCGCGGAACACCCAATAGACCAAAAAAAGGTTGCAGAAAATCCACAACAATTTGGCTTAGTCCACTTGCTGAAAACACGTTGATCATAATAAAAGTTGCGGCAAGGCAAGGGAACACCGAAAGGGACAGTTGAAAGGATTTTTGTGCGCCGCACACAAAAGAATTGTAGACGTTGACTTTGTAGATAAGTGCATAAACAAGCGTTATAACAAGCAGAAATGGCACTATATAATTCATTTTTTTGCACCTAGCGCCATTTTCACGTTTAAACGACTGCCTGCGGAAACTCGTTTTGCGCTTTTGCCACAAAAGACGAAAACCAACGCAACGCCCACCACGGCAGTTACCAAAGTTGCAACAAAATTAGGCAACACAACGTCGGCGGCATTGGCAGAACCCAGTGCAGCGCGCAGCCCTATGACGGTGGTTGGAACAAGCTGCACGCTACTTGCGTTCACCACAAAAAGCATAGTGCCAGCAAAGGAAAGTTTTTCGCCTTGTTCCGTGAGTTTTAGCGCCTGCACGGCAGAGGGTGTTGCTGCGTTGCCCACGCCCAGCAAGTTGGATGCAAAGTTTAGCGAAATTTGTTGCGAAGCTTCTTGGGGCAAATTGCCGTATAAAAGCCTGTTTAGCGGCCGCAACTTTTTTGCAAGTTTTTCCACCAAACGGCACTCCTCTGCAACGTTGAAAATACCCATCCACAAGCAATACACGCCGCACAATTCCAATGCTGTTTTTAATGCTTGCCCTCCGCTATCCACACAAACAGAAAGCACGCTTTGAGGGTTTGTTATGGCAAGCACGGCAATGGAAAGTGCGGTTATTACCGTCCACACAATGTTCATGTTGCTATTTTAGTTGAAAAAAGAAAAAAATATCACCAAGCGCTTCAAGACACAAAAAACAAATATTGTTGCCACGCAAGAACGCGCAAGCGTTTTCAAAACGCAACGAGAACGTTGCAAAACAAAACAAGCAAGTTCATGTTTGGCAACTGCCGCAGTTGAACGACACTTTGTGATGCTTTTATTCCACCTTGTCCTGCCATTTTGGTCTGCAACGAGCAACATAAACTGTTTACAAAAAAAACATCTTTGTGTATAATATATCTTATTATTTATAGTTGCGCGTGGCACATTTGTCTTGTCGCAACAAAAGAGGTGCATCATGAGCAAAAAACCCTACTACATCACAACCCCCATCTACTATTCCAGCGGCAGTTTTCACTTGGGACACTGCTACACAACCGTTATTTGCGATGCCATTGCACGTTTCAAGCGCATGGACGGTTTTGACGTGTTTTATCTTACCGGCACTGACGAACACGGCCAAAAAGTGCAACAACGTGCGCAAAACGCAGGCGTAACGCCCAAACAATTTGTGGATAAACTATACGATCAAATAACTCGTTTGTGGAAAACGCTGAACATTTCCTACGACAAGTTTATTCGCACCACCGACGACTATCACGAAAAAACCGTGCAAAAGGTTTACGAAAAGTTGCTAGAAAAAGGCGATTTGTATAAGTCTTCATACGAAGGTTGGTACTGTACGCCTTGCGAATCGTTTTGGACGGAAAGCCAACTTGTAGACGGCAAATGTCCCGATTGCGGCCGCGAAGTGAAGCTAGAAAAGGAAGAAAGCTACTTCTTCCGCCTTTCGGCATACCAGGATAAGCTTATTGAATTCTACAACCAAAATCCGGAATTTATCTCGCCAAAATCACGCATGAACGAGATGATAAACAACTTTATCAAACCCGGGCTAAAAGATTTGTGTGTTTCACGCACGACGTTCGATTGGGGCGTGAAATTGCCCTTCGACCCAAAACACGTTGCATACGTTTGGGTGGATGCGCTTACCAACTACATTACCGCGCTTGGATATTTGCAGGAAGATCACTCCAACTTCGACAAGTTTTGGCCGGCCGATTTGCACATGGTTGGCAAGGAAATTGTTCGTTTCCACACCATTATTTGGCCCGCACTTTTGATGGCGTTGGATTTACCCCTGCCCAAAAAAGTTTACGGACACGGCTGGTTGCTGTTTGATAACGACAAAATGAGCAAATCTAAGGGCAACATTGTGGATCCCTTCTTTTTGTGCAACCGCTACGGCGTGGACGCCATCCGCTACTACCTGCTAAGAGAAATTCCCTTCGGAAGCGACGGCAGCTACACCAACGAAGCGTTGCTTGCTCGCACCAATGCCGATTTGGTAAACGACTTGGGCAACCTTGTTTCGCGCACCACGGCGATGGTAACGCAATATTTTGGCGGAACCATCCCCACCCCCAACCAATACACCGAACTAGACGAAGAACTTGTTGCATTGTGCTGTGGCACTTTGGAAAAGGTTCGCAAAGATATGGATGCTCTTTCCGCACCCGACGCCTTAGCGGATATTTTCAAAATTATTCAACGTGCCAACAAGTATATTGACGAAACCACTCCCTGGACGTTGAACAAAAACGGCGACAAGGAACGTTTGGCAACGGTTATGTACGTGTTGTGTGAATGCATTAAGTTTGCCGCAACCCTTTTGTTGCCCTTCATCCCGGAAACTTCCACAAGAATTTTCCAAAAACTAGGCTTGCAAGTGCCTGCCGATTTCCAAGGCTTGACATTTGGCAACATCCCCCAAAACACCGTTGTTACTAAGGGCGAAAACCTGTTTAACCGCATTGACGTTGCCAAGGAATTGAAAGAGCTAGAAGAAATAAGCAACAAACAACAAAACGAAAAGCCCAAAGTTGAAGAAGAACGCATAGATATTACCGATTTTGCCAAAGTGAAATTCTGCACGGCAAAGGTTTTGGAATGTTCCAAGGTGGATAACAGCGACAAACTTTTGCTGCTTAAACTGGAAGTAGGCAACGAAACAAGACAAGTTGTTTCTGGCATTGCGCAAAACTATGCCCCCGAATACATGGTGGGAAAAACCGTTGTTTTGGTGAAAAACCTAAAGCCGGCAAAAATTCGCGGCATCGAAAGCAACGGCATGATTTTGTGTGCTGCCGACGGCAAAAGCGTTGTTTTTGTAACACCGGAAGCGCCCGTTGCAAGCGGCAAGGAAGTGCGCTAGATGATTGACAGCCACTTGCACCTAGACGATGAAAAGTTTGACGGGTTGCGCAATAAAATTATCGACAATCTGCAAAAAGACGGCCTAGATTTTGTTATTAACAACAGTTGTGACTTGAAGTCCATGCAAAAAGGCGTGGAACTGGCCACGCAACACGACAAAATTTTTGCCACGGTAGGCATGCACCCGCACACCGCAAAATTTTTTGACGACAATTTTGAAAAGCAAATGATAGCGTTTGCGGCGCACCCCAAAGTGGTTGCCGTGGGCGAAATTGGCTTGGACTACTACTACGATCTTTCCGAACGCAACGTTCAGCGCGACGTGTTTGCGCATCAGTTGGAAATTGCCGACAAGCTGCATTTGCCCGTTACGCTTCACGTGCGTGATGCCTACGGCGATGCGTGGGACGTTTTGCGTGCACAGAAAAAATTTCTTAACAACGGCGTGTTGTGGCACTGCTACAGCGGCAGTGCGGAATTTGCTCGTCAAATGGCAAAAGAAGGACACTACTTTGCTTTTGGTGGTGCAATAACCTTCAAAAACGCCAACAAAGGCGACGTGCTGCACGCTGTGCCGCTGGATAGAATTCTTTCGGAAACGGATAGCCCCTATATGGCGCCCGTGCCGTTGCGCGGAACAGCAAACGAGCCCAAAAACGTTGCACTTGTGCTTGCCAAAATTGCCGAACTGAAAGGCATTTCCGCACAAGAAACGGAAAACGCCGTGCGTCAAAACACGTTGCGATTTTTCCCCAAAATTGAAAAATATCTACAAAAATAACAAAAAATGAACTTCAAAGACAACTACGTTTACACTATCGGAAACAAAATATACATAAACCTTACCAACCGTTGCAGCAACGCGTGCGATTTTTGCATACGCCAAGGCCGTGACGGCATGAGCGGTCAAACACTTTGGATAAAGGAAGAGCCCACCGCCGAGGACGTTATTGAACAATTGCCTCAAAATTTGGACGACTTCGACCAAGAAATTGTTTTTTGCGGATTTGGCGAACCCACCTACAACTTAGATACGCTGGACGAAGTGGCAAGCTACCTGCACTGCGTGGACAAAACCACTCGCATAAACACCAACGGCCAAGCAAACCTTATTCACAAGCGGGACGTTTCGGACGTTATTGCCACAAGTTGCGACGTGATAAACGTTTCGCTGAATGAATGTAACGCCGAAAAATACCAACAACATTGCAAAAGCATTTTTGGAACTAAAGCCTTTGCGGAAATGCTGAATTTTGCAAAATTATGCCAAGAAAAGGGCGGCAACGTTGTTTTTTCCGTTGTGGATAGCATCGGCGAAAAAGACGTGGAAGCCTGCCGCAAACTGGCCGAAAAATTGGGCGTGCCACTGCGCGTTCGCGTGAAGGAATAGCATGAACGTCAATTTCGATTTGCTTTTTGAACAACAAAAAAACAGATGCGCCGAAAAAAAACTGCTGTTGCACGTTTGCTGTGCGCCCTGCGCCACCTATTGTCTGACGCGCGTGCTAGATTGTTTTGACGTGACGCTGTTTTATAGCAACGACAACATAACCAACCCCGAGGAATGGCAAAAACGATTGGACGAAGTGCAAAAGCTTGTGAAAATTGTGAGCGACGGACAGTTTGAGGTGCAACCGAAATTTCCGCTTAAATTGATTGTGGCCCCCTTCGAAAGCGCAAAATTTTTTGAAGCAGCAAAGGGCTTGGAAGATCAACCGGAAGGCGGCTTGCGTTGCGAAAAATGCTTTGAACTGCGCCTTGGCGACACGGCAAACTTTGCCAAAAACAACGGCTTTGATTTGTTTGGAACAACGCTAACCGTTTCGCCATATAAAAACAGCGCACTGCTAAACCAAGTGGGCGCAAACCTTGCAACGGAAAGCGTTGCGTGGCTTAACAGCGACTTCAAAAAACGCGGCGGCTACAACGAAAGCATACGGCTTTCGCAAAAATACCAACTGTACCGCCAACACTACTGCGGCTGCGCTTTTTCCGACTGGACAAAGACTCAAAAATAAAAAATTAACGAGCGTGTTACCACGCTCGTTTTTTTTGCAAGAAAAAATACTTTTAATTATCTGAGTTTTCTATAAAGCCATACACTTTTTCCGACCAATCCCAAATGTTTTTGCAATTGTTTTCCACATAGATAACCTTGTTTTGCAATTCGCAAGGGATAAACGGATTGAGCATTTCTTTTAGTTTTGCCGGGATAATTATTTTGTGCACCCAGTCTTTTAGCACAACTTCGTCTTTCACTTTCATGGGAAGCACGCCGTCCCACACTTCGGTGAACTCGTGGTTTCCTATTTTTATAAGCATATTGTCCCCACAAAATCGTTTATTTGAAAAGTATAGCAAAAAATTGGTAAGTAATCCTCCATTTGCGCAAAAAACTCTCAATTTTGTTTGAAGCCATGCATGCAACAAGTGAAGTACCACAACACACGTTTCCCTTTTTTACAAGCCGTTCGGCAGCCAAACAAACACATAAGCTCTGCAATTGCGCGTTTCACCGCGCGAAAAACGTTCTTTCCGTGCAAAAACGGTACGCGCCTCAACGTAAAAAACCGCCCTGCTATGCACAGGGCGGCTAGTTGTGAAATTGTTTTTGCCGTGCAAAACGCTATTTAAGCAATTCGTACTGGCTGTCGTAAATTTTGCGATAGAACCCGTTTTTCTGCATAAGCTGAGTGTGCGTGCCCTGTTCCACCACGTTGCCGTTATCTATCACCAAAATGACGTCGGCGTTGACTATTGTGGAGAGTCGGTGCGCAATAACAAAGCTTGTGCGGCCTTGAAGCAGTTCATCCATAGCCTTTTGAATGAGCAATTCCGTGCGGGTATCCACGTTGGAAGTTGCTTCGTCCAAAATGAGCATCTTGCGATTAGCCAAATAGCTTCGAGCAATGGTGAGCAATTGTTTTTGTCCGCCGCTTATGTTGGTGCTTTCTTCGTTGATAACCGTATCGTAGCCCTGCGGTAGTTGGCGAATAAATCCATCGGCATGCGCACGTTTTGCGGCTTGCACAACTTCTTCCATTGTGGCGTTTTCCTTGCCGTATGCAATGTTTTGAAACACCGTGCCGTTGAACAGCCACGTATCCTGCAACACCATACCAAATTGTTGACGCAACTTGGCCCTATCCATCGTGGCCGTATCCACGCCGTCCACGGTGATTCTGCCGCTATCCACGTCGAAAAAGCGCATAAGCAGATTGACAATGGTTGTTTTGCCACCGCCCGTTGGGCCAACAATAGCCACCTTTTGCCCCGCCTTAACGCTCAAGTTGAGGTCGGTTATAAGAGGTTTATCTTTGTCGTAGGAAAAATAGACGTGTTCAAAAGTTATGTTGCCCGGGCCTTGCGGCTGGTCGTCGGTAAGTGCCGGAGACATTTCTTCGCGATCGAGCAAGGCATACACACGGTTTGCACAAGCAAGTGTATGCTGAATGGAACCCATGCCGCTAGCAATGCTTTCCAGCGGGCCTGCAAACATTTTTGCAAGCAAAATAACTTCCATAATATCGCCAATGCTCACAGCTTTGTTGGTGGCCAAAATTCCACCAACAATGCACACTGCAACGTAGGCAACGTTGTTTGTGAATGCAATTATGGGTTGCACCAAGCCAGAAAGATAGTGGGCACGGCGCACCTTTTGTTGATAGTCGTCGGAAATTTCTTGACAAATGCCACGCTGACGATCTTCCAAATTGAATGCCTTGACGGTATCAAACCCGGTGTAGTCTTCTTCGATGAAGGCATAGAGTTTGCCGTTAACCTTGCGGAAGCCGTGCCAGCTTTTTTCGCTTTTGGAAGAGATAAATCCGGAAAGCGCAATGGAAAGGGGTACCAGCGCAACAACGACGGTGGCCAAAATCCAGTTGACACAATAAAGGGTGTAGACAACACCAAATATGCGCAAAAAACCATCCAAAATTGTGCCAATGATAACGTACACCGTGTTGGACATGTTGCTTACGTCGTTCATCATGCGCGAAAGCAATTCGCCGTGCGGCGTGCTATCCACAAAACTTACGGGCAAGCGCTGCAACTTGTCGCTTATGCGAATGCGCAATCCTTTTGTGTAGAATCGGGAAGAAACGTTGGTCATCAAAATTTGCATGGCGATGGAAAGCGCCGACGAACCGACGTAGGCCAAGGCTAAATTTACGGCAAGCGACGCCATAAGAGAAAAGTTGATGGGCGTGCCGTATGCACCGAAATTGTAGATTATATCCGTCATTTGGTTGACTATTTTAGGCGCCAAAACAGCCAAATAGACGGAACATCCGCAAATAACCGCAGCAATTAAAATTGCCCACGCAATGGGTTTTAGGTCTTTTACCAAACGGCAAGCCGTTTTCCACGAAGAATTGGTTTTGGTAGTTTTTGCAACTTTCTTACTCATGCAAACCACCTCCCAACTGACTTTGGAAAATTTCGCGATAGGTTTCGCACGTTTGTAGCAATCTTTCGTGTGTGCCACAACCCACCACCTTGCCGCCTTCCAAAACGTAAACTTTGTCGCATCGCATAGCCGTTGCAGCACGTTGCGTTACCACCACTTGCGTTTTTCCTTGCAAATATTTGTTAAGGCGTTTGCGCAAGTTGGCTTCCGTCAAGTAGTCCAGCGCCGAAAAACTGTCGTCGAAAATATAGACGGAGGCGGGTTTTATTATCGTTCGCGCAATGTTTATGCGTTGTTTTTGCCCGCCGGAAAGGTTGCTTCCCGATTGCGACAGGTGGAAGTCTAGCCCTTCTTGCTTGCTACGCACAAAATCTTCCATTTGAGCAATGCTAAGTGCTTCCCAAACTTGTTCGTCGGTAGCATCCTTGTTGCCCATTTTGACGTTTTCGGCAATGCTGCCCTCGAAAATCATGCTTTTTTGCAACGCAACGGAAACGTTATCACGAATGGTTGCGGCAGAAGTTTCGTTATAGTTTGCGCCACCCATTTGGCGAATGCCGCTAGCGGAATAGAAACCCAGCAGCAACTTTACCAACGTGCTTTTGCCGCTACCCGTGCCGCCGATAACGCCAATAATTTCGCCATCCTTGGCGGAAAAGTTCAGGTTGCTTATGGCGTTTTCCGATGCGTTGGGATAGGCAAAACTTACGTCTTGAAAATTGACGTCGCCACTCAGCACGGCACCGGTGGAGGTGTTTGCCTCGTCCGTTGGCAAATCCATAACGGCACAAATACGGCGCATGCTTACTTTTACGTGCGGAACGAAAGAAATTGTCCAGGAAAGGGTTAGCACTGCGTTGGCAATAAGCGCAACGTACTGAATGGTGGCCAAAACGTCCACCGCCACCAATGTGTTGCTTGTGGGCAAGCGCAATGCGCCAACATAGATTATGACCACCGTTGCAACGTTCAAAAGCAACGAGGAAACGGGGCTAACGATGCCGCTGATGGTGTTTGCTCGAACAAAACTGTTGCACATTTCACTTGTGGCTTTCGCCGTGCGATCATGTTCGTGCGCATCCTTATCGAAAGCGCGAATAACACGTATGCCGGAAAGACGTTCGCGCACCATGCGGTTTTGGACGTCGGCAAGTTCGTCGCCGCGTTGCCAATATTGTTCCATCTTGCCAGTTATGACGCAGGCCACAATCAAAACAATAACCGACGTGCCTAGCAAAATTAGTGGCAAAACCCAATCGCCTTTGAATGATAGCACTATGCCGCCGATAAACATTATGGGGCAAGTGATCATGACGTAGGGGATTTGTGAAATTGTTTCTTCCATCCAACCGATGTCTTCGGTTGTGCGGGTTATCAAACTGCCCGTGCCAAGATTAGAAAACTGTTCGAAAGTTAGAGTGTTAACCTTGTTGAACACCTGTTTGCGCATATTGACTGCAAGTTGTGACGAAAACTTTGAGGAAACGAAGTTGGTTGCAAGCGCGCAAGCTAGTGCCGCCAGTGCCAAACCAACCATAAGCCCGCCTTTGGCGTATATGTAGTTTAAGTCGGCGTTTTTTACGCCGTTTTCCACCATGTCGGACATGACGTAGGGCATAAACAATGCGCACACGGCAGCCAAGGCGTATAGTAACATAAGCAATAATATTTGCCTGACGTGAGGCTTGATGAATTTTAGTAGTTGTTTCATAAAATAATTTTGCCGCGCGTTGAGCGGCGCCGAACCCATAAGAAAGCACAAAAAATGCGCCTTCCATTATCAAACGGAAAGCGCAACGCAAAACCAGTGCCGCATTGTTCAAAGAACAAACGGTTGACGCTTTCCGGATGAAATTTTTATTGTTTTTTTGTCATATTTCTTTCAACAAAATACAAAAGCGCCTTGTGGATATAACGAGCCTAAATTTATGCTGCGGGTACTATTTGGTTGATTTTTTCAAGGAAGTTTTCGATGAGCCATCTGCCGAAAAAGTTCTTTTCGGGGTTTTGTGCACCGCCGTAGATGTTGGTGATAACCCAACTTTCGGAAAAAGGTTCCTTGATGAGAGATGCAAGGTTTGCCAGCATGCCTTCGTCGGCGCTGTTGAACACCAATGAAGTTATCAATGCAAACACCAAATATACAATTGCAACGCCCGTTGCGGCGCCAAGTAAGCGATTTATCCAGCCAAGAATGGAAATTTTGTTGATAAGTTTAGAAATGAGCTTGGTGATGAACCCATAGATGATGGAAAGCACCAAAAAAGTTGCAACCATTGCAACAATTGCGCGAGTGCCGTCCGATGCGATAATCGACGTGAACCAACCATCCACGTAGGGAGAAAGATAACTGGCCCCAATGGAAACGACTACCACGCCAACTAAAGCAAAGGCAAATTTCAAAAAGCCTTTTATCAAACCCAAAAAGAATGCCACTGCCAAAAGTATCAGATAGACATAGTCCAAAATGGTCATTTTGTTCACCCCTTATTTTTCGAAATTGATTTTTATCGAGCCGGTATCCGATTTTACGCTCAACCAACGTCCGTTGCCATCTTTTTCTTGCAGGTTGCACGAACCTGTGTTTTTGATTATGCTAATTGCATAGTCTGCTTGATTGCCACGCACCGTCCCCTTTACGGAGCCCGTTTTAACCTCTATTGCAATAAGTTGCGCATCCGTTGCAAAATTGACGGAACCGGTTGTTGTTACGACGTACACTTTTTTTGAAGTGCAATCCACTTTGACGGAACCGGTTGTAGTCTCTGCGTACACGAAGGTTTCGTAGTTGCCCTTGACGTTTATTTTACCCGTGTTTGCTTCCACAAACAAACTTTTTGCCGTTGCGTCAACGTCTACAGAGCCTGTTTTCAAGTGAATATCAATTTCGTTCGCAGTGCAATTTTTAACCGCAACGCTGCCTGTTTGAACGCTGACGTCAAGGTTATCGAACGATAAATCCTTTACAGAAAAAGCGCCGGTAACAATTGTAATATCCGCATCACCCTGCCAATTTTGCGGCACTGTGACAACTATAGCCAAACTAACGGCGTCAAACAGGCCGTTTTTTGTTTCCGTCACCACCACGTCGTCATCCACAACCTGCGCAGAAACTTCAACGCTGGGATGGGAAACGTAGTCGATCAAAAAGCTATCCGTTTGGCCGCGAATAACGTAAACTTCATATACGTCTGCGAAAATTTTCAACTTTGCATCGCTTGCCGCCTGCAGAACAACGCTTTGGTCGCAGCGTTCAAGCGCAGATTGCGCGCCTTGTTGCAAATTGCAAGCGCCAAGCGCAAAAAACAACATTGCCAAAATGGCACATATTGCAACGATCTTTTTCATACTTCGCCTCTATTTTTTGCCTTTTTGCAAAAAGAATATAACCTTGCATTGCAATTGTCAAATATTTTTGAAGTAATGAACGCTGTGATTTTTTCGCTTTTACCACTACATTTGCGAAGGTGCGGCAATGCCCAATAGCGACAATCCCTTTTTGAGCACCGTTTGCGTTGCTTCCACAACGGCCAAACGAGCGTTTTGAATGCTTAAGTCTTCGTTTATAACACGGTGTTCGATATAGAACTTGTTGAATGCTTGCGCAACGTCCACCAACAAACCGGTGACAATGCTGGGTTCGTATTTGTGGGCAGCATCCTTAACAGCCTGCGGGAATGATGCAATAAGCTTGCATAGACGCAACGTTTCGGGGTTGTTAAGCGCTTCGGGGTTTTGAGCAATTTTTGCAAAGCGAGAAACACCGGCTTTTTCCAAAATGGAGCAACAACGAGCGTGCGTATATTGCACGTAGGGGGCAGTTTCGCCATCGAAGTTCAACACGCGGTCGAAGGTGAAAGTGATATCCTTAATTTTGCTGTTTTCCAATGCAGAGAACAACACTGCGCCAATACCAACTTGTTCGGCAACCTGGCTTTTGTTTGCCAAATCGGGGTTTTTGGCGGTGATAATTTCTTCTGCCTTTTGAACGCTTTTGTTAATAACGTCTTTTAATAGCACAACGTTGCCTTTGCGGGTAGCCATTGCGCCGTCTTCTAAACTGACCATGCCGTAGGCAACGTGAACAAGATCCTTTGCCCAAGGCAGATCGGCCAATTCCAAAACTTTGAAAAATTGTTTGAAGTGCAAGTTTTGTTGATAAGCCACAACGTATAGGCACTTGTCAAAATCGTATTCCTTTTTGCGCCAAATTGCAGCGGCAATATCACGGGTGGCATAAAGGCTGCTTCCATCGCTTTTGACAAGCAGGCAGGGCGGCATGTTGTATTCTGCAAGGTCCACAACTTTTGCGCCTTGACTTTCCGTAACAAGACCTTTTTCCGCCAACATTTTTAGCGGAGCATCCATTTTGTCGTTGAAAAAGCTTTCGCCGTTCCAGCTATCGAAATGCACGTCCAATCTGTCGTAGATTTCCTTTACGTCCGCCAAGGTGATTTCTTTGAAAAATTCGAACAGTTCCAATGCTTCTTTGTCACCCTGTTCAATTTTCACAAACCATTTGCGTGCTTCTTCCGTAAGTTCGGGATGTTCCGCTTCTTCTTGGTGGAACTTCACATAAAGCCGTTGCAATTCGGCAACGCCCTGTTCTTCGGCAGTTTTTCTATCACCCCACAACTTGAAGGCAACAATCATTTTGCCAAATTGCGTGCCATAGTCGCCAAGATGGTTTATGCCAACCACATTGTAGCCAAGCGCCTTAAAAATTTTGTAGAGACTGCTGCCAATGGCAGTGGTAGAAAGGTGCCCTATGTGAAAAGATTTGCAAATGTTAACGGAACTATAATCGATGCAAATGGTTTTGCCGTTGCCTTCGGTATCGTTACCGTAGTTTTCGCCCAGCGTGTTTACTTCCGCAAGCGTTTCGGCGACAAAGTTTTTGCGATTTATAAAAAAGTTAAGATAGCCGTTTACTGCTTGCACGGAAGAAATAACGTCGTCGCAAACAACCTTTTCGGCAATTTTTTGCGCAATGGCAACGGGGGATGCACGCATGATTCTTGCTAGTGAAAAGCAGGGAAAGGCATAGTCGCCAAAGTTGTCGTCGGCAGCAACGGTAACGGCGTTTTCCACCGTGGCAAAATCCACACCGGTGCCGTCCTGTTGCAAAATTTCAAAAATTATTGTTGATATATGTTTTTTATAGTCGGTCATGATTTCCTTTTGAGTTAGATAAAATTTCTTTTTTACTGTGAACAGCCGTTGCACCTTTAACCTTTGTGCAACGGCCGTTTTTGTTATTCTTCCGTTTCGTCCAGTTCTTCCGCCACGGGGCTTTCGGATACGCACACCACGTGCGCTTCGCCTTTGAATTTCATAACGCGAACGCCCATCGTGTCACGTCCGATCTTTGAAACGTCCTTGGCGCGAATGCGAATCACAACTCCGTTATCTGCAATAAGCATAACGTCGTTTTCCGGATTGATAAGCTTCAAGTTGACAAGTTTGCCGGTCTTTTCGTTGAACACGCCGGCCTTTATGCCCTTGCCTGCACGAGATTGCAAACGATAGTCGATAAGGTCGCTGCGTTTGCCAAAGCCGTTTTCGGAAATGGTGAGCACTTCCAAACCGTTGCGAGCAACGGCCATATCCACAACGTAGTCGTCCTTATCCAGCTTCATGGATCTTACGCCTTGCGCCTCACGGCCCATTGCGCGCACTTCTTCTTCGGCAAAACGAATGCACTTGCCTTCGTGGCTTGCCATCAAAATTTCGTCGTAGCCGGTGGTCATATCTACGCCGATAAGTTCGTCGTCGTCCACCAAAGTGATGGCAATTTTGCCCGTTTTGCGAATGCTTTCGAATTCGGCAAGGTCGGTTTTCTTAACCAAACCGTTGCGAGTTGCCATAAACAAATTGCCACGAGCGTTTTCCTTGCGGGGGATAACTGCCGTAACCTTTTCGCCGTTATCCAGTTGCAACAAATTGACAATGGCTCTGCCGCGAGCGGTGCGTTCCGCTTCGGGCACTTCGTAGCCCTTGATGCAATAAACCTTGCCGCGGTTGGTGAAGAACAACAAATCGTCGTGGGTGTTTGTGACAAACATGTTAACAACAAAGTCTTCTTCGCGAGGTTTGTGCGCCGTAACGCCCTTGCCACCACGTTTTTGCGTGTGATATTCTGCAACGGGCAAACGTTTTACGTAGCCTAGGTGCGTCATGGAAATAACCACGTCTTCTTTTTCGATAAGGTCGCCAATATCTATTTCGGAATAGTCGGTGCAAATTTCCGTCTTTCTGGGTTCGGCGTATTTGTCGCGGATTTCGCCCAATTCCGTCTTGATGATTGCGGTGATACGTTCGGGCTTTGCCAAAATATCTTTCAAATCGGCAATTAAAGCGCTAAGTTCGCGCAGTTCGTTGCGCAAATTTTCCACTTCGAGGTGCGTAAGACGAGAAAGCTTCATTTCCAAAATGGCGTTTGTTTGACGATCGGACAATCCAAATTCTGCCGATAGTGCCGCAGCCGCCGTTTGCTTGTCGTCACTGCCCTTGATAATTGCAATAACTCTGTCGATGTTATCCAGCGCAACTACCAAACCTTCAATTATGTGGTAGCGATCTTCGGCCTTTTCCAAATCGAATTTGGTGCGGCGAGTAACAACGTCCTTTTGGTGACCAATGTAGTAGGTCAAAATTTCTTTTAGCGACAAAATTTTGGGTTCGCCATCTGCTAGCGCCAACAAAATTATGCCGTCGGAAACTTGCAATTGTGTGTGCTTGAACAACGAATTTAGCACCACTTGTGCGTTTGCATCACGTTTCAGTTCGAACACGATGCGCATGCCGTGGCGGTCGCTTTCTTCGCGGATATCGGAAATGCCTTCCAACTTCTTATCTTTAACCATGCCGGCGATGGTTTCCACCAAGCGAGCTTTGTTAACTTGATAGGGAAGTTCCGTAACGATGATGCGTTGACGGCCTGCATGTTCTTCAATTTCCGTTTTGGCGCGCACCAAAATGCTGCCCTTACCCGTCTTATACGCATTGCGAACGCCCACGCGGCCCATCATAATGCCGCCTGTGGGGAAATCGGGTGCAGGAATGATTTTCATCAATTCTTCCACCGTTATTTCGGGGTTATCCATAACGGCGATTGCACCGTCGATAACTTCGCCAAGGTTGTGAGGCGGAATGTTTGTTGCCATACCAACGGCAATGCCGTCGGCACCGTTAACCAGCAAGTTGGGGAAACGGCTGGGCAACACAACGGGTTGCATAAGGGTGTTATCGAAGTTGGGATAGAAATCGACAGTGTTTTTATCAATTTCGCGCAACATTTCGTATGCTATTTTGGAAAGACGCGCTTCGGTATAACGTTGAGCAGCCGGGGGATCGCCGTCCACACTGCCAAAGTTACCTTGCCCATCCACTAGCGGGCAACGAATGGAGAAATCTTGCGCCAAACGCACCAACGCTTCGTAGACGGCGCTGTCGCCGTGGGGGTGATACTTACCCAAAACGTCGCCGACGATACGAGCGCACTTACGATAGGGCTTGTCGTTGAACAAGTTCAATTCGCCCATTGCATACAAAATTCTTCTGTGAACGGGTTTTAGACCGTCTCTAACGTCGGGAATAGCACGGGAGACGTTTACCGCCATTGCATAGGCAATGAAGGATTTTTTCATTTCCTCTTCCATTCGCACTATTTTTACGTTGGTTTTGTCGAGAGCCTCGACGTAATCTACTTGATGACCTTCTGGTTGTTTAGCCATTGTTTACCTCCGTTAGATATCCAACTCTTCCACCAATTTGGCGTTTTCCACAATAAATTCGCGTCTTAGTTCCGGTTGATCGCCCATAAGCAGCGAAACAATTTCGTCTGCAGCGTAGGCATCTTCCATGGTTACTTGCAACATTGTGCGGCTTTCGGGATTCATTGTCGTTGTCCACAATTGTTCGGCGTTCATTTCGCCCAAACCTTTGTAGCGAGAAACTTCCGTGCCCTTAGAACCAAGTTGCGCAAGTTTTTTATCCCGTTCATCGTCGGTGAATGCGTAGTATTCTTGTTTGTTTTTGGTAATTTTATAGAGTGGCGGTTGCGCAATGTAGACGTGACCGTTTTCGATAAGCGGACGCATGAAGCGGAAGAAGAACGTTATCAGCAAAATTCTGATGTGGCTTCCGTCAACGTCGGCATCGGTCATGCAAATGATGCGATCGTAGCGCAACTTCTTTTCGTCAAAATCCTCGCCGATTCCGCAACCAAAGGCGGTGATCATGGATTTTATTTCTTCGTTTTCCAGCGCGCGAGAAAGTCTTGCTTTTTCGACGTTCAAAATTTTTCCGCGCAAGGGCAAAATTGCTTGGAAACGTCTGTCGCGGCCTTGTTTTGCCGTGCCGCCTGCGGAATCGCCCTCGACGATATAAATTTCGCAGTGTTTGGGATCGCGGTCGGAGCAATCGGCAAGTTTGCCGGGCAACGATGCGCTTTCCAAAACGCTTTTGCGGGTAAGTTCTCTGGCACGGCGTGCGGCATCTCTGGCACGTTGAGCCGTGACCGATTTCATAACCAGTTCTTTTGCTTCTTTGGGATTTTCTTCCAAGAAGGTTGCCAACTCTTCCGAAACAACACGGTTTACTGCCGTTCTCATTTCGCTGTTACCAAGTTTTGTTTTGGTTTGTCCTTCGAATTGAGGATTTTCCAACTTGACGGAGATAACTGCCACCAAACCTTCGCGAACGTCGTCGCCGGTGAGTTTTTCCGCTTCTTTTAGCAGCCCCGTTTTGTGGCCGTAGTCGTTGATGACTTTGGTTAGAGCGTTTTTGAAACCATCCAAGTGGGCGCCGCCTTCTTCGGTGTTGATGTTGTTGGCGTAAGCGTGAATAATTTCGTTGTAACCGTCGTTGAATTGCATTGCAATTTCAATTTCGCCCTCTTTCACCGACTTGTCGATATAAAGCGGTTGCGCAAAAATGGTGTTTTTGGCGCGGTTGAAATTTTCCACAAATTCCGCAAGGCCGCCTTCGTAGCAGAAAGTTTCCGCACGTTTGCGACTGTCGCGTTCGTCCTTCAAACTGATGGTGATGCCCTTGTTCAAATAGGCAACTTCGCGCAATCTGCTTTTAAGACGGTCGTAGTCCCAATCCACCGTTTCGAAAATTTCGTCATCCGGCATGAAGGTGATTTTTGTGCCGGTGTGGCTAGCATCGCCGATAACAGCCAAGCGTGCTTCGGGAACGCCTCTGTGATATTTTTGGTAGTGGTGCTTTCCGTCTTGGAAAACTTCCACAACAAGCCACTGCGAAAGCGCGTTTACGCAAGACATACCGACGCCGTGCAAACCGCCGCTGATTTTGTAGCCGCCACCGCCAAATTTGCCGCCGGCGTGCAGTTTGGTCAAGCACAATTCCACTGCGGAAATTTTTTCCTTTTTGTGGATGCCGCAAGGAATACCACGGCCGTCGTCTTCCACCGTCAAGGAACCGTCTTCGTTAACGGTGACCCAAACGTTGTTACAAAAACCAGCCAACGCTTCGTCGATAGAGTTATCGACTATTTCCACAGCCAAATGGTGCAGACCGCGCGCATCGGTAGAACCAATGTACATGCCCGGTCTTTTGCGGACAGGTTCCAAACCTTCCAGAACCTGAATTTGCTCCTCTGAATAATTGCCGTTTTGTGCAGCCATATTTCTCTCCTTTTTTTCCACAAGGGAAGCCGAAATTTATACGCTAATATTGTACCACAAAAACGCCTTCTTGTGAACAGTTTGCCGCATTTTTTGCAAAGATTTTTTTCGGCCATGCCGTTTAAGGGCGTAGGATTGCGCTATTTCGGCAGAAACAGCCACGCTCGACAAAACACACCACTTCTGCAAAACTTCCGTTAAATTTGTTTTTTGCCATTTTTCGGGTTGTGCTTTTTTGCATTGTGTGCTACAATTATGGTTAGGGAAAAACAATGAAAGTAAAACGAATAAAAATTGCACACTACAGAAATTTGAAAGAACAGACGATAGAGCTGGGCAACGGTTTGAACGTTTTTGTGGGGGATAACGCCCAAGGCAAGACCAACCTGGTGGAAAGCGTCTATTTGTGCTGCATTGGAAAAAGCCCTCGCACCGACAAAGACAAAGATCTTATTTGCTGGGGACAGGATGCCGCTTTGGTAAGCGTAAACTACAACTGTCGCTACGGCAACGGCAAAATTTCCGTCAATCTGGCAAACGGTGCAAAAAAGAAAATTTGCGTCAACGAAGTGCCGCTAGCCAAAGTTGGCGAACTTATGGGATACTTGAACTGCATCTATTTTTCCCCCAACGAAATAAAAATAATAAGTCAATCTCCGGCCGAACGCCGCCGCTTTTTGGACGTGGACTTGTGCCAAACGGACAAAAACTATTTTTACGGATTGCTTCGCCACAACAAGGCGCTTTTGCAGCGCAACAATGCGCTTAAAGCCGCCGCCACTTTGGAAGAAGCAAAAGACGCAGTTTACGGCTGGAACAAGGTTATGGCAGAAGAGGGCGCAAAGATAGTTTGGAAGCGCAAAAGGTTTTGCGAAAACTTGAAAGGCTTGGCCGCAGAATGTTGTGCCAAACTGACCGACGGCAAAGAAGTGCTAAAAATAGCGTATGCCACCCATTTTAAGGGGGAAACAGTTCAAGAACTTGCCGAAAACTACCTTGCGGCGCTGGAACAAAGCATCGAAAAGGATTTTCAAATGCGCCACACCTGCGTTGGATGCCAACGCGACGACGTGCTTATAAAAATAAACGACGTGGACGTGCGCAGTTTTGGCAGCCAGGGACAACTTCGCACGGCAGCGCTTTCGTTGAAACTTGCCGAATTGACGGTTTTCAAAAACCTTATTGGAGAATATCCCGTGCTTATTTTGGACGACGTACTTTCCGAACTGGATGCCGACCGCCAACGCCGATTGCTAAACTTCGACACGGATTTGCAAATTTTGCTAACTTCCGCAACGGAAGTGCCGCAAAACCTGCTTTGCGACGATTGCAAAATTTTTAACATAGAAAGCGGCGTATGCACCACAAAACAAAACTAAAAAATTGGGGAGCGAAAACTCGCTCCCTTTTTGTTTGCAAAATTTGTTTAGAACCCGTTTATCGCCGAAAAAGAATTGCCCGTGCAACAGGAAGAAGTGTTGCCGCAACGCCTGCCGTAGTAGCAATTTAGCAGCATAACCACGAAGGCAATAACCAGGCCATTTGTTAGCGAAAGTTTTTTGTCCTTATCTAGCACTGCATATAGCAGCAACAAATATAGCAAGCTGTTTGTGATACTCATAGAAATGCTCCTTTTTTTGACAATGCTTGTTTTTTTACTACAATATGCGTTGTTTTGCGACAATGTGCAAAAGTTACAATTTTTTTGCGCATTGCAACAAAAACGGTACTAGCCGTTGCATTGGCAAAGGAGAAATTATGATACAAGCCTCGCCTCAAATTTTGGACGACATGGATTGCTACCTTCCCGACAGGAAATCCACCGAAAAAATAGCGCGCTTTTTTGCATTGTTTTCCGATTGTTCTCGGGTTCGGCTGCTTTCCGCACTGGCCATTGCGCCACTGTGTGTGACGGATCTTTCCGGTGTGTGCAAAATGAACCAAACAACCGTTTCGCACCAGCTGAGAATTTTGAAAGATATGAACGTTGTTGCCGCCGAACGAGATGGAAAAATTTTGAAATACAAAATTTCTAACCCCAAAATAAACGAGATTTTGCTTATCGGTGTGGAATACCTTGGTTTTTAACTTTGAACGACGCAAACATTTTTCTTAAACCTGCAAATAACACAATACTGTTATTTTGCTTTGTTTTGGGCATCAAACAATTGACCTTCGCGTTTTTTTTGATGTATAATTGCATCATACAAAACAAAGTTACAATCGTTTTACGGAGAAATATATGTACAAAAATTACGTTTTTGACGTTTACGGAACGCTGGTGGACATACACACCAACGAACACGAATTGGCAACTTGGCAAAAGCTTGCCGATACCCTTAAATTCTATGGCGTTAGCTACACCGCAGAAGAACTGAAAGAAACGTATTTTGCCGGTTGTGAATTGCAAATCCGCAACGGAAAAGCAAATTTTCAACATCCCGAAGTTGACGTTGTGGAAATTTTTTGCCAAATTTTTGCAAACAAAGGCAAGAAGGCAGGAAAATCGCTAGCAACGCACTTGGCACAAGAATTTCGTGCTTTTTCCACAGAATATTTGAAAGTTTACGACGGAGTTGTGGAAACTTTGGCCAAACTGAAAAAGGCCGGCAAAAAACTTTACGTGCTTTCCAACGCACAAAGTTGCTTCACCAAAACGGAATTGGGGCGTTTGGGATTGCGCAAATATTTTAGTGGAATTGTTTATTCTTCCGACTATAAGTGCGCCAAGCCCGATGCCAAACTTTTTGACGTTTTGTTCCAAAAATACAATTTGCAAAAGGACGAAACAATATACGTAGGCAACGACGGCTACACCGACGTTTTGGGCGCAAGAAATGCAAAAATAGACTGTTTGTGGATAAAAACCAACCTTACCAACGGCGAAGTTCCTTCCGTGACGCCTCGTTTCATCGTGGAAGACGGCGACTTCCGCAAAATTGAAAAATTGCTTGATAAATAACCATAGTAAGTGCAAAACGCATTCGTCGTTTTTGAACTGATATAAAGAAAGGCGTTGTTCCGAGCGGCGTCTTTTTTTGTGCAAAAAACAAAAAAGTGCAAAAAGAAAAGGACGGGAGGAGCCGTCCTTTTCTTTTAATATGGAGTAAAGACAATCAACGCCGTGCAATCGGCGTCCGAAATTTTTGTTTGCGCCGCTCTTTCAGCGACACGTGCAGTATAACACCTAAACTTGACCGTGTCAATACCCATTTTTGTTTTTGAGCACATAATTTTTTATATTACATCAAAATCTACCGCCTAGCCCACTTCGATTGCCGCAACCGGGCAACTTTCCGCAGCCTGTTGGGCAAGTTCCAAATATTCGTCGGAACTATCCACCACCATGGAGCGCGCTCCTTCCATTTGAAAAACTTGCGGACACACGCTTTCGCAAAGACCGCAACCAATACATTCGTCGTTTACTTTTACTTGCATTTTTTACCTCCCTTATTCAAGTTGCCCAACCGGCCATACCTGTATTTTAGCACTGATCGTCGCCCGAAAAAGTGTTTTTTTGCACCATTTTGGCGAAAGTTGGCACAAGCGCCGCCCTTTCAAGACAAAATTTTGCATTTAGGTTGATAATTGTTTTGCGGCGTGTTATACTTATAGTGTGGGTTTGCGTGCAAGACACCGGTGTTTTCAATGCCGAACAATCAACAGCTTTTGGCAGTTTGTAGGAGGTCAGTTGTGATATTTGCATTTGCCAGTTCAACAACAATTTTTGTGACAATATTTTTGACGTCCTTTGTGGTGTCGCTTTTGGTTATTTTTGCCAACAGCTACAACAAAAATCAACAAGAAAAACATCGCCACGACAGCAGAAAAGAGGATGCCGATGAAGACGAGGAAGAAGCCGAAAAAGCAAAACTGCTTGTTGAGGCCGCACTTTTGGGACTGGCCATGCACAAAACGTCCAAACGCAAGAAAAGTAAAAAAGACAATTGGGAAACTCACTGCGAATTTTGCGGTGAACTTTTGGAAGATTGCCAGTGCGACCACCAACACGAAAGCCGTCGCGACCTCGGTTTGTGGGATTTCGACGATGACGACGACTAACATAACTTGTGCTACTTCTACATGATATAACAAACGACGCTGCCAACCATAGCAATCCGTTGCGATATTGCGGCGTTTTGTAGAAAAAGGCCAACACGCTTCTTTGCAATTTGGGATAGCGTGATTGTCCTGTGAATTTACTTGCAACGTTTTTAGCAACTCGGTGTTGCCGACGACAACTTTCAAACACAACTTGCTTTTGAACAAGTTTGTTCCACCACAAATTTTTGAACAAAAAAAGAGATAGCAACCTTTTTGCTATCTCTTTTTGTTTTGAAATTGTTTTTGCCTGGCAATTTAGCCTTATTTGCAGCCATCCACAAACTGTGCGGCAGAAAATCCCGCAACGGCGCCATCGCCAACCGCAGTTGCGCACTGACGAACGCTTTTGGTGCGTGCGTCTCCGCAAACAAATACGCCCGGACAAGAAGTTTTGCAATCTTCGCCTGCCACAACGTAGCCTTTTTCGTCCAACTGCACAAGAGGGGCAAAATCTTGATTGTGCGGCTGCTGACCAATAGCAACAAACACAGCATCGGCATCTTCGTAGGTTATTGCGCCGTCGACATCCTTGAAGGCAACGCCCTTGACACAATCTTCACCCAGCACGTCGCAAACGGAAACGTTCTTTTCCCAAACAATTTTGGGGTTAGATACCACGCGCGCAACCAGTTCGGCATCGCAAAACAGTTTGTCGAACAAGGTTAGCAAGCGCACCGCGCTGCAAATTTCCGCAAGATACAATGCATATTGAGCGGCGCTGTTACCGTCGCCCACGACAACGACGTTCTTTTCGCGATAAAACGCTCCGTCGCACACTGCGCAATAACAAACGCCTTTGCCGGCCAGCCTTTGTTCGCTTTCAATACCAAGCGTTTTGTGGCTTACGCCGGTAGCCAAAATAACGGCTTTGCAACAAAACTTGCCATATTCCGTAGTAACAACAAAACCTTCGTCGGTTTTTTCCACAACACCGTGCCCCATGTCGAAATCCACACCGTGGCTAACGGCTTGATTAAACATTCTTTCTGCCAGTTGAGCGCCGGCAATTTCCTGTTCGGAAGGGTAGTTTTCCACTTTGGGGGCCGTTGCAATTTGCCCGCCAAATGCGTTTTGTTCCAACAGCATAACTTTTTTACCGGCACGGGCCGCATATAGCGCAGCAGTGATGCCGGCAGGGCCTCCGCCCACAACGACGATATCGTACATGCTATTTCACCGATTCCACAAACTTGCGAACGTTGGATGCGTTTTCGTAAATTTCGTAGCCGTTTTCGCTAGGAACAACGAGAGTCGGCGTTAGCTTGATGCCCAATTGTTTTGTGAGTTGGGCGTTTTGAGTGGCGTTAACTTCTTCAAAAGCAAAGTTTGCTTTGTTAAGCATCAATTCGGCCATTTTGCAGTTGGGACAATTATCTTGCACGAACAACAAGGGTTTTTCAATTGTTTGTTTGGGTTCTTCGGTGCTAGTTTGAGCGCGTTCCACACCATTTCTGTTCAAGATGCTGTTTTGCGGATCGTAAGTTTTTCTTTCCTTCCATTCTTGAGCTTTGCCGTCGTTCCAGTTTTGAACGGGACGATAGTATCCCGTTATGCGGCTGTAAACTTCCGTTTTCTTTCCGCATTTGGGGCAGGTATATTGTTCGCCGGAAACGTAGCCGTGTTCGGGGCAAACCGAATAGGTAGGCGACAAGGTGTAGTAGGGAAGTTTGTAGTTTTCGGCAATGGTACGAACCAACTTCATGGCTGCGCGCCAATCGGGCAAACGTTCGCCCAAGAAGGCGTGGAACACCGTGCCGCTGGTATAAAGCGTTTGCAATTCGTCCTGAACGTCCAACGCATCGAAAATATCGCGAGTGTAGCTAACGGGCAGGTGCGAACTGTTTGTGTAGTACGGCGTTTCGCCCTTTTTGCTGGCAAAAATCATGTCGGGATACAACTTTGCATCGTGTTTTGCCAAACGATAGGTTGTGCTTTCGGCAGGAGTTGCTTCCAGATTGTACAAATCGCCGTATTTTTCTTGATAGTCGGAAAGTCTTTCGCGCATGTGATTGAGCACGTCTTTGGTGAAAAGTTGAGATTTTTCGTGCGTCAAATCTTTTGCAATCCAACGGGCATTTAGGCACGCTTCGTTCATGCCAACCAAACCTATTGTGGAAAAGTGGTTGTCGAAAGAGCCCAAATATCTTTTTGTGTAGGGATACAAGCCGGCTTCCATAAGCGCAGTTATGGTGTTGCGCTTTATTTTTAGCGAACGAGCGGAAATATCCATAAGCTTATCCAAACGCGCGTAGAAATCTTTTTCGTCCTTGGCAAGATAGGCAATGCGCGGCATGTTGATGGTTACAACGCCAACGGAGCCGGTGCTTTCGCCACTACCGAAAAATCCGCCGCTCTTTTTGCGCAATTCACGCAAATCCAAACGCAAACGACAACACATACTGCGCACGTCGCTGGGTTCCATGTCGCTGTTGATATAGTTGGAGAAGTAGGGTGTTCCGTATTTAGCCGTCATTTCAAACAACAATCTGTTGTTTTCCGTTTCCGACCAATCAAAATCTTTGGTGATGGAATAGGTGGGGATGGGATATTGGAATCCGCGTCCGTTATAGTCGCCCTCGATCATGGTTTCGATAAACGCTTTGTTCACCATGTCCATTTCCTTTTTGCAATCCTTATACTTGAAGGGTGCTTCCTTGCCGCCGATGATGCAGTTAAGTTCGGCAAGGTCGTCGGGAACGGTCCAATCCAACGTAACGTTAGAGAACGGTGCTTGCGTGCCCCAACGGCTGGGGGTGTTTACGCCATAAATGAAGCTTTCGATGCACTTTTTAACTTGATCGTAGGTTAGGTTATCTGCTTTGACGAAGGGTGCAAGATAGGTATCGAAGGAGCTGAACGCTTGAGCACCGGCCCATTCGTTTTGCATGATGCCCAAGAAGTTTACCATTTGGTTGCACAACGTTGCAAGGTGCTTTGCCGGTGCCGACGTTATTTTGCCGGTAACGCCGCCCAAGCCTTCCTTTATAAGTTGTTTAAGCGACCAACCTGCGCAGTAGCCGGTTAGCATGGAAAGATCGTGCAAGTGAATTGCTGCCGAACGGTGTGCTTCGGCAATTTCTTCGTCGTATACTTCACTAAGCCAATAGTTTGCCGTTATTGCGCCGCTGTTGGAAAGAATAAGTCCGCCAACGGAATAGGTTACGGTGGAGTTTTCCTTCACGCGCCAGTCGGCAATTTTAAGGTAGTTATCCACAACACTTTTATAGTCCAAAATGGTTTCGCCCACCTTGCGAACGTTTTCGTGTTGTTTGCGATACAAAATGTATGCTTTGGCAACATCGGCATATCCGGCTTGGATAAGAACCGTTTCCACGCTGTCTTGAATGTCTTCCACCGAAACAATGCCGTCGGTTATTTTATCCATAAAGTCGGCGGTTACTTTTAGTGCCAACAATTCTATAACGTCGTCGGAAGAGGGCTTGTTTTTTGCCTCGAACGCCTTGCGAATGGCTTCGGTGATTTTGGAAAGATTGAACTCGATAATTTGACCGTTTCTTTTTTTGACTTGATACATTTCATTTCTCCTCGTTCTTTGCGATTTTGTGAAGTGCCTACTTATTGTAGTTCAATCTCTAGTCGTTTGTCAACCCTTCAAACACAATATATTGTGGTATTTTTTTATTTTTGACACAACATATAGTATGTCATACATAGCACTATGCCAGACAAAAGTATCCCTAGAATTTGCCAAAACAACACATAGATTGCCTTGACGACACCACTCAAACTCACAAAAGAAACAACGTGCCCACGTTTTTGCGACTTCGCCCTGACGTGCGCGCTGCCTCCCCGTGTCACAGCATTGCATTTTGGCTCGAACAAGCCCCGTGCCGCGCATTGCGCAAACGTTTTTCTGTTTTGTTTGGTGCACAAGACCACCGCTCGCAAAACGGCACTTTTGTGCGGCACAAACTAGCTTGCAAGGCGTATACTTATTGAAAACTAATGTTGTCGCACGAAAATAGTTGCTATTTCACCCAAACCGCAAGTTGGATACCTTTCGAAAATTTGAACTTTTGCAACACACCCAATACACTCAAACCGATTTTGAATTTCACCATGCAAGAATTTGCCGAATTTCAAAAACATGTCGCCTTCCTGGTGCTGAATTTTTGCAAAACAAACGCGACGGATTTTGTTCCGCCGCGATTGAATTTTTGTTGTGTTTTTGGGTGTTTTCTGCTGTGTTTGCCTTGTAGTGTTGCCGGGCCGCTTTTTGTGTCGCAAGGTTTTTAAGCAGCGTTTGCACGCTTGACGCCGATTGTCGTTTGCCTGGCGAATATCTGCCAAGCCTTTGGCGCGACGCATAGCAACGGCCGCAGTTGTTTGTGCATAGTTAAGGGCAACGTCATGCTGTTTGCCACGTTTGGCGGCTACGCTTTGCATTGCGCAACTCAACACAGCAGCAAGCGTCGTTTTGTTGCTCCGCTTCCGCTATCACAGTTGTTTGAATTGTTCCAGCGAAATTTTTCCACTATAAAGGTCGGCAAAAGCCTGATTATACTTATCCACCATTTGGCAAGTTAGTAGCACCAAATATTTGCACACTTCTTCGCTAAGCCGGCATCCTTCAAAGGGGATAACCATCCTGTACGCCAAGTAGCCCGTTTCTTCTTCGTATTCGAAACAGCCGTTTAGCATTGCAAAGTTTGCTGCGTTCACCGCTTGCCCAATTAGCATTGCCCGGTTGCCCCAAACGTCATCGCCTTTGTAGTGCACGGGAGATTTTACGTACATAAGTTGCCGTTCGCCGTTGACGTAGAAATGCAAATCGATGCGCATGGCTTTACCAATGGCGTTGGTGATAATTTCCATTCGATCGTCGTGGCGAGAAAACTTCCACTGCATGTTTTGCAAAGTTGAACACAACATTTCGTACGCATTTTGCGCATGGGATTGTTTGCTTTCGGTATAGATGTTGGCCATTTTTTCCTCCGTGAAATGCCTTTTGCAACTTTATTATACACCACTTAAAACAAAAAGAAAAGCCCCACAAAACTATTTGCACATTTTGCAACAAAGATATATAATTGTAGCAGGTGAAAACAATGAAAATACAAAACAAAACTTTCGACGAAGAACGCGCTCTTTATAAGTTTAGCAACGGACAGGTGCAAAATTGCACTTTTAGTGGTCCTGCCGACGGAGAATCGGCCCTTAAAGAAACGCAAAACGTAGTTGTGGATAATTGCAATTTCTTTTTGCGCTATCCCTTGTGGCACTGCCGCAATTTTTCCGCCGATAACTGCACCTTTCACGAAACAAGCCGCGCGCCGCTGTGGTACGACAACGACGGCATTCTTAATCACTGCAAAATTGTTTCCATAAAGCCCCTGCGGGAATGTACGTCCATTGCCGTCAACAACTGCACCATTGCAGCCACCGAAACGGGCTGGAAATGCAACGGTCTTAATTTTTTGGGCGGCAGTGTGGATTCGGAATACTTTTTGCTGGATTCGCAAAACGTGCAAATTGACGGATTGCAAATGCACGGCAAATATTCCTTTCAATACGTAAATAATTGCTTGGTGAAAAACAGCGTTTTGAACACCAAAGATGCATTTTGGCACGCCAACAACGTGGTTGTTAAAAATTGCAAGGTTATTGGTGAATACTTGGGATGGTATTCGCAAAACTTGACCTTTATAGATTGCGAAATTGCGGGCACGCAACCTTTGTGCTATTGCAAAAATTTGACTTTGACCAACTGCACCATGACCGATTGCGACCTTTCGTTTGAATATTCCGACGTGCAAGCACAAATAAACGGCTTTGTTACTTCCATAAAAAACCCACTTTCCGGCAAAATCGTTGTGGATAGCGTGGGGGAAATTGTTTTGAAAGACGCCGTTTACGACAACCATTGCGAAATAGTTGTTAAAAACAAATAACATCAAAAACACGCTAAGTTCCGCATTTTGCGGAACTTTTTTTGTGCATTTTTTCAGGTTGATTACACTTATGGAAACAAAATAACAATGGGGCGTTGCAAACTTTACGCTCGTCCCTTGCCGCAGTTGCATTTTGCGCCGCCGTGCAAGAAAAGTTTCGCAAAAACTCTACAACTTGCAAAATCATTTTGTAACCGTCGCAAAACATATTTGGCTACAAAAGGCCACATGTACAAATTTTATGCAGCCACACAAAAAAACGCAAACCTTACAAAAATTGTCGATTGCTGTTTTGAAACTTTGCGCAAGGTGAACACTGCTAGCGGAGGTGAAAAATTTGATTTGTTGTGAATGTAATAAGGAAATATCCCCTAGCGACTATTGCGTGTGCACCAGGTGCCGAAAGCGATGCTGTCCCGATTGTGCCAAGCGCAACTGTTTTGTATGTTCGGCGTGCGGCGGCGACGTGGCTTATCTTTCGTGATAGGCGTCCTTGATTTTTGCTTTTTTTGCATTGTATAATGTTGTTGCGATACGATACAAAGGAGGCAAATTTGATAAATTTTTTGATTTCCGCCATTTTGGACACGGATAAAAACCTTGTGGTAACACAACGGTGCAACCAAAATCAGGGGGAAAACAACAGCACGGAAATAAAAATATCCGTGCCGCAGGAAATGACGACGGGATTTCAATTCTTTTTGGAATTTGCTTGTCCTCAAAACAAACGCTACGTTTCCCCTCAGTTGCAGTTGGCGGAAACAACGGACGGCTACTGTTGCTATTTGTGCTCCGTGCCGTCCTGCGTGTTGCAAGAGGAAGGACTTGTAACTTTTCAGCTAGTTGCCCGAAAATTGCAAGACAACGCCGTCGTTTTTAAGTCCAACAAAAGCAGCAAAACGGCGTTTTTTGTGCATCAATCGGTTAACGCTGCAAACCAAACTTTTGAAGTGGAAGATTTTTTTGCCAACTTCAACGGCGAATTGGCAAACGAAACCTATTTGCGGGAAAAGGGCGACCGGCAACTGCAACTTTCCATTGAAAATTTGTTGTCGGCGCAAACGGCACACGCTAGTGCCAAGGACAATCCGCACGCCGTAAGCAAGGATCAAGTGGGGCTTTCCCGTGCGGACAACACTGCCGATGCCGAAAAACGCGTTGCCTACGCCACATGTGCAAGCTGCGACGAAAACGGGAACGCCATTGCCGCCACCTACGCAAGGCAATCGCAACTGCCCACATCGTTGCCGGCAAACGGTGGAAACGCCGACACTTTGCAGGGCAAAAATGCCACGGATTTTGCAACGGCGGAGCAAGGTGCAAAGGCAGATAGCGCCTACCAAAAACCACAAAACGGCATTTTGTTGCAACACTTGGAACAAAGCGTGCAAAATTCCATTGCAAAAGCCAATTCGGCAGTGCAATCGTTGGAAGGGCTCGCAACAGAAACTTTCGTGAACGAAAAAGTTGCATCACTAATAAATTCCGCACCGCAAACGCTAAACACACTTAACGAACTTGCTGCGGCACTGGGCAACGACCCAGATTTTGCCACCACTGTTGCTAGTCAAATCAGGCAAAAAGCAGATTCGTCCGCCGTAAGCCAAGCGCTAGCAACCAAAGTTGATGCAGAACCGGGGAAAATGCTTTCGCAAAACGACTTCACCGATCAATTGCTTGCCAAATTGCAAGGGGTGGATGAGGGCGCAAACCGCACCGTTATTGCAAGCGTGTTGGGGGAAAGTGCAACGGCGGCAATTTCGCAAAAGGCGGTAGCGGATGCGCTGGCCACCAAAGCGGATAAAGCCGATTTGCAAGACAAGCTCGACCGCACGGACTTGCAATCCCTTGCCACTACAAACTACGTAGACCAAAAGTTGGAGCAAAAAGCATCACTTGCCGGCAACAACTCGTTTGAAGGCAAAAACACCTTTTCATACCTGTGTGTGCAAGACGTCTACTACGGGCAAAATGAAGAAAGTTTGCTAACTAATTTGGACTACAAGGCGGATAAAAGCCAACTTGCAGGCCTTGCAACAGAAACGTTTGTAAACAGCAAAGTGGCCGAAGTTGTTAATTCTGCACCGGAAACGCTAAACACGCTGAACGAACTTGCAACGGCGTTAGGCAACGATCCCAATTTTGCCACCACCGTTGCCAACCAAATTGGAAAAAAAGCCGACGCATCGGCATTGCAAAACTACGCCAAAGCCGATGACGCCACGCAAGGCATAACGGCAAAGCAACTAACCGTGCAAAAAATTTATCACGGACAGGACGACCGCGAACTTATTGCCGAAGTTGCGACGTTGCAAAACGACAAGGCGGATAAAAGCCAACTGTCTTCCTACGCAAAGCTTGCCGACACGAGTCAAACAATAGCGGCATCGGTGTTTGAAGCGGAAGATGCAATAAAAACCGTTTCGGCCGTTGCCGACGCCTACTACTGCGGCGACACAAATTCGCCACTTGTTGTGCAAACAACAGGGCAAAGCACGCTGCAAGTTATGTCGCAAAAGGCCGTCACCGATTTGATTGGCAGCGTTGACTCACTTTTGGATGCTATAAGCGGGGAGGTGATTTGATGGGAACGACAGCGGAAAAGTTATCCTACCTAAAACAAACCAAAACCGCCATAAAAACGGCCATACAGGGCAAAGGAGTTGCCGTTTCCGATAGCGACACGTTTCGCAGTTATGCGCAAAAAATTGCCGACATCGAAACAAGGCCAACACTTGTAGGCACGGCGCAACCGCAAGACGTGCTTAGCGGAAAAACGTTCTATGCCGGTGGCTATACTTTGAAAACGGGCAATATGGGGGCATATTCCGGCACGGCCTACCAAATTTCGCCAACGACACACCAAGTTGCCATTTCCAAGGGCTACCACGATGGAACAACCACGGCAAAATTGCCGGCAAACTATGCACTGTTGCCATATTCGGCAAGCATTTCCGACGTGTCGGCGGAGGACTGGGATTTGTATTCGTGGCAAGAATTGCATTGGCTACGCCGAACTTACAATGCTGCAAAAGTTTCTGCATTGTTTTTGGGAAAAACAAAAACACTAGTTGTTGACAACCAAACTTGCACCGCCCGACTTGTGGGAACAAGCGGTGGAGGACTGGTGTTCCACGTGACCGGCATGACCAACCAACAAGCTTTGTTCTCCGGCGGCCTTACAACGGGAGGTTGGGGAAGCTGTCCGTTTAGGCAAACGCTTAATGAAAGCATATATAACACTCTGCCCGAACAGCTGCGCACGGTTATTCAAGACACCACCGTGACGTACGGCATAAGCAGCGCAAGCACGGGAAAGGTGACGACCACTTCCACCTGCACCGACAAACTTTTTGTGCCGTCACTGACGGAACTTAAAGGCAACTCGCACTACACCGACAACAACGGCAACAGCGTTACCGATTGGGACATAACCGAAGGAATGCAATTTGCTTGGTATGCGCAGGACGTGAACCGCATAAAAACCGCCAGCCGAGCAATGACTAGAAGCGTGCCGCAAACCAACCGCTACGCCTTTGTGGAAGCCAACAGCACACAAGCCGGAGTTATTTGGCTATCCACTGCAACAACCATAAACTTTTGCTTTGTTATTTAGCATATTGTTACACAAAAATACATTTAAGATGTCTGTTTTGCTGTTTTAACACAATAATTGTGCAATTTCGTTAACGTTGCCGGCGCCCAACAGCAAAACCAAATCGTTTTGCTCAACCACTGAAAGCAAGTGCTTTGCAACACCATCGAAACTTGCAAAGTAGCGTGCGTTTTGCCCCTGCCGCTTAGCCAAACGAAACAATGCAAAAGAAGAAACACTCTTTATTGGTTTTTCCCTAGCAGCAAAAATTGGCAGGTAACAAACTTCGTGTGCGCCAACGAAACACTTTGCAAACTGCCCCATTAGCGCTTGAGTGCGGGAATAGGTATGCGGCTGAAAAACACAATAAATTTTCCCCTTACAAACGCTTTGAGCTGTGGCCACGGCCGCGCAAATTTCCGTTGGATGGTGGGCATAATCGCATACAACCGGAATGCGACAATTACACTTTGTCCAACGCCTATCCACGCCGCCAAACCGTCCAATTGCCTGCGTCGCAGTTAAAAGGGGCAAGTGCAAATATCTTGCCACAACAAAGGCGGCCATTGCATTTTGAACGTTGTGTTTGCCACAAACGGAAAGAACAATTTTTCTGCAAAAATCTTCCTCCTTCAAAAGAAAGCTTGCCTTCCCGTTTTGCAAACTAACCTCTTTTGCTTCGGGCAAGGGCAAAAACTTTGCATCAAACTTTTGCGGACAAAAGCAAGCAACAACTTGACTTTGCAAAAACAGCGTGCTAAACGCATCTAGCAAAATTTGTTCGTTTGCGTAGCAATCGGGGTGATCCCATTCCGCATTAAGACAAACGCACAGTGTGGGATGCATCCACAAAAAACTGCGGTTATATTCGCACGCTTCTGCCACAACCACGCCGTTGCCGCAAAAGTAGTTTTGCCCGTTATATTCGCCGCCGATAAAGGCCGTATGCGAAACGCCGCACCGCTCCAACACAAAGTGAATCCATGCCGTTGCGGTGGTTTTGCCGTGGGTGCCACACACCGCTATGCGCACGGGAAATTGGTTGAAAATTTCCCCGAGCAATTGTTCTCGCAACACAACGGGAATGCCTGCTTGTTTAGCAAAGGCTATTTCACAGTTATCTTCGCCAACAGCCGACGTCCGTACCACAAGTTGCGCGTCGCCCACGTTTTGTGCGGCGTGCCCCACACAAATTTTCACTCCCAAATTTTGCAATTTTTGCGTTTGACGGTTTTGGTTTTGGTCGCTGCCGCTAACCTTGCACCCCTTGACGACAAGGTGTTGCGCCAGCGCACTCATGCCTATACCGCCTATACCAACAAAATGTACACTATGGTAGTTTTTCATGGTGTAGTATATGTCGGCGTGCTTCAAGTGTTGTCAAAAGTTGCAAGGCCGCATTTTTCTCCTTAGTGCGGCTGCACACCTTTCCTTCAACCTTTTGCGTGCACACAAAAACTTTGCGAAATTTGTTTTAATATATCGGTGCAAGCACCGCTAAGAAACGCATTGCTTGCCAAAATTTGGCCGCAAACAAAAGCGGCAAGATCAAACACTTAAAACAGTAGTTTTGCTACAAACGTCTTTTTGCATACGGCTTGCGCAAATGCGTTTTCCGCCAAAATCCGTATTGCAAAGCACTGTTGATGAGCAAAAAAGTCTGCATAGCTGCTTTTGTTTTGCAACACCTTTTTGTTGTTTGCTACACAAAAAATACACAAAAAACCGTCGTTTTGCATTCTTGGGGCAATTTGATTGCAACTAGAAACAACAAAAAAATGAACTGACGTAGAACTAGAACAAAAAGAAAAAACGAAAAACCATTTTGATTTTCTCCTTAAAAAAACGCTTGCAAGCATTTGCAAGCGTTTTGTTTTGATTGATGAATGATACTTTTTGATTGCAATGTTTCAGAAAAACGTTTGTTGATCTTGCGCCCTGTCACTGCCGTGTTCAAGCGCCGATTGAAAAAGTTTTGCGTTGTTTATTGTTCTGCTTTTTCGCCGTCGTGCAAAAAGTCAAAAAGTTTTTGAGCGGCGCTGGCGGTCATGCCCTTTGTGGCGGCCAGTTCTTCCACGGTGGCGGCGCGCAAATTATCCATAGACTTAAATTTGCGGTGCAGTTCAATGCGACGTTTTTCGCCGATACCGTCCACGTCCTGCAACACCGATTTTATGCTGTTTTTGTTGTGCAGTTTGCGGAAATAGGTGATGGCAAAACGGTGCGATTCGTCGCGCACGTTGATAAGCAAATTTAGCGCATAACTGTTGCGAGGCAAACAAATGGGGTTTTCGCTATCCAACGTGAAAACAAGTTCTTCGCGCTTGGCAAGCGACACCATTGGCACGCTCACGCCGCACTCTTCCATTGCCTTTCGTGCGTAGTCTAGCTGTCCCAAACCGCCGTCCACAACAATTAGATCGGGCGTTTTGCCAAACACGCCGTCGTTTTGCTTCATTCGTTCGAAGCGGCGGGTGAGCACTTCCTTCATGCTGGCAAAGTCGTTTGCACCCTGCACGGTTTTTATGCGAAAACGCCTGTACTGCGAAGCATCCTTTTGACCGTTGGTAAAAACAACCATGCTGGCAACCTGATCCACGCCGGAGACGTTGGAAATATCGTAACATTCAATTCGCACCGGCAGTTTTTTTAGGCCAAGCGTTTCTTTTAGTTGCAACACTGCGCCTTGCGTGGATTGATATTTTTTGTCGATGGCCGTTTGACTTTTTGTTAGATATTCCACGGCGTTGCGGTAGGACATTTCCACAAGTTTTTTCTTTTCGCCACGTTGCGGAAAAGCCAACTCCGTTTGTTGTCCCGTTTTTTCGGAAATAAAAGTGGCAACTTCGTCGGCATCGGATAGCGACAAATTTACGTATAGCTGCTTGGAAAGTTGCACCAGTTCGCAATATTCCGCCAAAAAGCTGGAAAGAGTTTGCGCTTCGTCCAAACCGGCATCGCAAACGGCAATGTTATCGGAAAACAC
The DNA here is from genome assembly GCA_964521735.1 of uncultured Oscillospiraceae bacterium. Classification (GTDB taxonomy): domain Bacteria; phylum Bacillota; class Clostridia; order Christensenellales; family CAG-314; genus Fimimonas. The sequence continues at coordinate 33,259 of CAZFTO010000002.1, read as the reverse complement.
CACCTTTCCGCCCCGCACCATAGTGTGGTTGATAACGCAGTTTTTGCCGTTTGATGCGGCAGCGAACACGTCGAAATCCACAAACTTGCTAAGCACCACAATGCGGCTTTGGTTAAGTTTGTCGATAAGTTCCAAACGCTTTTTGTAGGCCAAAGCTTGCTCGTACTGCATTTTTTCTGATGCTTCCATCATTTTTTGCACCAAAATTTTTTTAACTTCTTCGTTATCCCCTTCCAAAAAGGCAATTGCATCGTCAACAATTTTGCGATATTGTTGCTTGGTTACCGCGCCTATGCAGGGTGCGCAACAACGCCCCAAATGATAGTTGAGACAAGGACGAAAATTTTTGGGCAACTTGCTAAAATCGTAGTTGCAGGTGATTGTGGGAAACACTGCCCCCAAAACGTCCAAAATGGGTTTGGATCCACCTTGCGTAAGCGGCCCAAAATAGCGACATTTATCCTTTTCGAGCTTTCGGGTGTGCATAAACTTGGGAAAATCGGCGTGCAAATTGACTTTTACGTAGGGATATTGCTTGTCGTCCTTCAACAAAATGTTGTAGGGCGGCGTGTATTTTTTGATGAGAGTGTTTTCCAAACTTAGCGCATCCGATTCGCTAGCCGTGATGACGTACTGAAAGTCTGCCACGTGAGAAAGCATTGCCAACACCTTTTCCGTTTTATTGGAAGATGCGTGAAAGTATTGGCGCACGCGGTTTTTCAAAATTTTTGCCTTGCCAACGTACAAAACGTTGCCGTCGGCGTCGTACATAATGTAAACGCCCGGTTCAGCAGGCAAATTTTTTAGTTTTGTTTGAAGGTCCACTCCGGTAATCATGCCTACAGTATACCACATTTTTGCGCAAAGTAAAAGCACATTTTTGCATGTGGAATCCACCGTTTTGCCTGCAAAATTGCGCAAAATACCATTCTAACTGCAAGCGGCATTGCACAGAAGCACCACCAACTATTTGTATTTGTTTTTTGCCGCCCGCTTAGAATAGGCCTGCACCAAGCCGTTTAACGCTTGGTTTATTTGTTTTTGTTGCTGCACGGTGCGGTTGGCATCCAATCCGCTTTGATGCAACAATTCACACGCCTTTTGCAACGCATCGTCACCCAAATGATCTTTTAGCTTGCGTAGTTGTTCCGGCACGTCGGGCGTGCATCCGCAAGCTCCAACGGCGTTTAGCGTTGCAACAAGCCTGCCAAAAGTTTGGCGCGCAAATTTTTCCCTTTTGGCAAAAATGCTTGTGTTAACTAGCAACACCACCACGAAGGAAAGTGCAAACGCCGCCTGGAAAACAAGATACTGCACTTTGGAAAAATCGGCGAAAAACACCGCCAAATAGCACAAACAAACAACAGCTGCAACTATCGGCAAGCCCCAAAAACGCAATTTTTTGGGCTTGGGAACAAACTCGAACACCAACGACGGGCGGCTTGCACCACTGTTGACGTAGGCACGCCACTGCCGTGCGTATTCCGACGGCAACAATGCAACGCTTGTTCCCACCAACTTGGGGTTGCAACCCGCCTTGCGCCGACATTCTTCGAACAGTTTGTTTTGTTTGGAATAGGCGCTAAGGCACCAATTGATAACACCAAACGCCCACACCGCCGCAAAACAAAGTGGCAAAACAACAAAATCGCAGGCGCACAAAATTTCGCACGCTTTTTGCAAATACAACATAAAAACCTCCCTTTTGCATCTAGTGTTGACACAAAAGAAAGGTTTTTTGCAACATAGGCACGGCGCTCCGTGCAAATTTTGTTGAATTTTGCCGTGCTAAACTTTTATAAGTTTGTTATCGGCAATGGAAAACACGTATGTTTCCACGTTTTGCACGCCACAAATTTTTTGCACCGCCAGCTTGTAGCTGTTTAGTTGCGCGGCATAGTTTTGCTGCACAAAATTGCTATGCGAAGTGTATTTGAAATCGACAACCACGGCTGAGTTTTCCTTCAAAACAAGCAGGTCTATTACGCCTTGCAACATAACGTCATCACTAAAACGCTTGTCTTTGGCAACTTTATCGTAGGGGACGTAAAGCATAAATGGCTGTTCGCGATAGATTTTTCCCCCTTCCATAAGTTTGCGCAGTTGCTTGTTGCCCAGCGTTTGCAAAATCAGATCCACATCTATCTGCTTGGCATATTCCGGCGCAATTTTGCCTTGGCTAACCAAACCGGCAATTGTTTGTTCAATTTGCTGTTTGTCGGCATCCAAATTGACAAACTGATATACCTTGTGATAGGCCGTGCCCACAAAGTTTTTTTCGTTGTTTTCTTCCAAAGTGGGCGAAGCTTCATCCTCGGCAAAAAACTCCCTATCCAAAGCGGAACTTGCAATTTTGGACGGCATATTCGTTTGGCTTGCAAAAGGATATTTCCAACTTAGGCGGCGTTCCAAATCTTCTTCGTCGTTGCTTTGTTGGCACAACAAATCCAATTCGGCACGCTCGGTATAAACAATTTCGTTAACTACGTTTATTTTGGCACTGGCGCAATTTGCCAAACTACCATATTTTGTTTTGATGGCCGAAAGTAACCAATCCAAATGACTGTTAGCGGCTGAAGCACGCTTGGGTTTTGCTTCCAGTTGCTTTTCCGTGACGGTGCCCACCACGTTAAGCACAAATTCGGCACGAGTCATTGCAACGTAGAGCAAACGCATTTCTTCTTCCTGAACTTTTATGCGGTTACTCATGCCGCATGCGAAAGCGCCCAAAGTGTCGCCAACACGCATGTTTTCAAAATTGTAGTGTTTGGTGGCCATACCCAAATGAGAGTTGCGCATAACGGCGGGATAATCGTACTTGAAGCCAGTTTCCACACCGGCAACAATAACAACGGGAAATTCCAAACCTTTGGATGCGTGCATGGTCATGATGCGCACGGCGTTTGTGCCTCCCAACGCTTCGTCCACGGCACCTTGTTCGGAATCGTCCAAATAGGCCAAAAACTTTTCCACACTTTGTGCATAGGTTGCGCCCTGCAACGAATCGATGAAATTATACAACTTGCGCAGGCGCAAAGCACCGTTGGGCAGCCCTTGCACGTGCCAATGATAATTTGTTTGTTGCAACGTTTCTAGCAAAAATTCGCCCACGGTGGCGCTGACAGCAAAAAAGCGCATTTTTTCCAAAAATGTAATTAAGTTGTCGATTTTGGTGCTTATAGCATCGTTTTTTGCGCTCGAAACATATTCTTGCAGTCGGCAATAGAAGGAGGTTCTATCCGTTGTGGCAATTTTTATTTGCGCAAGGTCGTCCTCGCAAAAACCACCTATCGGGGAAAGACACGTACCCACCAAGTACACGTCGTTATAGGGGTTATCCACGGCACGCATAAGGCAGATTAGGTCGCGCACTTCCTTGTTGTGATAGCCTTCCGTTTTGAAGTTGGCCATGACGGGGATGTTGTGTTCCACCAACGTGTTATAAATATCCACGGCGCGTTCTTTTAGGCCACGCATCAAAATGACGATGTCGCCGTAGCCAATGCGCCGCACGTTGCCGTCCTTATCCTTATAGGCCATGCCAACAAAACTGTCGATTTTGTCCACAATAAGTTCGCCTTGCGTTGCAACTTCTTGTTCTTCGGCAGTTTGCGTCACGTCGTATACGCCGCAGATAGTTTCCTCTTCCGCCTTTTGCTTGACAATTAAATCTATTTGCACCGAAGGTGTTTTCAAAACGGGCGGTTTGTTGCCGTTTAGTTGCGCCGTCCTTACGTAGTCCACCTGGCCAAAGTCGTTGGTCATAACCTGGTCAAAAACTTCGTTAACAAAAGACAAAATTTCGCCGTTGCTGCGGAAGTTTTCGTTTAGTTCTTCCACGTGGCCTTCGTCCGTGGTGGAAAACCGACGATATTTTTCCAAAAAGATGGTTGGGTCGCATCCGCGAAAACCGTAGATGCTTTGTTTCACATCTCCAACCATAAACACGCAGGCATCTTTTGCCACGTTTGCAATAATTGCCTCTTGCACGGGGTTTGTATCCTGATATTCGTCCACAAACACGTACTTATACTTGGCGCGAATAGCTTCGGCCGTTTCCCTATCGCTAAACAATTTAAGCGCAAGATGTTCCAAGTCGTTGAAATCCACGCCGCCACGGCGCTTTTTTTGTTCGAAAAATTCTTCGTCAAACCGTTTGAGAATCTCGCACAATTTGTCCGTGTGGCGCACGGCTTCGCGTGTTTCGGCGCACAACCATTCCAGGCTTTTGCCGTTGCAAAGCTTTTCGTACTTTTCGCGGAACCGCCTAAATTCTTTGCCAAGTTCTTCGCATTCAACGCGATATTCTTCTTCCGCAATTGCCTGCAGAGCATTTTTGCTCCGTCTGGGCAAGGCGTTAAGTTTTATTTTCAACAAACCGTATAAGGCCGTTTCAAAATCCGCATCGGCAAGATCGGCAAGCAAACTAGAATTTTCGCTTAGCGGCTTGGCAAAATTCATCAGTTCCTCTTTGGCAAAACTTTGCGCTATCTGCTTATAGGCCACACTGAAATAGTGCAAGTTTTTGCGCAAGTCGTCGTGCACTATTTGTTGCAACGAACTACCGCTAAAATTCAAAAACTCTTTGCGACTCTTGGCGTACCAACCGTCAAAATTTTCCAAACAACGGGAAAAATCGTAAAGTTCCATAAGAGTGTTTTTGAAATTTTCGTCACGGCGTTTGGTGGCAAAAATTTTATAAACCTCTCTAAACTCGGCATCATTCGACTTGAAATATTGTTTGAAAACCTCTTCCAAGGCGGCGTTGCGCATGGAGGCAACGGTTACGCTATCCAAAATGGCAAAGGAAGGGTCGATATCCACCACGTAGAAATAGTTGCGCAACAAATCTCCGCAAAAAGAGTGCAACGTGCAAATGGAAGCGTTATCTAGCTTTTCTAGCTGGTCCACAATGCGCGGATCGTTGCGACGTTCGGACAGTTTGTTTGCCAAACGCTTTTTCATTTCGGTGGCGGCAAGGTTGGTGAAAGTAACCACCATCAGCGACGAAACATCGTTGCCTTCGGCAATTAGCGAGGCAATTCGCTCTATCATAACGGTGGTTTTTCCCGTGCCGGCCGATGCCGAAACCAACAGGTTTTTTCCGCGATAATCTATTACGTTTTGTTGTGATTTTGTAAATTTAGGCATTCTTCCACCGTTTGGTCAATGGTTTCTTTGTTAATCTTGGCCTTAACTTCGCGCGCGTTATAAACAAGCACGTCGTCGAAGTCGCACACATCTTTGTAGTCGCAGTAGTCGCAACATTTCTTGTATGGAGAAATTGCCGCATAACCGTCCTTCATTAGCATGCCGGCACGGCGAATCATTTCCACCGAATATTCCATTTGATTTTCGAACTGTTCCTGCTCCATCAATTTGCTTCCGTTAGCGGCCAGTTCACCGTCGTTTTTAAGGCGCAATCCCAGTTTTTCGCTGCGGCCGATTTTAAGGTCGGTATCCAAATCGCACGCCACGGAAACGTCATTCAGGGTGCGTCCGCAATAGACGTACACGTTGTCTTCCCCTTCGTGGGTGAAATTGTCGTGCATGTTGAAATAGTAGAACCCAACCGGCTGCAAGCCGTAGTTGCTCTTGACGGCCTTTAAATATACAAGCAATTGCAACTTGTGCCCCACGTACAAATCCTTTTCGGTGTAGTTTGCGGCGGCTGCACCGCTTTTGTAGTCGACGACGATAAATTTTCCGTCGTGTACGTCCACACGGTCGATTTTTCCTATCAGCAAAAACTTTCCGTCGCCATAGTCCACTTCTACCGGGGGCAAATCGGCGTTGGAACCAAAACTTAGTTCCGCGGCCATGTTTTTGAAATTGGAATTTTTTAGTTGTTTTTTGACAACCTTGCACATGCGCACCGCTTCGGCTTTTAGTTGATCCAACGTGCCAACCAACCGCACGTCGGAGCGCATCCCTTTGTAGAAATCGTCCGAAATAGCATCGTTGAAGCATTTTGTTGCAACGGCCACGGTTTCCGCGTCCGTTTCGTCAACGTTCAGGCCCTTAACGTAGTGTTCCAGCACTTCGTGCAAAATGTTGCCCAAATCTGCCGCCTGCAACTCGGCCACGGGACGTGGCTTTACGCGCAAACCGTATTCAAAATAAAAACGATAGGGACATTTGTAGAAATCCGTCAGTTTGGAAACGCTCGTTTCGGAATTTTTAAGGTAAAATTGCGTTCCGTTGGAAATGTGAACGTTGCCGTTCTTTTCGAAACGATATTGCTGTGCCTTTTGCGCAAACTTTTTGCGTAGCAACAAAAACGTTGGCGTTTTTACCATTTGCTTATCTTGCAGTTTGCGTTCGTTCAAAATTATTTTGGCAATGGCTTGCCTTTCGGTGTAGATGTTTTCGTCCGCTTCGGCAGTCTCTGTAAGTGGCTCGCCGCCACGCGTAAACAAACGGCAAAGTTCCGTTACAAATTGCGAAACTGCCAGCGAATTGCTACCATCCGTTGCCGCATAGGAAACATATAGTTTTTGCGGCTCGTGTAGCAGTTGGAACAAACTGAACCTTTCGCGACGGTTTTCCACGCAAATTTGCGGTTCCACGTTCAGGCCGCAAGCGGCCAAATCTTGCACGTTTCTATCCGAAAGCAACTTGCAATCGTTTTTTACAATGGGCATTGCGCCGTAGTTTGCGCCCAAAAGAGCCAAAAATTTTACGTCGTGCTTGCGTGCCTTTGCCATGTTGGCAAAAACAACGCAATCGTTTGCAACGGGAATGACGGAAATTTTAACTGCGCCTAGCGCCACGCCAAACACCTTCAAAAATTCGTCCAGTTTAACAAACCTGTCGCCCAAAACCGTTTCGGCCTGCGTCAAAACTTCTTCGAACTTTTGCTGCGCTTGTGCGGTGACTTTACTTTCGAAAAGCAATCCTGCCGCTTGTTGCTGTTGCCCAAAGCGTGCGTTCTTTTCGTTTAGGCCGCAAACTTCCACAAGACGGTGAATAACCTGCACGTATTGCGACACGGTTGCGCTTTGCGGAACAACCACCGTTGTGAACAAGTTGTTGAACTTTTCACGGAACTGGTTTGCTTGCTCAAAATACGGTTCGTGCTTGCCCAAAGTGAAATTTTCGTAGTGATAGGATGCGTTATATTTCAAACAGTAGTTTTCAAAATGATAAACGCCTTCGTCACGTCGAAAATCTTCCGACGAAAAATCTCCGCAGAAAAAGTAGTTTTTGACAAAAGAAAGCACCGACGACAACTTGCCGTTGTTGCGCACGGCGGAGAGATAATCCACCACAAACTGTGCGTAGGGGTGGTTTGCCAGCACAAACTGTCTGTCGCAAAAATAGGGAATTTCGAACTCGCTAAAAACAGTGGATACAGCGTTTGCATATTTGGAAACGTCGCTTGTTACAACGTAGACGTCCCTAAACCTGCCGCCGGCACGCACGTATTGCTGAACTCGGCACGCCAAAGCGTAAACTTCCTGCACGCGCGTTGCGCCCTGATAAATTTCCACCGCATCGCCACATTCCACCGCCGTTGCATCGTCGTAGCGATAAAGATGTTTGCCAATTTGTTCCACCACGGCGTTTTGATATTTTGTTTCGCTAACAACGGTGGGAACCCATCCGTTTTTGTTGCAAAGAGCCAAAACTCCATTGTAGATATCGTTCAAATAGAGGTGTCTGTCGGCACCATCGCTAGCACAGCAAGCAACTGTTACGCCCAGCGAATGTGTTGCAAGTTGTTCCACCAAGGCCAATTCTTGCGCCGAAAAGTTGTCGAAGTCGTAAAAATAGAAGTAGCTGTTTTTTATCGTTTGAGAAAACTCAATTTGTTCGCAGAGTAAATCCAACTTGTCGGCAGAATCGATAAACCTGTTGGAAGTATAATCCAAATAGGCCTGATATAAGACGGCAATGTCGTGCGCCTTGCCGGCAACGCCACGGGGCAACTGAGCGGAAATTATATCCTTTGGCGAAATTTTGCAATATTTCATCATGCTGATTGTTTCGTACATATCCGAAACAAAACCCGTCGTTTCCACGCCGTGAGTGTAGCAAACAAGCTGATCTTTTACATCTTTTATTATTCCTGTTAGCGCCATTATGCCGGCCTGCTTGGAAAGATATTCGTATTTGGGCAAAATTTCGTTGGCCAAACGGCGAAAAGTTCGCACTTGCGTGTTAAAACTGCCGCCGATGGCAGCCAACATTGCCCGCTCTGCCTCCAGCGAGGCACGATCGGGAACAACAACGGTGCGCATAACGGAAAGATTGGTTTTGTCCACACTTTTTAGGCAATCCAACACGTATTCTGCGGCGTTTTTCATTGAATTTGTTTTGTAGATAGTTATCATAAGTTGCACCTACCTAGCAGTATACCACACTTTTTTGCAGTCAACAACATCAAAATAGCAACATTTGCGCTATGCGACAGATTTTTGTTGCTTTTTGCGGAAGTTTGACGAATTTTGTTTGTTTTTGCGAACTTTGTCGGTTCTTGTCGAAGGTTGATAAAAATTGTCGAATTGTGTCGAAAAGTGGCGAAACTGCCCCTTCGCAGGCAAAAAATCTTTCTGCTTTGAAGGCGGCTGTATCCGCAAGACAAGCAAAAGCGTTTTGCACGGCTTTGCCTTGCACCACGGTTGTGAAACGCGTTGTGTTGCATCGTGTCGTGATTTGTCGAAAAGTTTGGTATTTTTAGTCGGTTTTTGCCGAAATTTGTCGAAAATGCTAGCCTTTTGCTGTGTCAAGGAACAAAAAATATCGCAAACTCTTTGAATAAACTGAAATTTGCAAGTAGGGCAAGAAGATTGCATTTGTTTGGGCAATGTGATATAATAAGCGTTGAACACAAAAAAATCTAACGGAGTTTTTTAATTATGAAAAAATTTGCACTCGTTTTGGTGCTTTTGCTATCGCTAAGTTTGGTCTTTGCCGCATGCAACAGCACGGAAAAAACCACCACCAGCGTGAGATGGAGAGATGAGGAATACACCTTTAACATCACCAAAACGTCTTTAACCCAGGATAACGTTACTTTCAACAACGAAACCTACGTGCCCGAACCGTTTGCCAACGGCTACGAACAGTTGCCGGAAAAAATGGACGAAGTTATCCCCACGGATATTGCCGGCACCTACAACGTTAGCATAAAAATAAACGAAGCAGATAAACTTTGTACCTTTGCAACCGTGCAAACGCTCTACTGCCAATACGATGCCGACATGCTAAAAACCTATTCCGTGTGGAGTCAGCTTCAACGCTTGGTTGTTGCAGCCGATGCAGAAGAAAACCCCTTCACCACACACGAAGGCCTTATCACGTTGAAATCTGTAACAAAGCAAACAGTAACCTTCAAAAACGAAGCATCTCAACTTCCTGTTTCTTCCGAAAACCACGTTGACGGTTTCTACCTTGGCAAAACACAACAAAACGTTTCCAAATACGACGTGGTTACCACCTACGATTGGGAAAAGAACGTTGCAAAAGTTTCGTTGGACGGACAACCTGCCCAAGAAAACAAACTTAGCGTAAGCGCCGCAACAAACTTTATCGATGCAAACCAAATTTTGCTTTACGTAAGAAGTTTGGATAAATCCGCTTCCAAGTTCCAAGATAATCCCAGCGTTCAAATTTACGTACCCGCTCAAAACGTTGTTAAAACGGCATCATTTGCATTCACACACGCGTGCAAAACGCTTATAGAAGTGAATGGCGAAAATCGATTTGTTGTTGTTACTGCAGTTGCAGTGCTTATCGACAGTCGCGCGCTGTTTGTTCAACTTAGCGTTCCCGAAACGGTAAACGACGTGGAAGCCATTGACACCGTTAGCAACGCCGGCAGTGGCAATTTGGATAAGTTCTCGTTGTTGCGCTTCCGTTCCGGCATTATTCGCTACGAATTGGCCGACTACGCACAACTGGAAAACAGCAACAAAATTTTGGAAGAAATAATTCAAAAAGCCGAAATCGACTAGAAAACCTTTTACATCGCAAAACCAAAACCCTCTGTGGCCACACAGAGGGTTTTTTGTTGCGCTTATAATTTTGGGGTAGCACAACTGCAAACATCGACAAAAAAACGCCCACAGTGCTGTGGGCGTTTGTGCTATTCAATTGTGCGAGGCGCTTCGCTCTTTTCGCGATCGTCCATAAATTGCATAACTTCTTCGGCTGTTTTGCCTTGCAAAAGCATGCCAACTTCTTCGGTGTGGATAGTTTCACGTTCCACCAACACTCTTGCCATGTTGTGCAAAACGTCAATTTTTTCCGTTAGAATTTGCGTTGCACGCTTGTGGCAACTTTCCACAATTTCGCGCACTTCTTCGTCGATTGTGTTAGCAATTTCGTCGGAATAGCCTTTTTCCGTTTGGTAGCTTCTTCCAACAAAAATTTCACCTTCGCTGCCGTAGTAGACGGGGCCGATTCGGTCGCTCATACCCCATTCGGTAACCATTTTGTGTGCCGTTTCGGTAAGCGACTTAATGTCTCCGCTAGCGCCCGTGCAGAAGTTTTTGATAACCAATTCTTCGGCAACGCGTCCGCCAAGCGTCATGGTTATTTCGTCCAACAGTTGTTGCTTAGAAACGTGGTTGTTGTCGTTTTCGGGGCGAGTCATTGTGTAGCCTGCCGCCATGCCTCTGGGGATGATTGTTACTTCGTGAACAGGATCGCAATATTTCAAGCTGCCTGCCAAAATGGCGTGTCCTGCTTCGTGATAGGCCGTTATTCTCTTATCCGGTTCGGTAACCAAACGAGATTTCTTTTGCGGTCCCATAACAACTTTGTTGATGCCTTCGTTTACGTCGGACATGGTTATAACCTTTCTGCCGGCACGAACGGCCAAAATTGCTGCTTCGTTCAACAAGTTTTCCAAATCCGCTCCGGTGAAACCTGCCGTTATTCTTGCAACTGTGCGGAAGTTTACGTCGGGGCCAATGGGTTTTTTGCGAGCGTGAACCTTCAAAATGGCTTCTCTGCCACGAACGTCGGGGCGATTGACGTAAATTTGTCTGTCAAAACGGCCGGGGCGCAACAATGCGGGGTCCAAAATGTCGGCACGGTTGGTTGCCGCCATAATAATGATGCTGGTGTTTGTTTCGAAACCGTCCATTTCCACCAAAAGTTGGTTCAAAGTTTGTTCGCGTTCGTCGTGTCCGCCGCCCAAACCTGCGCCACGTTGACGGCCCACTGCATCTATTTCGTCAATGAAAATGATGCAAGGCATATTCTTTTTGGCCTGGTCGAACAAATCTCTAACACGGCTTGCGCCCACACCCACGAACATTTCCACAAAGTCCGAACCACTCATGGAAAAGAACGGAACGCCTGCTTCGCCTGCAACGGCTTTTGCAAACAAGGTTTTGCCCGTTCCCGGAGGACCAACAAGCAACACTCCTTTGGGAACGCGTGCGCCCATATCGGTAAACTTTTTAGGATCTTTCAAAAAGTCGATAATTTCTTGCAATTCTTCCTTTTCTTCGTCGGCACCGGCAACGTCGGTGAAACGCACCTTCATGTTTTGAATTGCACGTGCGCGCGAACGACCGAAATCCATGTTTTGGTTGTTTTGTTTGGCAATTTGACGGAACATATAAACGCCCACGGCAATCAACACAACCACCCACAAAACGGGCATAATGTAGTCCGTCCAATGCGTTGCATTGGGATCGGCCGAAGTGTAGACGATGTTTGCCTTAACAGGGTTGGGTTGGCCTTCCACCGTTACGCCTTGAGAAATGGCATCCAAAATAAATTGGTTCAATGCGTTTCTATCCGCCGTGACGAAAGTGAACTTTGCGTTTCCCTTTGTTGCAACAACGTTATAAATGTTCAAATGCACCGCATCGTAGCTTAAAATATCTCTTCTAAACTCCGCCTCGGTAATTTCCTCTGACTGGTTGCCCAATATTTGCCACATAAGGACCACGGCAATTACTAGCAGCAACAGGCACAGAACGGAATAAATAATTCTTCTAGACTTCTGTTCCAAGATTAATCTCCTTCACTTGCGCAAAAGCGCTAGTTGTTTTCAAATTGTGCATCAACGTGCAGTATAACACATTCCTCGCAAAAATGTCAATCGTATCACTGCCACGCCGAATCATTCTTTGGGCGAACAAAACGGCCGTTCACCTTTTAGAATGTGTAATAATTGTAATATCAATCGCTTGAAACAGCCTTAAATTTTGCAAACTTTGCCACTATATTTGCGAAGCAATTATCGACCTTGCAATGAATTGCGCCACGTTTGAAACCAAACGTTCTTTGGCACTGCTAAGCGTGTAGAAATCTTCCATGCCCTTATCGGCCACTATGCCAATTATGCCCACGTCGCCAACGTTGGGCAGGTTTTTGTTTGTGGCGGCTCCCGGCGCAATGCCTCCGTCGAAAATTTGCACCTTGCCAATTTGTTCGCGCGTGCCAACGGCGGCATCTATCACCACTACTTGGCTGTTTGGGTGCATTTTGCGCACAAACAGACTGCAATAGCACAAATTTTCCGCCGTGACGTTTTGTCCGCACAAGCCGTAAACAAAACACGGACTTGCCATGTTTTCGTTCAAAAGCGAGCCCACCTTGGGGCCAAGACTATCCGAAAACACCTTTTCCGTGCCAATGCACAAAAACACAGGGTTTTTAAGTTTTTCCTTCAATTCGGCGGCAAACTGCCGTTCATCGTCCGGCGCATACGTGTTCCATTCTTTCAATGCAATTCCTCCCACAAGAATTTTCTGCGTTATCCACAAAAACACCGCAGCTGGCATGCTTGTTGCGCCCATCCAAACCGCCACCGTGCTTGTGGCACAACCTTTGATAGGCTTGCATGCTTCATTGAAACAAGTGTGCATCGAACACAGTAGTTATATTTATAGCAAAAACAAAATTTTTGACATTGAAAAAATTTCTTTGTCGAAAAAGGGCAAACAAAGCCACCTTGCAAAAATCGACGGTTGCAACAACTTTTTGCGGCGGCGTTTTTTAGTTGCAGCGGCAAAATCAGTGCAAAGGCTAAACAATTTTTACAAAAAGGCTATATTTTTTTTTAAACAAGTGATATAATGTTTTTGCCAAACTAACTACATAAAGAGCCTTTGTGGGTAGGTGTGCCCTTTTTTGCCTTGCTCCTTGAATTTGACAAAAATGCAAATTCCGCGGAGTACGGCAAGGGCTCTTGCAGTATCGGTTAGTTTGGCGACTATCGGAGTTTGCGTTTTTAGTGTGGCTGCTTCGGTAGCCACACTTTTTGTTTAGAGGAGAACACAAAATGAAAAAACAACCGAAAACAGTTCAACAACAAAATGCTGCCGAACAAGCACGCAAAAAACGCAAAAAGAATTTCAAAATATTTTTGGCCTTGTTTTGCGTTGTCCTGGTTGTTTGTGGAAGCGTGGCAATATATAACGGTTCTGGCGCAAAATATAACAAACAGGTGAAATCGGCCTATAATAAAGCAATTAAGTATCTAAAACAGGCGTTACCCTACTCAGCAACCACTATAGACGGAATTCGTTTTTACGAACCTGAAGACGTTGAACAACCGGCAATAATTGAAATTTTTGCAACTTTAGATGAAAATGGCGATGGCACCAGTTTGCGCCATTATGATTATTTTTATGAATTAGAACACCAATACTACAAGGTGCTGAAAGAAGCGGAACGCGCAGGCGACTATTTGCGGTACGCAAACACTTTGCTAGTATGCTTCAATAGAATGGAATTAGTAAGCAAAAATTTTAATTATCCAACTACTAATTTTGAATTCAATACAGAGCAAGCACAAAAATTTAACGAATTTTTCAATTTAAATGAATACGGCTTAAATCAAGTGGGATTTTTACCTCAACATGTAAATATTGTTGATGAGATAAAAGATGGAACGAGATATGTCACTTACGCAATAAAAGGTTTAAGTTTTGTGGAAACCGAAACCGGAAAAGGCGACGGAGTTTTGCCCAAAGACCTTTCCAATGCGGTTTTAAGCCAAAAACTCAATAAAAATAACATTAAAGTTTACGAAACGGATTTTGAGTTTACTTATGATTTGGATGTAGAATTGGCATCTTATTCTGATGTATTTTTATTAATATTGCGAGATTATTTTAGTGCAAGAAAGTTAGACGTTCACAACCTAAAAGTTGTTCCAACTTATGTTAACGAAGTGGACTTGACAGTTTTCAAGATGCAAGTAAACGTTTTCAATTTCACGGCAAAGGACTGAAACAGCAACGCAACGAACCTGCAAACAAGCGAATAAAATGGTTCTTGTGCTAGCAACAAAACAACTAGCGCACAACAACCGAACCAACGTTCACACAACCACAACAAATTTGCTTGACGCACAAAAAACATGTTGCACAAAAAAAACAAACCCGAACAAAACGTTCGGGTTTGTTGCTGTTTTGCAATTATTTTATGCTTGCGCCAAGGTTATAGGCTTGTTCAAATGCCGGCGAACCGGCAATTTCACCCTTTGAGCCAACACCGGTTCCGCACACAACGCCCAGTTCCGTTGCGCCCTCCACGCAGTCGGCATAGCCGCGCATGCACGCAAGGGTGGTTTCGGCAGCGGCAATTTCTTCGTCGGCGCAGGTAACCACGTAGCAAAAACGTTTGTTTTTAACTTCCAGCCAGCGGGCAACGGTGCGATCGATTACGGCTTTTAGTTGAGCATCGATGGAATAGAAATAGACGGGGCTTGCTAGCACCAACACGTCGGCATCAATCATTTTTTGCAAAATTTCCGCCTGGTCATCGTCGAAAACACATTTGCCGTTGTGGTCTTTGCAAAAATAGCACGCTTTGCAAGGTGCAACCTTCTTTTCGGCAATGCGAATTGTTTCAACGCTGTTGCCGGCGGCGATTGCCCCGCGTGCAAGTTGTTGACACAGCAAGTCGGAATTGCCGTTTTGCCGTGGGCTGCCAGAAAGTATCAAAACTTTGCTCATAATTTCTCCTTTTTTGTGCGCAAACAGGTTTTGCGCCTTGTTTGTATTTGGTGTGCGCAACAAGCGGTTTTGGTGCGACAGGTTGCGCCTTATAACAGTTTTTTTCAATAGCTAGCCGTCACTTCACGCATATTATCAACACGTATTTCCCATGCGTATTCAGGTTAGCACAAATTGACGTTGCACAAGCACCGTTCACAACGAAAAACGTCACCAAATTTTCTTTTCTTTGGTGTGATCGTTGTTGTTTTTGCGAATTTCCACCATTTGGGCAAACCATTCCACCATGCCGGGATCGTTGTGCGAAAAGAACGAACTTTGGTTTCGGTCTAGCGCTGCTATTTGCGCCATTTCTTCGTTGGACAGATCAAAATTGAAAACGTCGATGTTTTCCACCATTCTTTCGCGATGCACCGATTTTGGAATAGCCACAATGCCACGTTGCAATGCCCAACGCAACATAACTTGCGCTGCGCTTTTGCCGTGATGCTTGCCAATTTCTACCAAAACGGGCTGGACGAACAGGCCGTTGCGGCCTTCGCCGAATGAAGCCCATGCTTCATGCTGAACACCGTACTTTTGCATCCATTTGTTGGCTTCCGCTTGCTGAAAATGAGGGTGCGTTTCCACCTGATTTACCATTGGTTTTATGCGAGCGAAACTGCAAATATCCACAAGCCTATCCGGAGCAAAATTAGAAACACCTATTGCGCGAATAACACCTGCTTCGTACAGTTCTTCTAGGGCACGCCAAGCACCGTAGACGTCGGCAAATGGCTGGTGCAGCAACACCAAGTCGATATATTCCGTTTTAAGCTTGGCAAGCGATTGCTCTATGGATTTTTTTGTTTGCTCGTAGCCATAGTGTTCTATCCACACTTTTGTTGTGATAAACAGTTCGTTGCGCGGCACGCCGCACTTTGCAATGGCGTTGCCAACTTCTTCTTCGTTGAAATAACTTTGTGCCGTGTCGATTAGGCGGTAGCCGACGGAAATGGCATCCAAAACGCACCGCTCGCACTCTTCCTTGCTTACCTGATAAACCCCGTAGCCAAGTTGCGGCATAACAACGCCGTTGGATAACGTTACAAATTGCATAGCAAAACCTCCAAATTTTGTAAATTTTCTAACCAACCGCAATGATTTGCCGCCCGAAATTGCGCGTGCACTATATCTAAAACTACTTGCGCTTTGGGCTAAACTAAAAAACTATTTGTATTATATCATAGTGCTAGTGATTTTTCAATATACCGGTTGAAATTGCTGCAAGGGGCGGGGTTTGCCGTGTGTTAGGGCTTTTGACGGCCCTTGCGTTGTGTTTACGACGGGCAACAAATTGTCGGCTTGCGGCAAAGAAATATGGCACTGAACAACAAAAAAACGTTGCCAGCGAAAAGCGACGGCTTTTGCGTTTTCGACATCTTTTTGCAAATTTTGTAACTTTTATAAATATCTCTTTATTTTCCGTAACTTTTGTGGTATAATCTAACATAACAATTTAACGTAGGGTAAAAAACCAAACGCGAACATTGTTCATTTTTGGGAGGTGAAGTCTTTTGGAGAGCATTGGAACGTATATCGACATTGCCATTGTTGCAATATTTTGCATAGCATTTATTGTGGGCGTAGCAAAAGGTTTCTTAAAACAGCTTAGTGGTTTTTTGTGTGGATTTATTGCTTTTGTGGGCGCCGTTGCGCTTACAGTTGTGATTATGAAGCCACTTTCACAAACCGAATTTTTTCTCGACTTCTCCACCACTGCTAGCGGCTGGTTCCAAGGCGAATATTTCTCCGAGGAAATTCATTCGCTTGAAGATCTGAACACGGTGCTAAGCACCGCCGGCGGCTGGCGCATTTTGTCATTCATGTCCGAAACAATTTTTACCGACATGGCCGAACTTGGAATAACAACGCTGGGCGGCTTCCTTGGAAGAGTTGCCGCAAGCCTAATTGCCGGTTTTGTTATTTGGCTGGTTTTGTATATTGCGTTGAAGTTTTTGTTCAAGGGCATAAAAGCATTGCTACTAAAAATTTCGCACCTTCCCGTGATAAAATCCATCGACAAAATTTTTGGCGCGCTTTGGTCGGTTGTTGCCACCTATATTATTTTGATTGTGTTTTGCCTTACCGGCGTGGAAGTTGTTGTGCTAAAATTCCTAACCACCGAAGAAGATGCATCCATTTGGGAAACGATAACCACCTACATTCAGTCGTCGCAAATTTTAACCTTCCTGCACAATTCCAACGTGATTGGTTCGATAATTGCCGAATACTTCCAAATAACGTTGCCCACGTTGGAACACGGCGTGCCCGAAGTTGAAGCACTTGTTCCCGCTATTCCTGCAATTTTGCACTAACAAAAACCCCTTCAATTCGAAGGGGTTTTATTTCGCCCTGACACGTTGGCCGCACCACTGCGGCCTTATTTTTTTGCGTTTTGATAGACCGATTGAGCGGATTTTAGGGGTTTTGGGAAGGCTTTGGGGCTATTTAGGCTGTTTTTGCCCCGTTTCTAGGTCCAAAACCCTTTTGTTGCAGTTTCTACACACTCGAACACAAAAGGCCCGCTTATGGCTTTTTAAGGCGTCAAACGATCCTTATTGCCACTTTTGACTAGCCAAGTTGTATTATTTCTGCCGTTTTGCTGGTTATTTTTCTTGTTTCACGTGAAACAAACTGTTTGTGGGCAAAAACTTTTGGCGCGCAGGAATGACAGACTGGGGCAACAAACACACCATAGAGACAAAATAAAAGCATCGAAGCATGGATGCACCACAACTTATGACTGTTATGCCCGGCACGGCTTGGCAATCAAACTAGTGCGCTTCACGGAGGCTTTTTGTAGCAAACAATTTTTCTAACAACAAAGCACTCGCTCGTCAAAAACAAGTAGCAGTGCGTTACCAACTATGGCGTGGACGTTTTTATATTGTTTCACGTGAAACAACACAAGGCCACAGGCCGCCACTGCTTCGCCGCGGGCAAAAACGCAAGGCGAATCGAACCGGCGCAAAAAGCAGAAGTTCGGCTCTCTCTTCCACAGCGAAAGAAAACAGGCACGTTAAGTTTCGTCTATATCTTGCAACAAACAAGGCGGTGCCAACAATCGCACAAGGCAACAGGCACGCAAAGGTTTTCCTTTGGGCGCGCATTAGAATGTTTCACGTGAAACAATTATTTGACCGAAAATAACCGTTCGGGATGAATAATCAAAATGCTTGCAGAAACGAAAAATACCATGCTTGAGCCTCAAAAGACTCGGAAAATAGGGAAAAATTCCCTTTTTAGGGGCAAAATGGCCAATTTGCCACAAAAATAAGGCAAAAAGCCCTAAAAAATAGAAAAAAACGCTCTCTGTGAAAAAAATATGCGGCCGAATTGTTAACGAAAAACGCACGAATAATTGTTTGAGATATACAAAAAAATAACGAAAACAAGCAGGGAATCGCCGGTAAATTGAGCTATTTTCATCGTTTAAGATAAAAAATATGCCGCCGCCGAACAGGTTTTGCGTGCGTTTTTTGCTAGACGGCAAAACAACGCAAAAAATAAGTGAACTGTCGACGACAAAGCAAGTATGTTCCAAAGCCGAAACGGCCACGGAAAGCGACCTAATAAACACCACTGCTATGCAAATTTGCAGCAAAACGGCAAACGCACTGTCCTACAAAAGCAAAAATACAAGAAAAATATGCCATTTGAAAGCAAAAACACGGCCAAAAATCTATAAAACGGCGAAAAAAGGCACACCAAAACAAGCAAGCAGGACAACAATCCGGGGAAAATCGAGTGTCAAAACGAAAGAAGCAAAGAAAAAAAAGGACCAAAATCAGCCCAAAACAAGAAAGACAAGAACCCGCACAGTACGCTTCGACAACTCGCAAGACAAGCTGCCAAACAACAAAGAATCAATGCGGCAAAAACACAAGACAAAATTGGCATCAATCAAAACACAAGAAAAATACCACAAAAGAAAAATCAAAATAGCAGCAAAGCAAAGGCAATCAGTGCAAATAATCAGTTGCAAAAATTCAATAAATGAACGCATTTCATTTTTAATTGCGAAAACAAACGAAAAATGCGTTCGCGTTTGAAAAATTCGCATACATGAAAGTGGGCGTGTTGTTTTTCGCGTTTGCCACACAGAATAAGGTTCGTTATGGTCGGAAATTTTGAGATTTTGCTTGAAAAATCCTGTTAAAACGCCTCTTTTAGCCAGCAAATATAACATAATTATCCATAATTTTTCAGCTGGTTTATTCTCTTATCCTGGCGAATTTTATGCGAAGATGATGATGCGACCGCAATTCTATTTTTGTTATGTCTAGCATACTATCTTTGAAAAATGGAAACTTTTGCCGGAAACGAAATAACAAAACGTGCCACCACTTCCGCCTAGTGTTGAAAGACAAAACTTAAGCAAAAAAACTAAACTTCCAAAGCGCAACAAAAAAATAAATAGTTGGATTTTGGGAATCGAAAAAAAAGATAAGAGTATAGCAAGCAACGCTAGCAAAACAACAGCACAAAACACCTCAGCGCGAACAAAATCAACAGCAAAACGCGCCTCAAAAAACGCAAAACCAAATAACCTTACGCAAGAACAATAAGACGGAGTACGCGCGACAACCAAACCGAGGGCAAAAGCGGCGCAAACACACCGCCATACTGCGGAACAAAGCCCCAAAAACACAAAAAAATAGCCGTTAAAATCAAAAAATTATTCCGTAACGAGGAATTTATTTTACAAAGAATTATTAAAATGCAACAAAAAAGGCCCAAAAGGCTGTTCGGCGTGCAATTTTTAGTAGAAACACCACCACAAAACAGCACCAAAGCGAGCCGCAAACAGCGCGTGGCGTACACAAACGAAGGGTTCGAATAATAAAAAAATAGGAAGAAATATCGAGTCTCACAATATTCCAAGTCGGCCTGCAAATATAAAATTTTCTTTCAAAATTTTAAGCAAAACACCCAAAAAGTTCAATCGCAAGCTGCAAAAAAACGACATAAATATTAAAAAATCAATTCAAAAACGAAACGATAGAAACCAAAAATTACACCGACAGGCGGCGGCGTTCAGATAGCAAACTGAAGCAAGAGAAAAATATTTAATCCGTTTTGTTAATAACAAAGCAGCACAATACAAAAAGCACAAGTTTGCCCAAAGTATCAAATTTTTCAACACTTTTAGTAACTTTTATAAGGCTGGGTTCATTTGATATTACCATTGAAGGCAACCTTGCCTCCAACCATACAAAACGTTGATAATACAAAAAGCAAACAACAGCAAATGCTTCCACACAATCACACTTTTCGACATTATATGCGCTAAATCACGAAATTAAAGCGGCACACAATCCCATCTATACTCAAAAAGTGCACAACAATCTTTTTCCACTTGTTGCCATGCAACTCAAAGATTTCGTTGTCAAAACAAAGTTCAAAGCAACAAAACAATAACCAAAATTGAAGAATAAGATGCACAACAAAACCAAAATTTTAATAGGCCAGAAAGATGCAACAAAACATAACATAATTTTCAAAAAGTACATATTGCATTTTGATTTCAAAACAAACCACAATCAAGAAAAACGTTGAAGTCAAAAACTCCTTAACAACAAAAAAATCTCTATTAAAACAATAAAAACAACACCTCTCAAACAATGCAAAACATCTGCGGCGTAAAATCGTTTTTTGTCCGAAAAACAATAATGCGCTTTTTGTTTTCAAAAAATAAAACCGACAATTTTGCAACAAAAGCAGCAAGCCGCATTGTGAAATTTCAACGTATACCGCCTATTTGGCTTGCACACACTTATGCAACAAGGCGCTTGTTTTCCGCATCACCTTCGACGTTATACATACGCTATCTGCAACTACAAATTTGCGCTTGCCGCATAAAAATCACACACGGTTGCAAATTGAATAAACTTTTGCAAGACCAACGCAGTCAAAAGGCCCAAAAATCGAACAGCACCAAAAAAAATATCAATGACGGCAAATAACGTGCACCAAAACGTCACACACGCCAAAAACATTAATTGATGCCGAAATATGCTCACAACATCCATCTGCGCCATAACACCATAGCAAGGACCCCAAACGAGCACAAATGGGCGCCACCTAAAACGCACGCCAAGAGCAATTTTGCCAATTAAAACAAGCAAAACTACCGAAGTGCTATAAAACACCGCAAATTTGTGGTTGCACAACGCTAACAATACTCAATAATATCTAGTTTTGCCCGCATCTATAACCAACATTTCCAAAAATCACACAACTGCGATATTTCCAAACCCCTTGCGCAAGTCAAAACGCAACTATTTCCACAAACGGACACCGGCGTTTTTCCAAAGTAACGAACACAAAAATTGCAACGTCGTCAAAACGCAATTTTCTTTCCTTAAACCACAAAAAAAGGCGCGGCTGCCAAGCAACCACGCCCTAAAAGTTCAAAATCGTCAAAACACGGTCGGCCTTTGCGCGCCTGTTCGGCCGCAGTAGTGCGCCAACTAGTCTTCTTTTCTAAATTTGTTTTGCATCCAATCTTCAACAAGCGAGCAAATTCTATCCAAATCGTCCGCCGTGTAGTAATCAATGTAAATTCTGCCCTTGTTTGCATTGCCAATTGCAGAAACTTTTGTTGCAAACGTGCGTTGCATGTTGCCAACCAATTCGTGCAATTCTTTGCATTCTGCCACTTGAGGTTTTTCCTTGGCAGGTTTGGGGTTCAAAAACTCACGAACGGTCTTTTCCATTTCCCTAACGGTCATTTGGTTGTCGCAGCCCTTCAATGCCAACTTGTATTGATGTTCTTGCGGAACAACAACCAACGTTCTTGCGTGTCCGGCCGAAAGTCTGCCGCTTTCAATCAAATCGATAACGTCGTCGCTAAGGGTAAGCAGGCGCAACGTGTTTGCCACGGCGGAACGGCTCTTGCCAATTCTGTCGGCCGCAACTTCTTGCGTCATGTTGAACTCCGTCATCAAAGTTTTTATGGCTCTTGCTGCTTCAATGGGGGTCAAATCTTCACGCTGCAAGTTTTCAATAAGGCTAATTTCCTTAATTTCTTGCGCGGTGTAGTGCCTTATAATGGCAGGAATTTCCGTTTTTCCAGCAATGCCGCTAGCTCTAAAACGACGTTCACCGGCAATAATCATGTAGCGTTTGCCAATGGGCGTAACAACAATGGGTTGCACAACGCCGTAGGTTTTTATGCTTTCGGCAAGTTCGTTCAACGCTTCTTCGTCAAACTTTTTGCGCGGTTGTTCACGGTTGGGGTCAATTTCCGAAAGTGCAAGTTGCACAACGCCGTCGGTAGCAGTAACACCAAGCGCGGCGTTTTCTGCTGTGGAATTCTTCGTTAGTTCTTCAATGTCGTTAAGCCCCATAAGGGAAGCAAAACCTCTTCCTAATCCTTTGTTAGCCATATTATTATTCCTCTCTTTCAACAAATTGTTGAGCCAAAGCCTTGTAGGCCACGGCGCCGGCGCAGTTGGGCGCGTGCAGCAAAATGGGCACACCAAAACTGGGCGATTCCACAAGCTTTACGTTTCTGGGCACAGGCACGGTATAAACCGTATCCCCAAAATACTTAAAAATTTCCTGCGTAACTTGTTTAGACATCGTCGTGCGCACGTCGTACATTGTCAAAATAACGCCGTTTATGCGCAACGAAGAATTTAGCCTTTGTTTAACAATTTTTATGGTGTTCATAAGTTGGCTAAGGCCTTCCAGTGCAAAAAATTCACTTTGGATAGGTATAATAACCGAATCGCTAGCCACCAATGCGTTTAGCGTAAGCAATCCCAAACTAGGCGGACAATCCACAAAAATGTAGTCGTAGTGTTCTTTTTCGTCGCTTAAAGCGCGTTTTAGCGCACTTTCGCGTGCGGGCATGTTCACTAAGTCCACTTCGGCCGCTGCCAAATCAATTCCGCTGGGAATCATAAACAGGTTCTCGATAACCGTGGGCAACACAGCTTCCGAAGCCGAACAATCACCCATCAAAACAGAATAGGCAGAGTTTTCCAACTTGTTCTTTTCAAAACCAAAACCACTAGTTGCATTGCCCTGTGGGTCGAAATCCACAAGCAAAACCTTTTTGCCCGTCATAGCAACGTAAGCTGCCAAATTTATTGCCGTCGTGGTCTTTCCAACGCCGCCTTTTTGGTTCGAAAATGAAATAATTTTTCCCATAGCAACACCTTTGCAAAATGATACGCATAAATAATACCACAAAACTAATACTTTTTCAACAATATTGCGTTTTTTTAATCAACTTTTCGCGCATTGCCGCAAAAACGGGCAAAACAAAGCAAAAGGGAAAGTGATTTACATTCAAACAGGTCCCCCCCGCTTGCATCTTTTAACAACACAACTTGCCTCAAAACTAAAATCAAAAACACAAATGCAGCGCAACGGAAACGGCATAGCGTCAATTTGTTGAATTTTTTTGCGCAAAGTGCTACAATATTGGCAAAGAGAGGTGCCAAATGAATTCCACTATCGTGGCGCTATCCACAGCGCGCGGACGTTCGGCAATAGCAGTCGTCCGAATGAGCGGCGACAACGCAATTGAAATAGCAAAAAAGTTTTTCAGTCCCTTCCCAACACAACCCAACTACCTTAAAGTGGGCGTTTTGCGCACGGAACACTTCAACGAACACGCCATGTGCGTCTATTTTGCCGCGCCACATTCCTACACGGGCGAAAACACCGTGGAATTTCACTGTCATGGCGGCACGGCCGTTTGCGCAGCGGTTATAGAAACTTGCTTGCAAAACGGTGCGGTTATGGCTCAAAACGGCGAATTTAGCAAGCGCGCGTTCATAAACGGCAAACAAAACCTCACCAACGCCGAAGGTATCATCGAAATGATCGATGCCGAAACGGCTTCGGCGGCAAAAGCCGGCGCAAACCTGCTGGAAAACAAACTTGGCAAAAAAATTGCGCAACTTCAACAAGAACTGTTGGATTTGCTCTCGGCAAGCGAAGTTGCGCTGGATTATCCCGAGGAAGACTTGGAACTTCCCACCACGGAAACGGTGCAAAAAACACTGTCGCAGGTTACGGAAAGTTTGTCGCAACTAATTGCAACGTCGGCGCTGGGCAAAATTGCCAAAAGCGGCATCGACGTGGCCATAGTGGGCGCCCCCAACGTGGGAAAATCTAGCCTGCTAAACGCTCTTTTGGGCACCGATAGAGCCATTGTTTCCGACGTCGAAGGCACCACGCGCGATACCCTTACCGAAAGCGTTTTCTATCGCGACGTGAAATTCAACTTCGTGGATACCGCCGGCCTACACGAAACGGCCGACAAGGTGGAGGCAGAAGGAATTTTGCGCGCACAAAGGGCTGCCGATAACGCCGACGTCGTTCTGTATTTGGTAGATTCGCCTTCCGATACAACACAATTTCCGTCGCAAAAACCGGTGGTTAAAATCTTTAACAAAAGCGATTTGTACCAAGCGCCCACGCTAACGGAAAATCAGCTTGCGCTTTCAGCCAAAAGCGGAGAGGTTACCCGGCTAAAAGAAACGCTCTACCAAATGTTCAACGCCGGAAGCATACAAAATTCCGATTTGCTAATCACCAACCAACGCCATTTGCAATGTCTAAAACAGGCAAAAGCACAACTGGAACAGGCGCTGCAAGAAACGGAAATTTCCACGTTAGATGTTGTTGCAACGGCCATGCGCCAAGCGTGGGAAACATTGGGCCAAATAACCGGAACGAACGCACAAGAAGACGTGATAAACAACATCTACAGCAAATTTTGTTTGGGAAAATAGTTTTCAAAACTTGCTCTAATATGCAATTATAATGCACAAAACAAGCATTTAAGTTGCATTTTGAAGCACAAGTGCATTCAGCCACCCGCAAATATCACACTAAAAACAAAAAGACGTTTGATAAAAAGAACAAAGAAAACCTTGCTAAAAACAAAAGCAAAACCCTAGTTATAAAAGAGGAAAAACATTGAAAGATTTTGACGTTATCGTTATAGGTGCAGGACACGCCGGTTGCGAAGCAGGCCTTGCAACTGCCCGTTTGGGATGCAGCACTTTGGTGCTTGCAACCAACTTGGATACGGTTGCTTTTTTGGCATGCAATCCCAGCATCGGCGGCACGGCCAAAGGCCAAATTGTCAAGGAAATTGATGCCCTTGGCGGTGAAATGGCACTAAACGCAGATAAGAGTTTGCTACAAATGCGCATGCTTAATCGCGGCAAAGGCCCAGCGGTATATTCGCCGCGCGCGCAGGTGGATAAGAACCAATACCACGCCAACATGAAACGCACTTTGGAGGGAACTCCCAATTTGTATTTACGTCAAGGCGAAGCGGCATCCATTCAAAAACTGCCAAACGGCAAATTTCAAGTGACCACCGCCGTCGACCTTTCCTACACCTGTTCCGCCGTTGTTTTGTGTTGCGGCGTGTACCTTAACTCTCGCACCATCGTGGGTAAATGCATTAAAAACAGCGGTCCCAACGGCTTTATGAATGCACAATTGCTAACACAAAGTTTGGTAGATTTGGGTTTCACCGTGCGACGCTTCAAAACGGGCACACCGGCTCGCGTAAAAATGCAAACAATAAACCTTGCGCAAACGGTGCAACAAAGTGGAGAAACGGACGTTACGCCCTTTTCCTACTTGACGGACTCTATCCCGTCCACAAAACGCAACTGTTACTTAACCTATTCCACAGCAGAAACCAAGCGCATAATTTTGGAAAACAAACATTTGGCGCCGCTGTATAACGGATCCATCAACGGCGTGGGGCCACGCTATTGCCCCAGCATCGAAGATAAGGTTGTGCGTTTTTCCGATAAGGAACGTCACCAAATCTTTTTGGAACCGGAATCGGCCGATACTTGCGAATTCTACGTACAGGGCGCATCCACTTCCATGCCCGCCGAAGTGCAAGAACAAATTTATCACAGCATCGAAGGGCTGGAAAACGTGGAAATTATGCGTGATGCCTACGCAATTGAATACGATTGCATCGATGCCACCCAACTAGATGCCACTTTGATGGCAAAACACGTGAAAGGAATGTTTTTTGCCGGGCAAATAAACGGAACAAGCGGCTACGAAGAGGCCGCCGCCCAAGGCATTGTTGCCGGCATCAACGCTGAACGCTACGTTCACGGCAAACAGCCGGTAACTTTCCCCCGAGATAACAGCTACATTGGGGTGCTAGTGGACGACATAACCACAAAGGAAACCACCGAACCCTACCGCATGATGACCAGCCGCGCCGAACACCGTCTGGTGTTGCGCCAAGATAACGCCGATTTGCGTTTGACGGAAATTGGCAAGCAAATAGGTTTGGTAACGGAAGAGCGGTATCAAAAGTTTTTGCAACGCAAAACGCTCATAGAACAAGCGCTTGCATCGCTAAAAACCGTGGTGTCCCCAAAAATTTACGGTGAACTTTTCCGAAGCAAGGGCGAACCGGTTACTAATGCCGGCCTAACTTTGGAAGAAACGTTGCGCCGTCCCAACATTTTTGCAAAGGACTTGCAAACCCTAGGATACCTGCAAAACCTGCCCGAAGACGTGCTGTATCAGGTGGAAGTGGAATGCAAGTATAAGGGCTATGTTCAAAAGGAAAAAGAAGCTATCGAACAAGCCCGCAAATTGGAAAACAAGTTGCTTCCGGCAGATATCGACTACGAAAAAATTGACGGCCTGCGCATAGAGGCCCGCCAAAAGCTGCAAAAAATTCGTCCACAAAACCTTGGACAAGCCGGACGAATCAGCGGTGTTTCCCCTGCCGACGTGCAAATTTTGATAGTTTATTTGGCGCAACACCAAAGCGGCAAATAAAACTTGCCACAAGCAAAAAGATTCAACAAAAAAACGCAAAACTATGCTGTCTTTCTTAAACAAATTGCAAGAAAAACAGTTTGTTTAGATGGCTAGCGCACAGCAAAGATGCAAAAATATTTTGGCATATTTGCCAAAATATCTTTGTATAACCACGGGGCGCCGCAAAGGCGCAACAATCGGGAAAGCAGCCTAGAACACTTCAAACAAAACGACGATTGCCGTCCTCTCTCAATGAGTGGCCGGCGCCCGAAAAAACACAAACAAAACTTTCCACAAAATTTTCACGCCACTTGCGCAACACAAAAAACTTATGCGCAACATGTCACAAAAATGCAACTAAAATGCATTTTTTAACAGTTAAAAGGACGGTTTTTGCATAACAATGAAAAACTATCTTCTTCAAAACACAGCAATAGAACTAACGGAACAAATGCAACGGCAGCTAGAAATCTACTGCCGGTTTTTGCTTGAAGAAAACCAAAAATACAATCTTACGGCCATAACCGAACCGGAAGCAGTGTGGCAAAAACATTTTGTCGATAGTATTCTCGGCAGCGTTCTCATTCCACAAAACGCATCCGTTTGCGATATAGGCAGTGGCGCAGGATTCCCCTCGTTGCCCCTGAAAATTGCTCGCCCCGACCTTTCCGTAACGTTGGTGGATAGCTTAGAAAAACGCATCAACTTCACAAAAACGTTGTGCCAAAAGTTGCAAATTGAGGCAAACTTTTTCCACGACCGTGCAGAAGATTTTTCCAAAACACATTCCGAAACGTTTCAAGTGGCCACCGCCCGTGCCGTGGCGCCGCTTCCGGTATTGTTGGAATACACCGCTCAAATAGTGCAGGTGGGCGGCTTTGTTTTGGCATATAAGACGGACGAATCGGAACTAACGTCTGCGCAAAACGCATGCAAACTTTTGGGCTTGCGCTACGAAGGTTGCAAACACTTCACTTTGCCCGACGGCAGCAGCCGCTGTTTGCTTAAATTTGCCAAAATTGCCCACACTCCGCCTAAATACCCTCGCGGACAAAACAAGCCCCGCAAAATGCCATTATAAGGCTCAGACGACAACCATAGCGGCAACCATCAACGCTTTGTTGAAATTTGCAAACAGGCAAAAAAACTAACGACATCTTGCAACAGACGCGTCCGCTTGCAGTTGTGAAAACAAAAGAATATTCTTTTTGTTTGGCACGCTTGTTTTGCGTTCAGCGCAAACAGCCCCCTTGCCGCAAGCGCACGCCAAGTTGCCGTTTTTTGTGATTTTCTAACCTTCACCGCGCAACAACTCAATCGCAACGGCCAAAAACAAACGCAAGCTGCGCTTACTGCCAAATTTTCCTTCTGCTTTGGCGCACTCGTTCACATCCGGTGCAAAAAATGCGCCAATCCGCCGTTTGGGCGAAAAGACTACGAGCTGTGGCACGCAAAGTATGCGCCCGCAACCAAACGATAAAAAACACAAGCAAAAAGACCAACGAACGTTCGTTGGTCTTTTTTGTTTTAAAAGTTATCTTCTTTTTTTGTCGCTGCGATAAACAAAGTTAAGGGTTTTTCTGGGTGCGTTGGGCGCATTCAAAACGTTGCTTTGTTCTTTGGGGGAAACAACCACGTGACGGGCGTTTCCTTGTCCTTCGCTTTCGGTAGTAACGTATTTGCTGTTTTGCAAAGCAGTGTGGATAATGCGTCTTTCGTATGGATTCATCGGTTCCAACTTGGCGGCGCGGCCTGTGCGTTTAACCTTTTGTTCAAGGTTGCCGGCAAGGCGTTGAAGGGTTTTTTCGCGTTTTTTGCGATATCCTTCGGTATCCAACACAACACGCTTAAATCCGTTATTGCGGCCGTTAAGCATCAAACTGCACAAATATTGCAACGCATCCAGCGTTTCGCCGTGATATCCAATAATGGAATTGCAATCTTCGCCGCTAATGTTCAAGCAAATTGCGTCTTCGCAAGTGGTTGTTTCAACAACAAATTCGCCAACGTCCATTTTGCTTAAAAGTGTTTCCAAAAATTCCTTAATTTTCAGTGTAGCATCCTCGGTTGTTGCACCAATCGGTTCGGCAGCAACGCCTAGACATTCTGTTTTTTCTGTCATAAATTACCTCATATAACTGGCCTTGTTGCTTTTTTCTTCTTTTTCGAGTTTTGCCAAGCTCTTTTGAACCATTTTGTCCACAGGAACACTTAGTGCCAACGTGGAAAGCAAACTCAATGCGTAACTGCACACCATGTAAATTGCAAATGCGCCGGTATACATAAATCCGAAAACTGCCATCATAGCAGGCATCAGGAACATCATCATTTTGTTGGATGCTGCTGCTTGCGGATCGGCATTAGCAGGCGCATCACCCTTGCGGGTGCGTCTGTCTTGTCGTTGCGAAACGAAAATGGAAAGGAAGGATAGTGCAATGGAAAGTATGGGCAAAATCATCAAACCGTTCCATTTACCTTCGTTGCCGCGGGCGCCCGTTTTCAAAACGGCGTTTCTAATAGCATCGTAGTGTGCGCGTCCTTCGTCGGTACCGAATGCCGACATATCTACCGTGCTGCTAAAGCCGTTAGAGTTGTCGTCGTATTTGGGCATAATGCTAGCCCACGTATCCGGTTGCCAAACGTTTTGCAACCACAACCAACTTTCGTGCGACTCTTCATAGTATTCGCCAACTTTTTGCAAAGCAACTTCGTTGCAGTGCGAAAAATCAACGGAACGATAGGTGTCGCTCAACTTGTTGATTCCGGTGATGTACGCATTAACGTTCTTTTCGGAGTAGTTGTTTCTCAAAAAGTTTGCATCGACGTCAAAAGACGTGGTGTCTTCGTCAAGCAATTGCGAAATTTTGTCCTTCAAAAAGTCAAATTCTTCACCGCCGTCGGCCTTAACTTCGGCATAGTATGCATCGAAGTAGGTTCCGGAAAGCGCTTGGAAGTTGACAACGCTGCTATACGTCGAGTAGGTGCGCAATCCGCCAAACATAACGAAGAAGACGATCATCGAAATGATCATGGGCAAGCACATAGAAAATGCCGACGTGCCTTGCTTTTTGTATAGTTTTTGTTTTTCTTCGTTAGCACGCGGAGTGTTTGCCCCGTAACGTCTGTCAATTTCTTGCAACAGGGGTTGAAGTTTTTGCATTTTAAGTGTGGATTTTTTGGAAGATACGCGTTGCCACAAATCCAAAGGCAGCATCAAAATCTTCAAAAATACCGTAAACACAACAACGGTCCAGCCGTAGTTTCCAATCCAACCGTGCATCAATTGCACCAGCGTGCCCACAACACCCAAGTTTTCCTTACCGTAGGTGAAGTAATCGGCTTTTTCTGTTTTGCAACCTACAAAAACGCAAAGACAAAACACAAAAAGCAACACTGTCAAAAGTATCAGTTGCGTATTTCTTTTCATTCATTCTCCCACAAATTATCAAACAAACCACTTTTCTTTGCCCCTGAGGTTTGTCGGAATCGGGTCAAAACCGCCCTTTCCCCAAGGTGCGCACCTAAGCAACCGTTTCAAAGTTAGCCAACTGCCCACAAAAAATCCAAATTCCTTGTAAGCTTCCATGCCGTAAACCGAGCAACTGGGCGAAAATATGCACCTTTTGCCCTTAACTTTGGAAATTGTCGCTTTGTATGCTTTAAGCAGTGCAATGGCAACGTATTTCACTTCATCAATCCTGCCTTTACAAACAGATTTTGCGTGCTTGTAACAATTTCACTAAAATTGTATTCACGGCTTTTTCTGGGCACCAAAACCAAGTTGAATCCGCCCTTCACGTTGGGCATAACGGCCGAAACCGCCGCCTTCATTTGCCTGCGAATTCTGTTGCGACAAACGGCGTGTCCGTATTTTTTGCTAACGGAAAACCCCACTTGCGACGTTGGCTTGTTGCTTTTGCAAAACAGCAAAACAAAGTTCTTGTCCGCCACGCTTTGCGCGTGCTTATAAACGTAGTTGTATTGATAATTTTTTTTAAGTCTGTAACAAGACTTCAAAACGAAACGTCCTTATTAAGCAGAAAGAGAGTGACGACCCTTGTTTCTTCTTCTAGCAAGCGTTCTGCGTCCGCCGGTGGTTTTCATTCTTGCGCGGAATCCGTGCACTTTGCTTCTTTGTCTTTTCTTGGGTTGGTAAGTTCTTTTCATAACGTTCTCCTTGTTTTGCGCTTATAGCGCGTTATAGTATGTTTAATTTTGCTGCGGAAAGGCGCAAACGCCCACTTTCCACCATAGCATTCGTTTTATTTTAACAAATTGCAATGTCAAAGTCAAGTGTTTGTGCAACTATCCCCCAAAACCGTTGCCCTTGCAACAAAGATATCAATAAAAACCAAGTGCAAACTTTTTTAAATAATAAAAGGAGCCAACAAATCTGTTGGCTCCTTGTTGTTTGAACAAGACAGGCTTTCGCTCCGGAGTTTCTAAACGTTGATATTCTATGATGATTTTGCCCAAAAAGTCAACGTTTTCTCAAAACTGTAGCAAATTCCATTCAAAAAGCAATCTGTCGCAACTTATGTGCGCCCATGAAGGATAGGTTCCGTTCAATATAAATACCGCGTATAACACAATATGCCGGCATGTCCGTATCCGACGTCAATCGTATTATGTCTAATTTTTGCATAAAACGCAAAACTTTTGGAGAAAACTTGCGGCATCGGAACAAAAGAATTCCCATAGGTAACCATATGTCCTACACGCACCGTGTTGCTGCTTTTCGGCACGTTATCTGTTGTAGATTTTGTCCTTCAAGTCTTTCACTTGCGAAGCAATCACGTCGTTGTTCTTAACGTCTTCGCTAATTTTGTCGCGCGCGTGCATAATGGTGGTGTGGTCACGTCCCCCAAAGTATTCGCCAATGGAAACAAGCGGCACGCTTTGTCCCAAAATGTCGCAAATAAGGTAGATGCAAATTTGGCGCGGAACAACAATTTCTTTGTTTTTCTTTTTACCAATAAGGTTGGCCTTATCCACCTTAAAATAGTCGCAGGTGTTTTTAACAATTTGTTCGATTGTTATAATATCCGTCTTGCTGTCGGCATAGTCGCGCAACGCATCGTTAACAACGTTCATGTCGTTGGGGTCGCCGCCAATCAATGTGGAATAGCTAACTATTCTGTTTAGCATGCCTTCCATTTCTCTAACGTTTTTGGTAATTTTTTCCGCTATCATGGAAAGCACTTTTATGTTTATAACGTAACCTTTTTGGTTGCACTTCTTTTGCAAAATGGCAATTCTTGTTTCCAGGTTGGGCGGTTGAATATCTGCAATAACGCCCATTGCAAAACGAGTGCGCAACCGTTCTTCTATGTTAATTTCCTTGGGAGGGCGGTCGCTGCTTAAAATTATTTGCTTGTTTGCCAAATACAATTCGTTGAAGGTGTGGAACACTTCTTCCTGAGTGCCTTCGCGGTTAGCCAAAAATTGCACGTCGTCCATCATCAAAACGTCAACTTTGCGGTACTTATCGCGAAATTTCTTTTTGGCATCGGGACTGGAAGTGTCGTGCAACGATTCGATAAATTCGTTGGTGAACTGTTCGCTGGTGATATACGCCAACTTCTTTTCGGGAAAGTTGCGTAGCAACCTGTTGCCTATGGCGTGCATAAGGTGGGTTTTTCCCAAACCTACACCGCCCCACAAAAACACCGGGTTGTATTTTTCCCCCGGAGCATCACAAACGGCGCGTGCAACTGCTTCGGCATATTCGTTGCTTTTGCCAACAACAAAGTTTTCGAAGGTGTATTGCGAAATAAAGTTGGCTTTTTCCTCGTCTAGCGCAACAAAGTTGAACGAAACGGGAATATCCACTTCTTTTTCCACCTTACCAACGTTGGGCAGGTCGTTTTCCGTTATAATTTCCACATCCACAATGGAGGGGAACACGGCGTTGGTGCAGCTGCGCAAAATGTCTTTGTAGTTGTTATCCACAATGTTTTTCACGGCACGCGTTTCGGCAAGCAAAATAAGCCTGTCGTGATATATTCCAACCGGTTGCAGCGTGTTGATATACAAGTCGTAAATCAGCGTTTGCACCTTCGATTCCGCTTCTAGCAGAATATTTGTCCAAATTTGATCAAGTTTAAGCATAGTACCTTAATTATACACTCCCCGCCAAATTATTGCAACAAATTTTTTTCCACAAACCCTTTCGCCGGCCGTTGCAATGCGGACAAAGCGCTCAGCCGTGAAACAATGTTTGTTTTGCGCAACAAGATGGATGCATCCACAGAAAAAGAATAAGCGTCCAAGTGGCAAAATGAGCCAAACAGGCACCACGCAAAGGCACGCCGCAAAAAATAATTGACACAAACGCCGTCGGTTGGTATAATGTTTGGGCAAGTTGCAACAACTCACAAATTGGAGGCATATCGAAGCGGTCATAACGAGGCGGTCTTGAAAACCGTTTGGGTGCAAGCCCACGGGGGTTCGAATCCCTCTGCCTCCGCCACGGTCGGCGACTGCGCCTTTAAGTCGCAAACAAA
>CAZFTO010000001.1:25793-166242 GCA_964521735.1 uncultured Oscillospiraceae bacterium | reverse complement strand
CCAAAGGTGTGGGTGCCGCCTGTGATAGCAAGATTTGTCAATTCCGTCGTGCCGTCTGCGTCAAAGTTTTTGTCGCATCTATCACAATGGAAGTGAGCTTTGGTGCCGTTGCCCAAGCACGTTGCACCAACTTCTTGGATGAAGTCGGCACTTGTGAATGTGTGGCCCAATGCCTCGATGTTTAGACTTTCTTTGGCTATCTCGTTGTGGTCAGCATCAAAGTACTTTTCGCAAACAGTGCATTGATAGTAACCAGCGATGCCTCCTTCCGTACAGGTGGCCGTTGTGAGGTGCCACTCGCCGTACTTGTGGTCGCCTTTGCAATCCGGATTACATGCCGCAAACGCGCCAAGCAACACGGATACTACAAAAACTACCAAGAAAATTTTCAAGAGTTTTTTCATTGCTTTTTCTCCTTAATAAATTTCTATAAAAAAACCGCCGAAGTGTTTCTACTTCTAGCGGAAATTCCCTATTTTTTGCGCAGTACAGGTAGTGCCTACGGACAAATCTGCCGTAGCACACGTTGTGTTAGTTGTTGTTTTGTTGCAAACTTTCATATAGCGCCTCAAACGAAAACTACAAAAAAACCACTTCTACTGCTTTTACTAAACTATTTTAGCACCAATATGTTTTTTTTGCAACATAGTGACGCAATTTTGCAATGAATATTTGTCATTTTTTTTCGCTTTACGCCAAAATTCCCAAAAACTGCGCTGCACCACGACTTGGAGAATGCATACCTTGCGCCAAAACGCCCAAACTAGCACGGGAGGGTAATCTATGAGCAACAAAAATTTGGCAAAAACAAACAAGGCCGATACCTGGGCCGGTGTGATTGCGCTGATTGTTATCTGCGCTGTTTTTGCTGCGCTTATTCTTGCAGCAGTGGCCAGAAACAAAGGAGAAATTTCATATCAAAACACAACGACACGCCGCGCAACGGAGCAAACGCTTGTTTACAAAAACGACAAACTTAAAGACGGCGAAGAAGTTAGATGGTTTGTTGACGGTGAAAAAATTGCAACATCCACCATGCACAAGGGCAAGGCCACGACAACTTTTGTGCCGCAAACGGAAGGAGAACACGTGGTGAAAGCTTATGCTGGCAAATACAACGCATCCAAAAGCTTGCAAGTGCTTAGGCCGTTGCTAAAAATTTGCGCGCAGGATGCCACCATCACCTACGGCGAAACACCAAATTTGCAATTTTCCTGCCAAGGCCTGGTGGATGGCGACACGTTGCAAAGTTTGGGACTTAGCGTTGCGTGCGATGCACAAGCGCAGGGCTGCGGCGTGTTTCCGGCGGTTGTTAGTTGCAACAAATGCGAAACTTACGACGTGGAACTTTGCGACGGCACACTGACGGTGTTGCCAAAACAACTTAAAATTGCCACTAGCATTGTTAAAACTTACGACGGCAAAAAGGACGTTGATTGCCCCACTTTGCAGCTGGAAGGAATTTTGGACGGGGACGAAGTTGGCGCCGTGTGCGACAAGTTGTATTTTCAAAGCAAAAACGCCGGCAAAAACAAAATAGTTACGGCCAACGTTCAACTAGTGGGCAAGAACAGCGCCAACTACGTTTTGCCAAACAGTTTTGAAGGGGTTGTGTTGCCAAAACAATTGCATTTGCAAGGCACGAAAGTTGCCAACAAAACCTATGACGGAACAACAAAAGCGCAACTGCAAACGTTGGGTCAACTTTTGGGTGTGGTTGACGGAGACAACGTTGCACTAGGCAATTTGGACGTTAGTTTTGAAAATGCGCAAGTGGGCTTGCAAAAGGTGAAAACAAACAAATATACCCTTGTGGGACTGGATAAGGACAACTACGTCTTGCAAAATCCGCAGGATTTAAGCGCAGAAATAATTTGGCCACGATAATTTTTTTGAAAAATATTGCAAACTGTCGCCGCGTAATGTATAATGTTGTGATGAAGGACAAACGGCATACCGTTTGTTAAAATTTCGTCAATAGAGGTACGGTTATGAAAAATTGCAAAGCACTGAGAATTGCAACAGGTTTGCTAACACTAATTGCGGCAATAGCGTTGCTATCCGTTGCCGTTTTGATGGCGTTGCCCTTTGCAGTGGGCGCAACACTGTTGGGATTTTTTGAGCAGTTGCAAAAAGGTGTTTCTGCGTTTGTGAATAACATTCCGCAACTAAGCAGTTTGCCCCAAAACGTTGGCGAACTTTTGTTTTTGGCAATTGGCTTTGCACTTCCCGCAGTTTTGTGGCTTGTTGCATCGTTGACGTTGTTTTCCAAACAAAAAAGGGGACGCGGCAAATACGTTTTTGCGGCGATATTAACTTTGATTGCCGCAGTGTGGTTTGCCATTGTGGCAGAAATGACTTGCGAAACTTTCTTTGACGAAATGCAAATTGTTGCACGCATTGCTGCGGCGGCCGTTTACGCACTTATTGCACTGCTTGCCGCGTTGCTGCTTGTTGGTTTGGCAAACACAAGAAAGCGCCAACAATCAGTCGATACGGATTGTGAACAAGAAGCTGAAAAAATTGCCGAAGAAACAGAACAGGTTGAACAAGTTGAAACAGAACAAACCGTTGCCACCACGCAAACAGAAACGGAACAACCACTGCCGCAAAACAAGGCGGAAGAAGTTTCACCAGCTACGGAATACGTTCCTGTTGATATGCATTCGGTAAGTGAAATTGTTGAAGACACCTATGGCAACAACGTTACCATTAAGGGCATAAACATGAAAAAGATAGAGGCAGCACATTCTCTGCTGGATGCCGGCATAATTTCCAAAGACGAATACATTGCCTTGGTGGATGCATATTTGAAGGATGCCAACTAGCAAACGACAAAACAAAATTTAATATCTAAAATTGAACAGCCACCGAAGCAGGTGGCTGTTTTTTGTGCAGATGAATTATGCTTTTAGGTGCGACAGTTGAAAAGAACAAAACGGTTTTTTATAAATACGTTGCCAACAACGTTGCTAAACAAAGCAACTAATAAAAATATGCAAACCGTGTTTGCACGTTGCATTGCACAAACGGCAGAAAAATTGACACGGAAAATTGTTACCACGGCTAGCGTTCGTGCCTGCACCACTTAACACGACGTTTTTGAGCAAGACGGCGTTTGTTTTTGCTGAAACGTGCGCAAAATTTTGCAAATTGAAAACGGCGACTTTAAAAAGCCGCCGTTTTGTGTTACGCGACGCCAAGCAGAATGCTCGTCGCAATTATGTTAAACTAGAATTCTTCTTCATAGGGTTGCAGCAAACCGATTGTGCCATCGTTGCGGCGATAAACCGCTTCGACGTTGCCCGTTTCGTCGTTGACAAACAGATAGAAATCGTGACCAAGCATATCCATGCTGTCGGCTGCTTCCAACGCCGTCATGCGATCCACCTGGAATTTCTTTGTTTTGGCAATTTTTACCGGTTCTAAATCTACGTCGGAAACAAATTCGAATTCCGAAGGTTCGGGAAGTGTTTGAGATTTGCTGATTTTTTCGCGATGTTTAACAAGTTGACGTTCCAACTTAGGCAAACAGGAATCTATGTTATAGTACATTGTGTCGCCAACCACTTCCGAACGAATGTAGGTGCCACGATGATTGATGGAAATTTCCATTTTGCATTGTCTGCCCAAATCGGTGAGCACCACTTTGCAAGGCGTTTCGGAATCGGTAAAATACTTATCCAGTTTTTTGAGTTTCGCAGCCAAGATTTGTTCCAATCTTTCGGAAACACGGTAGTTTTTCGATACGATTTCAAGTTTCATAATTGTACCTCCAACTTGATTTGGGAAAAACCTTTCCCAACTACATTATACCACGTTTTAGATATATTTCAATATGTGTGAAAAAATAGTGCAAAATGTTCACGTTTTATTTCTGACGGGAAACAAGACACAAGCATGCCTGCGATTTTTTGAAAACGAAAACATAATTTTTCCAAAACAAAAGGTATAGCCGCAATTTGACTATACCTTTTTGACTTTTTCGATGTTATTTGCAACTTTCTGCAATGTTTTTGGAAAATTTTCGAAAGCAAAAGCAAGGCTTGCGAGGTCTTGGTTGTTGCACCCGCAAAGCCATTTGCCACTGCACCACTCGAAAGAGTTACTTTTTGCTGAACACAATTTCGCCGCCTTTGGCATCCACAATGACGCTATCACCGTTGTGCAACGAACCAACAAGAAGTTGTTCTGCAAGGGGGTCTTCCACCTTGCGTTGAATTGTGCGTTTTAGTGGGCGAGCGCCAAAGTCCTTGTCGAAACCGCTATCGGCAATAAGGGAAATGGCCGCATCGGTGAACAGCAAGTTGACAATGTTTTTTAGGCGTTTGTGCAAGTTGTAGCACAACAGTTCCGTTATTTTTAGCGTTTCGGCACGTCCCAAGTAGTTGAACACAACCACTTCGTCCACACGGTTCAAAAATTCTGGACGGAAAAAGTTTTTGAGCGCACGTTCCACGTTATCGCGCATAGCGCCATAGTCGTTGGATTTGCCAAAGCCAATTTTGGAAGACTTATCCGCCACGCCCACGTTGCTGGTGAGAATGATCACGGTGTTTTTGAAATCGACGGTTTTGCCATGAGAATCGGTTAGGCGGCCTTCATCCAAAATTTGCAACAGCAAATTGAAAACGTCCGGGTGAGCCTTTTCGATTTCGTCAAACAGCACCACGCTATACGGTTTTTTGCGCACTTGTTCCGTCAAGTAGCCGCGTTCTTCGTAGCCAACGTATCCCGGAGGCGCGCCAATAAGTTTTGCCGTGGATTGCTTATCCATATATTCGGACATATCTATGCGAATAACTTCGCTGTCGTCGTCGAAAAGACATTCGGCAAGTGCCTTGGAAAGTTCCGTTTTGCCCACGCCTGTGGGACCGACGAAAATAAAACTGCCAATGGGACGGTTTGGATCTTTTAGGCCTGCACGCTGACGGCGCACTGCCAACGCAACGGCTTTTACCGCTTCGTTTTGGCCGATAACGCGTTTTTGCAATTCTTCTTCCAAATGCACCATTTTGTCACGCTCTTCGCGAGAAAGTTGCGCAACCGGGATGCCTGTTATTTGCGCCACCACTAAACGAACGTCGTCTTCCGTCAGCTTCAAGTTGCGCGCGGCAATTTTTTGCTCGTAGGAGGCTTGTTCCTTTTCGTAGGCAAAATACACTTCGTTGTAGCGTTGATTTATCTTTTTTACCTGTTCAAGGTCGTTGCAGGAAAGCGCCAATTCTTTTTTGCGTTTTAGCGTGTTGAGTTCGGAAATTAGTTGCACCAACCTTTGCGGCGTGGCAAAGGCATTTATTTTTAGTTTGCTGCACGCTTCGTCGATGATATCGAAAGCCTTGTCGGGCAAAAATCTGTCGTTAATGTAGCGCACGGAAAGTTGCACTGCCGTTGCAATTGCATCATCCGTTATTTGCACGCCATGGTGCTTTTCGTATTTGGATTTTACACCGCGAACAATTTGTACTGCAACTTCTGGTGTGGGTTCTTCCACGGTGATAGGTTGAAAACGGCGTTCCAAAGCGGGGTCGGCTTCTATGTAGCGAACGTATTCGTTGGTGGTTGTTGCGCCAACAATTTGCAACTGGCCACGAGCTAGCGCCGGCTTCAAAATTTCCGCAGCATCCATGGATCTTTCTGCCGAACTGCCTGCGCCCACCAAGTTGTGAATTTCGTCTATGAACAAAATTACGTCGCCAGATGCCACAACTTGATCCAAAACGCTTTTTATGCGTTTTTCGAAATCGCCGCGATAGCAAGTGCCGGCAACCATACCGGCCAAATCCAATTCCACAAGGCGTTTGCCTTGCAACTCTGCCGGAACGTTGCCCGAAGCAATGCGCATTGCCAAACCTTCCACAACGGCAGTTTTGCCAACGCCTGCTTCACCCACCAAAACAGGGTTGTTTTTGGTGCGACGAGTTAGTGTTTGTATTACACGGGCTGTTTCTTCGTCGCGGCCAATGATGGGATCGTAGCCACCAGCCAAGGCTTTTTCCGTCATGTCGAAGCCAAAGGAAACGGCGTTGCTTTGATCGGCTTGCGCGCGGCCGTCCATTTCAAAATTCATTCGGTCGTCGAAAATTTCTTGCTTTTGCGGCTGGGGTGCAACGGTAGGAATGGCAGTATCTCTGGAAAAGGAAGACAAATTTTCCTTGTTGGGCAAAAGTTGCAAAATGCGTTCGTACATCATTTGCGGCGTTTTGCCTTGTTGCTTCAACAACCACACTATTTTTTCGTAGGCGTAGCTTTCGGACATGGTTAGTATCGCTAACAATGCGTGAATACAGTCAACGTCCTTTTGCCCCAACTTGCCAGCAAAAAACACTGCACGGAAATTGAGCTCGGTAATCTCGCTGGAATCGGAAACGGGGCCGCCGCGACCTGTTTGCTTGGGCTCCAAATTTTTGCTTGTAAGACCAAATTCTTGCAATACGCTTTGCGCGCTGCTAGGCACATTTGCCAATTCGAACAAGACGTGTTCCGCTTTTAGCGTGGGAACACGCAATTGTCTGGCAAACAAATAGGCCTTTTCAAAAACCGTTTGTAAGTTTTCCGTTTGCATCACAAGTTACCTTCCAAAAATTGTTGCCTACATTGTACCAAATTGTTGCAACTTTTACAAGGAAAAACACCAAATACTTGCGCACAAAACACAATTATCTTTTAGCAAGCGGCACAAAACGGCCAAACAGCAACGACAATTCCCTTGCAACAGAAGGTATTGTGGCAAGTAGCAGCGCCACGACGTACTGCTGCGGCGAAAGCGTGACCAACCCGAATGCGCGCTGAAACAGCGGCACAAAAGCCACAACCGCCACCAACGCAACGGAAACAAAAAAGCTTGCTGCCATGAAAGGCGTTATGCCACCACAAAAAACGCTTTTTCTGCTGCGCATTTCCAACACAAAAAACAGCTGCGAAATGGCAAGCACCAAGTAGGCCATGGTGCCGGCAACTTTTTCGCTCTGAGCATTGCCCAAGGCATACCCCAAAATTGTGGAAAGCGCAAACAAAATTCCACCAAAAGCCACCTTTCTGCCACCACCGTGACTGAAAAACGTTCCGCCGAAATTTTGCGGCGCCTGTTGCATTACGTCCTCTTCTTGCTTATATACACCCAGTGCCAACCCAGGCAAACCGTCGGTTACAAGGTTTATCCACAGCAATTGCATTGCCGAAAGGGGAGAAACGTTCCAAATTAGCAACGCAACAAAAACAAACAAAACCTCGCCCACGTTGCAGGTAAGCAAATAGGTTACCGCCTTTTTTATGTTTTGATAGACACTTCGTCCCAAGCTGACGGCATCCACTATCGTTGCAAAATTGTCGTCAGTCAAAATGATATCCGATGCATCTTTTGCCACTTCCGTGCCACTGCCCATTGCACAACCTACGTCGGCGTTTTTAAGCGCAGGAGCGTCGTTCACGCCGTCACCCGTCATCGCAACGATGGCATCGTGCTTTTTCCACGCCTTTACTATGCGCAGTTTATCCGACGGAGTAACACGCGCATATACGGAGATTTTTTCCACTTCATCACAAAGACGTTGATCATCCCAGCCTTGCAATTCGGCTCCGTCCACCGCCTTGTCGCCATGCTGCATTATGCCAATTGTTTTGGCAATTTGGCAAGCCGTATCTACGCTGTCGCCGGTGATCATAATGGGGCGAATCCCGGCATTTTTGCAAGTTGCAACGGCAGAAAACGCTTCCTTGCGGGGAGGATCGGCAATAACGAACAATGCCACTACGTGCAAATCTTTTTCTAGTGCGGCGCTGCGTGGAAAATTGTGCGCAACTTGTTTTACCGAAAGCGCAAGCACCCTGAACCCTTTTTGCGAATAGGTTTTGTATTGCTTTTGAAACCGTTCAAAATTTTGCGCACCTTGCATCGATTCGAAACTGCCTTTTGTTATGGCATAGTAGGCATTGTCGCTTTTAACGACAACCGTCATCAATTTTCGGGTGCTATCAAATGGAATGGCGAACAGTCGCGTTGCCGGTTTGGGATTGACAATGGCCGAAGTGACGGCAATTTCCGTAGGGTCGCCAACCCAACCTTGATCGCTTTTGGTAGCATCG
Organism: uncultured Oscillospiraceae bacterium; assembly: GCA_964521735.1. Taxonomy (GTDB): domain Bacteria; phylum Bacillota; class Clostridia; order Christensenellales; family CAG-314; genus Fimimonas. The sequence goes on along the minus strand of CAZFTO010000001.1, from coordinate 158,157 downwards.
CAACACCAACCGTACGCTTGCAAATTGAAGTCTTCTTTTAGGGCGCTTGCAGCAACAAAACGGCCATCGAAAATGCCAAACAAAGTCATTTTGTTTTGTGTCAAGGTGCCAGTTTTATCCGAACAAATAACCGTTGCACCGCCTAACGCTTCCACCGCCGTTAGCCGTTTTACAATTGCCCGTTTTGCCGCCATCCGTTCCAGCCCTTTGGCCAAAACCACTGTGACTACCGCAGGCAAACCTTCGGGAATGGCCGCAACGGCAAGGGAAACCGAAGTGAGAAAGACGTTGACAAAAATGCCGGAAAGCGTGTCGCCCTGTCCCATTTGCTTTACGCCTTTGGCAAAACTTATAACCAACACGGCACAACAAACGCACAGGCAAGTTACGCCTATCACCTTGGAAAGTTGCTTAAGTTTTTGTTGCAATGGCGTTAGCACCACGGAAGAATCGGCCAACGACTTGGCAATTTTTCCCAGTTCTGTGTGCTTGCCCGTTGCCACCACCTGCGCAACGCAACGCCCTTTGGTTGCAAAACTGCCGCTAAAAATTTTTGATTTTGCGCCTGCGGCGCACTTTTCCACCGGAACGCTTTCCCCTGTTAGTGCCGATTGATTAACGAAAAATCCTTCTGCCTTTTTAAGCACGCAATCGGCCGTCACCACGTCGCCCGCTTCGAAAACGCAAACGTCGCCCGGCACGAGCAATTGACTGTTTTCCTGCATCAACACGCCCGAGCGAAACACTTTGGTTGTGGGCGTGGTTAGTTGTTTCAAAGCATCTAGTGATCTTTCCGCACGGAACTCTTGAAAAGCGCCCAAAAATGCATTTACAAATACGATGAGCACGATTATTATCGGCTCCAACAAATCCCCTTTGTCGCCGCCAAGCAGCGCCAATGCAAAAGATAGCGCCGACGCCACCAGCAAAATGATTATCATCAAATCGGCGAACTGGTGAAAAAACTTCACAACAAATTTGCCCGGCTTTTTGTTATCCGTAACGTTGGCGCCCCACTGCTCCAACAGTTTTTTAGCTTCTTCCGCAGTTAGACCCAAATTCGTTTCTTTCACGACACACTCCGGCAAAATACTATGCTAAAATAGTATGCCCGTCCCACAAATTTTAGTATAGATTGTGCATCTGGTGGCAAAATGCAAAGTTTTGCTAAGAACAGCGGCACAGAAATTTGCCACAACGTGCGCATTAGAAGCAGACGTGATTATTCACTGGTCTACGCACAAAACAGGTGTGCTGGCAACAAAAAAGGAAGCTCGGCAAAACCGAACTTCCCACAAACTTTATATTGAAATTACAAACTTTCTTGTTCAACGTCACCAACGTTGCCCAGCAAATGATCGGCATATTGCTTTTCTTTGTAGGCAAACTGTTTTTTGTAGTTTTTGATGGCAAACCACACAAATACTACCAGCGACATTACTTCCGCAAAGGGATAGCAAAACCAAATTCCGTCTTGTCCCCACAGGTAGTTGAACAAAATTGCCGACGGGATAAGGAAAATAAGTTGACGACACAAGGACATTAGCAAACTGGAAATAGGACAGTTGATGCTTTGCAACATGTTGATGATCAAAATACTGAACGCAGCTGGCACAAAGCAAATGCTTATACAACGGAAGGCGTATGCGCCCTCTTTAACAAGCAGTGCGTTTTCAATTTCTAGCTGCTCCATCGTTTGTCCTGCAGAGGGTGTTTGGCTTTTGAAAATGGACATGAGCAATTCTGGCATAAACTGGAACGCCAAAAGCCCGACGGTCAAAATGACTAGCGCAACAGTCAATGAGGTGCGGAAAGTCTTTTTGAAACGCGGACGTAAATTTGCACCGTAGTTGTAGCTTAGAATAGGCATTGTGCCTTGCATAAGGCCAAACACAGGCATAAAAACGAAGGATTGCACTTTGAAATAGGCCGAAAGCACGGTGATGCCGTTGGTATACTCGCGCAACATAACGTTCAAAATTATGGTGACAACGGAACCCATTGCATTCATAACGAATGCCGGCAAACCTATTTTTACAATGCTCAAAAGGTATTTCTTCTCCGGTTTGAAACCTTTGATATTTATGGAAACGTCTTGCTTTTTGAACACAAAGAAATACAAATCCACAAAAGCGGCAAACCATTGCCCTATGGAGGTTGCTAAAATTGCGCCGAAAACGCCCATTTTTAGTGGAATGATGAACAAAGCATCCAGTGCAATGTTTGTTAGCGCACCCACAAGTTGGCTATACATGGGCACCTTCATGTTGCCCGTTGCTTGCAAGATGCGTGCGCACACAATATCAATCAAAATGCCGCCGCCTGCCGCCATGTAGATGGTTAGGTACAACGTGCCTTGTTCGATCACATAATTGGCATCCGATGCGTTTTGTTCATTAACAAAAGCTGCAACGAACGGACGGCTTATGGTGAAGGCCAACACAACAAGCACGGCCCAAGCGCACAAAGCCAACACAATGGAAGTTTTGGCCGCTTTGTTTGCCGATTCCCTGTCGCCTTCGCCTAGTTTGCGCGCAATAAATGCATTGGCACCAACACCAATGCCTATTGCCAATGCCGTTACAAGCATTGTCATGGGCATAACTATGCTGACGGCGTTAAAACTATCTTTGCCAATGTTAAGCCCGGTGTAGCCATCGACGATATATTGAATGTTGGTTAGAAACAACGAGTCGACAATGTTATATAGCGCCTGAACAAGCATAGAGAAAATTGCAGGCAAACTCATTTCTGCCAGCAACTTGCCAATGCTCTTGTTGCGCATTTTATCTGAATGTAAAGATACTTCTGCCACGATACTCCTCAAAAAGCGGTTGCACTGTTGTGCAACCGTGTGTAATTACGTTTATTTTGTATATAGCCACAAAAACGTTGCAAAACTATTTGATTGCAAGATTTTTGTATTTGCAAAAAGCAATTTGATAATCGCCGTCCAAAACAATTTGCGATTGTTCCACTAGTTGCCAATTTTCCTTTTCGTCCAAGTTGGGAAAAAACACGTCGGCATTGCCATCGGCAAAAACTTTTGTTACAAGGGCAAATTCGCAACGATCTAGCAACAGTTTGTAGACAGATGCTCCGCCAACAACAAAAACTTCGCCACGAATGCCCTGCAAAACTTTGTCTAGCTGTTCAACCGTTTGCACCGTGATGGTGCCTTCGTGCTCGGCGCCGGAACTATCCAAAACAATGTTTGCTCTGTTAGGCAACGCACCATTGGGGAAACTTAAAAACGTGTTGGCTCCCATAACTATTGTCGTTCCCGTTGTTGTTTGGCGAAAAAACTGCATATCTTTTGGCAAACGGAAAAGCAAATTGTTGTTTTTACCAATGCCCCACTGGGCGTCAACTGCAACAATAAGGTTCATTTTTTCCTCCGCAAAGCGCAAAACTAAATTGCCACTTCAAATTTTTCGGCAAACGGTTCGTACTGATAATTTTCCAACGCAAAGTCGTCCACGGTGAACTTATAGAAATCGGTAACGTCTTTGTTGATAACAAACTTGGGCGCAGGGTGTTCAGTGCCCTGCAACATTCTTTCCACTTGCGGAATGTGCCTGTCGTAAATGTGCGCGTCGGCAATTACGTGCACCAACTCGCCCACCTGCAAATTGCTTACTTGCGCCAACATGTGCACAAGCACTGCATATTGGGTGACGTTCCAGTTGTTGGCCACGGCCATATCGTTGGAACGTTGGTGCAAAATAGCGTTCAACTTGCCGTCCGTTACATTAAAGGTGACGGAATAGGCACAAGGATAGAGATGCATTTCGTGTAAATCGGCGTGAACATAGATGTTGGTTAGAATTCTTCTGCTAGACGGATTGTGCTTCAAATCGTACAAAACACGGTCAACTTGGTCGAATTCCCCTTCTGGATACACGTGCTTTACGCCCAGCTGATAGCCGTATGCTTTGCCGATGCTGCCCGTTTCGTCCGCCCAACTATCCCAAATGTGAGAGTTAAGCTGATTGACGTTGTTGCTTTTCTTTTGCCAAATCCACAACAATTCGTCAATGGCCGCCTTAAACGCCGTGCGGCGCAAGGTGATGATGGGAAATTCCTTTTGCAAATCGTAACGGTTGACTATGCAAAAAACTTTTTTTGTGTGCGCTGCAGTGCCATCCGTCCAGTGCGGACGAACTTGTGCGTTGGCATCGTCAAAGCCGTTATCAATTATGTTGCGCATGTTGCTTCGAAAAATTTCGTCTGCTCTACTCATTTTTTTGCCTTCTTTTGCAAGAATAGATCTATTGTAACAAAATAATTTTGCATAGTCAAACAACAAAGCCGTGTGTTGACAAAAAATTGCAAATCTAACCTGAGTTTTATGGCGTAAAGGGCAAACTTTGGGTGTTCTAGTTGATAAATGAACCCGCCTGCGGTGTTTTTTGTGCACCGCCAAACACGTTTGTTTTGTCACAGAAAGATTTTTTTGTTGGCCAACTTATTTTGAACCATCGCTTAAAACGGTGTTTTTGGTTTTGCGGCGAATATTATACTTTTAGCGCAACAGTTAAAAAAGTGAATTGCACTTTACACCAACATGTTTATTTGAGAAAAATCTTGAAAAGTGTTGCGCTTAGTTTGACAATTTACCATTGCAACAAAAAAACGCCGAAGTTTTTCGGCGTTGAAGTTTGCATAGGCAACAGACTATTTACGTTTGCCTTTATCGGAAGAAATTTGTTGTTCCACAGTGGGCACCACAAAAACGTTTGTTTGCGTTTGGTCAATTTTTTGTTGAATGTATTGTTGAATTTGCAACGGAGTTAGTTTTGTATCGAAGTGAATTGCCACGTCGAAAATCAAGTTGGTGAGCGTTGGGCCCTTTACCATGCGAAAATCGTGTATGGAAAAGTGCTCGTCCAGTTGCTGCACAATTTCTTCCACTTGATTTTTGTAGCAATCCAATTCGGGGTCGCCCACAACGACTGGGTCCATGTGCGTAACCAACACGATATCGGTGTTTTGGGCAAAATCACGCTCGATTTTATCCATAAGTTCATGGCTTTGCATCACGTCCACCGATGCATCCACTTCCACGTGCACACTTGCATAGTACTTATCCGGGCCGTAGTTGTGAACGTTTAGGTCGTGAATTCCACACACACCGTCGAAGCGTTTGATGCGTTCCACGACGGAATCGACAAGCTGCTTGGATGGAGCTTCGCCGAGCAGTTGGTTTATTGTTTCCTTCAAAATTTTTATGCCTGCAACGGCAATAAACGCAGCAACGGCAACGCCCATGATGCCATCCAAATTTATGCCGACGAAATGCGAAACAACAACGGCCACCAAAACTGCAAACGTTGCGCACACGTCGGAAATGGAATCGAGAGAAGTTGCTTTTAGCAATTCGGAATTATATTCGTTGCCCAGTTTGCGGTTGAACAAAAACATCCAAAACTTAACCACCACGGAAACGCACAATGCTACCACCGTCCAAATGCTGAAGGTGAGTTCTTGGGCGTTGCCCTGAGCAAGGGCGATAATTTTGCTGACGCTTTCCATACCCAATTCGAATGCCAAAACAAGCACGACAAAGGCAACTATCATGCTGGCGACGTATTCCATGCGCTTGTGTCCGTAGGGGTGCTCGGAATCGGCCGGTTTACCGGCCAACTTCAGGCTGACAAGGGAAATGACGTTGCTTCCGCAATCGGTAAGGTTGTTGAGGCCGTCTGCCAAAACGGACAACACGGAAAACACCGCACCGACAACTATCTTTGCGGCAGCAAGCAACACGTTCAAAACAATGCCCACTATTCCGGATAGTTTGCCCACTTTTTCGCGCACTGCGGCATCGTGAGTATCTCCGCTGTTTTTAACAAAAATTTTCAGTAACAATCTAGTCATAGCGCAATTTTACCGCAATATTCTTGCGCTGTCAATGCGTTTTGCCCCTTTACCAGTCAAAAGGAACGGGAGTTTTTTTACAAAAAAAACGACAAGTGCAAGCATGCTGCAATGACACGCAAAAAGTTGCCGTGTTTTTGATTTTTTTTGAGTGCCGCTCACAAAAGTTTTTCGTTAGGACTTGGAAACTTTTTGAGCAAAAGTTGCAACAACACAATCAATTGCCTTTTGGGCATCCTCGCCCTCGGCGTATGCGCGAACTTTGTTTTCCGTGCCGCTTTTGCGCAACACAATGCGGCAATTTGGGTAGAGTGACAGCACACGATTGGAAGTTCTGATCAGCCCGTCCGATTCGGCAAGCAATTTGTTATCCTTTGTAAGTGGCAAATTGGCCGCGCAACAAAAAATTTCTTCACACTCCTGTGTGTATTGCTGCAAACTGCCCACTTCCATAAAAATCTTGCACACAAACAATGCATTTAACAGCGCATCACTGCCAGTGGCGTAGTCGCACAACAAGTAGTGTCCGCTTTCTTCACCGCCAAAATTGCAATTGTTTTTGACCATGGCGTTGAAAACGTTTACGTCGCCCACGTCGGTGCGCAACAGTTCTATGCCCAAACCTTTCAAGGCTTGTTCCACTCCACCGTTAGTCAAAGTTGTGCCGCAAACACTGCCTTTTAGCATGCCTGTTTGTTTTAGATATTTAGCAATGGCAAAAAACACTTTGCTGTTTGCAAGTTGTTTGCCGTTTTCGAACACTGCAAGCCTATCGGCATCGCCATCGAAAGCAAAACCCAAATGAAATTCACCATTCAATTTGCTTTGCAAAAAACTTGGAAAAGTCGCGCCACAACCGTCGTTTATTTGTTTGCCACAGTTTTTGTTGCAAAAGGCCGTGACTTTTGCGCCCGCCTTGCAAAACAACGTTTCCGCCACCTTATAGGCGGCGCCGTAGCAACAATCCAGAGCAATTTTTAGGCCAAACAAATTTACCGGCAATGCGCGCAGTAAGTCGTCGCAATAGATGTTGTTTACATCGTAAAACACCGGTTCGAATATTTTGCCGGTGAATTTTTCGCAAGTTAAATTGTTCATCATACGCGAAACCACGTTTTGCTTGGATGCGCACAGCTTAACACCATAGCGATCGAAAACTTTTAGGCCGTTATCTTCCGGTGGATTGTGGCTTGCCGTTATCATAACGCCGTAGTCCCCACCCATTTTGCGCACAAAATGCCCCACTGCGTTAGTGGGCAAAATGCCCAAATTTATAACGTTGCCTCCGCCGGCATATACGCCCTGCGCCAAAGCATCAAAAAGTTTTTCGCCCGAAACGCGCGTGTCGCGGCAAATAAGCACAATGGGACAATCTCCGCCCAAAAGCGCCAAACTTTTTCCCAACAAAAAAACAGTACCATCCGTAAGGGTACTGCCGTATGTTCCTCGTATACCGTCCGTACCAAAAAAATTCATAACGTTACCTCTAAAAACAGTATTTTTTATCTTTGGTAGGAAAAAATTGAAGTTATTCGGAAAATTTTCGGGCGTAGACAGTGGCAAAAGTGCCTGCTTTTGCACCATCAGCACATGCAGTGACAATTTGTTTCAATGCGCCGTTTGTTACGTCTCCGGCGGCAAAAAGACCTTCCACCGTGGTTTGACACTTATCGTCCACCACCAAATAGCCTTTTTCTGTGTGCAGGCCGTCAACGGAAATAAAATCCGTAACAGGTTGCGCGCCTATGGCAACAAAAACGGCGGAAACTTCCAGCCTGTTTGTGTTTTGGCCATCAAAAACATCCACTGCCGAAACGACGTCGTCGCAAACGATTTGCGAAACGGAACAACCAAGCAGCGCTTGAACGTTGGGTTTTGCAAGCAAACGTTGCACCATGCGTTCTTCTGCTGAAAAGTTGTTTTGCGGAACGACAACGTACACTTTGCTGCACAAGTCTGCCAAATATTCCGCTTCACGGACGGCGGGAATTCCACCACCCACAACGACGACGGGCAGGTTTTTGTAGAAATTGCCATCGCAAGTTGCACAATAGGAAACGCCCTTTCCCACAAACGGTGATTCAAAACCAAGTTTGTTGTGCGCAGTGCCTGTGGCGACAACAACGGCCGGGAAGAAAAAATCCCCCTTGGTGGTTTTTATGCAAAACTCGTTTTGCTTTGTTAGGGAAACAACCCTGCTACGCACCACGTTTAGCCCCAGCGCTTTTGCTTGCGCCGCAGTGTCGGCGGCTAACTTCCACCCTTCAACACTAGCGTACGACGGATAGTTTTCGATTATTCCCAAATTGGCAGTCTGTCCGCCCAAGCCAAACTGTTCGAACAAAGTGACTTCGGCATTGGCACGCAATGCATAAACTGCCGCGGTGAGTCCGGCGACACCGCCGCCGATAATTGCAATTTTTTTCATAAATTTATACGCTCCATTTTGCAACACTTGGCGTGTAACACTTTGCATTATTTTGCAAGTTTTTCTTCTTTTTTGACGAAACGTTGCACGACCAACATTCTTATTTATTTTACAGAACAAATCAACTTTGACAACATTTCAAAAATTGTTCAAATTTAATTATTGAAAAATACTACTTGATCTTGCCTTGTTTTGCATCATACAAGTTGTATAGCGAAAAGTCAAGACATTCCAACAATAACTTGTTAAATTTTGCTGAATTTACCGTTATTTTGGAAGTTACGTACAATTTAAAACAAAAGTTGAAGTGTGGTTTTCGAATTATATTTACTATTTTCAATACATCATTGGCTCTGTTATAATAAAGTTACAAGCTAAAAGTATTGACGACTTGTAAGGGGATAAAATGAGTTTGCCAACTTTCGTCTTCAAACCCAAAAAGAAAATGGCTAGCAGAAACACAAAGTGGGTTAAAGTTGGAAAATATACAATTACGTCTCATGCATAAAATAGAACCATACAAAAAGACAAAAATCTAGGCAAAACGGATATGCTTCGCAATTTGTTTGGAAATTCAAAAAATTCTCGCATATAGACAGATAAGGACGGTTCCAAACAATACGACAGACTAAATACAAACAACTGCACTTTGACTTTTATTACTGCCGGTAATCATCATGTTAAAACAATCAGAAAGTATCACAAAAAATGAACAAAAAGAAATTCGAAAACAGGGGGGCGTATTGTGCCATCTAACATTTTATTAAACCACCGCACTACACTTAGTAACGAATCCGTCGATTTTATAAAAGAGACAGTTTTGCCAGAACTCAAAATTGCAACATCTCTCTGCCCTAAACGGAACGGAAGGGAAAGGCCTTAAGTTTTGCCAGAACTCAAAATTGCAACATCTCTCGGAACAAAATAAATCAGTGATATCAAGGATTGTATTCACGAAGTTATTGACAGCAAATACGATGAGTATGGCAATACCGTCAATTTGAGTGAGGTGAAAAAAAGTAAAATTGAAAAAGCCAAGAAGTTGATTGGCTAGCTTATGAGCGTTTGGAACAGCGAAACAGACAAATACATAGATGATCTAAACGCAAAATTGTGATTTTAGTGAAAATACCGACAAAATAATTATGTAACGAAAGAGACAGTTCTAGTTTGACTGTCTCTTATTTTTGCAAAAAAACAGTTCGCAACCACTTTGGACAGCACAGGTTGCGAACTGCATTTATAACTTTAATTATGTGATCTATCTGCACCTTGCTTGGCGAACGGCATGCGCCCAGCCTTCAACAAGTTCCAAACGTAGTTTTTCGTCCATAGAGGGACAAAATTCCCTATCCACCTTGATGTTGGCGCGAATGTCGTCCACATCCTTCCAGTAGCCGATGCACAATCCTGCCAAATAGCAAGCGCCTAGCGCCGTTGTTTCGGTAACTTTGGGACGCACAACAGTTGCGTTCAAAATATCTGCTTGGAATTGCATCAGGAAGTTGTTTGCGCTGGCTCCGCCGTCCACGTTTAGGCTGCGAATTTTAACTCCGGCATCGCGTTGCATGGACGTTACCAAATCGTAAACCTGATAGTCGATGGCTTCCAATGCGGCACGAATAAAGTGTTCCTTTTTGGTGCCACGAGTAACGCCGGTTATGGTGCCGCGCGCTTCAGCATCCCAATAGGGTGCGCCAAGCCCGGTGAAGGAAGGAACGATATACACGCCGCCGGTAGAAGGCACTTTTGTTGCGTAGTTTTCCGTTTCGGCCGCTTGTTTTATCATGCGCATTTCATCACGAAGCCATTGGTTGATTGCTCCGCCGATGAACACGCTGCCTTCCAAAACGTAGGGCGGTTTTTCTTCCAAACTTGCACCCAGCGTTGTTACCAAACCGTTGTTGGATTTAACGGCTTTGTCTCCGGTGTTCATAAGCAAGAAGCAGCCCGTGCCATAGGTGTTTTTGACGTCGCCTTCGTTTACGGCAAGATGTCCGAACAATGCCGCTTGTTGGTCGCCAACGACGCTGCAAATGGGAATTTCTCGGCCTATAAACGTTTCGTCTGTGCATCCATAGTTATATCCCGAAGGATGCACTTCCGGCAACATGCACTTTGGAATGTCGAACAATTTCAGCAAATCGTCGTCCCATTGCAAAGTGTGTATGTTGAACAGCATGGTTCTGCATGCGTTTGTGTAGTCGGTGGCGTGAATTTTGCCGCGCGAAAGTTGCCACATAAGGTAGGTATCCACCGTTCCGAACAACAATTCGCCCTTCTCGGCACGTTCGCGCACGCCTTCGACGTTATCCAAAATCCACTTGATTTTTGTTGCAGAAAAGTATGCGTCCAACACTAGGCCGGTTTTTTCGTAGATCATGTCGGAAAGCCCTTGTTCTTTTAGTTGCTCGCAATATTCGGCCGTGCGTCTGCACTGCCAAACAATGGCGTTATACACGGGTTTTCCGGTGTTCTTATCCCACACGAACGTTGTTTCGCGTTGGTTGGTGATGCCGATAGCCGCAATATCCGCCGCCGAAACGTTTGCGCGAATAAGCGATTCCACAATCACGCCCACCTGCGAACCCAAGATGTCGTGAGGATCGTGTTCCACCCAACCGGGTTGGGGGTAAATTTGTTGAAACTCTTGTTGAGCCTTGCCAACTATTTGCCCTTGCTTGTCGAAAACGATTGCACGAGAGCTAGTTGTGCCTTGGTCTAACGAAAGAATGTATTTCATGTTATTTTCTCCGTTGGTAGTAAATTTAAAAAACTACTTTGCTTGCACGTTTTTGGTAACGACGAAATCAACGCCACAACCACAAACGTTTGCAACGGCCACGTCGCCAATTGCAACGGGCGCTGTAAGCGTTACGCTTTTTAGCGCTTCCAAACTTTGGAATATAAGTTGCTTGGGGATGGCTTCGCGAGTTTTTACCGAAACCATTTCTATTGTGCCGCCCACAACGCGCACCGAACCGGTAACCATGCGCTTAGGCGCAGTAACTTCGTTTACGGCGTAGGTGACGCCACGGGGACAGGTGTTGCCAGTGACCACTATGTTGTTTTTGTCGCTGTCGTCCACGGAAAGATGACACCCCATAGGGCAATTGATACAAATCATTTCTCTTGCCATAACCTATTCTCCTTTTATAAGGGTAATTTCCACGTCGCTTGCGTTTTTAAGCGTCTTCATTTGTTCCGCCGTCAAAACAACGTTTTCCATTTCGCCGGGGGCAACCACGGGACGTTTGCGACCATAAACCTTAACACCATCGGCAAAAACAGCAAGTTCGACCTTTTTGAACACGTTTGCAACGCGCATTTTGAAACTTTGGTTTGCATAAACTTGGTCTTTGTTAAGCACTGTAGGCACACAATAGCGCACTCCGTTTGTACAACGAATGGTAAGTTTTTCATTGCAAGGCGTTGCGCCTTTCACGTATTCTGCGGCACATTTGCCTGCATTTTCGCTTTCGGCAGAAACAAAGTCTACCAAATCGTGAACGTGCAAAACATTGCCACATTCGAACACGCCGTCTACGCTTGTCATAAGGTTTTCGTCCACCACTGCACCTCCGGTAACGGTGGAAAGTTGCACTTGCGCATTTTTTGCAAGTTCATTTTCGGGCAACAATCCCACGGAAAGCAACAGTGTGTCGCACGGAATAGTTACGGCCGTTTCCATTTTGGGTTGCAAACGTTCGTCTACTTCGGCAACGACAACGCCTTCAACACGATCACGCCCCTTGATATCCACCACCGTGTGTGAGAAATACAATGGAATATCGAAGTCGTTCAAGCACTGAACGATGTTTCTGTTCAACCCGGACGAATAGGGCATAAGTTCCACAACGGCCTTTACGTGCGCGCCTTCGAAAGTCATTCTGCGTGCCATGATAAGGCCTATATCGCCGCTGCCCAAAATTACAACTTCTTTTCCGGGCAAATAGCCGTCGATGTTGACCAGTTTTTGCGCCGTACCTGCGGAAAATACACCTGCACCACGCATACCGGCAATGTTAATTGCTCCACGAGGGCGTTCCCTGCAACCACAGGCAAGAATAACTGCCTTGGCTTGCAATTGCACCAAGCCGTCCTCTGCGGAAACGTAGGTTACAACTTTTTGCGTGGAAACGTCAATAACGGTGGCGTTGAGTTTATACAAAATGTTGCGCTCTTTAACTTGCTCTATGTAGCGAGCGGCGTATTCGGGGCCGGTTAGTTCTTCTTTGAATGTGTGCAAACCAAATCCGTTGTGAATACACTGGTTCAAAATGCCACCCAGCTCTGGTTCGCGTTCCAAAATTATTATGTCGCGTTCGCCGCAATCGTAGGCCGCTTTTGCCGCAGCAAGCCCAGCGGGGCCGCCGCCAACTATAACAACGTTAACGTTTTTCATCATTTAGTCCTCCCCACCACAACTTGACTTTCTCCGCCACGCTTGGTGACGTCTTGCATGTCGCACCCAAGTTCGCGCGAGATAATTTCCATTATGCGCGGTGTGCAGAATCCTGCTTGGCAACGTCCCATTCCGGCACGAGTGCGCCTTTTTACGCCGTCCAAATCCTTTGCGCCAACGGGGCGACGAATAGAATCGACTATTTCCCCCTCGGTGACCATTTCGCAACGACAAACGATTTTGCCGTAGAGCGGATTTTGATCGATAAGTTTTTCCCTTTCGACGTTAGAAAGCTTGGAAAATTGAGGAATTGCCTTGCGGTGCGCTTGGAAATGCGTTTTTTTGCTTAGTTGCAATTTTTCCGCAACCATGTGCGCCACGTCTACTGCAATGGCAGGTGCGCAGGAAAGACCGGGGCTTTCGATGCCTGCAACGTTGAAGAAGTTTTGAACGCTGCTTTCGCCAATAACGAAATCGTCACCGTCTAGGTGTGCGCGCAAGCCGGAAAATTGAGTGATAATGTTGCGTCTTGCAAGCGTGGGCACTGTTAGCAATGCTGTGTTGAATGCTGCGTTAAGTTCGTCGGCCGTTGTGTTAACGTCGTCCTTATCCAAAACGTCGGTTGCAGTTGGGCCAACCAAAATATTGCCGTGCGTCGTCGGCGTGACCAAAATTCCCTTGCCCATTTTTGTGGGAAGTTGAAACAAAGTGTGATCCGCCAAATAACCGCACGTTTTGTCCATCAAAACGTAGTCGCCTTTGCGTGCCGTGATGTGCAATTTTTCTTGGCAAACCATGTTGTTTATGGCATCGGCAAAAACGCCGGCGCAGTTAACCACCACTTTTGCATTGTGAGTGGAACCATCTGCACATTTAACAACAAAGCCGTCTTTATCTTTTTCGATGGAAACAACTTCCGATTCGAAACGGAATTGCACGCCGTTCACTGCGGCGTTTTCGGCATAGGCCACGCACATTTCGTAGGGCGAAACAATGCCGCCGCTAGGCACAACCAAAGCCGCCACCGCTTGTTCGGAGACGTGCGGTTCCAGCTTTCTTATTTCGTCGTTGCCTTCGGCTACATATAGTCCGCTTACGCCGTTTTGCACGCCGCGATTATATAGTTCCGTCAAGCCGTCTTTCTGCGACGGGTCGAAGCACAAAACCATAGATCCGTTGCGGCGGAAAGGAAATTCTAATTCCTTGGAAAGTTCGTCGAACATTGCGTTTCCACGCACGTTATAAAGTGCCTTTTTGGTGCCGGGTTTGGCATCATAGCCGCCGTGAACAATTCCGCTGTTGGCCTTTGTGGTTCCCACGGAAACGTCGTTTCCGCGTTCCAACACCAAAATTTCGGCGTCGAACCTGGCTAGTTCTCGAGCGATGGAACAACCAATCACGCCACCGCCGATAACGATTACGTCTTTCATATATCCTCCTAAAATAACGTGTTTTGCAAAAAAGTTACCCTGCAAAAAACGTCTTTTAAATGGCAAATTTTGCAGCTAGACTTTACGTTTACTTCAAAACATCCCCTGCACGATCGGCAGGGGATGTTGACAAATCATTTGCAAAACTTTGCCGTTAATAAACTACAATTATAGAACGGGTTTTTATGCAAAGAATCCTACATAAGGATAGGATGCAGCCGTGTTTGCAACTGTGATGATGGTGAACAACAAAGCATTGATCAATGCGCCCAACCAAGCGTTGCCGGTGCGTTTATACAATCTTCTGGAAAGAATGGTTGCAATGATAAGCACGGGAACAATGGGGAACAACACGATGTAGGTCAAAGCCATGTCGCCTTGCCACAACACGCCGGTGGAACGGAAGGTGCCGTATTGAATTGCCATTGCAAGAACAATACCAACCACGTTGAACGCTGCGTTGATTGCGATGGTTGCCCATTCGGGAAGGTTCTTGAATCTGTAGGTTTGGTTCAAAATACTGTTGATGAAGTAGAACACGAAGAACACAAGTGCATAGCGTAGCATTGTGGGAAGCATAACTTCAACTTCGAATACTTTTACGTCCAACGTCCAGAAACGGAAGTCTACCTTCCAAATTGCCCAGTTGATGAACACAACTACGTACATAGCGGTGATAACAACTGCTGCAAGCAACAACGTTTTGATGAAGGAAACGAAACCGCCTTCGATGCGAGCTGCACGAAGAGGATGTTCGTCGGCGCCTTCGATGCCTTTAACTCTGTTGATGATGTAGTTAACAAGCCAGTTGATGCCGATAACCAACAACGAGAACAATCCGCACACCACTGCCCAAGTTGCAACTGTGCCGGTGGTATCTTGCGGGAAGTAGGTGTTTTGCGAGAACAACAAGGTTTGGAAGCCACTTAGCCAACCGCTGGAAACCCATTGAATGGAGAAGCCGCTGAACAGAGTGATGATAACTGCGCATACCCAGAAGGAAACGTGTTTGCGAATGCCTTTAAGTTCGGGAAGCACTTCGCCAACTTCGCCTTCGGCAACTTCTTTCTTTTTCAAACCTGCAAAGAAAGGAACGGAAAGAAGAAGGTCTACCAAGGGAAGAACCAATCCAAAGAAACCAACAAGTCCCAAAGTGGAGAACAGTTCTTTAACAACCCAAGTTTGTCTGCCTTCAGCAATATATTCGTGACCGTTGGGGGTTCCGAATGCTGTGTAGAAGAAGTTTGTTACGTAGCCAGCACTTTCAACCGAGAAGTGGTTCAAGGGGTGAATTTCGTCTGCTTCGTAAACAACACGGAAAGCTCCGCTAGCGGCTTGTCCGCCAGCAACGTTAACAAGAGAACCACCAATATAGATGCCGCCGTTTTTGATATCGATAGCATCGGCAGTTTCGCCATAGCCGGTAACGCCAACGAATTGTGCAGCAGCCTTAGATTGAAGGAATTGTCTGCTGATGGACGGAGTGCCATCTGCCAACGTGCTGTTGAAGAAGAATTCGTCGTCCATTGCTTTCAACATACCAACGGAAACACCGGGGCCTGCCATAACGAAGGTGCTCCAACCTTGCATCAAACCTGCGGAAACGAGTCCAAGACCTGTGCCCTTGGAATGATTTGCTTCGTTGTAGATATCCGACATAAGAGTGGACATTGTTGTGTAGCCACCCATGGAGTGTCCGGAAATACCAATCTTGGTAAGATCTACGTAGTCTTGCAAAGCAAGATACTTAACTGCTTCGTACATACCAGACGTGTTCATCATTGCGCTAGTAGCACTGGAAATTTCGTTGTTGCCGTGTCCACCACGGTCGATGGTTAGCACTACGAAACCTCTGCGAGCAAGTTCGATTGCGTTTTGAAGTTGCAATTCGCGGTTATTCAAATAACCGTGTGTCAACACCACTGCGGGCAGTTTGTGTTCTGCAGAAGCATCTTTGGGTACAAACAAAATGCCGCTGGCAACAGTGCCCTTGACCGAAACTTCCGGACCTTCGCCAAAGTTGGTTTTTACTTTGCCATTGAAAGATTCATCGCGCAGGTCGGTAACCGAAACTCTAAACGCGTCGCTTTGAATCATGCTTGCGCAAAAACTAGATAACAGTATCAAAGCCAATGCAGCACCAAGAATGATCAATGCAATCTTGTGTTTTCTGAAGTAGTTCATTATTTTTCCTCCTTTATTTATTCCAACGTCCATTCACTAGAACGTTAAAAACAAAACTTGTGGGCAACTGTCGAAAATGCGACAACACCAAACCTAAAACGAAAGCAAAAAAACAAAACACTTTATTCGGCCGGGCGGCCAATGTTCACAAAAGTTCTACGGCATCATTGCCGACTTAAAATATTGCCATTTGCTGTCTTTTTACGGAACGCTAAAAGAACTTGCAATAAGGCAAAAAATATTATTATTTACGCCTTGTAACTATGGAATTACCATATCACAACTAAACGCAAATTTCAAGAGCAAATTTTTTGCTATATAACATTTATATATCATATTTGGCGTTTTGCAATGAAAATGAAGAAAAAAGTTAAAAAATGGCCAAAAAAGGTGCCCTGTTGCAAAGCAAAAACCGCCAAGAAAACAACGGCAAACGGCGGGATTTTTCCATAAAAAAAGCGTTCGACCGCTAGTCGAACGCTTGGTTTTAAAACTGCTGAGACAACAGCGTTTTGCCGTCAAAATCAACGATGCAAACGCTGGTTTCGTCGATAATGCAAAATGCAGGCACGTCTTGTTTGGGCAAAGCACAACTGCCAACGTTAACGCAAACAACTCCGTTTACGTTGCAAATTTCGTTTTTGTGAAAATGCCCGTAAACAAGCAAGTCGCCTTCTTTTAGGTGTGGCAATGCGTTTTTGTTGTGAACGTGGCCGTGGGTGAAAAACACGCGGCGCAAATTTTCGCCGTTTTTGAAGAATACGGACGCTTCGCTTACAAAATCGAAATTGCTTATCATTTGATCCACTTCGCCATCGCAATTTCCACGGACAACGATAAGCCTATCAGCCACGGAAGAAAGTGTTTCTGCAACCTGCATGGGAGCATATTCCGTTGGGAAGGGGTTGCGTGGGCCGTGGTTGTAGATGTCACCCAAAAGCACCAACACGTCGGCACCGCTAGAATGGAAACTTTGCACCACTTTTTGCGCCCAAAAGGCGGAACCGTGCAAATCCGTTGCAACAAAATATTTCACTACCTATTCCTCCGTTTCGGCGTTTTCTTCGCCCTCGTCCGGTTCAGTCGATGCACAGCAAGTGTTGCAATAGACTGGGGTTATGCCCAATTCTTCCAAAGTGAAACAACGCATTTCCGTTTCTTCTTCGCCCTTGGCAATTTTTACCGTTACAAGCTGGCGGATCATGTCGGTATCCACCACCTTGCCTTTGCCGGCAGGCGTTTGAATTTCGGCATTGTTTTTGGGCATAAACTTTGCCGTTTGAGAATAGTAATCGTCTTCGAACTTCAAACAACACATAAGTCGGCCGCACAATCCGGAAATTTTTTGAGGATTTAGCGAAAGGCCTTGCGTTTTTGCCATTTTTATGGAAACGCGTGCAAAATCGTTTAGATAGGCATTGCAACAACAAACTCTGCCACACGGGCCCAAACCGCCCTTCATTTTGCACTCGTCGCGAATGCCTATTTGACGCAATTCTATCCTCATGCGGAAGGTGCCTGCAAGTTCCTTAACAAGGTCACGAAAATCCACGCGGCTATCCGCAGTGAAAAAGAACACAACCTTGCTATTGTCGAATGCAAACTCCGCATCCACAATTTTCATTTCCAAATTGCGTTTGTTGGCTTTTTCCTGTGCATCGCGAATGGCTTGAGGACGCTTTTCTTCAATGGTGCGATGCTGATGTTCGTCCTTTTCGGTAGCTTTGCGCACCACGTTTTTCAATTCGCCCTTAACTTCTTCTTCGGGCACTTCGGTGTTGGCCAACACAACCGTGCCGTATTCCAAACCGTGTGTTGTATCCACCACAACTCCATCACCTTGGCTAAAAACCAAGTTTTTGGGGTTGAAATAGTAGGTTTTTCCCGGTTGTTTGAATTGTACTCCAACTATATTCGGCATCTAAATTTAACCTCCAACATGCAACTTGCCAACTGATCCATAACAACGGTTGCGTTGCCGCCGTCGTCAAGTCGCCTTTTTGCGGAATCGATTTTTTCTATGCAAACTTCCGCTGCTTGCAAAGAATAGTTTTCACAAATTTTAAGCACCGTGTCTTTGTGTGAGGGCAACGAGCAAAGTGTTTCCGTCAAACGGAATGCAATGCTTTCCCTAAGCAAAACGGACAAAAAGCGCAAAACCCACTGAACAGATTCCTTTTCCGCCACCACGGGCGCAACAAATTGCAATGCGTTTTTGGTGGAAGTCATTTCCGCACACCAATCGGCGGCACGCTGAAATGCTCTTATGACAATAGGATTAGCAACAACGCTTTCCGCAGTTGCAACGTCACTGCAAACGCAGGATGCCACTTCGCAATAGGAACGCAAGTAACCTTTTTTGCACAACGATTCGCAAATTTCTTGCGGCAAAGCCTTGTTTTGCTTCAACACCTGACAACGTGAACGAACGGTGGGTAGCAAACTTTCCGCATCCGTTACGCCAATGAAAAGATATATATTTTCGTTTGGCTCTTCCAGCGTTTTTAGCAACTTGTTTTGCCAAATTTCCGCACCTGTGCCGCTGACAGAATTGCTTGCATCCACCAAAAAAACTCTAACGTCGCCGTCATCAACCGGGCGTTTGTAGCTTTCTTCCACCAACAACAAAACGTCAGCAACCGAAAGCCTGCCCTTTTGCTCGTCGCGCGGGAATTTTAGCACGTCTTGATGCAAACCCAACTGAACTTTTTTGCAAGTTTCGCAGCCATCCTTTGCCGTGTGATTGTTGCACATGCAAACTTTTGCGCACTGCTTCAACAAATCGGGCAACAGTTGTTTTTCCGCCGCCACAACGTAGGCATGCGCCGCCTTTCCGCGCGAAAAGGCTTCTCGCAAGCTATCGACGACGCCATTGTTGTTTGTCATTGCAAAACTCCCTTTTGACGCAACACCTCACGCAACTTTTCTTGCGTTTGTTCCTTGGTGCCTGAAGCATCGATAACAACGAACTTTTCGGGATTTTCTGCTATCAGCTGCTTGTAGCCGTTATAAACTTTTTCGTGGAAGGAATATTCCACCGCTTCCATTCTGTCCTTTTGGTCGGCTCCGCCCTTGCGCTCGAAAGCTTTTTCGGGAGAAAGATCCAAAAAGATGGTGAATTCCGGCATGTATTCGCCAACGGCAATTTGGTTTAGGTGTATGATTTTTTCCAAACCCAAACCACGTCCCAAACCTTGATACACGTAGGAAGAGTGCACAAAGCGGTCGCAGAAAACAACTTTACCCTGTTCGATTGCCGGCTTGACAATATCGTGCAAGTGCTGAATGCGCGATGCGGCATACAAAAATGCTTCGCACATATCGTCCATTTCCTTGTTTTCGGCATTCAAAATGATTTTGCGAATTTGCTCCGCAATGTCGCTGCCGCCCGGTTCGCGGGTGAACACCACGTTAGCGCCCGTTTGCAAACAATATTCTTTTAGCAGTTGCGTTTGATAGGTTTTTCCAACGCCGTCGCATCCTTCTATGGTAATAAAGTTTTTCATGTTTTCCCCTTTGTGCAACGATTTGCCACTTCCACAAAAGTGACTAACCGCGAAATTCTGAAAATCCTTTTTATTGTAGCACACTTTTTGCGTTCTTTCAAGCCTTTTTAGCAAGGCGTATTTACTAAACGCATTGACAAAAACTCAAACAAACCGTATAATAATTGACGAAGAGGTGAACGGTTGAAAGACGGATTTTTTCAAAAGGTATATAGGACTGTGCAAACCATCCCTTGCGGAAAGGTTGCCACCTATGGGCAAATTGCCAAAATGTGCGGCAACGCAAGAATGGCCAAACAAGTGGGCTGGGCGTTGCACGTGAACCCGAACCCCATTGAAACACCTTGCCACCGAGTTGTTAACAAACAAGGACAGATTGCCGGTGCATTTGCCTTTGGCGGAAAAACCGTGCAACGCGATTTGTTGATTAGCGAAGGCGTTGCTTTTGTGGACGAAAACACCGTTGATATGCAACTTCACCATTGGGAGAATTAACTATGCTAGACAAAAAAATGACGGCAGTGCTAAAAATGTTGTCGGAAAAAGTCGGTTACGGCTACAAGGTTGTTAAAAAACAATCACTTTTGGATGCATTGCCCAAAAGACTGAAAATAAACGACGACACGTTTAATTCCATTTTGACGTACCTGAAGCAAAACGACTACGTTGTTGTTAAATATCAAGACAAAGAGGACGTATGTTTGACGCTCACAGTCAAGGCGGAATCATATCTGGAAGGCGAACAGGAAGTTGCGGTTAAATCTAAAATTGCAACGGGGCAAGCCGCAGCGTTATTTATCGGCGTGTTCTTGGCGGCTTTCTTGGGCGCATTCATTGCCGAAGTGATATCCAAATTGTTGTTCTAGAAGGGGGAGGCAGCTTATGCTAAACAAAAAAGAAGTGGCCGTTATGCGTTGCGTATATGAAGCGTGCAAAAGGCACAACGACGGCGCGATAATCTCCGACGAAGTGATTATTCAAAGTTGTCCGGAAAAATACAAATTGACGGAAATAAACGTTGACGCCATCCTGAAACAGCTGGAATACGACGGCTACTTTGAATGTACCAAATCGGATAAGGACGGAAAAATCGTTAACGTTATTGAACTTAAACAAAAGGGCAAAGCCTTCAAGCGTGAACTGATACAGCGCCGCCGTGAACTGATAAACACCTTCTTTTGGCGCATTGTGTTTGCCGCACTTGGTGCCGTTGTGGCGTTGTTGGTAAACAAACTGCTAGGTCAATAACAAAATTGCGAAAGCATTGTGCTTTCGCTTTTTTTTGCAGTTTTTGCAAAACTTGCCACATAAGTTGGCAACACAAACAAAAAATTTAACAAAACAAAAAGGGTCGGGCTGTATAAGCTCGACCCCTTGTGATATTGGTGAATAGCACTTTTAAGTGCAACGGCTAAGAAAGTAAATTATACCTGAGGCCAATAGATTTATTAAAAAACAAAGTATTGTACTTGGTTTGACAATTTACCATATTTAGTTGATGCCGATAAAATTACAGTACGGTTGCACCGATGGTGCGCACTTTCAAGGCGTGCACCTTTTCCTTGCCATAGCGTTTGGAAACTTCATCGCAAAGTTTTTTGACTTCCCTATCGCCCACAACGGCCAAAATAGTGCCGGCAAAACCGCCTCCGTGCACTCGAGAAGCGCATTGCGGACAAACTTTGCGCACAAATTCCACCGCTTCCGCCACAGTTCTATCATCGTTGACGTTGCAATTTTGTAGCTGCGAAATGCTGCTATCGCCAGAATCGCCAATGATTTTTAGCAAACTTGCCTTGTCTCCATTTTGCAATGCGGCACAAAAATCATCTACGCGACGGTTTTCTTCAAAAAAGTGTTTGGCACGCAAAGTTGGGCGATTGCCCACTTCCCGTTCCACGCGGCGCAAGTTATCGAAAAACAACTTTTCGTCCACGTCGGCAAGGCGATCTTTGCCAAAGTGTGTGGCAACGGCCTTCATCTCCGCAGGAATTGCCGCATAGTGTTCAGTTAAGGATGCGTGGCTTTTTCCGGTGTCGATAACAACCAAGTTTAGTCCCGCCAAATTGCCATCCAACTTTGTGGCGGAAAAACCGTTTTTGAAATCGATTGTTACAACGCCGCCTTCGGCAATAACGCCTTGATCTAGCAATCCGCACGGCTTTTGGAAATAGACGTTTTCGGCATATTGCCCCACTTCCGCCATAAGGCGTGGCGACAAACTGCCGTCGTTATACAATGCGTTTTGAATAACTGCCACAAGCAATTGAAATGCTGCGCTGGAAGATATGCCGGCTCCGCTGGGCACCGTGGTGTTAAGCAAGGCGCGAAAACCGCCAATGTTTTTTCCACGCTTTTTAAGCCCGGCAAGCACGCCTTTTACCATGCCAATGCTGCCACTTTCAACGTTGTCAACGTCGTCCAAAGCAAATTTTATATCCCTATACCCATTGCTGCACACGGTAACCATGCCGCTATCATCGGGCAAAAAGGCAGCAATAATATCCAAATTGACAGTGCAACCAACAACTTTGCCACCGCTGTGATCGGTGTGGTTGCCTACCAATTCCACCCTGCCGGACGAACTTGCCAAGTAGCAATAGGACGCGCCGTATTTTCTTTTGAATTTTCTTATCAAACTTTCGTAGCGTTTGAGTTGATGAAAGGTTTTTTTGCCATAGAGAGCAACAAATCTTCCGGAAGCCTGTCTTGCACACGTAAACTTTTCCATTGCCAAAGTTCCTTTGTGTTTTTTTTTGTATTTTAGCACAAAAAAAATCAATTTGCAACAATTATTCCACAGTGACAGATTTTGCTAAATTGCGCGGCTTATCCACGTCACGCCCCAATTTTTTGGCCACAAAATACGCCAACAACTGCAACGGCACAACGGAAACAACGCCGCAGAACACGTCGTGCACCACTGGTAAAGTTATTGTGTTTGCACCGCCAAAC
The DNA here is from genome assembly GCA_964521735.1 of uncultured Oscillospiraceae bacterium. GTDB lineage: Bacteria > Bacillota > Clostridia > Christensenellales > CAG-314 > Fimimonas. The sequence continues at coordinate 135,369 of CAZFTO010000001.1, read as the reverse complement.
TGAGAAATCGTCGTAACGGAAGCGCCACGCGAAGCAATTTCCTGCGCGGTGGTTTGGTTTTTATCCAACAAGTTGCCAATCGTGGAAATGACGATAGCGGAAACGCCCTTTTCCATAAGTGCCAGCGTTCCGTGTTTCAATTCTCCCGAAGGATAGGCCTCGGAATGGGTGTAGGTTATCTCTTTTAGCTTCAACGATGCCTCCGCAGCCGTGGGATAATCGTGGCCACGCCCCACGAAAAACACGGCAGAGCTATCTTTTATTTTCAGAGCAAGCTGCTCCACCGTTTTTTGCAAGTTTAGCGTTTGCCCTAGCGCAAGGGGCAATTTTGTTGCCGCATCAAAAATTGTTTGGTGGCTTTCCGAGGAAATTTCGCCCCGCACAAACGCAAAGTCAGTTAGCAACAAAACAAGTGTAACCAGTTGGCAGTTATATGCCTTTGTGCTAGCAACGGAAAACTCTCCACCCGCAAAAACGTTCAACGCGCGGTTACAAACAAAACCTAGCGACGAAATTGGCGTATTGGTGACGGCCACCACGTATGCGCCGGCTTCTTTTAGCTTTTCTGCCGCGCGAACGGTATCGGCAGTTTCGCCGCTTTGGCTGATGCACAGCGCCAAAGTGTTGCCATCGGTGGGATATTGGTCGCAGACAAATTCGCTAGCCACAACAGGCAACAAATCTAAATGCAAAAAACGCCTTACGGCGGCACAAGCGGCGACACCGCTGTTGAAGGCAGTGCCACACCCCACAAGATAGATACGGCGCAATTTTTTTAGCATTTTGCAAGGCAACCCACCGTTTTTTGCGTAGTTTTGCACGGCGTCCTTAACACGCAAGGGAATTTCCAAAATTTCTTTTAGCATAGCATCGCCCTGCGGCGCATTTTCCACTTTCACGGCGGCTTTTTGCCATTTCAAACACAATTCTTTGCCGTCAAAACTGCAAAACTTCACATTGCAATTTTTCGCAACGGCAATGCAACCATCCGGCATAGAGGCAACCTTTCCCATGCTTGCGGCAAACCTAAAATCCGAACAGAAACTCACGCCGCACGCCGAAACACTTGCCACCAACGGGCTTTTGTGGCGCGCAGCATAAATTTTGTTGTTATGGTTGCAAAGAATAAGCAGTGCAAACGACCCTTTTAGCATGGCCACGGTTTTTTGCACCGCCTGCAAAACGTCCCCTTTGTAGAAAAATTGCAACAAATGCGCCACCACTTCGCTATCCGTTTGAGAAACCGTTTTTAACCCGTTTTGCGCAAGCATTTTGGCAAGCGAGCGATGGTTTTCGATGATGCCGTTGTGACAAACGGCAAAATTTCCGTCGGCAGACAAAAACGGGTGTGCGTTGACTTCGGAAACTTCGCCGTGTGTTGCCCATCGGGTGTGCCCCATGGCAAGCGACGCTTGAAGAGAAACGTTTTTTAGTTTTTCTTGCAACGCATCTACTTTTCCAACCGTTTTGACAACGGAAATTTGTTGCTTTTTTATGGCAATTCCGGCCGAATCGTACCCACGGTATTGCAAAAAGCGCAACGCTTCCATTGTTTTTTCCACACACTCCTGTTCCGTAGTGGCAAAAATTCCACACACAACCATCTCCTTTTCGAGGTAGTATATGCCTGCGGCAAAAGTTGCGACACAAAAAAACAACGACAAAGATTGTTTGGATGTTTTGTTAAAAAACACTTTTTTTGATGACGCGCAGCGCAATCACCCCAAATATATTTGACGGCTTTTTAAGATAGTTGTATAATTTTGTGGTTTGAAAGTTGCCGCAAAAAGCGGCTGAATACGGAGAAAGTTTATGCAAAGAGAAAACGTAAGAAATATTGCCATTATTGCGCACGTCGACCACGGCAAAACGACGCTAGTGGACCAACTGCTTAAACAAAACGGCATTTTCCGTGCCAACGAAGTGGTTGCCGAACGCGTGATGGACAACAACGATATCGAACGCGAACGCGGCATAACCATTTTGGCAAAGAACACCGCCGTGCACTATAAGGGAACAAAAATAAACATTATCGACACCCCCGGCCACGCCGATTTCGGTGGCGAAGTGGAACGCATTTTGTCGATGGTAGACGGCGTATTGTTGCTAGTGGATGCTATTGAAGGTTGCATGCCGCAAACACGCTACGTGCTTAAAAAAGCGTTGGGTTTGGGCAAAAAAGCCTTGGTTGTTGTGAATAAAGTGGATAAGGGTGAGTTTGACGAGACAGAACTTCAAGAACAAATAATGGAGTTGTTTATGGAACTGGGAGCCACAGATGAGCAGTTCGATTTCAAAATCATCTACGCATCGGCAAAACAAGGCTGGGCAACGGATAAACTTGGCAAACCCTCCACCAACATGGCACCGTTGCTAGATGCCATTTTGACGGAGATTCCCGCACCGGCAGGAGAAGTTGAAGGCGGTTTGCAACTGCTTATTTGCAACATCGACTATGACGAGTACGTTGGCCGCATTGGTATTGGCAAAGTTAACCGTGGCAAAATTCAAAACGGACAGCAAGTTATGGTTTGCCACCGCGATAACAAGTTTAACACGGCAAAAGTAACACGTTTATATCAATTTGAAGGTTTGAAACGCGTGGAATGCGAAGAAGGTAGCATGGGCGACATTGTTGCCGTGAACGGCATTTCCGATATGAACATTGGCGAAACACTTTGTTCCATCGATTGCGTTGAACCGCTTCCCTTCGTGAACATAGACGAACCCACCATATCTATGATGTTCGTTGTGAACAACAGTCCGTTTGCCGGCAAAGAAGGCAAATTTGTTACCAGCCGCCACCTGCGCGCACGCCTGTTCAAGGAAGTGGAAACAAATGTTTCTATGCGCGTGGAAGAAACGGAAAGCCCGGATAGCTTCAAAGTGTATGGACGCGGCGAACTTCACCTTTCCATTTTGATTGAAGAAATGCGCCGTGAAGGATACGAATTTCAAGTTTCTCGCCCCAAAGTTATTTTTAAGGAAATTGACGGCGTAAAATGCGAACCCATGGAATTTTTGGTTGTGGAAGTGCCGGCCGAATACGTTGGCAGTGTGATGAACAAGTTGGGCGCACGCAAGGGCGAACTTGTTAACATGTATCCCGACAACCAAGGATCCACCCGTTTGGAATTTAGAATTCCTTCTCGTTGCCTTATTGGCTATCGCAGCGAACTGCTTACCGACACCAAGGGTTTTGGCGTTATGAGCAGCGTGTTTGACGGTTACGAACCCTATAAAGGCGACGTGCAAGAACGCGCAAGAGGCAGTTTGGTTTGCTTCGAAGACGGCGTCACCACCGCTTACGGTTTGTTCAACGCACAAGAGCGTTGCCGTTTGTTCGTGGACGTGGGCGTTCCCGTATATGCCGGAATGGTTGTTGGTGAAAACAGCCGCGAAGACGATATTTCCGTTAACGTGTGCAAAACAAAACACCTAACGAACAACCGAGCCAGCGGCAGTGACGAAGCACTTAAACTTACTCCGCCCACCGTGCTAAGTTTGGAACAGTGCTTGGAATTTATCGGCGACGACGAACTTGTTGAAGTTACTCCCACTTCCATCCGTTTACGCAAAGCCATTTTGGATCACGCCGAACGCATGCGCATTTGGGCCCGCCAAAACAAAAAAGCCTAGTTGCAAGCAAAAGCAAACAACACTAGGCAAAATAAACAACAAAACGATTGTTGCATTGAAAAAAATTTTGCAAAACAAAATCCGTCGAGAGTTCTCGACGGATTTTTTTGACATAAAAACTATTGAACGATTTTTGTTGCAACAACTTCGGTCGGCGGCAACAACTGCAAAATTTCCGTTTTTTCAAAATTATCATCCAACCGTTGCAACACAACAAGTTGAAACACCACAAAAAAACTAAACACCGGTTCGAACGTGTTCATATCCACAAGTCCCTGGCCTTCGAAAGCAATCCAGGCAAAAAGCGTGAACAAAGCAAAAGGATTTTTTCTGCGTGGCTTTGCAAGCACTTCCCGGAAACGCATAATGTAGTAGAAAACGTAGCACACAATGCCCACGATGCCCATAGATGCCATCACTTCGAACACCGTTGAATGGAAACGTGCGCAAGCATCGGGGCTGTCGTTAATGGCAACGTTGGGATGCCCGCCCATGCCAATGCCAAACAGCGGACTCTGCTTGAAAAATTGCCATGCCTTGCCGAACAAACCGTCTTCGCCAAACCTTCCACTAGTGCCTTCGATAACCAATTTGCCTTCGGCAAAATAAATTTTTATTTGCGAAAAACGAGAAAGCAAGCCTTCCACTAGCTGCGAAACTTGTTGCCAAAAAATTGCGCACGCCAAAATGCAAACGGCCGCAGCGCCGGCAACACAAACGAGAGTTTGTTTTTTGTTGCCCAAAACTATCGCCGCAACAAGAGCGCACACAAAAGCAACAAAGCCGAAAAGCGTTGCCGCGCGAGAAAGCGTAAGCGCCAAACAAAGCAACATGACGAAGCTGAGCAAAACGTAAACAAAGGCATGTTTTTTTGTTCGCACGGAAAGGTACAAACTCATGACCATTGCAAATGGAATGAATGTTGCAGCCATTCCACGGTTGCCCCAGCCAAAATTCCAATATGATTCCGCCCATTGCGACGGCGCAAGTTGCGATTGAGCAATTAGAACGGCCAATTCCGCACACACCACCAAGCCAACGTAGACGCACGCTTTTGCAAAGCACAAGGGCACGTCCACCGAGTTGCGTCCGGTGAAATTGACAAAAACAAAATAGGTTAGCAACATGCCTGCGCCTAGAGCCAAAACAAGGGGAAGTTCTGCCAAATAGTTGGATGAAGAAACAACGCCCAATCCTCCCACTAGCAACGCCAACGAAACGGCCGCTTGCGGCACGAACATGCGGCCAAGCACAATTGTCTTGGGCAAATTGCGGCACACAAAAATAACAAAACAAACGGTTAGAGGCGCAATGGTTACGGCTAGCACGACGGGGGTTATTTCCGCAGGATTGCGAATGGCCGTCAAACAAACCATAACGGGCAAAAAGGTGGCCGAGCCGTCGTTGCCAAACAACATTGTTACGCATGTTGCAGCAACAAGCAAAATAAGCCCCACTGCCGACCAACCCAGGCACCAACACAAAAACGCAACAACACAAATGCACGCAAAATAGACGTCGCTATATACAACGCGACGCACGACGTTTTCCGTTTTTTGCAAGCATTCTTTTGCCGTCATTTTTCACCTTATTTTTAAAATAGCAATTTCACGTTGCAACAAACGTTGCCAAACTGCCGTGAAATTTGTCAATTATTATATTACCAAAAAAACGCGCGCAATGCAACTTGTTAAAAAAAGTTTAGCAAGCAAAAAACGGTTAGAACTGTCGTTCCAACCGTTTTTTTGTCGAATTTAGCCGTGATAACCGTATCGGTCGGCGTATTTTTCGCGGCCGCAGGTGCAATCAACAACTTTTCCCTTAGAAATGCACAGCCAAACAAGCACAAACACACCGGCTACGCCCACCAATACGTAGAGCAAAGTTTCTAGCCACGCCATGCCAAAGCTAACCCAATTGACGAAGTTAAAACCAAAAATGCCAATGCACAGCCAATTTAGCGCGCCAACAATGGTAAGCACCATTGCGATTACGCTAAACACGTTAAAAGTCTTTTTCAAAACTATTCCCTCCTTTATGCTGTTGCTAGTGTGCGCAACTTTAAAAGCAATATTCCTCACAAAAAGTTTTGGACAACAACACGCCCACAAAAAACTTGCGAAACAAAGCAAATGGCACAAAAAAACAAACAACGCCACGGCAAAAACACAACTGCACGCAAAAGTTTGGCGTTGTGCTGAGCCTTTTTGTAAAAATGACGTCCGCTTGAATATTGCATAAAGGTCTGGCGCAACATACGGCCAAACTATTTGACGCGCAGCAAAAACGCCCACCCCAAAATATGGGCAGGCGCCACAAAAATTATTTGTTTTGTTCGTGAAGTTCCGCTTGCTGCTCCACGGCCAAATTGAGTTTTGCGGTGCATCCCACGTCGCCAAGACGTTTGAAACGGAAGACCGCATCCGCAGTTGGCAAATAGACAAAATCGTTGTTGAAGGAAAGTGTATAGAACGTGCCAACGGGGTAGCTAAGCGTTTGGTCGCCGAAAGTTGCAACAATTCCGTTTTGGTCGTGTACTATTCTTGACTTGCCCAAATCGACGTAGTTGCCACCCACAAGCTTTTGAGCAAAAAACTCTTTGTCGAAGTGGTAGCTGCCATTTTGCAGCTCGGTGCGAACACACTGCGTTTGCCAAGCATACCAATCCACCACCTTGCCAAACTTGCCGCCTTCTAGTTGACCAAACTTGTTCATGACAACTTCGTGGCCACACTTTGCGCAAACAAGTTTGTTGCCGTGCCCCGTCATGGCAAATTCTTCATTGCAATGCGGGCACTTATACAAAATGCTTTCTAGCCCTTCCACCAAATCGGGCACGTCAATTTCTATTTTGTTTTGCAATTGATATTCGTAGTCGTCAAATTGCAGGTCGTCAACAATTCTTTTGTAAATTTCATCCGCAGAAATGGTTTTTGCCTCCGTTGCATCCACCGCTAGTTTTGCGTGTGCCGTAACCGGCAAAAAGCGTTTGGAATGTGCCCACCTTGGGTTGAACAAATAGCTGCCGTCAAAACGGACGGTAACAAGAGGCACTTTGAACATCTTGACTAATTTTGCAATGGCTGGCTTTATGGGGTTGGGGGTGCCCACAACGGAAAGTTTTGCCTCGGGATAGATAACCACCGGACGTTTTTTGTTTAGACAGTATTTTATGTCGGAAAGCAACTTCATATCCACGGTGAATTGCTTTTTGGGCAAAACGCCAAATTGCTTGATAAGTTTGGGCCACTGCACCAACTGCGTTTCGCTTATTACAAAGTTTGCGCAATGCGGATACATCATTTTTATTAGCGCACCCACGTCCACAAAACTGCTGTGGTTGGCAACCACAATGTAGGGCGGTTTTATTTTGGCAAGAGTTCCGTCGTGCACCAATTTTATTTGCTTTTTGCAAAACTTGTTGCCATAGACCCACAGGCCCAATCTGATGAAACTTTTCTTTGCCAAAACAGGTTTTTTGCGCATAATCTTTTGCCCTTGTGCTTATTAGAGGTGGAAATCTCCTTTGGCTATTATATCAGCCATTGTCGCAATAGGTCAAACGTTTTGCCAAAATAACTTGCCTAGCAAAGACCAATGCGCCACAAAAACAACGCAAATGCAAAAATTTGGGACGGTGCAGTTACTTTTTGGACGGCAAAAACATATTGTGTAGAAAGGTATGCAAATGTCCACAAAACACCCAAAATTTGCACAAAACGTGTTTGATAACGCCAAAATGAAAAAGTATTTGCCGGCAAAAACCTGTGCCGCTGTGATTGAAGCACAAAACGGAAAGGAGCTGCCGCCCTGCCATGCTCAAAAATTTGCAAACGGTTTGCGCAAATGGGCAAAATCGGTGGGAGCAACGCACTATACGCTGGTGTTCGATCCTTTTTGTGGCGGCACTGTTGGCAAAATGCATTCCTGGATAAGCCGCACGGTAAATGGCAACTTAAAAACCCCAACAGCGAAGCAACTGCTGACTGACGAATGCGATGCATCGGCCTTTTGCTGTGGCAATTCGCCTTGCAACGCCAAGGGACAAATAAGGTGGTTTGCACCACTGCCTGCCTACGTGGAAGATAATTGTTTGCACATTCCGGCAACGCTAAGTTGCAACAAAGCGGCGCTGGACGAAAAACTGCCACTTTTTCGCAGTTGCCTAGCACTGGACAAATGCGTAACAAAACTAGTGAATTTGCTGGGCGCAAAGACGGCGCACGTATTTTCCGTTGTCGGTGCCGAGCAAGAATATTTTTTGCTAGAAAAGCACCTCTATTTGCAACGCCCCGACTTGGTGCAAACGGGAAAAATTTTGATAGAGCCAAGCTTTACACAAAAAAATATGCCATCCAACTACTGCCAAGCACCGCAGAAAAAAGTGGCAAATTTTTGGCAGCAAACGGAACGACGGTTGCACCTTTTGGGAATAGTTGCCCAAACGCAACACAACGAAGTTGCGCCGTGTCAGGCGGAATTGGCGCCTTGTTGCGCACCAGCGATTGCTGCCTATTGGCAAAATCAGCGAATAATGCAAACGTTGCGCATCGTTGCCGACAAGCAAAACTTGGCCTGCCTGCTGCACGAAAAACCTTTTTCACATCTTAGCGGAAGCGGCAAGCACAACAATTGGTCGCTTTTTTGCAATGGAAAAAATCTGTTTGAGAGGGGAACGACACCGCAGCAACACGCACAATACGCAGTGCTTATCGCTTGCATGGTGCAAGCCGTAAGTTTGCATCAAGAACTGCTTTGCCTATCCGCCGCATCATGCGGTAACGACGAAAGGCTGGGACAATGTGAAGCACCGCCGCCGGTGATTTCCATTTCGTTGGGCAATGCTCTTGCTGATCTTGCTGAAGCAGCTAGCCCCAACTTTCGATTTGGGCATCAATTGCTTTCGCCACCAAAAGATGCGCCACGAAACCGCACTTCGCCGCTGGTGCTGACGCAAGGCAAGTTCGAATTTCGGTTGGTGGGTGCTTGCGCATCCATTGCTGCTTGCAACACAGTGCTTAACGCCGCCTTTGCGGAAACGGCTGACGAACTGGCAACACAACTGCAAAAATCATCGGACGTTTGGACACAAGCGCACGCTTTTGTTGCCAACGTGCTTAAAAATTGCTGCAACGTGCTTTTTGACGGCGACAACTATTCTGCATTTTGGCAAGAAGAAGCCAAACGGCGCAAACTGTTTTGGGCGGAAAACGTGCCTAAAACACTTGCGGCAAGCAAACAATCCAACTTGTTGCAAAAGCTAAAAATTTTGTCAGCCGAAGAACAAAACGCTTGGCGCACTGCAATGCTAAATCAATATTGCCAGCAACGCCAAAACCAAGCAATTGTGCTGGCAGAAATGTGCCGTGATGTTGTGCCCATTGTTGACAAAACCCTTTGTTTGCAACGCAAGGCGGAAGAACAAACGGGCCAAAACGTACCAAACCGACATCTGTCAAAACTTCTTTGCTGCAAAAAAATGCTAGACTTGTGCGCAAGACGGCTGAGCAAACAAATTGAAAATGCCACGCGCGACGTTGAACAGCGTGCCGTGCTGTTTGCAATGCCGCTAGAAAAAATAATTTTGGTGACGAAAAGATGGCTAACCACTGCTCGCAACCTTTGTCCCCAAAACTTGTGGCCCTTTCCCGACTGCACGGAAATTTTGCGCTACGACTAGAATTTTTTGCACAATGCCGCCCAAACGACGTTTTGAACACATTTGCTGCCGCAAAAAAAACGCAACTTTTGCGCCGTAGTTGCCACACAAAAAAACGCACATAATGGGCGGCACGTTTACTACTTTGCCTGCGTTTACCGTCGTTCAACAGTTACAGCAACTTTTGCTATCAGGCCATTAACTTTGCTGTTCCCAAACAAAAAACGGAACTTCTGCTAGCAAAACAGGAATTCCGTTTTTTATTGATGTTTCAAAAAAACTACAATTTCAAAATCTTTTGGGCAAGCGGTGCCAAAAAGTCGCCGTGATATTCTTCTACACGGCCCAAATCGCACAAGCGAGCAATTGAAGGGTCGATGGGCAATTTGCACACAACGTCGATGCCGTTTTCGGCGGCAAATTGATCAACGTGGCTTTCGCCGTAGATTTTGTGCTGTTTGCCACAATCGGGACAACAGAAATACGACATGTTTTCCACCAAGCCTAACACGGGCACGTTCATCATTTGTGCCATTTTGACGGCTTTGCCAACAATCATGCCGACCAATTCTTGCGGTGAAGTTACAATTACAATGCCATCCACCGGCAACGATTGGAACACGGTGAGCGGTACGTCGCCCGTTCCGGGAGGCATATCCACAAACATATAGTCCACGTCGCCCCAGGCAACGTCCGTCCAAAATTGTTCCACTGCGCCGGCAATAACCGGTCCGCGCCAAACAACAGGGTCGGTTTCCTGCTCTAACAGCAAATTTATGGACATAACTTTTGTGCCAAAGGCCGTTTCTACAGGATATATTGTTTCGCCATCGGCAAATGCATTTTGGTGCAAACCAAACGTTTGCGGAATGGAAGGCCCGGTGACGTCGGCATCCAAAACAGCCGTGCGATAGTTTTTGCGTTGAAAATCTACTGCAAGTAACGAAGTTACCAGCGATTTGCCCACGCCGCCCTTGCCGCTTACAACGGCAATAACTTTTTTAACTTTGGAATTTTGCGAAAGTTGCAACTTTTGCGGTCTTTCTGCACAGTTGGCCGAGCAGTTGGAACAATCGTGAGTGCAATCTGACATGTTAGTTCTCCCGTTGCCATATATTTTTTGACGGCAACAAACAAATTATACCACGCTTTTTAACAAAATTCAACGAAATTGCGACGTGGCTTTACAAATAGCAAAAAAAGTCCTATAATTTTGCTATGGACGAAAATCGCATTGAAGAACTGGCCTTGCGCGCGCAAAAAACCGGCACTGCCGTTTTTACAAATTTCCTAAATGAACAAACGCAAGCGGAAATTGCCACCAAATATTGCGCATACGATCCTACCTTTTTTGGCGGGACAAGTTTTGCCGAGCGAAAAATTGCTTGCTTTGGTGGCGGCGAAGACTTTCCCTTGCGTGTTTTGCAAATAACGCCAACGGGCGGCAAGTATGCAACGGAACTATCTCACCGAGACGTGCTTGGCGCAATTATGGCGCTGCAAATAACGCGCGAAAAGGTTGGAGATATTTTTGTAGGCAAGCAATGTTATGTCGTTTTGCACCAATCGGTGGCCGATTTTGTTGCGCAAAACCTGCTGAGTGTGGGCAGAAACAACGTGAAGACACAATTTGTTGAAGAAATTCCGTCAAACCTTGCGCCCCAAATGCAGCAAGCAAAAATTTCCGTATCCTCCAACAGGTTGGATGCGGTGCTTTGCAAAGTGTTTAACCTTTCGCGACAACAGGCAAGCCAACTGATAGATTTGCAAAAAGTTTCGCTTAACGGTTTGCCTTGCCAAAAGTCCACACGGCCGCTAAACGACGGCGACGTCGTTTCCGTGCGAGGATATGGCAAGTTTGCCTTTGGCCAGCCGCTTGGACAAAGCAAAAAAGGCAAGTTGCAATTTTCCGTTTTTCTTTTTGCCTAGCACAAATGCAGTCTTGGACAAAAAATATCGTTGACGACAAAAAACAAAACTAGTATAATAGGTGCACTATGTTTGAAAAATTATCCATTGCCGAATATAATAAAATTCTTGCTTCCAAAGCGCCCACACCCGGTGGCGGCAGCGCTTTGGCCATTGTGGGCACCATTGCTTGCTCCCTTGCAGAAATGTCCGTCAACGTTACGCTGACGAAACTTGACCCGAACGACGAAAAAGCGCAATACTTGCAACACAGCGCAACACTGTTTGCCCACGCGCGCAGACGTTTGGAACAACTTTCCAATGACGATGCCGAAGCTTTTCGCCGCATAATAGATTGCACGCACCTTCCCAAAGAAAATGCCGAACAACAAACCCACCGCACCAACCAACTGCAAAAGGCCTACCACAAAGCGGCGCTTGTTCCGTTGGAAGTGATGAGCGTTTGCCGCGAAGCTTTGTCGGTGGCGCAAAACCGCACCTATCCGTTTTTGTACCGCTACGTTGCATCCGATTGCAAAATAGGCATGGATTTGTTTGCCAACATAATAGAAAACTCCATGGAAAACGTATATGCCAACACTTGCTTGATAAAAGACAAGCAACTTGCACAATCGTTGGAAAAACAAGGCGAACAAATTGTTTCCACACTAAAAAAATAACAAAACAGAGTTTGCAAGCGGCCCAATAGGGGGGCCGCTTTTGTTTAGGAAAACTACCGGTCCATCTGGTGGTTTTCCTAAACAAAAAAAGACTTGCAACAAGTGCAAGTCTATTTTTTTGCTATTTCGAAAAACTATTTCGCAATTGCTCCAAGTCCGAAAGTTCCATCGGTGTATTCTACAAATACGATGTAGTATGTTCCAGCCGTCAAAACTGCGGGGTTATCATTCCAAGCACCACTGTTTTCATAGGTGGGAGCTTCGGAGTGAGGAGGCAAATAGATGGTGCCGGGAGTAAGGCTAACAACTGTGGTGTTACCAGCATCGGGAAGCCAGTTTTGTTCCCAAGCGCCTACGCCGCCTTCTTCTGTGTATTTGGTTTTGATAACTTTGATAGCTTGGTTACCGTCGAACTTCGTAACTGCAGCGCCTTCTGTCAAAGCATAGCCGAAATCCCAACCAGCACCGGTATCGGTAACAACGTGTTCAACGATGTAGAGATATTTAGCATTCTTAAGTTGAGCTTTGATGCTAGCAACGCGAGCGTCGGAAACAGCGATAGCTTCCATTTGGTACTTAGCGTCGATTTTGCTGGCATCGTTAGCATCTTTGGGAACGCCCCAGCCGTTGAATTGTCCGGTGATGATATAATCATAATCGGGGTTTGCAAGGGGTTCTGCTTGGCAAGCTGCAAGAGCAACTACGCAAGAAATTGCGAGCATTGCTACAAGAACAAGCGTAACAATTTTTTTCATTTTCTTTTCTCCTTTTTTTGTTAAAAAAATATACAAACCGCTTTGCGGTAGTATCCTGTTTATACACGACAAAACCAACGATCTTTGCCGCCGTGCAACTAGTTTAACACAACCAAATACAAAACGCAACGGGTTTTTGAAAAAAAAATGCAGTTTTGATGCATAAAAATGCCGAAATACGCCCTGTTTTGTGCAAAAATTGATTTGTCAGCGGTTATTTTGCGAATTTAGGATTTTTTTACTCAACCCAAATAACTTGTTTGCGTTTTTTACGCGATCCCAACTTGCGTTTTGATGCCGAACAAACCAAAATTTCGTCAAATTTTTTGCAAAGCTTCTTTCAAAAAGAAAAACACTTTTTGCAAATTGCTTTGCAAAAAGTGTTGACTATTCTTCAAAAAACAATACGCGCCTTGCAGGCGCAATATAGCTTTGCCACCAAAACCACGTGGCAAATATGCCTTGCGCAACGGAACTGCACAACAAAAACACAATAGCCGATTTTATCTTGGCCTATTTTGTAAGTTTAAGCTTTTGACACACGTCGGCCAAATCGAAATCGTGTTTTTCGTCGAACGGCCAAGTGTGCAAACCGTCGTTTTCCTTGCGCGGGATTATGTGAAAATGCAAGTGGAACACACTTTGCTCGGCACTTTTGCCGCTGGCGTTCAAAACGTTTACACCACTGAAACCGCAATCTTCAACGTAGTGACGGGAAATTTTTTGTATCGCAGGCAAAATGTGCGCCAAATAAAGGCTGTCGCAATCCATAACGTTTTCGCAATGCTTTTTGGGAATTACCAGTGTGTGACCGTAGCAGTCGCAAGCAATATCCAAAAATGCATAGACGTATTCGTCTTCGTAGATTTTATGTGAAGGAATTTCTCCTTTTATTATTTTGCAAAAAATGCAATCGCTCATAGCAATTCTCCTTTTGCCCCGTCCAAATAGGGCTGCGTTATTTTTACGTTGACAACCTTGCCAACGGTTGCGTTACCGCCAAAATATACACGCAAATATTCCGGCGTGTATCCTTCGAAAACGCCGTTTTTCTTGCGTTCACACAACACGGGGCGAACGTTGCCCAAAAAACTGCTGATAAAATTAGCTTTTAGCTGCGCTTTTGTTTGCGCAAGTTTTTCGGCACGAGCCGTTTTAACTTTGCCGTCTACGTCGGGCCAACTGTATGCCACGGTGCCTTCCCTTGGGGAAAATGGGAACACGTGAATATCGGCAAAACCAACTTTTTGCACAAAACGGCAAGTTTCTTCAAATTCTTCGTCCGTTTCGCCGCAAAAACCCACTATGACGTCGGTGGTGATTGCCGCTTGCGGAAAGATTTTGCGTATTTTTTGAACCGCCTGGAAATATTGTTCCGTTGTGTATTTTCTGTTCATGCGCTTCAACACCGTGTCGCAACCGCTTTGCAACGACAGGTGAAAATGCGGACAAAAATTGATTGTTTGCAAACTTTGCAACAACTCGTCGGTTACGACGCTTTCTTCCAAACTGCCAAGGCGAATTCGCGTGGGAATGCCTTGCAACGCTTGCATAAGCTGTGGCAAACTTTCGCCTGTATCACGACCAAATTGTGAAATATCTATGCCGATAAGCACCGTTTCGGCGCTGTTCGCACGCCTAACTTCTTCTGCTATGTCGGAAATTTTGCGGCTACGGCTGCGCCCACGCAAATAGGGAACAATGCAATAACTGCAAAAATTGTTGCAACCGTCCTGAATTTTTACAAAAGCGCGAGTGCGGCTTTGCGAAGAAAAAACACTTTCGGCAAAGCAAGAGGGCACTTCTTCCACGCACACGCCCACGTTTTGCAGCTCGTCCACAATTTTTGTTTTATCGGCAACGCCCTTGATAAAAGTGACGTTGGGAATATCCACAAACTGATTGCTGTTTTTTTCGGCAGCGCAACCCACAATAAGCACTTTGCAATTTGGGTTTAGTTTGCGAGCACGAGCCACCAACTGACGCGACTTGTTTTCCGCCTCTTTGGTGATGGCACACGTGTTCAAAATGAAGGCATCGGCCTTTTTGAGCCCGTGGAATGCCTCGTGGCCGGCGTTTTTTAGCGCGGTGATAATTTGTCCGCTTTCGTATAAGTTGGTTTTGCAACCCAATGTAAAGACCGAAACTACCATATCACTTCACGTTCATGCGCAGTGCGCACCATTCTCCACGACGCTTTACTTCAAAATTGCAAAACTTCTGCGAATACAAATCCAACACGCCTTGCAACTTAACGTCCAAAATGCCCGAAATAATAACGATTGTATTTTTGTGCACCACCGACGAAATGCCTTCGAAAAGCAGCGCCAAAATATCCGCCGTCAAATTTGCAAACACCACGTCGAAAACGCCATCCGTTTGTTCGGTTAGGTTGCCAGTGAAAATTTTGCACTTATCCTCAAGGCCGTTTATTTGCGCATTGTGCAATGCAATGGCCGTTGCTTGGCTGTCGATATCCACTAATTCAGCACTGTTTGCGCCCAACGTCAATGCGGCAAGCCCCAAAATTCCGCTTCCGCAACCAACGTCGAGAATGCGCTTGCCTTGCAAGGCCGTTTGTTCGGCAAATTGCAAGCACAATGACGTTGTTTCGTGCTGACCGGTGCCAAAGGCAATGCCGGTATCTAGGAGCAGAACCCTTTTGCCGTTGTCTTGGCAAGTTTGCCATTCGGGGCAAATAACAAGTTTTTCCGTTTCGATGGGACGGAACGTTTGCTTCCATGTTTCTACCCACGCGTCGCCTTCCACTTGTGCAACTTGCACCTTCAAGCTGCCAGCGTTTTGAAGGGAAGCAAAACTGCTTTGCAAATGATCCAAAACGGACGTCGTTTCTTCCAAATTGCAATAGCCTTTTACCAGCACTTCTTCGCCATAGATAGCATCCGCCGCATCGTCCTTGTAGTCCCACGTGGCGTTTTGGTACAAATCGTTTTTGTCGTATATGCTAACGCCGTCCATGCAAACTTCTTGCAAGAAATAAGCGACGAGTTCCGCCGCTTCACTTTTGGTGCTGACGGTTATTTCCGAATACTTCATAACTGCCTCAACCAATCAAAAAATCTATCAACTTTTTGGCATTTTGCCATTCGCGCTTGTTCAACTCGTAAAGTTGCCTGCCCTTATCGGTGATGGTATAGTACTTGCGCGTTGCGCCAACGTTTTCGCCCCAAAAACCTTTGATGCATTCCATGTCTTCCAAACGATGGTAGGCCGAATACAAACTTTGTTCGTTGGGAACGTACAAGTTGTTGGTTTTTTGCGCAATATAACGGCGAATCTCGTTGCCGTACTTTGTTCCGCTAATCAAGGCGGATAAAACGAAGGTGTCGATATGTCCTCGAAGCATATCACTTGAAATAACTTTCATCTTTTGTTCTCCATACTATGTCTATCATATAGACTACCACTACCGCCCTTTTTTGTAAAGCACAAAAAGGCCTTTTTTTAAAAAATAAAAAACGAAAAGTTTGTTCACAAATATGAAACACTATGAAACAATTTTTGCCATGTTTTTGTCGTCAAAAATTATGCTTTTGCGATAAAAACACACGCATATTTTGCCATGCTTTATACGTTTTGCTGTGCATTTTGAACGGTACGAACAAATAAAACGCAACAAAAAAACAAGCTTTTTGTGAACCAGTCGTTGCCAAGCGTGCTGCAAAATAAGGCCGGCGGCAAATTGAATTATTTAATGCATGTCAAAACTAACGTTATTTTTGAAAACTTCCGGCAAAAATAATATTCTTTGCGCATGATGCCGCGCTAGACTTTTTTGCAAACCACTAACAGTTTACTGCACGCAACTTTTTTGAACACCAAGAGCCGCAACGTGTTTCCCGTCACAACGTATTTCAAGCCGCCCAAAGGCTTTTACACTGCAACGTGCCACAAACCCACCAAACGCAATTTAAACGTCGCAACTAATTTTCAACCACAAATGCTTCTTCTGCTGCCCTTCCCAACCGCCGTGCAACAAAAACACAAAAAAAAGAGCCCACCCTTTTGAGGATGAGCCCTGAAGTTTTGTTAAACTATGCAAGACGGATTCCGCGAGCAACTTCCACAATGGCCAATTTTTCCACTTCGGGAACAATGTTCACGCTGTCGCCAACGCGAAGCAAAGTGGCTTGGTGTTCGGGAACGAAAATGTTAATGGTTGCGTCGCCAACACGGCATGCGGCAAATTTTTCGGTGCCGTAGTTCAAAATTGCTTCAACGCTTGCGTTGATGCCTTTTTCGTCGCTGATAACTGCATCGTATGCGGTAAAGCCAAAGTCCAAAGCCTTTTCGAAAACGTCTTGACCGCCGCCGTTAACCAGACGCATAGCAAGCGCACGGGGGCAATCGAAGGAAGCCTCACCAATATCCAAGGTGAATGCAAGGTCTTTGATCTTTTTGATTTTGTCGTTGATAAGTTTTTCGACGGTGATTTTGTGCTTGGAAATTTTGCCGGGCAAAACGTTGTTGCAATTCAACGGTTGGATGGTATCTAAGTCGTCTGTCAATGCAATTTGTTTGAGGTCGATAGCAATGTTGACTTCTTTGCCGATAACAACTTCCTTATCGATAACTGCAAACAAAACTCTGTCGCCAACCTTTAGGTGAACAAGGCGTTGACCGTTGACGTCTTCTTCTTCAATCACCGTTGCAGGGATTGTGCCGCCAAGAGAAATTGCGGAAGTGGGAATGGAAACTTGATAGTTGCCATCGGCAGCTTGGATTGCTTCTGGCAATGCAATTTTTTGGTTCAACACGGAAAGAACGTTGGATTGAACAGCGCCGTCCACAACAATTTCTTGAGGAATACGCGGAGTGATGGTATCTTCCGTTTCGATATCGAACACGTGCAAGTGAGACATATCCAACGAAACTTCGATGATTTCGTCCACGTCGTAGTAGCTGCCGGCAGGCGCCTTAACAATAACTCTTGTGGGGCTTTCGCCAATGGTATCCACACCGTCAATGTTGAAATCGGCATAAACTTGACAGTCGGTGCCCAATTCTTCGGTGTGAGAAACACGGCATTTTGCCTTGAAAGGATAGCGGTTTGCATCAACGGAAACGTGTTCTGCACGCAAACCAATTATAACGTCTTGTTGGCCGTCTAAATAGGAACGTTTTGTTTTGTTGAAATAGTCGGCAGGAACGGTTAGTCTGACGGGAGTGTTGTTGAACGTAACGTCCACAACGTCGTCGTGAAGATTCAAACGGCCGTCGAAGAAGTTCATTTGAGGCGTTCCGATGAAGCCGGCAACAAACTTGTTGCCAGGGAAACGATATAGGTTTCTGGGAGTATCAATTTGTTGCACAAAACCATCTTTCATAACAACAATTCTTGTGCCCATAGTCATTGCTTCAACTTGGTCGTGCGTTACGTAAATGAAGGTGGTTTGAAGTTTGTGGTGCAACTTGGAAATTTCCGAACGCATTGCCGTGCGCAATTTTGCATCCAAGTTGGAAAGAGGTTCGTCTAGCAAAAATACTTTGGGCTCACGAACGATAGCGCGTCCCAATGCAACACGTTGACGTTGTCCGCCGGACATTTCTTTGGGTTTTCTATTCAAATATTCGGTGATGCCCAAAATTTCGGCAGCTTCCCTAACTTTGCGATCGATTTCTTCCTTGGGAAGTTTGCGCAAACGAAGACCAAACGCCATGTTTTCGTAGACAGTCATGTGGGGATACAAAGCATAGCTTTGGAACACCATTGCAATGTCTCTATCCTTGGGTTCCACGTCGTTGACAACAACGTCGCCAATGCGCAATTCGCCAGCGGTGATATCTTCCAAACCGGCAATCATTCTTAGCGTGGTGGATTTTCCGCAACCGGACGGACCAACGAAAACGATAAATTCTTTATCGGCGATATCCATGCAGAAATCGTTGACGGCCTTTACGCCGTTGGGGTAAACCTTGTATATGTGGTTAAGTTGTAGACTAGCCATAATTCCTCCGAATTTTCTTTTTTGGGCACACTGCCCACATTTACTGAGTAATTATAACCGCACAAAATGTCAATGTCAAGGTGTTTTGGCAATAAAAAATGCTGTTCACTTATGTATAGGATATATTCTAGGATATATATAAAAATTCGTTCCGTTTTGATGTGTAAAAGAACAAAAAACATATTTTGGGCCGCCACTCTTGGCGTTGTTTGTAGATGGAGAAAAGAAACAAAATTTTATTTTTAACACGCCTTTTGCACTGCTGGCAAAATGCTTCAAGCGCATGCAAAAAAATTGCAACACCACCAGGCAAACAAAACTTGAAGCCTAGTGCTAAAAAGCAAACAGAAAACGGCAAACGCCACACCACTTTTGGTGTTTTGCAACAAAAAACAAGCCCAACAAAACGTCGGGCCTGCTGAGAACTATTAGATATTTTTGGAAACTGCCTCCCTCAAAAACAGACTAAATTTCTGCTTTAGCGGCAGAGAAAAAACAATCACTTCAAAACGACACTGCCACGTGCGCCAATGGTAAGGGTGTTGCCATCTAGCGAAGATTTTTCCGTAGCCCACGCGCGCAAAGTGGAAACACCCAAAGAACTTACGTTCAAGGTGACGCTTGCCGTGCCCAAATTGTGAATTACGTAGACGACGCTGCCGTTATATTCGAACTTTAGCGCCGCAAAATTTTCGCCAAAGGTGGTGATGGCGGTAACTTTGCCACGGGCAATTTCCGGATTGGCGTTGCGAATGGCAATAAGCTTTTTGTAGTGATTTAGCAAGCTTTGCGAATTGCCTAGTTGTCCATAAACGGTGCCGTTTGTTTGGCTTTTTTTGTCGTAGGTTGCGCCAGTGGGATCTTTGACAGAATCGCCGTCGCCCCACAGCATTGCCAAACGTCTGTTGGCATCGGTGTTGGCAGAGCCGCGACTTCCCTTCATGCCAATTTCTTCGCCGTAGTAGATGTAGGGGTTGCCAGGCATAAGCAAATACAAGCTGGCCGCTTGTTGTGCCGTTTTTTGTTCAATGTCGACAGCACCGGCAATTCTATCCATATCGTGGTTGGTTAGGAATGGAGCCATTATTGCATCGGGATTTTTTTTCTTGGTTGCGTTGTAGTAGCTTTCCACTGCACTGGAAAACATTGAGCCGCTGTTGCTGCCATACAAAACAGCCGCCATAACGGAGCCGTTAACTTGCGAGAAGGAAAAATCGAAACAGTTGATTGCTTCGTAGTAGTTGAGCACGGATACTTGATTGGACCAGTTTTCTCCCACTAAATAGGCATCGGATTTATACTTTTGACAAGTTTGGTTTAGCCACTTCAAAAATTCGATGTTCTTGGCATCTTCGTTAAGGTAGAAATACTTTACGGCATCCAAACGGAAACCGTCAATACCCATATCCACCAGCCAATACTTAACAATTTCGTCTACTTCGTTTTTGACAAGAGGGTTTTCGTAGTTTAGTTCTGGCATTTCACTGCTGAAATTACCTTCGTAAACCCAGTGGTTGCCTTGCGGATCGGTGGCAAAATCGTACCAATTACCGCCAGTCGAGCCGATTTTTACGGAATAGTAGTCGTAGTATTGATTATCCACGTCACCTTCCCTGCGTGCCTTTTGAGCTGCTTCGAACCAACGGTGTTGCTTGGAAGTGTGGTTTAGCACGAGGTCGATAATCACGTTGATGCCACGGCGGTGACATTCGGCAATTAGCTCTTGCATGTCTTGCGTGGTGCCATACTTGGGGTCCACCGTTTTGTAGTCGAGCACGTCGTATTTGTGGTAGCTAAGTGAAAAGTTTATGGGCATAAGCCAAATGCCCGTGATACCCAAACTTTTGCCGCTATTGGGGTCACCATCGTTTAGATAATCCAAGCGATTGATAAGTCCGCGCAAATCACCAATGCCGTCGCCGTTGCTATCGGAAAAGCCGCCTACAAAAATTTCGTAGAAAGTGCGGTAGTTATCGTCGATTATGTTTGCTTTTAGGTTGTCATCCGTTATCACGTTGTGCTCGACTATTGCGCCGGGCTCGGCACAAGCCGCAAAACACAAGGGCCAAACAAGCACCATCAACAACACTAAAGCTACAATAGTTTTTTTCATATACGTCCTCAAAATTTTTGAACTTTTTTTGCTATACAAAATTATATATTATTTTCGCCGTTATGGCAACGCAAATTGCACCACTTGCCTGTCGACAAACTTTTTTGCAAAATAACATCCGCAAAGAAGAACTTTGCGGATGCCAAAATTGTTGTTTTTTTGGTGCGACTGCGATCTGACTAGGCCTTAGCCTTTCACAGCGCCTGACGTTGCGCCTTCGATATAGTACTTTTGCAAGCACAAGAACAGCGTTACGATGGGAACCGCAATACACACGCAGCCTGCGGCAAAGGTTGTGAACACGTTGCCATCGGCTTTTGCGCCATACATCATTTGATACAAACCAACTGCAACGGTGTGCAATTCGGTGTTGGCTTCACCAAGAATAACTCTTGCAAAAATGAAGTCCATCCACGGGCCGGTGAATGCCAGCAACGCCGTGTAGATGATGATGGGTTTGGAAAGGGGCAAAATGATATGCACGAAAACTTGCGCTTGCGTTGCACCATCCAATTTGGCCGATTCCACCAAGGCGTTGGGAACGGTATCAAAAAAGCCTTTTGCTACGTAGAATCCCAAACCTGCACCTGCCGAGTAGCACAAAATAAGTGCAAACAACGTTTGAGTTAGGCCGAGAGTCTTCAAAATGAAGTAGATGGCAATCATGGACATGAAGCCGGGGAACAATCCCAAAATCATGGCCAAATTCATGAAAGGTTTGCGCATTTTGAACTTGATTTTGGACATGATGTACGCCGTCGAAAGGGTGAGCAACGTGGACAAAATGCAAGAACAAATGGAAACGATAACGGTGTTGCCAACTTGACGCAAGAACTTTGTTTCGGTGAACAATTTGGCAAAATTATCGAACCCAAATTGCTTGGGGAAGTAGTGAGAAACTACCGTTCCAACCAACACGCCGTCGTTATATTCGCAACGGAATGCTTGAAGGAAAATCCACAAAATAGGATACAGCCAAATTACAACGAGTATGGACAATATAACGTACGTGGCGGCATTGGCAATGCGTCTGTTGCGACGCATGTGACCTTTCTTTTGAGCCGCAATACCAAGATTGTTTCTCATTGGAACGTATCCTCCTCTTTGTAGGATTTGCTTCTGCGATAGGTCAACAACGTTATCGCCGACGTGAAGATGAAGGTTAGAATACCAATGACGGCGCCTTCGTTATACATAGAGTTATCTACCGTCAACTTGTAGAGCCAAGTAACCAACAAGTCGGTTTCGCCCGCCTTGAAGCCTGCAACGCCGGGACCACCACCGCTCAACATGAAGATGATGTTGAAGGAAGTGATGTTGCCAATGAAGGAACTGATGAGATAGGGCGTGGTGATGAAGAATATGTAGGGGAAGGTGATTTTGAAGAACATTGTTACGGGTTTTGCACCGTCCACCTTGGCCGCTTCGTAAAGGTCGGAGGGAATGTTCATCAAAATTCCGCTTGTCATAAGCATTGTGTAGGGAATACCAACCCACATGTTGATTAGAATGATCATAACTCTAACCAAAGTTACGTTGCGGTTTTCCATATCGTGTCCCAAGAAGTTGATGGGCTGATCGATAATTCCCAAACTTTGCAACATACCGTTGATGGGGCCGCTTGCCGAAAGCAAGTTTCTCATTGCCAACAACGAAATGAATTGCGGAATTGCAATGGTCATAACGAACACTGTGCGGAAGAAGATTTTGCCTTTGATGCCCTTTTTGTTGATGAGCACTGCAAGCAAAATTCCTCCAAAATAGTTGGTTACCGTTGCAAA
Organism: uncultured Oscillospiraceae bacterium; assembly: GCA_964521735.1. Classification (GTDB taxonomy): domain Bacteria; phylum Bacillota; class Clostridia; order Christensenellales; family CAG-314; genus Fimimonas. Next base: position 112,865 of record CAZFTO010000001.1, on the reverse strand, counting down.
GAAAGCCCAAATGAGCGTCCACAACAACACGGGAAGTATGCGCTGGCCAACTTCGCTGGTTTCATCGGTGAAAATGTTGATGAAATTTTCCAAGCCAACCCACTTGAAGTTGGTTTGACCAATAGCGGCCGTGCCGCCGTAGGACGTGAATGCAACCAAAATCATGTAGATTGTGGGAAGCACCGTGAACAATGCAACGCCCAGCAAAGTGGGAGAAAGCATGGTTACGTGGAACTTGGTATCCAACATGGCGGCAAGGTCTTGTTTGAAAGACGTTGCGCCTTCGCCAAAACGCTGATCCAAATCGGCCTTATACGAGCTAGAAATGTTGGCAAAATATGCCACCAAAAACAATGCAATTGCGCCGATGGTCAAAACCCCGAACAGCAAAATAAGCATTGAGTTGGGAATCTGAATGGGCAAACCGTCGGGGCCGATGCCGTTAAAATCGGGCGATTCCGTATTGACGTAGCCCAGCGTGCCAAGATTTTGCAACGCTTTCCAGCCCAGCGGCGTGTTGTTAACTTCGGGGGAAAGTATCATGAAGGCAACGAATGCAATTTCTATAAGCAAAAACAAAATGCCTTTGACAATTTGCTTGTGACTGAAATTGCCTGCGCCCATGATGAAGTGGGAAAGTTTTGTTCCCACACTTCCATCCACGAAGCGTTCGCCGAAGCCTTTGAAACCATTCACAATTCTGCGCCAAAAGCGTTGAAAAGGATTGGGTTTTTTTGTTAGTAATTGTTCGGACATGATTTTCTCCTAGTAATCACTTGTTATTCTTATTGGCCTGTTGCTTTGCCGGTCTTCCAAATGTTTTCAATAATTTGCAAACCTGCTTTCAACTTTTCGTCCGTGTCGTATGCTTTTACGTTGTCGGCACTGGAATCACGCATCAAAAGGATATCTTGCGTGTAGGTGTCTGCACCATTTTGATAGAAGAACAAGTTGAGGAAGTTGTGGAATCCGAACGGTTGAGGAATTCCCCAAACGGACATTTCGATTTGCTTGGCAGCAAGTTGAGCTTCTACGCTGTCGCCTTGCATTGCGGCAAATTCTTGGGATGCATTTTTGTATGTGGGAAGGTTGTTGCATTCTTCGAAGGAACCTTCTTGAATTTCTTTGCTGGAAAGATATTGAATAAGATCTTCGCAAAGTTGTTTGTTGCCGTCTTTAACAGCTGCGCTAGATGCGTTGATGCACAAAACTTTGCAGTCTGCAAAGGTGCCGGACTTCATAACGGTGCCTGCCGTGCAAGTGCCGTATGCGTCAGCTTCGGTTATGGTGTAGGTAGGAAGTTGAGCAATGCCCAAGTTGTTGCCCAATGCGCTCTTTACGCCGTTAAATTTCCAAGCCCCCCCAACAAGTGCAAGTGCTTTGCCGTCGCGAAGAAGAACTTCGAAACCATCGGAACCGGCAAGAGCTCCGCCGTTGGGATCGTTGAAGAAACGTTGTGCCCACTTGAAGTTTGCCATCGTGTCGTCGCCGGTGCAATAGCAACTTGCCAACATTTCGGCAAGAGTGGTACCTTCGTAGATTTTTACGCTGGTGCTGTTTGTTTGAGCGTTGCGTGCAAGCATGAAGAAACTAAGGTTATAACTGTCGTTACCCATAACGGTGGTAGCCTTAACGTTGCTGCCGGCAGCTTTTGCGGCGGCCATCAGGCCTTCCCAAGTTTTTACTTGTTCGTCAGAAACAAGGCTTTTGTTGTAGTAGAGAACAAGAGCTTGTCCGATATAGGGAGCAGCAAAGGTAAATTCCGTGCCGTTAACTTTGTTTTTGATAACGGATTTGTAGCCGTCGCCGTTATCTGCTTCGATTTGAGCAAGCAAACTGGGGCTTGTGAGAGCAGCAATAACGGGAGCAGTGCCAATAAGTTTGCCAAGGTTGTCGTGAGGGATGGTGAAGATGGCCGGGCCAGCTTCGGGATCCTTCAAAACGGCTTCTGCAGCGGTGGAAGCATCCACACCCTTAACTTCTACCGTATAGGGGAATGCGCTGCCGTTCTTTTCGGCATAGTCAGCTACGTACTTTTCCACTACGCTAGCGTAGTAGGTTTCGGATTCCGTTCCTACCCAAATGGTGAGTACTTTGGGTGAGCAAGCTACAAGAGACACTACGCATGCTACAACCAATACGAACGTAATCACAGTTGCAATTAGTTTTTTCATATTTTCCTCCTGAAAATTTTTACATATACTAAATTAATTGTGGGCATAATGCACCACTATTAACTTCAAAATTTTATCATCTTCACAACAGATATTCAAGCAAATTTTGTGAAATAATTTTTCTATTTGCTTTTTTTGCCCAAAACTGCCATTTTTTTGGATTTTTTGCACTGTTTTCGCCAAAAAATATGAAAAAATAAAAATAAAAAAGGTTGTTTTTATCCTAGATTTAGTATATAATAAACACACTAAAAACTGCAACACCACACGCATTTTAAGGAGAAAAAGCCATGATGATAAACAGCAATCAAATAGTTTCCATGTCCGACGCCAACCAAAACTTTTCAAAAGTGGTTAGGCTTTGCGAAGACTTGGGATGTGTTGTTATTTTTAAGAACAACAAACCCAAAATGGTTTTGCTAGATATCGATGCAATGAAAATAACGTTGCCTCAATCCAACGACAATTTGGATAGAGCCGCAAAAAAAGAAATTGATCGTGCTAAATGGCTGTGATGCCTAGCGCATAAATTTGCCGTACACCATTGCCGTCAAAACATTAGCCCATGTTGATGGCGGCAACTTCACAAACGAAAGAATTTGCAACGGTGCCGACCCGTGGCCACCTATGCGGCGCAAACGGCAAAAGGCTTGACAAAATTTAAGGAACGCAAGGCGACGAAAATTAACTTTGTTTGTTCCAAAACCACCAAACGCAAAATGCGGCAATGCTCGCTTAGCGGACGCAACTTTGTGCAAACAAAAAAGTTGTTGCGAAGCGCTGCACTGCCATTATGACCGTGCAGCATAAGCCCACACCAAAGTTACTTTCCAAAATGCTTTGCCCACACTACCACACATGAAATTGTTTGGCTTGGAAAACTGCCGAACGTGAAATTCGTTAGCACTAGTTCGCAGGCATGCTCCCTGACGGAAACAAAAAAGTGACTGCACAACACAAACGTGCATTTGCGACACACCATGAGCAAAAACTAAAAATAAAAGCAAAATAACACACACCTAAGCGCCGACATCTCGGCGTTTTTTGTTACACTAAACACCCAAAATACAAACAAATTGTTTTTTGGCAAAAAACAGATTGTTATCATCAAGAAAACGGACAATCGCAAACTGTGAAAAAAGCCGACGAATGCCAATTTTCATTGTTGCCAATAGTAAGCGGAAAAACACGCAACTGCGAACAAAGCTTGCTAACGCCAATTTAGAGCCGAACCCTCACGCCGTTTTTGAAAAACAAAAGGCCCGCACAGGGCGGGCTGTTAAATAAACAGATCTTCTATTTCTTCGTCTTCTTCGGCAACGGCCGATTGTTTGTTTTTTTCGGTGAATGGAGCAACGATGCAATAGATGCCCAAACCAACAGTCATTATTGCAACACCAATTGCAATATAGAAATTATAAACAGGGTCCATTTCCGGCGCCTGCACAGCCAGCAAACTCATTTGAGTCAACACAATATCTACACAGGCGGAAATAAAAGACAATATGCGCAAGTTGCGATGATAGTCGTCGCGGCGCTTATCGCGGAACAGCACCACTACCGACTTTATAAACAACGTGAAAGAAACAGTTGCAATGGTTATGGAGGGAATTAGCCCATAGTTTGCCGCCGTTTGTCCGTTTAGCAAGCGCAGGTTATACAATCCGTAGAACACGCCGCCAAAAACAATAAGCAACGAAGAAAGCACGTGCGTTATTCGAACGTATTTTTCCCTGTGCTTAACTATGCCAATGAGGCAACACAATTTAGAAAGTGCCAAACACATTGTGAACAGTGCCGATACTATCAAAAAGTTGGAGTTTTGATATACGCCCATCAACAATTTTATGACGGACCAACAAATTCCAAAAGAAAAAATGAGGATTATGTTAACAATACTCCTCTTTTCCTTTGGCAAATTTTTGTATTTTTGATACAAATTCATTTTTACCCCACTTATTTTACCGTTGGGCGCACGCACAATAGCAACAAACGACAAATATCTTGCACGTCTTCTTTGCAACCGCCACTTGCCCACTTCATTACCAGCGCCATCATGCCGTTGAAATAGTATTCCATCATGTAGATGCTTTCGTCATTATTGAAGCCGAAACGAGCCAAAATAGGACGGAAAACTTCGTCAAACAATTTTTGATAGGTTTTGCGCGCGTTAAACAACACGGGATGATGACAAAACGCCGCATAGATATGCACGTTTTCTTTGACGAATTGCAAAAACGGAATTAGCCGTTGTTCGTCCACTATCACCAAATCTTCCAGCGATTCGGCACGTAAATTTGGCGGATCAACTTCTGCCTGGCGAAACGTTTCCAAAAAGGACTTGTTGGCGTTTTCCAACGTTTCCGCCAACAAATCGTCCATTGTTTCGTAGTGAAGATAGAATGTTGAACGGTTTACACCGGCTTTGTTGCACACGTCTTTTACCGTTATCAGATCGAAATCCTTTTTGTCTAGCAACAAAACCAATGCATCGTTCATAAGTTTGGCAGTGTTGAAATATTTGCTTTGATTTTTGTTCACAATAACTGCCTCCCTTTTAGGTGATTTGGTTGTTATTCGATGATGCTTTTTGCTAGTTCGATAACGTCGTTAGCGTACTTTTCTTTTCTGGCACGCAAAAACTTTTTGTAGATAGGATAGTTTGCGGAAACGCCGGCGATGCCAACAAGGCCAACACCAATGCCAACACCCATGGTTACGGGTGTTCCTGCGCCGATAACGTTCATGGAAAGGCACATTCCAACACCCAAAAGCAATGCGGACACAACACCCAACGTGTATGCCAAAATAAGTGCCGGACGGCGAACTTTGTTATCCAATTTTTTTAGTGCTACAACTTTAGATCCTGCTTTTTGAGGAAAAGCGTAGTCCTTTGCGATACCTTCTGCATAAGCTTTGTCAAATTCATTCATTTTTTAGTTCCTCCTTTTGATTACACGTTGATTATACCAAACGTTTTGAACAAAATGAACAACAAAATGAACGAAAAGTGTTGATTTGTGAAAACTTTCAAAAGAATTATAGCACTTTTTTTGTTTTGTGACAACATCCGCAAAAACCTAGCCAACTGCTATCGCACCAGTATGCAATCGACGTTTATTGTGCCCGATTGCACCCAAATTTCCACAGTGTGTTCGCCTTCGCCCAAGTTGAGCGCAACCGCCAACTGTCGCGCATCGCTGCCGCCAACTTCCACCGTTTGTGAAACGCCATCCACCGTCACTTTTAGTTTGCAATCGTTTTGCTGGCGCACCACCAAGGCAAACGCACTGCCGCTAAACGAATACTGCATCTTTCCGTTGCCGCAAATAAGCGTGCCGAAAGTGCTTGCTTGACAAACTTCCCGGAAAGAATCTTGCTTGCCGAAGTAGCTTAGGCTTTGCGGCGGTTGTTCTTGGCCACTAAATGCGTAGCCAAACTGCACTGAAGAAATTGTTACGTACTTATTTCCTTCGTAGGCCGATTTTGTATCCGTCACCACAAGTTTGTAGTAGCGAAAACTTGTTTCGTTGAAGTTTGCTTGCACGGTGATGCCCACAAGTGGCAAATTTTCGAAATAACCTGCCTGTTGCCAGTTTTGCCCGTCGAGGCTTACGTGAAGAGCAAAAGAGCAAGGCAAGTTTAGCTGTCCGCTGGTGCGGGAAATTATTTTTAGCGTGTTGAAAGTTGCCACTTTTCCCATATCGGCAACCAGTTCGAAGGGATTTTGCGCGCTTACAAAACAGTTGCGCTGGTTGTGATAGAAGGTGTTTGGGTCGCCATCGAATACGTTTTGAATATCCGTTGTTTCGTCCCACCGTTGCATGTTTGTGGAAATTAGCGTGTGTTCGCTGCTAGGCGAAACTTCTAGCAATTCGGAAGTTTGGTATACTCGTGGGAAAATTTGTTGAGACGAAAAATCGAATACCGGCATTTGCATATCGTTAGTGCACAAAGTTTTTGCCGGCACGGTGGACATGGATTGCTTTTCGTCCAAATTGGCCATGCCCAGTTCGGTGAAAGCATCGGCATAGTGGCGAGAAAGGGTTATTTCGCGGAAATACACGTAGTCGCCGGCGGAAAGATTTAGTTTCACCACGTGTTCACCTTCCGTTTGAAAACCGCCGTGATCGGTGTTTAGCGAAAGCACTTGTTGCAAATCGTCTGGGTTGTTAACAGACAAATACAGCGTGTTGTTGCCACGTCCGCTACGCAAACAAAAGGCATAGTTGCCGCTTTTTTCTACGTAGATTTTGCCTTGCACAATGCCAATTTGGCCGTTTGCTAAACCATTTAGAAAAGTGGATTGAGAATTGTAGGTTTGCAAATTGGTGTAGCCGTCAAAATTGTTTGCAACTGCTTCTTCCACCGATTGGTACTTCGTCTCTCCGTCGTAGCTATATTTTAGCACTTCCACTTGGTTTTTGTCGTACTGTCGGAAATTTAGTGTTAGCGTTACACTTTGCGCGGGGAAATAGTCACTTTCTAGCGCAAGTTTCACCTTTATTGTGCCGGAATATTCTTCCGCGCCCGGCACGTACCTATAAACGTTTTGCGAAAGTTGCGTAAGCGTGCCACTTTGCGGCTCGGAAATACTTTCAATGCGAAAAGTTACGCCGCTTGGCAACACAAGCTGTGTGTTGAAGTTTATTTCTTGCGACGTGCCACGAGCAATAAGGTAGGGACGCATTGTTTCAACAAAAACTTCGTTGCCGTTTTGCAAAATGCTGCGCCCTGTTTGAAACACCGTTGCCACAGGAACAAACGGCGTTCTGTCGGCGGTGTCGTATAACGCTTTCACTTCGTCGCCAAGCTTGCAATTGAGCATATTTTCAAAATAGAACGTGAAGTTATAGTTGGTGGCAAGGGAAAGCGCTTGGTACCAGTTGTCCACGCCAAAACCCTTTTGCAATTGCGTGGCTTGGGCAAAAGTTTGCACGCCGAAAGCGTGAATGATATCGGCATAGGCGTTTAGCGCGCGTTGAGGCTCGCCACTTTCCGCATTTTGCACCGTTTCGCGCAGACTGCGTGAAGCATCGGTATATCTGTTCCAACCGCTAAGATCGCCATCGTCTAGCGAACGGTTTTGAGAAATGTTTGTATAGGAAACGTAGGATAGCAACGACGTGGCGTTGTTGGTAACTTCGTTGGTTTTTGTGTTTTCCATGCCGTAGCTTTGGTAAAGGTGGTTGAATTCGTGAATTACGCCCCAAAAACCATCCGTCACCATGCTTTGATAGTTTAGCGCATTGCCCATCCACGAACAGGGCATGTTAACCCATGAATCTCCACCCTGAAAGGCGCATGCGGCACCGGCTGCGACAAAACAATCGCACACAAAACCCACGCTAATGGAAGCGTTTGCCGAACAAGGCACTTGACGGCTTGTGCGAATTATCTTCTCCCACAGGTTGCCCACTTGCACCAAATTTTGATAGTTGTAGTTGCCATACTTGGACGGGCCGGAAATGCGCACACCCAAATCCCACACTTCAAAATCGTAGTAGGGGGCGGAATAGTTTTGCATTTTTTCCACTTGCGCTTGCGTTGTTTGGCCGTGAACGTAGTGAGCATAGGGAACGGCCCCAGAAATTGTCACGGTAAAAGTGCTGCCCAAGGACGTTGGATAAACGTAGATTGGGCCGCCTAGCGGATTGCCAACGTAGGCTGTGGTTGACATTATTTGCAACTTGTTTGCAACAACGGGCATGCGCGAAAAATCGTTGCGCGCCTTCCAAATGTTGTTAATGTTGTTGCGCTGGCTAACCTGCCCCACCACGACGGTTAAACTGCCGCCAATGGCATCTAGGTCGGCTTGGGAAATTTCCACCTTAACAACTTCACCGGCCGGTGCATACAACCCCGTAACGTAGTTGCGCTGTTCGTTTGCCGTTATGGTTATGCGCTCCACAACGGCAAGTTCATCGTCGGAAACGTTGCCGTAGTACATACCAACGGCAGACGTGTGCTTATACAATTTTTTGCCGGTAGGCGTGCCGCCCAGCAACAAATTGCCATCCTTATCCATTGCATCGTAGGAAGTTGCCGAGGCCATGATTATAGCGTTTTCTGCAAGAAGCGCATCCTTTTCGGCTTCGGTTATGTCGGGGATCGCCGTGCCATATGTGGGATAGCGCCCGCAAAGCCCTTCGTTGGAAGTTGTTTGCGGAATTTTGCGCGGAATGGTGTCCAGAGTTTGATTCCATTGGTTAACTTTGCCATTGAAGGTTGTTGAAAACTGCAATTGTTCTTGTGCACCGCCGTACAAAACAAAAAGCAAAACGGAGGCAAGCAAACATACTGCCACCAAAATGCACAAAATAACTATCGTTCTGTTTTTTCTCTTTGCGCTCATACAACTCCTTTGCGTCTGCCAAACATGCTAGCAGACGAAAACCGATTGTTATGATAGCATTTGCAATGCAGAAAATCAACGAATTTTTGCAAATTTGATGCAAAAAAACAAGAACGCGCTCCACTAGGGAACGCGTTTTGTGTTTTGTTTTTGAACATTTTGCACCATGGCTGGCAACTCGGTTTTAGACTTGGCTTTTGCCAAAAACGTTTTTGCAAATGCAGAAACCGCTCTCACAACAGAATGTCAATTTTCAACTTACATAGCAGCTGATTTTGCAAATGCAAAAGTTTTGGAGCGTTAGAAAATTTCTTTTTGCTAGCTGCTAGTAGGAAATTGTGTTGTAGGTTGCCCTGTTGTTATCGTTTGTTATGTCGTCGATAACTTTGCCTGTTATGCTTGTGTATCCAACAGACCCACCCGTGTTATACACGTAGAACTTTGTGGTTACGCCTATCGTGCTATCCCACAAAAATCCGTCGCGATAGAAATCGGCATAGTAGGTGCCGTAGTAGACGTAGATATTGGAAGTCTTTGAACTGTTGTAGTTCTGAACGATGCTGTTTGCAGCCACAGATGCGTTAAAACAATACATTTTGATGGCGTTTTTGTAGGTATCCGCCGTGGCGCTTGCGCCAAAGTAGTTTGCATCGCCTGCGCCAAACACCACTTCTGCATCGTCGTAGACGTTGAACGCGTCTACACAGCCGGTTGATTCGTCACCTTCGTGCCCGAATTCACCTTTATAGATAAGAACGTGTGCCGTTGACGACTGGATGATTTGCTGGTTGCTGACTTGCGTTACGCCGGTTACGAACGCGCCGCCGTTGCCGCCGTCGAATGTGCCGCCACGAATGATAACCGTTGCGCCACCAATAACCTTAAGTCCATAGAATGCGGCTGGGCCGGATTTTCCTGACAACGGATAAACATTGTCGCTTACATACATATCACCTTTGAACAAGCCGTCGTAGATTTCTATTCGGCCGCTACCGTTAGCCATAACGCCGTTTCCGTATGCCGCCGTATACTTGCCGTTGTAGACGGTGATGTTGCCGCCGTCCAGCTCGATTGCGTGACCACCCGTTATACTCTTGCGGCTCTGCCAACCCCACGAAACTGTCGTTCCGATACCGTCGTATTCATCACCGGCTTGGTTGCCCGTGGTTGCCACAACGATATCGTCCATAGTGGTTGTTGCGTTGCCCAAGAAAATGTTGCCGATTTGAGTAGTTCCGTTGACAACGGTAGATCCGGAATAAATGCCACCGCCCACAAGGGCTGTTATTGTGCCTTTGTTGATTGTGAGGTTACCACCCAAAACGCGAACTGCATAGCTTTGAACAACCAACGAACTATACGTATAGGTTGTGCCATCCAAGGTGTCGTTTTTAATGCCTGTGTGTACCAGCTCCAAAGCGCCATCGCTTTGGAACGAACCACCGTTGACGTAGATACCGTCGGTGTTGCGATAGGGAGTGTTGACAATTGCACCATCTTGATAGACGGGCAAAGTTACGTCGTAGGGGTTGCTGTCGGTTATATCGGAAATAATTGTACCCGCGCGAGATTCTATTTTATATTCGCTGTTCGGTTCAAACGACAAGTCGCCGCCGCGAATAGCTATGGCAGATGCATTTTTGGTTGTTAAACTGCCTTTGCCGTTTAGCGCAAGTGAGCCGCCGTTCAGTGCAACGCCAACTTCCAAACTGAAAATATTGACGTTGTTCAAATTCACGTTGCTGTCGGTATCCGTACTAGAAAGGAACACGCCAACGGATGCATTAGTGGTTGTTCCCGTTTTGTTGGTTGTGTCGTCCCGGCCAACGGAAATACTCACGTTTTGCGCCTCAATTGTAAGCTGCGATTGCGAAACGGCGCTTATACCATAGCACTCGTCGCCACTGGTTAGTTCCACTGCGCCGCCGTTTAGCAACACTGTGCCGGCTTCGGACAAAATGCCATAGGATTTTTTGCCGGAAAGTTTGTAGGAATAGTTTGTAGAAACAACGGAACCGCCGCTACCCACGTGAATACCACGGCCATCGTCGCCATCGATGGAAATAAGTGCCGTTGCGCCTGTTGCTTCCACTTCCACACTGCCGTTTTCGGCATAGATGCCCGTTTGGTTGTTGCCGTTAGTCATTGTGATGGGCAAGTTTTTTACAACGAAGTTGTTGCCAGCAACGAAGGAACGAATACCAAATGTGTTGTTACCTTGAACGGCAAAGCTGCCGCCATCAACGTCGATACCCAACGCCGTTTTGGTGCCGTAGATGCCAATTGCATCCGTGCCATTTATTAGGTACTTATATCCGTTGGAAACAACCGAACCGTTGCCATTTACGTGAATGCCAATGGAATTGGAGCCTTCAACGGAAATTGTGGAACAGTTTGCAACTGTGGAAGTTACGTTCACGCTGCCGTTTTCGGCATAGATACCCGTTTGATAGTTGCCGCTGGCCATGGTTACGTTAAGATCCTTAACGTGGAAGTTGTCGCTGGAAACTTTAGAACGAATGCCAAATGCACTGTCACCGTGAACGGTGAAACTGCCGCCATCAACGTCGATGCCGGATGCTGTGTTTGTTCCGTCAATGCCAATTGAGTTTTGGCCGTTGATAACGTATTTGTAGCCGTTGGAAGTTACTGCACCTGCGGACGTTACTTGAATGCCCACAGAGTTTGCGCCTTCTACGGAAATTGTGGAAGAGTTTTTGACGGTGGAAGTTACCGTTACGCTGCCGTTTTCGGCCGTGATGCCTTTTGCGTTGGCACCCTTAACTGTGAACGAACTATCCGTAACGGTGAAGGTGCCTTCGGTATCTTTTATCAAAGAGTGTATGCCTAGCGCATTGTTGCCGTTGACGGTGAATTCGGTTGTGTCAACGTCGAGCAAGCCTTTTGCCATAAGTATGCCACAAGAGTCGTTGCCAATGACGTTGCACGCAGCGTTGGCAATTTGCAAGGAACCTGCGGCAACACTTATTGCCGAAAGTTGACGGCGAGTTGCATCGGCATCGAGGCCGTTAGTAAGCCGCTTGGTGAAGGAGCCGCCGGTTACGGCAAGCTGACCGCCTTCCATGCTGATTATATTGTTGTTGCTGCTATACAAATTGCCTGTCTCAACGTTAACTTGCGCGTTGCCAGAGTTCAAAATGCAATAGCTTTCGCCGTTTTTGGCCAAACGGCCATTGTGTGCATTGCCTGCGGCATCGGTTACGGCATAGTCGCCGCTGCTGGTGAACCAACTGAAATTTGCAAAGTAGTTTTCCCCTTCCACAAATGCGTTTTTGGGGGATTCCTTTTCCACAACGATGTTGGCGCTGAAGCTTGTTGCATCGGGCACACGAGAAGAGAAGGAACCTTGTTTTACGGAAATTTCGCCACCACTGCAATTTACGCAAGCCGTGTTGGTAAGTCCAAAATATTGGAAGAAATCGCCGTCTTGAATATCCAAGATGCCGCCAGTCATTTGAATGGCCGCATAATAACTTGCTTGCACGTCCTTTTGGGAAGCACGCTGGATAACGTCTTCGTAGCCATAGATGGTGACTTCCACATAGTTGCTGGCACTTTCGCCTGCGGGCATGTTTTCAATGCCGGCAAAGGCATAGGAATAGTCGCTTTTGTTAACGAAGTAGGTATAGTACCAATCGGCCATGGAAAGGTCGGTAGATCCGGAAACGATGCTTTCGCTTGTGCGATAGTAGCAGTAGGTATCCGGTTGTAAGGTTACGTCGCCCCTCGTCACTTGTTCGTCAAAATACAAATTGCCGTAGTTATAGGTTATTTCGCCGGTTCTTTGTGGATAGGATTTAATGATGGGGCCATCCACAATCGTTGGCGAACCGAAAACGTTTTCGCCCGCTCTTTTTCTTAATTTAACTTGTTGTGCATCGTTTTCTACCAACGTGCGGCGAGTGTAGCCATCGTTTTTTAGCACGTTGGTGTTGTAGGAATAGTACTCGGAATATCTTGGACCACTTTCGAAGGAGCCTGTTACAACCGTCAATGTGCCGCCGTTTATGTTAAAAACGGAGCCGACCGGGTTATACAAACCGCCTGTTTGTTCGGCGGAAGTATCAACAACGGTCAAACGAACGCCGGGCTTGATGTTCAAAATGGGTTCTTGGCCGTTACGCTGAATTTCAATGCCGTTCAAATCCAAAATTAGGTCGCGGTTTAGCGTTTCGGCCTTTTGGGTGACGATAAGCGGGTTATCTATTTCCTTGTCTAGCTGAATGAATGTGTAGCCTTGGTTGATGGCCTCGAACAATTCGTCTTGGCTGGTGACAACGAAAACGGAGTTGACGGTGAAATCCAAACCAATGTCGCCATCCCACGGCGCCTCTTCTTCGGTTACGTACTTAGAAAAAGTCACTCCAACAAAACAGGAGGCCAAAATTAGCAACGCAAAAGACAGGGCAAACAATCTTTTTTTGCTAGTTGAATTTTTCATTGCAGATACCTCCTTTGTTAGATTTGTAGATTTATTACAACGCAAAACTTTTTTGCGGTGTGATTTTGTTTTTGCTAAGTTTGACGGTGCGCTTTTGTAAAACGCGCATTCCGTTGAAAATGTCAATAGCTGCAAGGTTTTTCAGCGACAAGCAGTTTTGTTACAAAATTTGTTCGAACACCACGTTGACGAAGAAGGGATATTCCTTGGAATAGCACTGCGCCAAATACAGTTGCTGAACGAGTGTGCCTTCTTCTTCGGCATAGAAATGCAACGTGTTATCCGCCGTGTCGCTTTTGTTGAAAGATTGAGTAACCAAATTGCCTTCCTCGTCGTAGACGGGGTTGCCACTTGCATCATGTTGGCACCAAACAACGTCGATTAGCACCACTTCGGTGAATTCGTAGTCGCGTTTCAGCGTGCGCACGATATATTCCGTTGTGGTTGTGGTTTGTGCAAACGATTGACCGGTTTGGGTTTCGTTGCTTTTTTCGGTGAACGTGCCTTTATCTTCCTCTTCCGGATCGGTGTAGCCGGAAGTTGTGGGCACGAATTGGGTGCTAGTAAGGTCAACAACCGTTGTGTCGGTAGTAGATGCCACGTATTTTCCCGTGGCAGAATCGTAAACAGCGGGCACAAATTCGTCGCCAAAAGATTCGAATTCCGTCTTGCCCGATGGCACATAGTAAGCTAGAGTTACTGTTCCTGCCGTTGCTGCGTAAGTGCGAGTGTACGTTCTTTCTTCGGTTATTGTTTTTACTGTTTGCGAACCAATGTTCGTTATGCTTGTTGTTTTGGTAACGTTCAAGGTGATGTTTTCTTGCGCGCCTGTTACCTTTTGCACGGTGGAGTGTTCGGTGATTTCGGTGTTGGTATCGGTAATCGATTGCGAAAGCACCTGCGTTGTTACTCGTGTTTCCGTGATGGTGGCCTCTCCTGTGGCCGTTGCAGGCAGTTCGTACAAATAGAATGGCGTGCCAAAGTTATTGCTCGTTCTAACATAGATTCCCTTGAAGGTGTAGTTGCTAGAGCTAGAACTTGGTGTGGTGGGCTGGGTAACCGTTGGCGTGGCCGTCCATTTTATGTCACCAACCGTTATTGTTGTGGTTGTTTGGGCAGGTTGTTCGCCAGCGGTGACGTTGTTTTCCCTTGTGGTGTTGCTAGAAGAAGTTAGTCCTTGCCCTTCGTAGTATTGCCCCGGTGTGCCGGAAAGAACATTTGAAGAAGTTTCCGTTTTGATGGGCGTGCCGGAATGATCTTCCGAAGCGTAGTAGACGTCCGTCACCGCTTCGTTTACGCGCATAAGGGTGAAAATATCGTCGGTGCCGCCATAGATAGCTTTGATGGGAGTAAAACCTGTGACATTGCCGCTTTCTTCGGTCGTTACGTCAACGAAGGTGCCGCCAACGTGCGGATCCTCTAGCGAATCGACAGGGGCAAGTTGCACCGAGTGTTTCACCGTTGTTTGCACGCCTGCCGGCAAAACAAATTGTGCAAGAGAAAATGTTATGCGATAGTATTCCACCTCTTGTGCATAGGTTACGGATAGCGGTGTTTGCAGTTGGCCGCCTTCCGACGGGATAGTGGGCATGGACGGGCTGGTTAGGGAAGAAGTATCCCACAAGCGGAACATAAGCGATTGTTCCGTTTGCTTTTGAAATTTTTCCAAACGCACCACCATTGATCCATCCGTTGTGGATGCCTGATAGGAAGTTGTCGTTTTGGAAGTAGAAAACACCACGTCTTGGTAGTAGGACGAACTGTAGTCTTCGCTTTCGGACGTATCGAAGCTTTTGCCTGCATCGGCGGCAGAAATTAGGTCGCCAACAACTATTTGCGGCGTCATTGCCACATTGCTTTCGTCAAACACTTGCAATGCCAACTTTTGCGCAAAGTTTGCCGGTGCAGAAAAAGACAAAACGTACTTCATGCGGACGGATGCAACAATTGTTTGTTCGCCCTGTTGCTCGAAGTTGTTAACGGAAAAGTTTACGGAACGAAGCGGGTTCATGGGGACGCGATCGCCACCGGAACTGTTACCCCAAAAGGCAGTGTTGGTAAATGAAAGCGCGCTTACGCCGTCGATTGTGGCCGATGCCGAAAAACTGGCAGCTGTTGCCGAATTGTTGCCGGAGGACATGCCTGTTGTATACTTGGCGTAGGAAATGGACCCCGTTACAAACACAAGCGCCGCAAGCAAAAAACAAGCGCACGAAAAGGCGTTTCGCTTTGCGAACGCTTTAACCTTTTTGCACGCCAAAATGAATTTTGCTTTCATGTGTGTTCTCCGTTGGTTTTGTTGAAAGTTTGCAACAAGGCCGCTTGCCTTGCGTTTGTGACAAACAGGCTTATGCCGCTTGTTTTGAGAAACTATTTGTTTTGCAAGGAATCTTCCGCCTCGGCGTTTTGCCTGACAAGGGAAGTTGCCTCTTGCTCGCCGACCGGTTGCTCGGTTTGGGGTTGTTCGGTGGCCGATTCTGTTGCCGATTGATCGGTGGATTCGGCCTGTTCGGTGGATTCTTGCGCAGTTTCCGGGCTTGCGCCGGCTTCCTTAATCAAAAAACCGCCCAATGCCAAAACGGCCAATGCCGCCACAATGTAGATCCAGCCGCCTTCGGCCTTTAGCCACATGGAAAATGCGCCAAGCGTGGGATAGTGCCCCACAACTTCGCCAAGAATTTTATCTTGCGGCACGGGGCGCAAATCCGCGGAGTTGTTGGCATCGCCCTTGGTGATGAACCCTTCTTCCGTTTTGCTAACAATGCGATGGGTTGTAGGGATTCTGTCACCGTCTAGCAAAAAGGTTACAACGTCGCCTATTTCGTAGTCGCCGGTGTTTTTGATGACAATAAGATCGCCTTCGCCAACCTGCTTGGGCTTGCCGTTTGCAACAAGTGCGCTGTTGCCATTCATGCTGCCGGTGGCAATGTTAAGTGAAGAATATCCAAAAACGGACGGAACGGGATTTTTAAGGATGAACTTATCAAATGCCAGCCACAGCACCAACAGTGCAAGCAAGCCCAACAGCGTCCACACCGCACCCCAAAATATTTTGACAATGATATTGCCAACTTTTTTTGCCTTTTCGGACATGTTTTCCCCTTTGGCAACCACCGTTGCCACTTGTGATAGTCTTTGGATAAAAACAAAATTTTGTTGTAGAAACTATTCGCGACAATTTTGTTCTTAGCGAAAAACTAGCAACCGATTTTTTCAATTTTGCCCACGTAGCTTGCAAACTTTTGGGCAACGATTTGCTGTTTGTCTCTTTAACCAACAAGGCACATTCCCACTTAGTTGTGGGAATGTGACCAATTTTTGTTGATTTGCGACTTGCGCCGCTTGTTTTGAACAAGTTTTTTTGAAAAATTATTTTGTTTGAGCTTGTTCAACGGAAACGTTAAGTTCGAAGCTTAGCGAATAAATGATTTCGTCAAAGGCCGTCACGTTACTAAAATCGCCGATTTTTGTGCCAGCAACGAAGACGTCTTCGATGTCGCTGAAGTTTTTGCCACTTGCTTTATAGCCAATGATGGTATCGCGCACGTTGGCGTACGCTTCCGTACCATCCAAAGCCCATTCCCAAGTGAGAGTGTAGGTTATTGTTTGATCCGCGCTGCCTGCATCGAAACTGGTGTTTTCGCTTGCTAACGATGTTATGATATCTTCAAGTTTAGCATTTGGCACACCAAGGGTGGCCGTGCCTTTCTTCAAAGTCCACTTAACGGGGTAGTAGTCGCCATAGTGAATTTCGTTAATTTCTCCCTCATTTGAAATAGTCAATTTGGCAAGTGTTTCGGCAGAGCCGGAAATGGTGATTGTCATAGAACCGGTAGAGCCGGGAGCAACAACCATATTTGCAGCATTGATTGCAACGCCGTCACCGGTGGCTTTGGTGGCAAGTGCTCCGCCAGCTTCAACACTGTAGTCGCTTGCGAACAAATTGCTTGCATCCACAGTGACAACGTAGCCCCATTTTGCGGCGGTTGCCGTTTGGTTATCGGTTGTTCCGCTGGTGATATATTTTGCAAAGGTTACGGCGCCCATTGCCAAAATTAGACAAACCATAAGCACCATGGCTACAATAGCCATAACTTTTCTGTTTTTACGAGATTTCTCCATAATATTTCTCCTTGATAGTTTTGCGCTTGTACGCAAACGTTAAAATTTGTTTGCACGCTTGTTGAGAAGCCATGCCACGTAGAAGATGATAACTGCGGCGTTTAGCATAAGCAAAACCAGCCACAACCAACGTATTGTGCCGCCTTGCTCGACGGTGCCACCGGTGCTATCGAGATCTACTTTTATGCCGCCTTCTGCGGTTGTGTTGGGATGTGCTTCGGCATAGGTGCTGACTTTCATTGTGATGGCCACACCGCCGTTATCCCTGTTGGCAGCAAGGTCGCCCAGCAACGTGTCGACGTCGTCGTTCCCTTCGAAGGGCCAAGTTAGTTCCAAATTGAATTTTTGGTAGGAACTGGCGCCCAACGTGCCCAGTTGCACGTTGCTTGCAAGCGCTTGGCTAAGAGGAACACCGACGGCTTCGTCGCCGATGAGATAGATTGTTTCTCCGTTAGCGTTGGAATAGTACAAACGCGCTAGTATTGGTAACGATTGAAAACTTTCGCTTGTGGCAACGGAGTTGTTTATCGAAAGAACAAAACTTACGTTTGTTTGGTAGATAACTGCCGCGTTGCCATTGTTATGCATTGCAAAAGAATAGGTTGTGGTTGTGCCGGGCGCAAACACCGATTGTCCGTTGCTGGATTTTACCGTTGCAACGCCTTGATCGTTGACGTAGCTTGCTTGGAAAATTTGAATGTTGTTGTTGGAACTCCACGTTTTTCCGCTTTCGTCGTCGACGTCGACGGAATAGTTTTTGCCAACAATAAACAGCACGTCGGTGTTATCCGGCAAACCGTTGCCTACTTGCAGAGCAATGATGCCCAGCGTCATAA
This sequence comes from uncultured Oscillospiraceae bacterium, assembly GCA_964521735.1. GTDB lineage: Bacteria > Bacillota > Clostridia > Christensenellales > CAG-314 > Fimimonas. The sequence continues at coordinate 94,916 of CAZFTO010000001.1, read as the reverse complement.
GCAACAAAACGAACACGATATCTACCATGAGCATTATCCAAACCCACTGACGGCGTTCGGACTTTTTGCGGTCGTTTGACATCTTGCTCTACCTCCTTTGTGATTTTTTTTGCTTGACCAAGTTAAGCGAAGACTGAAATTAGTCGATTTGCGTTACGGTGATGGAAAGAGAATATTCCAAAGCCGTGCTAACGTTGTCACCATCAGCAGCGGGATCGGCAATGAAGTTACCAAGCAACGTGTCGTAGGAGTCGTTTCCATCGAACGCCCAAGCCCAAGTAAGTTCGTATTCTGCTTGAAGGTTGGTGTTAGGATTGCAATTTGTGTTCAATGCGTTGATTGCAGTTTTGATTTCTTCCAAAGTGCCGGTTGCAAGTGTGGTATCGATTGCGCCGGTTGCATTCTTGGTTTGTTTGAGCGTGAACACAATGGGGTGATAATCAGCTGCAACTGTTACAGTTTTTCCTTCGATAGGATCGGTGTGTGTTGCTGCTTTAAGGAACACGTCTTTAGTTGCAGTAAAGTTGAACTCGATTCTGGCGGAAACTTCGGGGGTGCCGCTGATAGCGAACTTCAATGCGCTTGTGCTAGCTGCTCCGGGAGCGACAACGTCGATGTTTGTATTGGAAGAAATAACTGTTTTCACAGCGGGATCAGCATCGTTTTCGTATTCGTTGGAGAACAAAGTGTCATCGCCTTGGATTTCCACTTTTACGCCCCACTTAGCAACTTGTGCACTGTCTGTGCCGTTGCCGCCTGTTGTATACTTTGCCAAGGTGGTGCCGATTACGCACGCGGTGATAAGGCAAAGAACCAACAAAATTGCGGAGAGCTTATAAACTCTCTTGTTGTTTTCTTTCATTGTTTTTTCTCCTTATAAATAATTTGCCCCTTTTGCAGGCGAAGGGCCTTCGCCAACGCCCCAAGGGGCGCAAATTGTATTTCATACCTCGAACAAATTCGGATGGATATGCTTTGCTAGTTGCAAAAACTAGTTTTGCTTGTCGCCAAAGGACGTTTGAGATTGTTCGGCTGGTTGTGCATCCTTTTCGTTTTGAACAGTTTCGACATCGGTAGCGGAAGTTTGCTGTGAACGCAACGATTCCACTTCGGCGCGAAGGCGTTCGACTTCTTGCAAACTTTGCGTGAGTTCCTGATTGTTTTGAACTTTCGCCGCCTTTTTGCGGTCGAACACGACAAACGCAACGAAAATAAGCACGGGAACAGCAATGAACAACGCCAAGCCAACGGGTGATTGAGCAAACATAACCACACTGCCCACAAACGCAAAGCGAACACCGGAATAGACACCGATGACGTTTTGGGAGGGAACTGGCAACATATCTTGAATGTTGTTGTTGATGCCCTTTGTTACATAGAATACGTTGCCTTGCTCGTCCGTTAGCACTTTTATTATTTGGTGCGTAACAACTTCGGAACTGCTTTCGTCGGGGTCGTAGAAGGAAATTACCGTGCCAACCGCAAGGTTTTTTGCATCCTCACTGCTTACGTGGCGACAAACGATAAGGTCGCCGGCTTTGATTTGCGGATGCATGGATTTTGTGAGCACGATTAGCGGGGAATAGTTGCCAATGGACGGCACTTGATTTGGGTGAATCATTCCGTCGACGATAAGAATGCAGTTGAACAGCAACACTGCCAACAACAACACGCACAGCACAATGCCCAGCACGTGCAAAATTTTGCTGACTGCTTGTTTGCCGTTTGCGGCCGAGCCGACGTTGGGTTGTTTTGTCATTTTGCACCTTTTGCAAATTTAGTTTTTGCGTTACTTTTGTTCTTGTTCTTTGGCAAGTCTGCGGCGTTCTTTGCGTTTTTCGCGAGCAATTTGTTCCTTGCGTTCCTTATCTTCGGCAATTTGCTGACAAACAAGGTCGATACCGTCTTTGACAACGCCAACGGCAGATGCTTCGCTAACACGAACAGTTGTTGCAGCTTGCTTGATGCGAACGTTGGATTCGTTTGCATAGCTGTTGAATTCACGATCGATAAAGGTGAATTCGCAAACGATTTCGCTACGTTTGATCATAAGACGAACAACACGATATGCACCAATTTTGTAGTCGTAGGAAGTGCCACGTTTAAGTTCTTTCACGCCCGACTTGGAAGTTGCATGCCTCACAATGTCGTCGAAATAGCGTTTGAATTCCGTAGACAGCGTGCCATACTTTTCTTCCATGGTAAGCGAGCCACGGCTGAACGAAACGGCATCGGGATCTTCTTCGGCAACGGCGGCGGCAATTTCCACCTCTACAGCAGGAACAGGCGCAATCACGGGTTCTTCAACGGGGAGCGGTTCGATAACCGCAGGCTGAACAACAACCGGTTGCGGAGCTTCCGCCGGCAAAACTACGGGCGCAGCCACATGAGGTGCGGGTGCTGCAGGCGAATCTTCTTCGTCCTTGCGACCACGACGACTTTTGGCGCTTTCGTGAACGATATCTCGCACGATAACAACCACTGCGAACAGACAAATGATGCACATGAAAAACATGAACACAACAACTACTACTTTGAGTAATTCATCCATTCCAATAGTCCTCCTTTGCTTTTGATTTTTTTAGTTTCGATGCCACAATGCGGCATCGGTAAAGCCTTTGATTGTTTGCGCACCAAGTGCAGTGCCCAATGCGCATACACGCGTGCACGCGTGCGTACATAATATATCCACGTGCAACCGCCAACTGTTGCCGACAAATTGCAACGGGTTTTTCGTCTTGCTCCTTCAAGCACAAATTTTGTTTGAAGCGCACTATTGTTGCTTGAACAAGACGATGACTAAATTTTTTAGGAATGTCCTTCAAATATATTGACGAACGGCTTTTGAATATTCTTTTGCGTTGCCCTTTTGCATTGCTGCACAGCCAAATTCGAAAAAGCCAAAAACAGCGACAAGGCTTTGCGCTTTTGCAACAACTTGCACGGCACTTTTTAGCAAGGCCTTTTTGAAAGTGCGACGGATTGTGGCAAATTATTCTTTGATTGATTGGGCAATCATTTAATACCTGAATAAATTTAACGCGCCTCGGCGGACAAAAAAATTATTCGCTCGGGACGCGCTAGACGGACATTGGCGATCGGGAACGTTTGGCTGCCGACTTGCAACAAAATTGACAAGACAAACAGGCCACGGAATATCCTTTGCAAACTGCACGCAAAGCAAAAAACTTTGCCTACGTTTGAAACGAAAAAAGAAGGCAAAAAAAGGCACTCCCCCCCCGTGTGTTATATATAATACCGCCCCAATAATCATAAGTCAATGGTTTTTGGACAAAAAAAACGAAAAAAGTCCTAAAAAAGCGGTGAAAACAAGGGTTTTTGGGGACAAAATGCACAAAACAGCGACACATATGGATAATTCGGTGGCAGGGTGCCGTTTTGGCGCAAAACCTTAACAAAAATGAACTGTTTGGGTAAATTATGCCATATTTATGAGTGGGGTTTGCAACATTTTTATATAAAAATTGACACCGAGTTTGCAATTTTGTCGTCAAAAAAAACCGCATTTTTATGTTTTTTGCAACACGTCGTTGAAATTTTGCGACACAGTGTTTCCGTTTTAATTTTTCCGTAACACCCCCCCCCGGTGTTGTTCGACAAAACAAACAAATAGCAAAGAAAACAGCCGCAGACAAAATGTCCGCGGCTGCCAGTTCGTTAAAAAAACGACAAACCGTTTTGAAAAATGCAAACCAAAAACAGTAAATGAATTTGTTTTTTATACTATCTTTTGCGACGACTTAGCAAAATTGCCAGCCCCACTGCCACCAACAGGCAACCAGCAACGCAACTTACTGCAACCGTTGCAACCAGCAATTTGTGCGTTTTATCCTGCGAAAGTTGTTGCTGTTGTGACATGTTGTTAACGGCCGTTTGCAAGTAGGAAATTTCTTGCGAAAGCCGGTCGTTTTGTTGTTGCTTTTGGGAAAGAGATTGCGTAAGCTGACTAACGTTTTGTTGCAGCGTTTTTATTTGATCCGACAAGGAAGCGTTGGCGTCGTCGGCCGTTTTTAGCTGTTGTGTTAGCTGTGCAACCTGCGCATTTAGAGAACTTATTTGCGCCGTTAGCGAATTGTTATCGGCAGTGGCCGTTTGCAAACTGTTTGTTAGTTGTTGAACTTGCTCGTTGAGCTGTTGCACCTGTTGCATAAGTTGGTTGCGTTGCGGCTTTTTTTGCAAGGCGTTTTGCGCAGTTATTAGCTTTTGCAAAGCATTGTCGACAGTTTGTTGGTTGCCCGAATTAAGTGCCGATTGCGCTTGTTCTAGCGCAGTGGCGAACTGTTGCCAACTTTCTGGAAGATAGTCGTCCTCCACCAGCGTTTGCGCTTGTTGCGTTTGACGTTGCAAGTCGACAAAATCCACGCCGTCAACAAAAGTGTAGCGATTATCCACCACAAATTGCGCAGAGGAAACCCATTCGCCGGTGAGGAAATTTCTGCCACGAACAAGCACCTTATCTTTGAAAACTTGCACGTAGTAGCCTTCGCTTCCGGCCATATATTCGCCGCCGACAATGTCGTAGGAGTGCCACAGGTAGGCAACAGACGAAGTGTTGAAAATGGCCGCATCACTGCCACCGCCGTACATGCAGTTTTCCGAATCTAAAATCCAGTGGGAGTGTCCGTTGAAAAGAAAAGCGTTGGGATATTGTTGCAAAATTTGGCGCAGGCGCATATCGTCTTGCAAGCCCCACCACCCTTCTTCGGCCGTGCTGCCGGCAATGGTGTTTATCATGGATTCGTGCATGAAAAGGAACACTGGACGATCGTCCGGCGAGTTGGAAAGCACTTGTTCTAGCCAATCGTACTGTTCATCACCAATAATCGCATAGGTGCTGTTTTGCGTGGAGGACAAAAATACAAAATGGAATCCGTTTACCCAAACGTCGTAGTAGGCAGTTTGGGGTTTTTCCATTCCGCTAGGCAAACGCAAGTTTTGCAAAAAGGTTTGCAAACGCTGTTCGTAGGTGGGGTTGGCAAAACCAAAACTTTCGTGGTTGCCCATGCCGATATACAAAAACGGGACGTTTTCGGCCGCATCGTAGGTGGACCACAAACTTTGCCAATAGGCAGGAATTCCGCCTAGATCCACAACGTCACCAACGGCAAATATGCCGCAAGAGTTGGGGCTGTTTTGAGCAATATCGTCCAACATGCTTTGGAAATGGCTTATGTATTCGGCGCTGGAAATGTGTATGTCGCTGACAACTTGAAATTCGGCAATGGGAGTTTCTTCGCCAAGCACGCTGCCAACCGTGCCAATGGGCACTTCCACACAACTTTTGCTAAGGCCATAGGCATCACTAAACGTATATACCAAAAGTTTTGTTGCACCTTGCGGAATAAGCGTATGCGGCGTCATTGCCTGTGAAAAACAGGTTGTGTACGAATAGGGAACTTTGAAACGAGCAAGCCTTGTGTAGCCAGGCAACTTGCCCTGTTCGTTTGCCCACCAAACGTAAATGTCGTCGGCATTGTGCCCAGCGGGCAAATTGATGGTGAGTGTGCCATCCGCCATGCCGCTTTGGGGGTTATCCAAAGTGAGTTTTGCCGAAACCGGGGCCGTTGTTTCGCCAACAACGGTTATTTTAACCGATGCAAGCGCCTTGGCAGCGTTGGCCTTGTCGCCGCCCAGAGACAAATCGTCAGGCATAAGATAGATTGTGTATTCGCCGGCGGGAATATCTTTATATGGGGCAAAATATCCGGTGGTTGCAGCATGCGGGGCAAGACGAATATCAAATGAACCGGAAAATTCACTTAGGTAAGCCCAACGCAGGGATCCCCAATCGGAGTTGTCCCCAACAACCAAGCCGACCCAATCCTTGCCGCTTGTGTTTGCGCTGGATGCTGTGACGGTGATGGGCTCGCCGATGTTATAGGTTGTTTTGTTTGTTGTTAGCACTGGCTCTTCGGCAAATGCCGGAGCAACGACCAAACTTGCGCACAATAGTGCAAACAACGTTGCTATCAAAAATAGACGCTTCATAAAAACTCCTTTGTGCCATGCAGCAGTTGGCCGTAAGCCATTGCACTGCCACTTTTATGGTAGCATTGTAGCACATTTGCACCCTATGTTCAAGGGTTTGGGAGACAGTAAACAATCTTTTGATATTGCAAAAATACCGTTTGACAAGTTTTGTTAAAAGTTATATACTGTTGGCGTTGAAAATATTGGGGTATCGCCAAGCGGTAAGGCAACGGATTCTGACTCCGTCATTTCGCAGGTTCGAATCCTGCTACCCTAGCCATTCGGCGCCTCGCTTTTGGGTCGCAAAAAAACAGGAACGGAAAAACACCGTTCCCTTTTTTTTGCTTCCTTTGGCTTCGCCGCCTTGTTGTACTTGTATGCAGGGCGTTCGAAATAACGTAGCGCTCCGCCTTTTTCTTTTTATCCCATTCTTTTTTCTACTATTGCTTCGCTTACGCTCTCTTCGTTCGCGACGAATCCTGCTACCCTAGCCATTCGGCGCCTCGCTTTTGGGTCGCAAAAAAACAGGAACGGAAAAACACCGTTCCCTTTTTTTTGCTTCCTTTGGCTTCGCCGCCTTGTTGTACTTGTATGCAGGGCGTTCGAAATAACGTAGCGCTCCGCCTTTTTCTTTTTATCCCATTCTTTTTTCTACTATTGCTTCGCTTACGCTCTCTTCGTTCGCGACGAATCCTGCTACCCTAGCCATTCGGCGCCTCGCTTTTGGGTCGCAAAAAAACGTACCGAAAAAATCGGTACGTTTATGTTTTTTAGTGACTTTTGGCAAGTTTTTGCCAAACGATGCTATTCGGCAGGGGAATCGGTTGGGTGCACGTACTTGATGCAGTGACGAGGGCAATCTTCCAAACATTTGCCGCAGGAAGAACATTTTGCATAGTCGATGATAGGAACGTTGTTCACCAAATGAATGGCACCGGTGGGACAGTTGCGTTCGCACTTTCCGCACGCAATGCAACCGGCCTGGCATTTGGTCATAACGTCCTTGCCGCGACACTCCGTAGAACACGCGACAAACACTTTTGCCGATGCGGGAATACGTTTGATAAGGTTCTTGGGGCATGCGTTTATGCACAACCCGCAGGAACGACACAAATCGGGTGCGATATGCGCATAGCCGTCGTAACATTCGATGCACACGTAGGGACAAGCATCCACGCAAGTTCCACTACCCATGCAGCCTGCTTCGCACGCTTTGCGGCCGCCCGCCAACATATTTTGACTTGTGCAAGTGCCGTAGCCCTGATAGGAATACTTGTCTTGACACTTGTTGCCACCGCAACATGCAACAACGGCAATGGTTGGTTCCGTTGCACCATTATAGGAGATGCCCAAAACGTTTGATATTTCTATTTGATTTTCTATTTTGGTCTGTCCGCACGCATCCGATTTGGCCGTGCCTTCCACCAACGCTTTTGCGAAGCCAGAACAACCTGCATATCCGCAAGCGCCACAATTAGTGCCGGCCAAAAGTTTTTCCACTTCCGCTATGCGAGGATCTTCCTTAACTTCACAAAAACGGGAAATGACGATGATAAGAACACCCAACACCAACGATACTACAAAAGCAATGGCGACGGCTATTCCCAAAGATGCCCATTGAATGGATTGTCCAACAAAAGATAACAATTGCATTTGATAGCCCCCTCCCTTACACCATAAGTGTGAAAACGTAGAAAGCCATTGCCATGAAGCAAGCCGTTAGCATGGACATGGGAAATCCACGCAAAGGTTTTGCAACTTGCAAGTTATCTACCTTTTGACGCAAACCGGCCATGATAACAATGGCCAAAGTGAAGCCCAAACCATAGAACAAACCAGACAAAACGGCCTCTGCATAGGAATAGGCCATGTAGACTTCCGTCCATTTGCCAAACAACACGTCTTTAAGCACGAAGTGTGCGGCACTTTCCGTTTGAACTTGTGCAATGACAATTTCCGCAATGCCCAAAATGGCGCAGTTGGTGGTTACCAACGGAAGGTAGATACCCAATGCGGAATAGAGCGACGGCGTGAACTTTTTTAGGATCATTTCCAACATTTGCACCAGCGCCGCAATAACCAAAATGAACACCAAAATTTCTAGATATTCGATGCCCAAAGGTATCAAAAGGAAAGTGTAGATGGGGTACGTTACCGCACACGTGATAACCATAACGGCAGTTACGGCCAAGCCCATACCCAATGCCGAATTAACCTTTTTTGAAACGCCCAAGAAGGGGCAAATTCCCAAGAATTTTACTAAAATGAAGTTTTGCGAGAACAGCGCCGCTACGATGATACCGAGAATATCCATACTACTCTGCCTCCTTTGCCGCATTTACAGCCGCAGTTGCACGAGCCGATTTGCGCTTTTGTTTGCGTTCCACTGCGTTGTAGCAAGCGGTGAAAATTGCAATAAACAATCCAAACGTCATAAACGCACCAGCAGGATTTGCAAAAAAGCCAATGGAAAAATCGTTGGGATTCCACAATTGCACACCGAATATGCTAGCTTTGCCCAAAAATTCACGCACGATGCCCATTGCCGTTAGCGCCAACGTGAAGCCAATGCCCATAAACAGGCCGTCCAATGCGCTTTCGCCCACGGGGTTGTGGGAGGCAAAACTTTCCGCACGGCCCAAAATGATGCAGTTGACGACGATTAGCGGCAGATATACGCCCAAACTATCATACAAACTGGGGACGTAGGCTTCGATGAACATACGCACGATGGTGACGAAAGTTGCAATGATAACGATGAAACACGGGATGCGAACTTTATCCGGAATGATGTTGCGCAACAGGGAAATTATCATGTTGGAAAACACCAAAACAAACGTTACCGCGGCACCCATGCCCATGCAATCCAATGCCGCACTTGTTAGCGCAAGCGTTGGGCAAGTGCCCAAAACCAATTTGAAGGTGGGGTTTTGACGAATCGTTCCGTCAAGAGCAATTTCTTTGAATCTGTTTAATTTCATTTTGCTCCTCCTTCTAGACCAACGTAGCGTCGAAAAGTTGCAACGCTGCTTTTACTGCCGCAGTTATTAGGTTTGCCGATTGTGTTGCACCGGCAACCTTGTTGCTAGAATAAATACTATCCACCGTTTCACTTGTTGCGCCCACCAAAGAGGTTATAAGCACGTCTGCATCTGTTTGCGACGGAGAACCGCTTACGTAACCGCTGGTTTTTGCAACAATGCTTGTAACCTTGCCTGCGCCGGAAACGTTTTCGATGGTGACTTCCAACACGTAGCTGCCGGGAACGGTGTCGACGTTAAGTCCCGCAACGGTGTATATGCATTTGTCCGTCCGCTGCTCTTCTGTTGCTACCGCAAAAGCCGTGTAGGAACCAAATTGGAAAGACAACAATCTTGTTTGAGATAGTTTTGACAAAATTTCGTCCTCTTGTTGCAAGTTGGTGGCAACAACTTCACCATCGTTTAGCACCACAATTTTGAGGTTTTGCGTGCCATAAACAAACGCTTGCAATCCTTCTTCCGAAACAAACAAATAGGTTGCCTCGCTATCGCTTGTGGAAAGCAACTGCGCCACTGTTTGAGTGCCCACAGCTGCGTTCAGCACCTGCGCCTTGCCTTGCCAAACTTGCGAAGAATATTCCTCACCTAGCAGTTGTTGCACTGCGGCAAGCGCATCCGCTTCGGGATTTTGTCCCAAATTTAGAGCGTTGCGGCAGTAGTATGCCGCCATGTTTACGGCGTGGTTTATTGCCGTTGAAGTTAGCACCACCGTTGCGCCGGTCATATCCAGTTGCAACGAAGACGAAACGTCTTTACCCACGTACCAAGTGCTGCCAGCATCGGACGGAATGCGATTGATATAGCTTTGAGAAACGTTTTCCTTAACGGCCCAGCCAATTATTTTAGCATCGCCGCCAACAATAACGTACAACGTAACGGTGCCACCGCCGTATCCGCCGTTGCCCAGCGCTTCCACTATATACGCGCCGTCGGTGGAACGAGCAACACTTTTTATTTCGCCATATTCGGCAGCGACCTTATATTGATCGTCGAGTGTTGTATCGAAGGAATCGTCGTTGACGAAGTTGGGATAGATTTTTGCCATGGAACGCTGGAAGCGATCTTCATCGGAAATGTAGAACAAGTCGTTGCAAACGGACAACAACAAGCAACACACCAAACAAATAACAACCAACACGGCAACGGTTTTTACCGATTGAATTGTAGTTGCTTTTTTTGCCGCTTTTTGTTCGGCAGTGAGAGTGTTTTTGCTCATACTACTTAGCCTCCTTTTGCGTTTTTTGAGGCTTTACGTAGCCGAACGGGCGACGCACGAACAACCTGTCGAAAATGGGAACGATCAAATTCATTAGCAAAATTGCAAAGGAAACGGCTTCACCTTTGACAGCCTTGCGTAGCACGGCCGTAAGCACGCCCAAAATTGCAAAGTACACGTAGTTGCCCAATTTTGTTGTGGGTGTTGTCACGTAGTCGGTTGCCATGAAAATGGCGCCCAAAATCAAACCGCCGGAAAGCACGTTGGGAAGGAAAGTTGCAATGGCTTGACTAAACGTTAGGCCGTCTGCCCAATTTAGCACAACTGCCGTTACTCCTGCCACAAACACGTATACTAGCGGCCAACGGAAGTTTAGAACACCACGCACCACCAAATACAATCCGCCAATAATAAGCGCAAGTTTGCAAGTTTCACCTATACAACCGGGAACGCCGGTGCCAAGGAACAAATCCAAATTGGTGAGAGCGTTATTGGTGATTTCCGCACCAAAAATGGCTTGCAATGGGGTTGCACCCTGAATATAACCGCCGGTGACGGAAGAAAGCACTTTTGCAGCCGTTCCATCTGGGCGGACGAAGTGCATTGTGCCGCCGAAAGCCGCTCCAAAGGAAATGAATGCGAAAATTCTGCCGGCAATGGCCGGATTAACAACGTTTTTGCCCGTGCCGCCAAACAGCATTTTTACAACAACAACTGCAAATACGCTTGCTAAAAGCGGCGCATACCACTTTGAATTGGCATACATATTCATGCCAACTAGCAAGCCTGTTACCAGTGAAGAAAAATCGAATTGATCCAAAATTTGTTGGAAAGTTTTTTTGCAACAAAGCAGAAAAACAAACTCCGCCGCAACAGCCGAAAGTGCCGCAATGGCCAAAATCAAAAGAGACATCCATCCGAGCAATATGCAACCGGCTATGCAAGCAGGCAATAATGCAATGCAAACGTCAATCATTATCCGTTTTGTTGTGACGCTGCTTCGAATTTGCGGAGAACTTGAATAAACGTAGTTTGACATGCTATTTCTCCTTGACTCTTAGTTTTGTTAGGCGGACGCTTTGAACAAGCGGACGCTTTGCTGGACAGACGTAGGCGCAGGTGCCACATTCGTAGCAATTTAGCGCACCGTATTTTACGGCGTTTTCCACGCCACCCGCCGTGGCGTAGAAATCGATATAGAGTGGCATAAGTTTCATGGGGCAAGCATCAACACAACGGCCACAACTGATGCAGGGCGTTGGCAAAACTGTGCTTGCTTCCTTTTGAGTTAGTGCCAAAAAACCGCCGTCCGTCTTGGTTGTGTAGACGTCGGTGCTTATAAGGGAAAATCCCATCATCGGGCCACCGGCCACAAGTTTTGCAACATCGTCGGATAGGCCGCCGCAAAATTCCACTATTGCAGAAAGCGGTGTTCCTACTAGCACCTCTAAATTGTGCGGATTGCCAATGCCTCTGCCGGAAACGGTGACAACACGCTTATAGAAAGTGCGGCCGTTTTTGACGGCATCCCAAACGCAATAGGCCGTTGCAACGTTGCAAACCACGCAACCAACGGCAGCAGGCAAACCTCCCACGGGAACTTCCCTGTTGGTGCAAGCCTTTATCAACGTTTTTTCGGCGCCTTGCGGATATTTTGTTTTTAGCAACATAACAACGACGTCGCTTTCCGTTTTGGGATCCTTTTCCCCAACTACGCCGTCTAGCGCCAACAATGCGGAATAGGCCTCCATCTTGTTGCTTTCAAGGCCGATAAACACTTGTTTGGCATCGCACGCCACCGCCAACAAACGGGCTCCGTCCACAACGTGTTGCGCACGTTCAATAAGCAAACGATTGTCGCAGTTGAGGTAGGGTTCGCATTCCGCCGCATTTATAATAAGCGTATCGACGGGATTTTTTGGTTGAACCTTAACAGCAGTTGGGAAACCTGCGCCGCCGCAACCAACAACGCCCGCATCGGCAATTCTTTGGACAATTTGCTCGGGAGTGGGATTATCCAACACGGGCAAAAGCTGTTCGCTTTGCTTGCCGTTGGATTTTATGTGAATATAGTCGCACTCTGCCCCACGAGCGTTTTTGCGCTTGACAATTTCCACCACATCACCACAAACGGGCGAATGCACGTTGGCGGCAAAGCCTGTGGCCTTTGCCAACAACTGGCCTTGACAAACTTCGTCACCAACACTTACAACAGGCTGTGCGGGAGCACCGACGTGTTGAGAGAGCGCAACGAAATAGTCGGCAACTATGGGCATTTGTTCAATTGCCACGTATTGCGACATGGTTTTGTTATCGGGGATGTGAGTGCCGCCCCTAAACGTTCTCATATAAGGAAAAACCTCCTTGTATTTTTGAGATGGACAACTTCCACCTATATTGTGTTCATTTTAGCACACGACAGGGGAAATGTAAATAGACAAATTAGTACTAAACATAATATATATGTACCTAAAAAAACATGCCCTTGCAAATTGCCTGTTTTTTAGCGAACAAGCGTATTGTTTTGTGGGCGTTCTCTTCAACAATTGTTTTGCGTACAATAAAATTTATGACAAAGAGGGGCGCAAAACTTTTTGGCCCAACAAAAGACAGTTGAAACAATGCACTGCACCCAAACAAACCCTGCTAGCAACTAGCGCAAGCAACAAAATATTGATATTTTTGTTGCGTTTACAGCAACGTTTGGCACATTTTTTCAACCACGTGGCGGATTTTTGACGACATTTTGTATTTAAGCCGTTTTTGTGCAAAAAGAACCTGCCACATGCGGCAGGCTCTTTTGATTTTTGATTGTTTTTTTGCAAATTGTTATTCGCCGGTGGATAGTCCCAAAATGTTTTTGAGCACGGCAACCGTTTCTTGGTCGGTATCGGCAGGCAATTCGCTGAACACTTCTTCCAATTTCATTTTGGTGCCGTTGGGCAAATTCAAATCGGAGTTGACGTTGCTAAGCACGGGAACAAGCAATGCGCTTTCCGAAACAGAATTTATGGTTGCGGCAATGTCGTCCACAGTCACATCTTCGCCCTTTTCGATAGTTGCGGTGATGGTTTCGATAACGTCCAATTCCTTAGTGAATTCGATATCGGTGAAATCGGTGCTCTTCAACGTATCTTTGATGCCGGCAACCATTTCTGCCACTCCGTCGGCGGCATCATCGGGAACAGGCACCATATCGATGGCGGAAGAAACAACTGCGTTGATGGTGTTCTTGGCTTCTTGGGGCAGGTCGGCAGTTATTTCGTCCAACTTGCCAAACGCTTCTCGAAGTTCGGAAAAGCTGCTAAGGTTGGAAAAATCGATGTTGTTTAGTTTTTCCGTGGTTTCGCTGAGTTGTTGCAAAATGTCCACCATGGCTTTTATGGCATCAATTTGACCAGACAATGTCATTTTTTGATTGGTGCCGTCCTCTTGCGGAACTTGCACGCCGGAAATAAGATCGAAAATGGGGCTGCACGTGTGGCCATAGAACTTGCCGATTATCGTTTCTTCATAGCCAAGCAAAATTTGCTTTACTTCGTCGGAAATGATTCCACCTTCGCCTTCACTACCGCCTTCGGGGGAAGTGCTTCTAGAAGGAACACTGCCTTCTTCGGCAGCAAAAGCAAACTTATCGTCTGTGGAAGCGGATGCCGTGGAGCCTTGAAGTTCTTCCACCATGGGAATCACACGGTTAACTTGCACAATCATGCCGGATATGGGAACACAAAAGCACAATGCAATTGCAACGCCTTGCACTAAGCCCGTCAACGCGCCAATACCGGCGTGTTTTTTTGCACCCTTTTTGACGAAAATTTTGCAGATGGGGTAAAGGATGATCCAGGATACAAGTTTGAGCGCCCAGAACAACACCAAAAACACAACCACCCCCACAATGATGCGGATAAGCGGAATAACAAACGATTCGCCCAAACTGCTTACGTCTTCCGGCAAGGAAGTTAGGACGTAATCTTGAATAGTGGTTGTTGTTTCGCCTGTAGTTATTTCTGTTGTTAGCAACGTGTTTGTTACAAAATCTTTAAGGCAAAAAGCCGCAACGACACACACCAGCACCAAAATAAGGCGCAAAACGGAGCGGCGCGCGCCACGAATCATACCTAGCAAAACGCTTAGCACCAATGCGATGCCCGTTATTGCCCAAATGCCAATTTCAATGTAGTTCATAATCTCTCCTCTTGTTACAAGCGCAACACTTGTATTCTCCACAAAAGCGACTAGCGCACTTTTTTGAATAATAATATCACATTATTCAAAAAACAGCAACTCTTGATGCAGTTTTTTGTGACAAGTGTTGACAGTTTGGCAAAAATAAAACAGGCTTATTGCAATTTGAACGAAATTTTTGCAAAAAAAAGAGACCTCGAAACGAAGTCTCCTTTGAAAACACCTTTTACTAGTTGAGTTCTGCGAAATATTTGATTGTGCGAACCATTTGAGAAGTGTAGCTGTTTTCGTTGTCGTACCAAGAAACAACTTGTACTTGATAGGTGTCGTCGTCGATTTTAGCAACCATGGTTTGAGTTGCATCGAACAAGCTGCCGAAACGCATACCGATGATATCGGAAGAAACGATCATATCTTCGTTGTAGCCGAAGGATTCGTTAGCAACGGACTTCATATAAGCGTTGATGCCTTCAACGGTTACGTCGTGACCTTTAACAACTGCTACCAAAATTGTGGTGCTGCCAGTGCAAACGGGAACGCGTTGTGCGGAACCGATAAGTTTGCCGTTCAAAGCGGGGATAACCAAACCGATAGCTTTTGCTGCGCCGGTGGTGTTAGGAACGATGTTTTGTGCTGCTGCGCGTGCACGACGAAGGTCGCCCTTGCGGTGAGGTCCGTCCAAAACCATTTGGTCGCCGGTGTAGGCGTGAACGGTTGTCATGATGCCGCTTTGGATAGGAGCATAGTCGTTCAAAGCTTTTGCCATGGGAGCAAGGCAGTTGGTTGTGCAGCTAGCTGCGGAAATGATGTTGTCTTCGGCAGTGAGAACGTCTTCGTTAACACCAAACACAACTGTGGGAAGGTCTTTTCCTGCGGGAGCAGAAATAACAACTTTCTTTGCGCCTGCTGCGATGTGAGCTTGGCTCTTTTCTTTAGAGCAATAGAAGCCGGTGCATTCCAAAACAACGTCTACTCTAAGTTTTTTCCAAGGAAGGTTTGCTGCTTTGGGTTCTGCATAAATGGTGATTTCCGTTCCGTCAACAATGATTGCGCCGGGTGTAACGACGGTTTTGCCATCTTCTGCCAAAACGGGATCTTTGTGGGAAACAGTGTGTCCCAATGCTACGTAGTTGCCTTGAGCTGTGTCGTACTTCAAAAGGTGAGCAAGCATTTTGGGGCTTGTCAAATCGTTGATTGCAACAATTTTGTAACCTTTTGCGCCGAACATTTGACGGAATGCAAGACGACCGATACGTCCGAAACCGTTGATTGCAACTCTTACTGTTTTGTTTGCCATTGTGAGTTACCTCCAAAAAAATTTCTTATTGGCGGCACAAATACTTCTTTACTAAAATTAAGTATTGTGCTAAAATACCTTTGTTATTATAACACAGCGCCAAACGTTTGACAACAAAAGAAATGCCAAAAAATATAAATTTAAGTTTAGCGCGATATAAAATTTTTTTATCTTGGAGGTAAAAAACCATGCCACTCGTTACAACAAAAGAAATGTTTGAAAAAGCATACCGTGAAGGATACGCCATTGGCGCCTTCAACGTGAACAACATGGAAATGATTCAAGCAATTGTTGACGCAGCAAACGAATGTCGTTCTCCCGTTATTTTGCAAGTTTCCGCCGGCGCAAGAAAATACGCCAACCCCGTTTATTTGAAACACTTGGTAGATGCCGCAGTTGCAACAACAGATATTCCCATTGCTATGCACTTGGATCACGGTGCAGATTTTGAAGTTTGCAAATCGGCTATCGACAGTGGATTTACGTCCGTTATGATTGACGCTTCTTCCAAACCTTGGGAAGAAAACATTGCCATCACCAAACAGGTTGTGGAATATGCACACGCTCACGGCGTTGTTGTTGAAGCAGAACTTGGCAAACTTGCCGGCATTGAAGACGACGTTCACGTGGAAGCCGACGATGCTTTGTTCACCAGCCCCGACGAAGTGCAAGAATTCACGCAAAGAACGGGCATTGACAGTTTGGCAATTGCCATCGGCACAAGCCACGGCGCATTCAAGTTCAAACCCGGTCAAGATCCCAAACTTCGTTTGGACATTTTGGAAGAAATTGGCCACAGATTGCCCGGATTCCCCATTGTTTTGCACGGCGCAAGCAGCGTTCCTCAAGACAAGGTTGCCATTGTTAACCAATACGGCGGCAGTATGCCCAACGCAATTGGCATTCCCGAAAGCGAATTGCAAAAGGCAGCAAAAATGGCCGTTTGCAAAATTAACATCGATAGCGACTTGAGAGTGGCTTTCACCGCCGCTATCCGCAAGCACTTTGTTGATTTCCCCGCTCACTTCGACCCCAGACAATATTTGGGCGACGCTCGCACCATGATGAAAGAAATGGTAAAACACAAAATCATCAACGTTTTGGGCAGCGAAAACAAAGCTTAACAAAAAAAACAAAATAAAAATGCCTCCGAAAAACTCGGAGGCATTTTTTTGCTAAATTTTGATTTTTTTTGATAGCGTTGCGTGTTTTGCCAAACGCAACAAATGCTATCAAGTTATTTGCAAAGTTCTTCCAATTCGCGCAAGGTATCTTCAAAGGATTTTGTGACGATTTTGAAGGGTTCTTCGCTGGTGAGATCAACACCGGCAACTTTAAGTTCGGAAACGGGATCCATGCTGCCGCCCAAAGATAAAAACTTTTTGTAGTTTTTAACGGCCGATTCGCCTTCGCTCAAAATCTTTTCGGCAATGCACACAGCGGAGATGATGCCGGTGGAATACTTGTACACGTAGAATGCGCGATAGAAGTGAGGAATACGAGCCCATTCGTACTTGATTTCGTCGTTGTGGTTAACGGCTTCGCCATAGTACATTTTGTTTAGTTCCAAATACTTTTGGCACATTGCATCGGCGGTTAGCGGTTGGCCTTTTTCCACCATGTCGTGAGAAATTTGTTCAAATTCTGCAAACATAGCTTGACGATACATTGTTGTGCGCAACATATCCAAATAGTATTGCAACAAATACTTTTTAAGTTTAACGTCCGTTTGCGTTTTGAGCAAATATTTTAGCAACAACACTTCATTGCAGGTGGATGCAACTTCCGCAACAAAAATTTTGTAGTCGGCTTTTGCCACGGGTTGATTCTTTTCGCTATAATATGTGTGCATAGAGTGGCCCATTTCGTGCGCAATGGTGAAAATGTCGTGGGTTGTTTTTTGGTAGTTCAACAACATGTAGGGGTGAACGCCAGAAACGCCCATGGAATATGCGCCACTGCGTTTGGTGGGTGTTTCGTGAACGTCGATCCAACGGTTGTCGAAAGCTTGTTGCACCACGGCCAAATAGTCTTCGCCCAAGGGGGCAAGTCCCTTTTTGACAAGTTCGCACGCTTCTTCGTATTCGCAAGAAATATCGGCGTTATCGAAAATGGAAACGTAAAGGTCGTACATGTTGAGGGTTTCAACGCCCATCAATTTTTTGCGCAAAGCAACATAGTGATGCAACGGCTGGAAGCTTTCGTGCATGCACTTGATAAGATTGTCGTATACGGCCTTATCCACTTGTTCGCTGAACAATGCCGAATCCATTGCCGAGGGGAATTTTCTTGCGCGAGCACGGAAAACGTCTGCCTTAACACTGCCTTCGTACAGGCCGGCAAGCGTGTTGATAACGTTGATATAAGATTTGTAGTAGGTTTCGAATGCAAGTTTGCGAACGTTTTGATCTTTGTGTTGCAACAACATGGAATAGGTTCCGTGACCTAGTTGCACCTTTTCGCCTTCCACTTCGATTTGTTCAAATTTGATGTCGCCGCTATCCAAACGGTTGAAAACTTCTTGGAATTGGCCGCTGAAAGCACCAACGTTGGCCATAAGCAATTCTTCGGCGGCGGAAAGCACGTGAGCTTTGCCTCTTAGAACGCTTTTGAGCGAAACGTCGTAGTCGGAAAATTCCGGATCGTCAATGAACTTTTGCAAAGTTTCGTCGGGCAAAGCGGATAGTTCGGGGGATACGAAAGACAACAGTGCGCTGTAGTTGGTAAGCAAACCGTACACCTTGGAAAATCTTGCTTGGCGTTCGGCATCTTGACTGTCTTCGTTGTAGCTCATAAATGCGTAGCAATACAATCTGCTTAGTTTAACGTCGTATTCGTCGGAAAGCTTGAGATACTTCAACAACGTGTCACGATTGCCCAATTTGCCCTTGAATTGAGACAAAAGTTGGTCGGGATTGGCAACGATGGCGGCAAATTCCGCAAAGGATGCTTCCCATTCGGCAGGTGTTGCAAAAATATCGCCCAAATTCCATTTATACTTTTCGGGGATTTCGTTTCTATTTGTATATGACATATCAATTCTCCTTTTTAGTTATTTTCGTGTTCTTCCACAAGTTGCTTAACGTAACGGAAATATTCTTTGGAAAAACGAGGATCTTGCAAGGCAAACTTCGTTACACCTTTTACGTAGCCTAGTTTGTCGCCAAAATCGAAACGTTCTCCTTCAAAATCGTAGACGTAGATGCCTTCTTCTTGCGCCATTATGCGCAAAGCATCGGTTAGATATACTTCATTTCCACGATTTGGTGTGCGACGCAACACTTCAAACACGTTGGGTGTGACAACATAGCGACCCAAAGGGGCAAGCAAACTGTAAATTTCCGCTTCCGTTTGAGGTTTTTCCACAATGTCGTCAATTTTGTGCAAGCGACCGTTGCTTTCCACAATTTTGCAAGTTGCATACTTTTTGATGGCTTCTTTTGTTACCGTTTGCACGCCAACAACGGTTTTTTGGCAACTTTCAAACGCTTCCGTTAGTTGCGCCGTGACGGATTTTTTGCCCATCATAACGTCGTCGCCGTTAAGAACAACGAAGGGTTGACCATCTGCCCATTGTTCGGCAAGTGCAACTGCCTTGCCCGTGCCGTTTGCAACTTCCTGATACAAAAAACTTACTTTTGCCAAGTTGTCGAGCTGTTCCAAAGCTTCGGCTTCGGCCAACTTGCCACTTTGACGAAGTTCTTGCACGTAGTCGGGGTTGGGAGTGAAGTGCTCGGCAATTTTTTGCTTTTGCGGAGATATTACAACTGCAACGTCGCAAATTCCCGCTTCAACAACTTCTTCAACCAACAGTTGCAATGCCGGTTTATCTACCACTGCTAACATTTCCTTGGGATATGCTTTTGTAAACGGCAAAAAACGTGTGCCGCGGCCTGCCGCCAAAATCAAAGCTTTTTTTACTTGCATATTGCTCCTTCGCGCCATTTTGGACGCTTGTGGCTGTTGCTTTTTGATTTTGCCACTATAAATAATTATATATTATTTGCGTTTCATAGTCAAGTGCCGCGTTAAATTTGATTGGAGTTGAACATGGCTTTTTTTAGCGCAAAACAAATGCCGTAGCGATTGCGCAAGTTTGGGTGACAATATGCCCTGATTGTTATGGCCGTTCTGGTGCAAGTTAGCCGCATTTGCCCTGACACTTAGCATAAAACAGCACTTTTGGCCGATGGCAAAACTTTGCATGCAAGTTGCGCAAATCTAGGCACACAAATGCAAAAAGGCAACCGCAAACTGCGATTGCCAAAATTGTTTTTTGCTAGATAACCACGTGCCCCACGCTTGTTTCCACAACTTTTAAAATTTCCACTTCCCTGCCGCTTTGGGCATCTATATACACGTAGTAGCTGCCGCACTTGCCGTTGCAACGGAATTCGTAGCAGTAGTAACGTTGGTTGGATTTTTCCACAACGCATTTGCTTGCGGCCACCACTTGAAGGGATTCGTCCAGCGAACGTTGTGCTTGCAACTGCGACATTCCGCTGAAACTAACGGCCTGCTCCGAGTGATTATACAAATAGGCGCGTGCTTCGCACCCAACAACCGTGCCGTTACCATCCACCACAACTTTTATTTGCTCTGGATACACCACGACTTGATCCACCACTGGCGCACAGGTGACGTAGGTTACTTCTTGCACGGCGGAAACCCACACGCCTTTTACGTTATATCCCAAACGTTTGCAAAAATCTTCCGCCACGGCAACGCAACGGGAAGCTTCGGCCGGCTGTTGCAAATCTCTTTCGGCATAGGTTTGATACTGAGCAATTTTGCCGTCGCAGGTTGTCACCACAGTTCCGTTGGGTACGGAAAAGACGTACCAACAACCGCCTTTGTTAATCTGGCTTTGAAAGGCGGCCTCTCCAAACAGTTTTTGCACCGTTTGCGCAACTTTGTCGGGGCTGTCCGTCTTTGCACACGGCAAGGTTTTTTGTTGGACTGCATCGGAAAACGGTCCGTCGTAGATAAGTTTTTCGTACGCAAAGTTCTTTTCGTCAATGTCGTTAAAACTATCAGAAAGAGTGCCAACGTTGTTTTGCCCGTTTCCGTTGGTGACGAAAAGACCACTGTCGCTTTGGGCATAGCTTTGCAAAAAGTCATAGAAATTTTGTGCCACGTTGTTCAGCTCGGCAAGCGACTGTCGCTGACTTTGCGAAATTGTTTTGCCGGCGGCCAAATTTTTTAGCAAAAACGTGGCGTAATCTTGCGATTGATTGACAAATTTTTGACAACTGAACAGATTGTTGCTTTCCGCAACGGGCAAATTTGCCAAATATCTGTTAACAAAATTGGCGTGCAACACAACGTTGGTTAGCGTTTGCGCCTGATTTTCCGCCAAACGAGATATGGATGCCTTGCCCAAATTGGCGCTTAGATTTTTTAGGTTGTCGCATGCGGCATAAAGCGAACGCTTGAAGCCGTTTTCTTCGGAAATTTTGTAGTAGTTTTCGTCATCCACCACCGACATGCGCATGCGTTCCGTTTTGCAACAGCTTGCTGCAAAGAAGGTTGCCACTGCCACTGCCAGCAACGCAACGACGCCGAAAAATATCATCCAAAAGTTTTTTATTGTTGAATTTTTGCTTGTCACTTTTCACCTCAGGAACAAAAAATGTGATTGCCAATGGTTACCAGTTGCGGGCGCGACCAGATCCATTTGCTGGTGGCCGTTGCCGGATTGAAATAGTAGATGGCGCCACCGGTAGGATCCCAACCGTTCAAAGCATCTTGCGCTGCGCGCGTGCATTCGTTGTTTGTGCCAAGGTTTATTTGGCCATCGGCAACGCAGGTGAAAGCTCCCTTTTGGTAGATTACACCCGAAACGCTGTTGGGAAAACTTGCGCTGCGCACTCGGTTCAAGACGACGGCCGCCACGGCAACTTTGCCGGTGTAGCTTTCGCCACGAGCCTCGCCATAGATGCAGCAAGACAGCAAATACAAATCACTGTTGGATAAGCTCCCCGCGGAAGTTGTGCCAGAACCGGATGCTGACGACGCAATGTTGACTCCCATTGCCTTGGCTGTGGCTTTGCCCACAATGCCATCGGCAGTTAGTCCGTTTCGTCGCTGAAAGTACTTCACTGCGGCAGTAGTTTGCTTACCAAAAATGCCATCCACCGAGCCGTTGTAGTAGCCCCATCGCTTTAGTTTTGTTTGAATTGTTTTAACCACCTCGCCACGAGAGCCACTTTTTATAACGGCAGCGTTGGCTTGGCTAACTGCCAAAACCGAAAGCAACGCTACAAGCGTTAGCACAGCCAAAAGCAAGGCGACGGTTTTTCTTTTTGATTGTGTCACGATTTCCCCCTTAGATTGTTGTGCATTTAGTATGAGAAACTGCCGCTTGCACTATGCAAATTGCACAAAAATAGCGTCAAACGCAGGTTTTGGCCGTAAAAAGTGCGCAACGCCCATAAAAATTGCCGACAAAACAAAAAAACGCAAGGATTTTTCCTTGCGTTTTTAAAAACAAAATTTGTTTAGTCTATGCTCCAATAGCGGTAGGTTGCGTCCCACAAGTCGGCATAGCTTTTCAACCCGTTGTAGCCTTCGGTGGGGGTGTAGCCAACGCCGTGAATGTTGGTGCCCAAAGGTGAATAGTAGGCGGCAAAAGTATAGTAGATAGACCACCAATACGTTGTTTGTTGGTTGCTGCCCGGAACCGTGACTTTGCCTGCATACTGCCTTAAGTTAACTATTGCCTGTGCAATGCCCTTGCCATAGGTGCGTGTGCCCATTTGAAAACCTGTGCCATAGTCTAGCAAAGCGCCCATCAGCAGTTCGCTTGCGCTTGCACTGCCGCCATCTGTCCACACCACTATGTCGCAAACATCCGAAACAGGGTTGAAATAGGTGGAATAGGTAGATTGCACTTTGTAATATTCGGGGTCGGCACTTGCCGTTTCACGCGGGATAAGCGAAGTGATAAGCAATTTGCCCGTTTCTTCATCCGTCACCGACGTTTTTTGCTCGGCAGTGAGTTTGTCGGAAGTGACAAGCATGCCGGCAACGTTGCAAACTTCATCCACGCTGCCACCGGGATTGCCCTTAAGATCCAAAACGATGCGTTTGAGCCCCAAGGTGCGGAACAGTTCCATCACCGACTTAAATTCGTCGGCAACGCCAACTTTCTTTTGAGTTAGTTGATCGTAGACATACATGAATTGATCGATACGCACGTAGCCAACGCCGGCGGGAAGACGATTTAGTTGACGCAATTCGTAGGTGTTGTGCCTAGCGTTGTTTTGATTTTCGAGAGACAAGTTGGAATAGGCGTGTCCGTTTGTGCCAACACAATAGTATTCCACAAAATGATAGTCTGTGGTGACGGTAGCCGTCGGTGTGTGCAAAGGATGAACGCCAATTAAGCCACGTGTGATAACGCCCGTTTGGTGCAATTCTCCGCCACGCAAATAGTGGAAGTTTGCCGAGTTTGTTAGCAACAAAATTTCAGAAATTTGGTCACTATCCAAATCGGTTATAGCAATTTGGTTGTATTGCTGGCCGTTATAGGTAACGGCGTTGCCATCGGCATCTGCCATTTGAGTTAGCTTTACGATTACGTCGCCCGATTGCAACACGCCGTAGCTGCTGCTATCTGCACTTACATCGGAAACATACAAACCAATGCTGGAGGGACTGTAACTCATGCCGAAGTAGGTGCCAGAAAGTTGCGTGCCGCCTTCGGAAGGATAAATTAGATTATAGGCCTGCTGAGGCGTTAGAAGTTGGCAAAACTGATCACCTGCCGATTGCAAAATGGCTGTTCCACCCGCCGCAATTGCTTCCATAAGTTGCTGGTCGGAAACCTCCTTGTAGTATTCGGTATCCAAATAGCGAAAAACTTCGTCCAATACACCTGGTGTGGAAGACGATTGACTGGTAAAAATGGAACACAACACCCAACCAAAAATAAACGTTAGCACAAGACCTATGCACACCAACGTTACGTAGAGCGCACGATTGTGAGACGTTTTTTGCGTTGTGCCACCGTTAGACGGGCCGGCGTGGTACCAGTCGTCAATTTGATGACGGCGCGCATCTTCTTGCATTTGCTTGCGCCGCTCTTGTTCTTGTTCCTGTTTTTCTAGTTCTTCGTCAAAAAAATCTTTTTCCATTTTTCTCCTTATGCCCGAGGGGCAACACTTACAACTTGTTTAGACCATCCGAAAGCCATTGCAAATTTGCAACGGTTTTTCGCGCACCATCGGCATCGCCTTGGTAGATGCAGGTTTTTGCATCAATAACTATAACGTTGCCCGCCGCTAATTGCGCATCTGTTGTGAACACCACTTGCATTTGGCTTTGAAAAAGTTTTGTCACAACGGGCAAACTTAATTCGCAATCATCTGCGTTTTCGTCAAAAAAACCGTCGAATAAAACTGTTTTTCGTGGAATTGTTAGCCCACGAGCAAGCGCCAACTGCTTTTGCTGCTTAGCAGAAAGACTGCGCACTTTGCTTTTTAGCACGTCCAAAAGACCAAACTGTTCTGCCAAACCGTGCACCAATTGGTCATTTTTTTGCTTGCGTACTTTAAGAGGATATTGCAAATTGAACAGCACCGTTTTGTTGTTGAAAAATGCCGGTTTCGCAGGCAAATTTAGCGCATCGGCCAGCAAAACCGAGTGGTGATTTGCGTAGATATCCACGCCGTCCACCAAAATTTTGCCACTATCCGGCGGCAGCAACCCCAACAGCATTTTGCACAACGTGGTTTTGCCGCTCATCACGTCACACAAAACGACGTTTAGTCCGTCATGCAGAGTAAAGCTGACGTTTTGGAACAGGGGATACTGTTCGTAGTGATATTGAAAGCTGACGTTTTGAAATTCGATCATACGTCCAATTCGTCCAAAGTCAAAAAGAATGCCGGCAGGAAATTTTCCATGAAATAATCCACTTCGGGGGAATGAAATTCCTTTATGTCTGCCAAGATTGTTTCCTTCGCCTTGAAAAATTCGGAATTGCCCATTTTTACTTCGTCAACGCATTTAATATATGCGCAAATTTTGTCGGCATATTTCACAAATTTGTGTTCAATTCCCTCTTCGTCGAGAATGATTTTAGAATACTCAACTGAAAGTTGGCTTGGAAGCTGCTTCAACAAACGCTGATTTGAAAGTTTTTCCAATTTTTTGTAGGAATCGCGAATTTCCGGATTGAAATACTTTATGGGTGTGGGCAAATCGCCAGTCATAACTTCGCTGGTTTCGTGAAACAACGCCTTGACTGCAATAGCGTTAGCATCGAGACTGCCGCCAAAATAAATGTTGGAAATGGACGCCAACGCGTGCGCCACAACGGCAACTTGTTGGCTGTGTTCCATAATGTTTTCGTTGGTGGTTGAATGCATCAAACTCCAACGCTTGATGTATTTCATTCTGTTTAGATAAGCAAAAAATTTATACATATTATCCTCCGCCTCTACATTTTACCACAAATTTTGCATTTTGCAACAGTTTGACGTAGCGGCGTGAAAAACCTCTTGCTGTTTTGCGCAAACAAAGTTTTTTTGCAAGGCGGATAAGTGGCAATTTTTGTTGATTTCGCCGTAGGAATTGTGTATAATACAGGCAAACGAATACGAGGTGAACTTATGAGCAAAGGAACTTTGTTGTTTGCGCAATCGGGCGGCCCCACTTCTGTTATTAACGCCAGTGCCGCCGGGGTTATTGCCGCAGCAATAGAAAACGGTTTTGAAAAAGTTTTGTGCGCACATTTTGGCATGGATGGAATTTTGCAAGAAGATTTTTACGACGTTACCAACGCCACGGAAGAACAATTGCAGTTGCTGGCAAAAACACCGGCATCGGCGTTTGGTTCTTGCCGCTTCAAATTGCCTTCGGTGCAAAAGGACGAAAGCATCTACCTGAAAGTGCAAGAAATTTTCCAAAAATACGGCATTAGTTGCTTTGTTTATAACGGCGGAAACGACTCGATGGATACTTGCAACAAAATTGCCAACTATTTTGCGGAAACAAACTTCCGTTGCAACGTTATTGGCGTGCCCAAAACCATCG
Organism: uncultured Oscillospiraceae bacterium; assembly: GCA_964521735.1. Classification (GTDB taxonomy): domain Bacteria; phylum Bacillota; class Clostridia; order Christensenellales; family CAG-314; genus Fimimonas. The sequence continues at coordinate 69,145 of CAZFTO010000001.1, read as the reverse complement.
ATAACGACCTTGTGGGAACACACCACTGCCCCGGATACGGCTCGGCGGCGAAATTTATTGCAACTTGTATGAAAGAAATTGCGCTAGATACCGACGTCTACAAAAAAGGCCGCATAACCATTTGCGAAATTATGGGACGTGATGCCGGTTGGCTGACGGCCTCAAGCGTAATTGCAAAGCCCGACTTGATCTACCTGCCTGAAGTAACATTCGACATGGCGACATTTTTTGACAAAGCGTTGGAAATTTATAACCAAAAAGGAAAATGCTTGGTGGCGCTTTCGGAAGGAATTCGCGATGCAAAGGGCAACTACATTGGCGCAGTGGGAACGTTGGATAGTTTCAACCACACGCAACTTGGCGGCGTTGCCGCTTTCTTGGCCGACTGCATAACGCAAAAGTTTGGAGTGAAAACGCGAGCCATAGAATTTAGTTTGCTTGCCCGTTGCACGGCGCACATTCAATCGCTTGCGGACAAAACGGATGCGGAGGCATGCGGCAGATATGCGGTGAAACTGGCCCTAGAGGGCAAAACCGGAGTCATGGTGACGCTGGACGAAAACCGCGACTGTGGTTGTTTGGATTTGAACGGCATTGCAAACGAGGTAAAGCAAGTGCCGCATCACTTCATCACCGAAGACGGCAGCAACGTTTCGGAAGAGTTTTTGCAATACGTTGTGCCACTTGCACAAGGGGAAGTTGAGCGTGAATACCAAAACGGCATCCCCAAATACTTTGACGTTAGCGTCTTTCCCAAATACGCAAAATAACTTATCACGCAAAAAGAGTTCGACAGTGGTCGAACTCTTTTTTTGTTTGTTTTTATGTTTTGTGGCGCAAATTCTACCGGACGTTGCTGCCTTTTTGCGACAAATGCAAAACACTTGCAACATTTTTTCTTTGCTAGCATTTGCAAATACTTTAGCGTTGCAACGTTTCTTTAACCGTCTGGTAGTGCGGTAGCTGCTTTTTTGAAGCCATTTTGCACCAAACTGCCGTGCAAGCGAACTTACTGCTGAAAGGGCAAAAAGCAAAAATCTTGGCCGACAAGATTTTTGTAGGTTATGCCGCTTTCGTCCATTATTGCATACATTGCAACGCCATCGCGCGGCTGGGCAACCGAGCCAACGTTGGCAATGATAAGGTCGTTGTGCCGTTGCAACAATGCGCAATGCGTGTGGCCATAAACCAACACGTCGCCGGGCCGCAAAATTACCGGAGGGCGGTACTTGTTGTACCTATCTCCATGTGTGAAAAACAGAGTGCGCCCAAAATGATACATAACGGCGTAGTCTTCCATGCCGCCAGGCAACAGGTTTTGACTGAAACCATCGTTGTTGCCAAGCACAAAATAGGTTGTTGCATCCAAACTTTGCGCAAGTTGTGCAATATCCGCACTGCTGCCGTAGCCTCCAAACAAGTCGCCACAAAAAACAACTCTTTGGGGCTTTTCCCTTTGGATAATTTCCACCACTTGTTGCATTGCCGGCAAACTGTTGTGAATATCGGCAAAAACTGCAATTTTCACCTAGAATTCACCGTCCTTCAAACGGCGATACAAATTGACGTATTCTTCGCAACTTTGTTTCCAGCTGAAATCCTGCTGCATGCCACGGCGTTGAATTTCGCAATAGACGTCTTTTTTGTTGTGGAAAAATTCCAATGCGCGTCCTATGGTGAAAGACATGTCGTGAGCATTGCAATTTGTAAAGGAAAAACCGTTGCCTTGGCAAGTTTGCTCGTTATAGCTCAAAACAGTGTCGAACAGGCCGCCCGTTTCGCGAACAATGGGCACAGCGCCGTATTTCAGGGCAATTAGTTGCGTCAAGCCGCACGGTTCAAATATGCTTGGAACAAGCAGGAAATCGCAAGCGGCATAAATTTGGTGCGCCAAGGTGTTGTCGAAAAACAAATTTGCCGACACTTTGCCGGGATATCTGCCGGCAAGCGTTTGGAAAAACATTTCGTAACGTGCATCACCCGTGCCCAAAACAACCAGTTGAACGTCGTGCTGCAAAATTTCATCGGCGACTTCCACCACCATATCCAATCCCTTTTGATCCACCAAACGGGAAATGATGCCTATGATGGGTGTTTCGGCACGCTCGGGCAAATGCAAGCGGCGTTGCAACAAAATTTTGTTTTCCGTTTTGTTTTGCAACGATTGATAGTTGTAGTTTGCGGAAATTAGTTTGTCTGTTTGCGGATTGTAGGTGGAATAATCCACTCCGTTTAGTATGCCGCTGATTTTGTAGGCGTAACGATTGATGACGTTGCCCAAACCTTCGCTATACCTATCGGTGCAAATTTCTCTTGCATAGGTTGGGGATACCGTCGTTACGGCATCGGCAAAAACAATGGCACTTTTCATCAAGTTTACGCCACCGTTATGCAACAATTTTTCGTCGGTGAAATAGCTATCGGCAATGCCAGTTAGGTTTTTCATTTCGTCCACACCCAGCCAGCCTTGATAGCGCAAGTTGTGGATGGTATAAACCACCTTTGCGTTTGCAAGTTGCCAAGCATTGCGATAGAACGCATCACGCAAAACGGGAATGTAGCCGGTGGACCAATCGTTGCAATGCAACACGTCGGCCGAAAGGTTTAGCCAACAGACCAAATCCAACGCTGCCTTGCAAAAATACGCAAAGCGCTCGTTATCGGCAAAACAATACATTGGCCCTTGAAAATAGTATTCGTTATCCAAAAAATAGTAGGTTACGCCGTCGCGCTGCAACGACAAAACGCCAACGTACTGATGACGCCAGTTGACGTCGGTATAGAAATAGCCGACGAACTGCATTTCCATTTTGTACTGCGCTTTTATCACGTCGCAATAGTATGGCATAACAACAAACACGTTGTGTCCTTGAGCGGCAACTGCCTTGGGCAATGCGCCCATCACGTCGCCCAAACCGCCGCTTTTTGCAAACGGTTCCACTTCGGCGGAAAAATAGAAAACGTTCAAAAGACGTTCCTCCCTTGTGCTAGATTGTGCGGTGTTTGCCCACCACAATGGGGAAATCGGGCTGGCCAACCAATTCGCGGTTGTTCAGAATGACGCAATCTTTATCGATTATGCAACAGCGAAGATGCACGTCTTTGGAAATCACCGTGTTTTGCATGACGATGCAATCTTCCACCACGGCGCCTTTTTCCACCTTGACGCCACGAGACAAAATGCTGTTGTGAACTTTGCCGTCGATGACGCAACCATCGGCTATCATGCTGGACGAAACGTTTGCATCAAACAGATATCTTGTGGGAATTTTGTCCTTAACTTTTGTCAGAATGCGCTTATCGGATATGAACAGGTTTTTGCGAACGTCGGAGTTCATCAAATCCATGGAAACTTTGAAATAGCTGTTGGTATCCACCACGTTGGCAACATAGCCTTCAAACAAAAACGCGCCAACTTTTCCACGAGAAATGAAAGTTGCAATAAGATCGTTATAGAAACTGTGTTTTGCAAGCATTTGGCAACGTTCCAAAACGTTTACAAGCATATCCTTTGTGAAAACGTAGTATCCAACGGGACGACAACCTTTTTCGCCGTTTTTGCGCGAAACAAAACCATTGACGTTGTTTCCTTCCACCGAAAGATAGACGGGGCTTTCTTCGTCGGAATTAGCATAGACAATGGTGAGTTCTGCACCACTTTGTTTATGTTGCTCCAAAACGGCGTTAAAAGTGAAGTTGCACACATTGTTGCAATCGGCAACTACCACGTACTTTTGTTGCGAACGTTTTAGGTAGTGCAAAACGTTTACTAGCATTTTCAAGCGCTCGTCCGCTTCGGAATTGTTTGCCACAAAGGGCGGCAAAAATTTTAGACCGTATTTTTTGCGTGCCAAGCCCCACGGCTTGCCGCTGCCCAAGTGGTCCATTAGCGATTGATAGTTGTAGTCGGTGGCAACACCAACGTTGATTATGCCGCTGTTGACCATGTTGGACAAAATAAAATCGACCAACCTGTAGCGACCGGCAAAAGGAATGGCGGCAACACTGCGCAAACGAGTTAGTTCACCCATGTCGCAATCGTTGTTGGAAGTAAGAATTACACCCAAAGTGTCAATCATCGCTTTCTCCTCCTTCTTCTACTATCATGCTATTGCCGCAAAAATGCGTAGCGTCGGGTAAATTGACGTTTTCGCCAATAAGGGAAACGCCGTCGGAACAGTAGGCAGAAACAAATTGATTGTTGCCTTCGTACCCGATGGTTGCATCGTTGCCCACCGTGGCGTTTTCGCCCACGATGGTTTTGTGCACTTTTGCACCGGCACGAATGGTTGCTCCAGATAGAACTACACTATCCGTCACTTCTGCGCCCTTTTCCACCGTTACTCCGTCAAAAATTATGCTGTGAGATATTTTCCCATCCACGTAGCAACCTTCCGTTATAAGGCTGTTTGCAACCTTTGCGTGAGTGCCAATGAAGTGCGGACTCATCAAAGTGGAACGGGAAAGAATGGGCCACTCTTCGTCATCTAAGTTGAGGCTGTCGAAATCGAGCAAATCCATGTTGGCTTGCCACAGGCTGGAAACGGTTCCCACGTCCTTCCAATATCCGTTGAAACGGTATCCAAACAACGCCGCGCCCGATTGCAACAGCGTGGGAATAACGTTTTTGCCAAAATCCTTAACGCTGTTTTCGTCGTGCTCGTCGGCAATAAGCGCACTGCGCAAAACGCTCCACTTAAAAATGTAGATGCCCATAGATGCCGTGTTGCTTTTGGGGTGAGCGGGTTTTTCTTCGAAGGAAGTTATGCGCCCTTGCTGGTTACAGGACAAAATTCCAAAGCGAGAGGCTTCGGAGGGATCCACCGGCAACATGGCAATAGTAACGTCGGCATCGTTCTTTTTGTGATAATCTAGCATTTGTGCGTAGTTCATCTTGTAGATGTGATCGCCAGACAAAATAAGCACGTGTTGTGGATTGAATTTGTCGATAAACTCCAAATTTTGATAGATGGCGTTTGCCGTGCCCTTATACCATTCGCCTTTCTTTTCTCTCATGTAGGGGGGCAAAATATAAACGCCACCGTCGTCAACGTCCAAGTCCCAAGCTTGTCCGTTGCCTATGTAGGTGTTCAGTTCTAGCGGCTTATACTGCGTGAGAATACCAACCGTATCTATGCCCGATTGCACGCAGTTGGTAAGGGGAAAGTCGATGATGCGATATTTTCCCCCAAATTGTACGGCAGGTTTGGCAACGTGCTTTGTTAGCACTCCCAAACGACTGCCCTGCCCGCCGGCAAGTATCATTGCTATGCACTCTTTTTGTTTCATAAGCACCTCCCCGAGAGATATTATATTTCTATGTGTTCAATGCCTTCTTTGTCGCTTTGTTTATACACGACGAAACGATTGCCAACGCACAACACCGGTTGACATTGCAACGCTTCGCACACGCAAGCACACAACGTTTTTGCGCTTACCGTGCAACTTTTTAGCGACGCCACTTTGACAAGTTCGTGATGATACAGCGCCGTGGCAATTTCGGACAAAACGTTTTCGGTAAGTTCGTCCTTGCCAATGGTAACTGCCGGTTTCAAAGTGTTGGCCATTGCTTTTAGTTTGCTTCTTTGCTTTGTGGTTATCATAAGTTACTCCTAGTCTACAAAATCAAATTCTAATTCGCCAACGATGACGGTGCTGCCGTCCCTTGCGCCGGCATTACGTAGCGCCGTGATGACGCCGCGCTCTTTCATTACGCGTTGAAAATATCCAAAACTGTCGTAGTCGTCCATGTTTACTTTGCGCGACAACGCTTTTACCAAACCGCCCACAACTTCGAAAACGTCTTCTTCCAAAACTTCTATTTGGAAATCGTAGGATTCTTCTTCGTCTAGCGACACCGCTTGATATTCCAAAGGCTGGGCAGGTGGCAATTTTTCCAATACGTCCACCAAAATTTTGAGCAAATCGTCCACGCCCTCGTGAATTATGGTGGTCATTGGCACCACGGTGAGGCCGGGGAAACTTTCATGGAAACGCTGCAAATTTTCGTTTGCGGAAGGCATATCCATTTTGTTTGCCACAACTATCATGGGCAAGTTTTTAAGTTCGGAATCGTATTTGAACAGTTCGCCGTTGATAAGTTTGAAGTCTTCCAACGGATCGCGGCCTTCGCTACCGGAAATATCCAAAACGTGCACCAAAACGCGCGTGCGTTCGATGTGACGCAAAAAGCTGTGTCCTAGACCTGCGCCATCGCTGGCGCCTTCTATCAAGCCGGGGATATCTGCCACAACAAAAGTTTTGTCGTAGTAGGAAACTACGCCCAAATTTGGGGATAGCGTTGTGAAGTGATAGTTGGCAATTCTTGGTTTAGCGCTGGATACGACGGAAAGCAACGTGCTTTTCCCCACGTTGGGGAAACCAACCAAGCCCACGTCGGCAATGGTTTTAAGTTCCAAAACAATTTCGTGTTCTTCCGTTTTTATGCCGTGTTCGGCAAAGGAGGGGGAACGCCTTCTGGGGGTTGCAAAATGCTTGTTACCGCGGCCACCACGCCCGCCCTTCAAAATTACTTGGCGTTGGCCGTCGGAATACATATCGGCAATAATTTTTCCGTCGGTGGTTTTAACTACCGTGCCAACGGGCACCTTAACTTCCAAATCGGCGCCGCACTTGCCGTAGCAATTCTTTTTGCCGCCGTCACTGCCGTTTTCAGCACGAAAGTGTTTTTGAAAGTGAAATGCGTTAAGGGTGTTTTCGGCCGAAGTGGCAACAAAAACGACGTCGCCGCCCTTGCCACCGTCACCGCCGTCCGGGCCACCATTGGGCACGTATTTTTCCGTGTGCAAACTGGCAGAACCGTTTCCGCCGTTGCCCGCTTTGATGAAAATTTTTACTTTATCTATAAACATAAACTACCTCTGATACTTCTTTGATACCGCCAAAAATGCGTTTTTGGCATCGGCCACCGCTTGCGCAACCAAATTTTTGCCTACTGCATCGCCGCCGGCATACAGGTTTTGGCCTGCGTTGTTTTGATCGTTAATGCGCAACAAATCGGCCGGATAGACTGCCTCGTCGTAGCGACTGCCTGTTGCAACCACCAAACTATGGCAACTAAGCTGCATGGTTTGGTCGGTTAGAACAAGTTTTCCACGGCCTTCGGATACAGTTTTTGCAAAAACAACGTTCAAGTTGCCATCCTTTGTGACACAAACGGGCGCAACGTTGAACAAAAATTCCACACCGTCCTCTTCCGCCGCTTGAATTTCCGACGGAAAAGCCGGCATATCTTGTTTGCTTCTGCGATAGGCCACAATTGTTTTGAAACCTGCCCGCGCATTTTTTCGCGCACAATCCATGGCAGTGTTTCCGCCGCCGATAACAACGGCTTGTCCACAACTTGGGCTGCGCAAAAAATCGTCGGCAGAAGTTGCGTACTGTTCCCCTTCTACACGCATTTTGTTGGGCACAGAAACGCCCGTTGCCAAATAAACCACGGAATAATCGCTTTTTAGTTTTTCTACGTCGCAAGCTTTTAGGTCGGCTTTTTTGAAGGTTATGCCGCTGTTTAGAAACGCCTGCTGAATTTTATCCAATGCCGAAACGGGCAAACGAAAACTGGGAATGCTGCGCAAAGTGTGCAACAATTGGTTGCGTTCGAAAACCGTTACGGCAGCGCCGCACTCATAGCACAGCCCTGCAAAGGTCAATCCGGAAACGCCGCCGCCCACTACGGCCACTTTCAAATGGGACAAACTGTTGTTTTGCACTTGCAACGCGGGAAAATATTGCCCAAAAACACGGCGCTCCACGCCGCCCACGTCCACGCCGTTGCCACGGGCAGACAACACGCAATGCCCTTTGCACTGCTTTTCTCTTGGGCAAACGTAGCCGCACACTTCGCCAAAAAGGTGTCCCACAACTTGAGTGGCGCGGTTATATTCTCCTTCGCTTGCCAGACGCAAAAATTGCGGTACGTTAAATTTAACAGGGCAACCCTCGATGCATTGCGGATTTTTGCAATGCAAGCAACGGTTGGCTTCGGTTTTCAAAAAATCACTCATGTTTGTTTTTATCCTTGTAGTAGCGGCACAAATTCTTTACGGAACAGTTTTCGCAAGCAGGGCGTTGCGCTTTGCACACGTAGCGACCATGCAACAAAAGATAGTGATGACTGTCGCCCCACTCTTGTTCGGGAATGGCTTGCATAAGTTGTTTTTCCGTATCCAAAACGTTTTTGGCGCAAGTTATGCCCAATCGGTTGGAAACACGAAAAACGTGCGTATCCACTGCTATTGCGTTGCCGCCGAAAGCAACGGCATAAACAACGTTGGCAGTTTTGCGGCCTACGCCGGCAAGGGTACGCAAGTCGTCCAAATTGTTTGGCACTTCGCCGCCGAAACGATTGACGATATCTGTGGAAGATTGCTTCAAAAAACAAGCCTTGTTGTGATAGAACCCGCAAGGACGAATTAGTTCTTCTATTGTTTCTAGCGGAAGCTCCGCCATTTTTTGCGGAGTGTCGGCAACGGCAAACAAAGCGGGAGTCACCGTGTTTACTCGTTTATCCGTGCATTGTGCCGACAAAATTACGGCAACCAACAACTGAAATGGCGATTGAAAGTTCAATTCGCTTTTGGCGTTGGGAAAATCCACCGACAGTCGTTGCAAAATTTCTTGAACGTTGGTCATACAGCACCTGCTTATGCCACTACTATAGCACTATAATACATTATACGCCTAGTTGACGTATTTATCAAGGGCTATTTTCAAAAAATATTTGTTTCATAGGCGACTTATCAGCGTACCTTTTAGCGTGTTGCGCACCAAAAAGAACCCAACGAAGGTTTCTGCGTCGGAAAGGGCTGCCGAAAGCGTGGAAAAATCGGCGTAGGCAAACTTGACGGACAAACCGCATCCCACGTTTGCACCCCTTGGTGTGGAAATTAGCGCCGCTATAAAACCGTTTTTAATCAAAAAGTTATAAGCGCGCATGGCAACGTTGCGAGAACGATAAACGGCAATTACGTACTGCATTTTTCCCTCCTTATGTACCGCAAGTTGCTTGCCGTCAAAAACGAATGGTTTTGCGGTGACTCCCTGTGGCAAAACGCTTGGAACAAAGACGGCATATACCAACGATTTCGCCATAGAATATACTACTGTTTTTATGCGAAAAAAGTGAGGACGATGCCATGATTTATTTGGACAATGCCGCAACCACCAACTACAAACCACAACGAGTTGTGGAAACGGTGCACGACTGTTTGACGAAATACCCATTCAACCCCAACCGCGGCAACAACAAATACGCCTACTTTTTGCAAGAAAAACTTCTGGAAACACGCAAAAAACTTTCGCTCTTATACCGCAACGACGGCGAAAACCACGTTGTGTTTACTAGCGGTTGCACGCAAGCGCTTAACCTGGCAATTTTGGGCAATGCAAAGAGGGGAAGGATTGTAGTTTCTGCAACGGAACACAATTCCGTTTTGCGCCCCGTTATGCAACTGGAAAAACGAGGGCTGGCAAAAGTATCCGTTGTGCAACCCATTGACGGACAAATTACGCTTGACGCACTTAAAAACGTTTGGCAAGAGGACGTTTTTATGCTGTGCGTTTCCCACGCAAGCAACGTTAACGGCACGCGGCAAAACTTGACGGAGCTTGGCGATTTTGCACACCGCAACGGCGCTTTGTTTTTGGTTGACTGCGCGCAATCGGTAGGATATTTTGCACTGGACATGGCAACTTTGGGCGTGGATTTGGTGGCACTGGGAGCACACAAAGGCTTGCACGGCATTCAAGGAGCCGGAGCGTTGATCTTCACAGAAAAATCTCTGCCACGTCCCATCACGTTTGGCGGCACGGGAACGGAAAGCCACCTGCTCTACCAGCCGCAAACCATCCCCGACGGGTTGGAATCGGGCACTTTGCCCATGCCGGCAATAATGGCCATGAACGCCGGCTTAGATTGGTGGATTGACAACTGGCAACAAAACGACCAAAACGTGTGCGATGCGCAAAGTTTGCTTTTGGATGGTTTGAAAAGCATACCCAAAGTGAAAGTGTTTTCGCAAAAAAACAAAAGTGGCATTGTGGCCTTTGACGTTGGCACGCTGGATAGCAACGCCGTTGCAGACAAACTGCAAAACGATTTTGATATCGTTGTTAGGGGTGGTTTGCAATGCGCACCTCTTATGCACAAGTATTTGGGCACTTTCGACCAGGGCGTTGTGCGAGCATCCGTTTCGTGCATCACCACCAAGCGCGAATGTTTTGCCTTTTTGGGTGCCGTGGAAGAAATTGCCAAACACGCATAAAAAAACTGCTACTTGCGCCGTTTTGTGAGCAGGTGGCAGTTTTTGTTTGTTAATTTTTGCCGGCGTGCTACAACCGCAATAATTGTTGCACCAATTCGTTTAGGCGTGCTTTTTGCTCTTCGTTTAGCAGCGGAGAAATGCGTTTGGCAAACTGCAAGAGCTGGTCGTTTGTAAGTTTGCCGGCAGCTTTTTGTTCCAACACGTTGTTTAGAATATCCTTAACTAGCTGTCCTTCCCCTTCACGTTGATATTTTGCGGCAAGCTTTTTCATTTCTTCCAAACGCTGATCGTAGGTTTGAGAAGTTTTCTGCTCTTGTTGACACTCCGTTTTGGGCTGTTCTGAGGCATCTTGCATGCGCTGGTTGAAAAACAGGTTGCGAGGATCGTCCGTTTGATTCATTTTTTGCTCCTTTAAAGTTTTTGGTCACTATCAATTATATGTTGGCATATAATATGTTGATAACCCCAAAGGAGGCGTTTGTGTGAATTTGTCTTGGTTGGCGCTGGCACTGGTTGCCATGCAACTTCTAAATTGCCCAAAGGACAAACCAAGAAAATCGCCGAATTTGACGGAGTTTCTTTCGGATGACACAAAAAGCATGTTGGATTGCTTTGGCAAAATAACTTCCAACAACACCACAGATAAACTGGGGGCAATTATGCAAGCACTTTCTAACCCCGTTGTGATGAACGTTGCGCAATCAATGTTTTCGAAGTCGCAGGAAAATGAGCCGCAGGGCGAATTTGCAAACGACGAAGGTTATGCCTTTGATAAGCCATCACAAGAAGCCAAGGAGTTTTTTAGGCCGATAGAACACATTGCCGACCCGGAAGTGAAAAACAAACTTTACTCGCTATACGACAATTGGTATCTAAAATAGCCTTGCAACAGCTGAGCGAAAACACGGCAACTGGTTGCGCCTTGGCAAATTGCATGCTAACTGCAGATGCACTTAATTTTTAAAACTATGCCTCTTGATGAAAACATTGCTTTGCCAGTTTTGACCAACCGTTTGTTTGAGCGGTTTTTGGTAACACGGTTATTGCCGTAAACAACAAAAATGTTTGCACACAACCGCAAACACAAAATTGCCGGCCATGATGCCAAGCATGCCGCCGAAAAACGCAACAAAAAAAGGCTAACGACAATTTCGTTAGCCTTTTTACAATAAAAAATGAATACGTATGTTCGTTTTCTAGTCCACACACACAGTAACGTAGTCACCGTCTCCTGCAATTTGCACTTTTTCACCGGCGGAAACAAAATGGGTTTCGCCACGTTTTGCAATGGTGCCATTGATGAATATTTGCCCCTTCACGACGGAAATAGAGGTGAAACTATTTGCGTTGCAAAATTGCATTGCTCCACTGCGACGATAGGCGGAAAAATATTTGCAGCCGCCCAAAAATTCTTCGCGGTGAGCATCGGGAACGTCGTATTTGTTGAAGTTGATAACTTTAAGCGCCTTATCCAAATGCAATTCTCGCTTGTTGCCGTTGTCGTCCACACGGTCGAAATCGTAAACGCGGTAGGTAAGCGTGCTGTTTTGCTGAATTTCTATTAGAGTGACACCCGCGCCAATGGCGTGAAGAGTTCCCGAAGGCACAAAGTAAGTTTCGCCAGCGTGAACGGGCACTTTATTCATAAGTTGAGTAACGGTTTTGTCCTGCACAGATTGCAAAAACTGCTGCTGTGTCACCGTTTTGTTGAGCCCCAACAACAAATGAGCGTTAGGTTCCGCCTCCAAAATGTACCACATTTCCGTTTTGCCCAGTTGATTTTCGTGTTGCAGGGCATAATCGTCCGACGGATGTACCTGCACGGACAATGGCTTTGCGGCATCGATAAACTTAACTAGCGTGGGGAAACGTGAGAACTTTTGACAGTTTTTGCCAAGGTCACTATCTGTTGCAACGGTCAAAAGCGGCTTACCATCGTGTTCGCCGCCCACAATTGCGCAGGGCGATTCCGAGCAAAAGGAAAGTTCCCAACTTTCGGCAACGCGCGCAAGGTCCGTTTGCTTGCCCCATTTTTTTAGTTTGGTTCCGCCCCATATGTAGTCCTTCAAAGGGGCTTTTAGTTTTACAATCATATTCTTTCTAAACCGAATTCACAAAACTATTTTGTGTAGATTTTTGCAACTTCGTCCAAAAATTCTTTCTTTTTGGAATAGTTTTTTACACTGCAAGCGTTTTCAAAATCTTTTAGCTTTTGCTTTTGAGAATTGTTGACGCCTTTGGGCACTTCCACCATCACCGTTACGTACAAGTCGCCGCTTACGCCCCTTGCCGTTTTGATGCCCTTGCCACGGAAACGAATTGTTTCGCCATTGGCAATGCCGTCGGGCAGTTTGTAGATAAACACGCCTTCGGGAGAGGGAATTTCCACTTCGCCGCCGCACACGGCAGTTGCAAAGCTTATGGGTAAAGTTACTTTTAGGTCGAAATTTTCGCGCGTGAAAATTTTGCTAGGCTTGACGGAAATTACCAGCAACAAGTTGCCATTGCGCCCACTCTTGCCCTTCATTGCATTTCCTTCGCCTGCTAGTTGCAACACAGCGCCGTTTTCGACACCGGCAGGAATGGAAACGTTGATAACTTTGTTGCGGTTGACAACACCTTTTCCGCCGCACGCTTTGCAGTTTTCCGTCACGATAGTGCCGGTGCCATCGCATGCATCGCACGCGCCGATGGTTATTTGTTGACCAAACAACGTCGAACGGGTGTAACGTCTTTGTCCGGTGCCGTTGCATTTATCGCATTTTTTAACGTGAGCATCGTCCTTGGCACCAGTGCCGCTGCAAGTGGGACATTTTTCTACGCGCGAGAAATTGATTGGCTTTTTGCAACCCAAAATCGATTCCATAAAAGTCAATTCCAAAGTGTAGGTGATGTCGCTGCCCGAAGCGTTGTTGCTTCTTCTGCGCGAAGAGGTGCCGCCAAAACCAAAGGCATCGCTGAACATATCGAAAATATCGTCAAAACCGCTTGCGGAATAAGCCCCGCCGCCAAACGGATTGAAACCGGCGCCACCGGCGCCCATATCCATTTCGCCACGGTCGTAGCGTTGACGTTTTTCGGCATCGCCTACAATCGAATAGGCTTCGTTAATTTCCTTAAACTTCTCGGCTGCGGCAGCATCGCCCGGATGCAAGTCGGGGTGATACTGTTTTGCAAGTTTTCGATATGCCGATTTTATTTCGTCCTGAGATGCCGTTTTGGCCACCCCAAGCGTTTGATAATAGTCTTTTTGTGGCATTTTTGTTCCTTCTACAAGCCAACAGAAGGCACCGACTTTCGTCGATTCCTTCCGCAGACTGGTTTATTTTAGTTGTAAAAACTCAATTAGTTTTCGTCGTGCACGTCGTAGTGAACGTCGCTACCATCAGCTTGCGTGCTGCTTTGAGCGCCGTTTGCTTGTTGTGCTTGTTGATAGAATTTTTGGAAAATGCTTGCGCTGCTTTGAGCAATGCGATCCGTTTCCGCCTTCAATTCTTCGGTGGTTACGCCGGACTTATTCAAAACTTCTTTGCCCTTTTCAATTTCTTGTTCCAAAGTGCTCTTATCGGCAGCATCCAATTTGTCGCCGCTTTCGCGAATGAATTGTTCCAAGGAAAGAATCATTTGATCCAAGCCGTTGTGCGCTTCCACTGCTTCCTTGCGTTTTTTGTCTTCTTCTGCATATTTTTCGGCATCCTTAATGGCTTTGTCGATATCTGCATCGGAAAGATTTGTGGAGGAAGTGATGGTTACGGATTGTTCCTTTTGAGTGCCAAGGTCTTTTGCTGTTACGTGAACGATGCCGTTAGCGTCGATATCGAACTTAACTTCGATTTGAGGAATTCCGCGAGGTGCCGGTGCAATGCCCGTCAACGAGAAACGTCCCAAAGTTTTGTTATCGGCAGCCATTTCGCGTTCGCCTTGCAAAACGTGGATATCCACGCTGGTTTGGTTATCGGCAGCTGTGGAGAACACTTGTGATTTGCTGGTGGGGATGGTTGTGTTGCGTTCGATAAGTTTTGCCATCACGCCGCCAAGTACTTCGATGCCCAACGACAACGGTGTTACGTCTAGCAACAAAACGTCTTTAACTTCTCCGCCAAGAACGCCGCCTTGAATGGATGCACCGATTGCAACGCATTCGTCGGGGTTGATTCCCTTATAGGGTTCTTTGCCGCTGAAATTCTTAACTGCTTCCACAACGGCAGGAATACGAGTGGAACCACCAACCAAAATAACTCTGTTAAGGTCGTTATTGGTTACGCCTGCATCGGCCATAGCTTTCTTCATGGGTTCGATGGTCTTTTTGATGATGCCGTCGATCAAGCTTTCGAACTTAGCGCGGGAAATTTCAATTTCCAAGTGTTTGGGGCCGGTTGCGTCTGCCGTGATGAAGGGCAACGAAACGGTGGTTTTAAGAGCCGAAGACAATTCGATTTTTGCCTTTTCTGCTGCTTCTTTCAAACGTTGCAACGCTTGTTTGTCGTTGGAAAGATCGATGCCGTTGGTGCGTTTGAATTCGGCAATTAGGTAGTCCATGATGATTTTGTCGATGTCGTCGCCGCCCAAACGGTTGTTGCCGTTGGTTGCCAAAACTTCAAACACGCCGTCGCCGATTTCCAAAATGGAAACGTCGAATGTGCCACCACCCAAGTCGTAGATCAAAATCTTTTGGTTTTTGTTTTCGCCCTTATCCAAACCGTATGCAAGTGCTGCGGCGGTGGGTTCGTTGATTATACGCAAAACTTCCAAACCGGCAATTTTGCCAGCATCCTTGGTTGCTTGACGTTGTGCGTCGGAAAAGTATGCAGGAACAGTGATAACCGCTTGCGTAACTTTTTCGCCAAGGTAAGCTTCTGCATCGGCTTTAAGTTTGCCAAGAATAATTGCGGAAATTTCTTGCGGCGAATATTTTTTGCCGTCGATATCCACGTTGTAGTTGGAGCCCATTTCGCGCTTGATGGACAAAACGGTTCTGTCGCCGTTTACCACTGCTTGACGCTTTGCGGCTTGACCAACCAAGCGTTCGCCATCCTTTGTGAATGCCACTACGGACGGGGTTGTTCTGTTACCTTCTGCGTTGGTGATAACGACGGGCTCGCCGCCTTCAAGCACTGCAACGCAACTGTTAGTAGTACCAAGGTCTATACCGATAATTTTTCCCATAATATATATCTCCTTTTTGTTAACTGATTTATTTACGTTCCCCGCCAAGGGGATTGCTGTCTTGTTGATACTTTTGATTTTGTTGTGTAAATTTTGTTACCGTTTGGTTAACTTTTTTAGTTTTTGCTGGTCGCCAACATACATTTCTACATGTCCGCATTTGGGACACACGGCACGTTCCACTTTGGCAAGGGTGCCAAAATTTCCTTGGTGCCCACGCTGAAACCGTTCGTAGTGCCCGGGCGTGCCTCCAAGCCTTCCACCATGAGAGTGTTGCACCTAGCGCAATTTCTCACAACTTACGCTCCCACAATAACTTCGGCATAGCGAATAACTTTTTCGCCCATAAAGTAGCCGTTTTTATAAACTTCCACAACCTTGCCGCTATTTTCGGGGCCATAATCCATTTGAGAAAGCGCGTTCATTGTTACGTGATCGAACTCCTTGCCCAAAACTTCCATTTGAAAAACATTTAGGCTGTTTAGCGTTTGCACAAATTGTTGGTGCACCATTTCGAAAGCTTTGATTGTTTCTTCGTCTTTTAGGTGCTTCAATGCTATTTCGAAGGTGTCGGCAATTTCGATAAGTTTGGATGCCACGCTTTGCACGCCTTCTTGTTTGGCCTGTTCGGTGTTTACCCTCATTCTGCGCTTGTAGCTATCAAAATCGTTTTTTAACGCCACAAGTTGGTTAAGATAGGTGTCGGATTTATCCGCCGAACTTTGCAACCGCGCAACGGTTTTTTGAAGTTTTTGATTTTCCGCCTGCAAGGTTTCTATTTGCTGTTCTAGTTCTGCCGTTGTGGCAACGGGCGTTTCCGGAACCTCCGGCGTGGATGGTGTTTCAGCACCGGCTTTTTTTGCTTCTTTGCTCATTTATTTTCCTTCCCTATTAAATCGATTATCAAACTGCTAATTTTATCCAACACACACAAAACCTTTTTGTAGTTCATGCGCATAGGACCAATAACGCCAATGGAACCGCTCACGTTGTCGCCAAACGGAACACGGGTGGTGATAACCGCACAACCTTCGGGGGCGTTATCTTCCTTGCCGATTTTAACCGTCATGGCGCCGTCTTGGCCGCCGTCGTCGGTGAACAGCTGCGCAATTTGTTCCTTGCGTTCCATTTGCAACAAAAACTTTTCGGCATTGGCCACGTCGGAATATTCGCTGTGTTGAAAAATTTTGTTTTCGCCGTACGTTTCCACCGCCATGCCGTTTTCTAGCGACACGCGTTTTAGCACGTCAATTATCTTTTTGAACACGGCGTTATATTGTTGAAATTCGTCGTTGACTAGCGCATACGGATAGTCGAAGTTGACAAATTCCGAAACGTGCTTGCCCACGAACAACTTGTTAAGCCAGCGTTCGGCATCTTGCAAAATACCTTCGGTAAATTCTTCTGGAACGTCCACAATGCCATCTTTTAGCACGCGCGAATCGGTTACTATCACCGCTAGCATTTTTCCGTTGCGCAAATCTACCAAGCGAATGGCAACGATACTATCGGACATATCCGACTTCACCACCACCGAAGTGTAGTTGGTTACTTCGGAAATAACGTGCGTAACCGCAGTTATCACGTCTTCTAGCGTGGATGTTTTGCGGAAAAAGTACTTGCGAATTATTTCCACTTCCGCCTCCGTCAACGGTTCGGTTGTGGCCAACTCGTCAACGTAGAAACGAAACGCCTTTTCTGAAGGAACACGACCGGCAGAAACGTGCGGCTGAACCAAATAGCCCATGCTCTCTAGCGCAGACAATTCGTTTCTTATCGTGGCGGAAGAACATTCTGGCAAATAGTTTTGCTGAATGTCCTTGCTGCTTATGGGTGATGCCTTGTCGATATAACCGTCCACGACGGCGCTAAGAATTTTTTTCTTTCTTTCCGAAAGCATTTGTTCACCTTCCGTTGCTGACACAAATTTTGCAAGAGTGTTAGCACTCTCGGCAGTCGATTGCTAATTTCTGCTATCAATATACCACTATATGCCCCGAATGTCAATGATTTACACACTTTTTCTATAAAATTTTTGACAAATTCAGAAAAAAGTAGCGCCGTTGAGTTTAAACAATAAAAGCCGGCATCGAATTCGGCAATAATGTGAGCCACCACTTCGCCCAAACAAAAAACTCAACTTAAAAAAGTTGAGTTGATTAAAGCGTTTGTGAAAATTGCTGTTTTGTGGCGCAATGCTATTTGTTGCTTGCACCCACAACGTTGTCAAATAGGGGCATGCTGCGCATACAAAACCGCAGATGCCACTTAGTGCAATGCATAAACGTTTCAAACACCACTTCGCCCAAACAAAAAACTCAACTTAAAAAAGTTGAGTTGATTAAAGCGTTTATGAAAATTGCTGTTTTGTGGTGCAATGCAATTAGTTGCTGGTACCCATAACGTTGCCAAACGGCAAAATTTTGCGCGGTATTGGCGCGAACGCAAACCACTAGTGCACCATTGGGACGGCGCCACCAAGAGGCAACCTATTGCGGCTGGGCGGATTTGGCAAAATGTTCGTTCAAAAAAGCAATTGTGCGTTCGTTGGTTTTCTTTGCCATTGCCGTGAACCAAGTTAGGCTATAAACGTGGTTATCAAAAACAGATTTTGCACAAATACACTCTGTGGGAACGTTGTTTTCGGCAAGTAAACGGCAAAGTTCTTCGCCCTGCCCGCGGCAAAACAAATCGTTTGCGGAATAGATTAGCAACGTTTTGGGAAACTGCGGTGTTACGTGTTTTGTAAGCGTAACTCCTTCGAAATAGGGACTTTTGACGGCAGCTTCGGGATCCATGCCCATAAGTTCGCGACTTATTCCGGAAATGAGCAACTTAGTTTTTGACATGGCAAGTTGCATATCGTATATGCCACAATTTAGCACGGTCGCCGTTATTTTTGTGTTAAGTTTGCAACCAAAAAGTTGTTGCAAATGCTCGCTCCCCTGCAAAACGCACAAAAAACATGCGTAAAATGCGCCGGCGCTGTCGCCCGTCACCACAAAGTGGGCCAGGTCCATGCGATATTTTTCGGCATTTTCCACCACCCAGTTGACGGCTTCGGCCAGTTGTTGCATGGGAACGGGACACGCCGAGGCGGAACCAACGCCGTAGTTGACGTTGACAACAATACCGTGCGTGTGCTGTGCGTAGTAGCGAGACAAACAGCGGCGATACTTTTTGTCGCCGGCCGAAAAACCACCGCCATGAATTTCAAAAATTACCGGATATTTTTCCTGATCAGGCAGAAAAAACAAATCCAACGCCATTTCTGGATATTTTTGCGAATAGCCCACGTCGCTTATGCACTGAACGTTGCCAAGCTGCTTTTCCAATGCTTTGGGGTTTTGCGGAAACTCAAAAATTTTGTCGATTGTTTCGAACATCACCCTAGTTAAGCTAAGATTTTTGTCGGCTGCTTTTTTGTTTTTCATGCGCTCTCCCCAAAACTTATCTTTTGAACGGCAACAAGTCTTCCTCGGCCATCATGCCCTTTTGCACCAAATCGTTGTTTAGTTGGTTGGCCTTTGTTATTGCATCAAACCCAAATTTTTTGCGAATTTTATCAACGGAAAATTCTAGTTGGCGCTGTTTTTCGCCATCGGCCTGAAACAACGATGCTTGAATTCCGGCAGATGATTCTTGCAATTTGGATACCGATACCGTTAGTGAACGCAGCGGAATATCCTTTTCTCCTGCCCAAACAAGGCGCAACAACCGTGCGGCAACGGTGAAAATATCCTTGGAAACGCACGTTGGCGCAATTGTTGTTTGCTTGCTTTCGTGCGTTAGATTGTTGCGACGCACGTCTAAATGCACAACGCTGCCCACGTAGCCGTAGCGACGCAAACGGGTTGCAACCATCTCGGACAACACCGATATCACCACTTCCGCATCGGCATAGGTGCGCATATCGCGCAAAGTGGTTGTGCCGTGGCTTACGCTTTTTATTTCCCTTTCCACACCGACTTCACGCACGGGGTCGCAATCGCCACCGGCGGCGCACGTTCTTAGCCGTTCGCCCACCACGCCGAAACGCTTTTGCAACGCAACGGAACTGGCGTTGGCCAAGTCGCCCAAAGTATAGACGCCCATTTCGTTTAGTTTTTGAGCCGTGTGCGGCCCAACCATCAACATTTCCGAAACGGCAAGCGGCCACACAACATCTTTGAAATTTTCCCTAGAAATAACGGTGGTAGCATCCGGCTTTTTTAGGTCACTGCCCAGCTTGGCAAAAGTTTTGTTGAAAGAAACACCAACGGAAATTGTTAGCCCCGTTTCCCTGCGCACATCGTCGCGGATTTTTTCGGCAATTTGAAAAGGCGTGCCAAACATTTTGCTGTGCGTAACGTCCAACCAACATTCGTCCAAGCCAAAACCTTCCACGCGGTCGGTGTAGCGCTCGTAGATGGCGCGCACTCGCTGAGAAAAGTGAACGTAGTAGTCGAAATGCGGCAAAACGCAAATAAGTTGTGGACACTTTTGCTTTGCTTGCCAAATGGCCTCGCCCGTTTTCACACCCATTTGCTTGGCAGCGGTGTTTTTGGCAAGGATAATGCCACTGCGAGTTTCTGGGTTGCCCGACACGGCAACAAACTTGCCTTTTAGGTCGGGGTTTAGAACCTGCTCAACAGAAGCATAGAAATTATTCAAATCGCAGTGCAAAACGTCCACTTGTCACCTCGTTAAACAGCTTGATTGCTAGTGCATAAATAATAGAACATTTGTTTTGTATTGTCAAGAGGTGGCACAAAATTATTTTGCAATAGTTTTTCATTTTTGATGGCCGTGCGCCTATGCAAAACGCCGCAAAAAGCGGCGTTAAAAAAGCTATTGTTGTTCGGTGGTATCATCCGGCGTGCAAATAACTGCAACCGCCTGCGATTGCACCACCTCGCCCGTCGTGCCACCATCAGGCGGCGTTTGAGCGGCGGAAGTGTCGAAACTTGCATCCACAACTTCCTCTTGCGAAAGCCCGTTTGCGGCCGCTTTTGCACGGCGTTGACGAACGATGTTGCGAACAAAGTTGAAAATGGTGATGCCCACACCAATGATGATATACAAATAGTACACGGCAAAACGCCACGTGAACACAACCCACGCAAGTGTTGCACCGGCCATGGACGAAAATGCCATAGTCAGCAAACCTTCCAATGCGCCACTGTTGCCCGGGGTGGGCACAACCGATGCGGAAAACGCGGCGTATGCGTTTAGTGCCATAACTTCGAACATGGTTGCAAAGCCCGCATCTGCCGAAAAACCGTTTAGCATTTTTATGATAAAATAGGGCAAAGCAAAGGTCAAAGATAAATCCACCAGGCAAGCAATGGAAACAAGCACCAAGTGCACGGGACGACGTCCCATAATGATGAATGCGGAACGGAAGTCGTTGACAATACCTTCGGCACGAACCAAAACCTTTTCTTCGTCCTTAACCAACCGCATTTTGTGGCCGATATGCACCACGCCACGAGCCAATTTGCGCGCGAATTTGGGCATAAGCGCAAAAGTCAAAATGAAAACGGGAACAAGGCTGTTAATTCCCCAACCTATCCAACCGGCAATTAGCAGAAGTTTTCCGTTGCCAACACTGCTTAGCACGCTGGTGTTGCACGCCATGCACACTAGTGCAACCAACAGCCACGCCGTAGTATTGAAGGCGTATTTTATCATGATAACTGCGCTGGAAAGTCCGCCGCCATACCCTTTTTTGCACAAATAGTAAATTTGCATGGGCTGACCACCCGTGGCAAAGGGCGTGATATTGTCGTAGTAGCGCCCTAAAAGCGAAACCTTCATGCTTGTTAGCGGACGTATTTTTTTTGTTGTTGCATGCAGAATGATAGAATATTTTGCGCTATCCAAAAAGATTATGGTGAAAAGCACGCCAACGGCAATAATCGCGTTGGTAGGAACAACGGTAGAAAACACTTCGTAGAAGCTTTTTTGTTCCCCGCCCATGTTGGACGACATTTCCAATATAAGGTAGACGCCGATGCCAATTGCAAGCAGCAACACCAGCGGCATTATCCAACCTGTTTTCTTCTTTTTTGCCTGTGGTTGAGGCACTTCCTTGTTTTTGAAGTTTTCTATTGCATATTCCAACTTCTGTTGACGGGAAGCATCAACATTTTTGGTTTTGTTTTCTTTCACGTTTAACTCCGTTAGTGATTTTTGTTTTTTATTAGTTGTTCATAAACTACGACGCTTCGGTTAACAATTTCCGTCCAATCCACGCTTAGGTCGCGCAAAGCATTTTCGGAAACTTGTTGCAAAGTGCCACTTTTAATAATATTGTAAACGCCTTCGGCATATTGTTGCACATCATAGGGCAAAATGTAGCCGTTTACGCCATCCGTGACGGTGCAACTTGTTACGCTGCCCTGCGAGAACACCGTGGGCGTTTTGTAGGTAGCGGCTTCCATTTGCACAATGCTGGAAACGTCGTATCTGCTGGGGAACAAGAACAAATCGGCACCTGCGTAGTAGCAGGCCAATTCGTCCCTGCCGGAAAGATTGCCCGTGAAGGTTACTTGCTCCGTCAAGCCAAGCGAACGTATTTTGTTTTTTAGACGAATGACGTCCGGACCATCGCCAATGAAATACATGTGAAAATCCACGCCGTTGCTTTTGATTTTTGCCAATGCATCGGCAATGAAAAACACGCCCTTTTGCGAGATTATTCTGCCCACGAAAATAAACGTCACTTTGTTTTGCACGTTGTGCTCCGCGCGGAACTTGTTACGCACGGACTGATAATCATCGAAGGGCTTCATGTCCGTTCCATTAGGCATAAGGCGGCAAACACCATTGAACCCATAGGAAAACAACGTATCTCTGCTTGCAGAGTGCATTGTCCACGCCTCGTCGGAATCGCGAAAAACCTTCATTATTATGCTCAAGCCAAAATTAGTTAGCACCTTGCTTTTGGTTGCACGCATAAAATCCTGCTTGAACTGGCTGTGGAAGGTGGTTACCATGGGCACTTTGCGTTTTTTGTGCAATCGGCGCATCAATAGGCCACACAAAAAGGGCGAATGACAATGGATAAGATCTATTCTTAACTTTTTTAGCCAATGGCGCAGTTGTAAATCGAAATGCGGCAAAGCAAATTGATATTTTATCTTTTTAAGATAAATACTTCTTGTGGACAAAACAGGAGCATCGTGAATGTAGACGGTGCTGTGAAAAGTGGGACACAACACCACCACGTTATACTCCGGGTGATTTTCGCGCAGTTGTTTTACGTAACTGGACAAAACGTTCCACACGCCGTCCACGATAGGATATGCACTATCGCAAACAAGCAGTAACGTCTTTTTCCCGTTGTTGTTATATTCCTCTATGAAATTTTCTACGTACTTTCGGTATTCCGAAGAATTCCTTTTGTATGTTATCATTTCACACCTATTTTTTTAATAATAGCACATTATTGTTAAAACACGCTGAAAAGCCGTAGCTAGCGTTGCCTACGCTTATATAAGCAAAACAAAATTGTCCCAATAATGCGAAAATTGCCAATATACCAGTATATTTCATTTTGATTATATCACCAAATTTTTCAAATGTAAATTGAAGTGGCCAACAAAAGGCGCACAATTGCGGGCAATTTGTTGAAAATTTTGACAAACCAAGGCATTTGCACCATATAATTGACTTATTTTCCGTTTACTGCTACAATAATTTTAGTGAGGTAGAAAAAATGATTAAAGTAGTTGTAGATGCATACGGCGGAGACAACAGCCCCAAAGTAAACGTTGTGGGCGCTATCGCCGCACTAAACGAAATAAAGGATTTGCAAATTGTCTTGGTTGGCAACCACCCCACATTGGATGCGTTGCTTGCCGAAGAAAAATACGACAAAACACGTTTGAGCGTTGTTCATGCGCCCGACGTTATTTCCTGCAACGACAAGCCAACAGAGGCTATCCGCACCAAAAAAGATAGTTCCATGGCAAAGTCGTTTGAAATTATGCGTACCGACAAAGAAGCGCGCGCAATGGTAAGCCTTGGCTCTTCTGGGGCATTGCTTGCCGGCGCAGTTTTGAGGGTGGGACGCATTCGTGGCGTTAAAAGACCAGCATTTTGCCCCATTCTTCCCACACTGGCGGGAAGCTTGGTTGGCATTTGCGATAGTGGCGCCAACGTCGATTGCGAACCGCAATATTTGCAACAATTTGCCGTTATGGGCAGTATGTACTTGCAAAAAGCATACGGCGTTAAAAACCCCAAGGTTGCGTTGCTTAACGTGGGCGTGGAAGAAGAAAAGGGCGACATGCTTTCCAAAGAAGCTTTCAAACTGCTGGAAAACTCGGCCGGAATAAACTTCGTTGGCAACATGGAAAGCAGAAACTTGCTTTCTGGCGAATTCGACTTGGTTGTTTGCGATGGTTTTGCCGGCAACGTGTTGCTGAAATCCACCGAAGGCGCTTGCACGCTGCTTATGAAAACGCTCAAAAAATCTTTAATGAGCACGCTACGCTCCAAAATTGGCGCTTTACTTGTTAAAAAGCAACTATACAAAGTAAAAGATTTGATGGACGTTGGCAACTATGGCGGAGCTGTTATTTTGGGAACAACCAAAACGATAGTTAAAGGCCACGGCAACAGCGAAGCCAAGGCAGTTTATAACTGCATTAAGCAAGCATACAACATGGAAAGCAACAATTTGTGCCAATCTATTGGTGAAGAAATTGCCAAGCTTGCAACACCCGTTGCAGAATAAAAATCAATCTGCGAGCTGCTTTTGCGGCTCGCTTTTTTTCACAAAAAAGCCGAAGATTTTTCTTCGACTTTTCTTTTGTGCAATATTTATTCAGTTAGTTTGTAGCTATCGGCTAGCCACGAAACAATTTGTTCATCTTCCAAAGTGCCGTCTAGTAGCACCGTTACCCAATGTGTTTTGTTCATGTGATAGGCAGGAACAACTGCCGCATAGTGCTGCCGCAAATAGCACCCTACTTCCGGCAAAACTTTGACGTTCATTTGTACGCCGCTGCCGTGCCTATAGATAAAAGCAAATGTCTTTTTGTTGTGTAGGTGGCGCATGGCCGTCCAGTTGTCGTCAAAGGGATAGTCTTCGTAGACGCCGTCAAATTGCAAACACGCCGTGATTGCTTGTTTTCTTTCCGTCATACGTTTTCTCCTTCACTATGTTTGTAGCGTCCCTAAAAGGCGTCAAATTGCTGCTTTTTCTTTTGTTTTTGTTGTTGCGCAAAACAATGTTTTGCAAATTTATTTTGCCGATGTGCGTTCGGCATGCCGTGTTGCACTGCGTCGTTTACACTTTTTGCCGTTTGGAAAAACGACACGCTTTTGCTTTGAAAACCCGAAAAACGTTTTGAACAAAGCTATTCGCTGTCAAAATCCTCTTCCGTGCGGAAACTTCGAACAACATTGCTAACAACGTCAAAATCGTAGCCTCGCCCCAACAGGTAGCGTTGCAGCCGTTGCAGATTTTTTAGGTCAACGGTTTTTGCACGCATATATTTTGCTGCCAATACTTTTGCCGCCTCCAATGCTTGCTGGCCCTCCAAAACGGAAAAGGTTTCTGCCGTTTCGCGAGAAATTCCCTTTTGTTGCAATTCCTGACGCAACCTGCGGCTGCCCTTGGTTTTGCCGTTTTGTTCCACAAACAACTTGGCGTACTGTTCGTCGTCTAGATACCTATATTCTTTTAGTTTTCGCACAACGTATTGCGCAACTTCGGGCGAAAAACCCTTTTTTGCAAGGTAATCGCTAATTTGCTTGACGGTTTTCATTCCGCGCGCTAGGTAGTCCATGGCTTTTTCGAACGCAACGCTTTTTTCGCTGTCAAAAATGGCTTCTTGCAGCTTTTCGTTGGATACTTCTTGCCCTATTTTGAGCCCCAGCTTCATGACAGTGATCATTTCCACGCCGAAAGCAAACTCGTCATCCAAATATAAGTTGGCACGTGTTTTGTTGTTTTTTTGAATTTTTAGATCGGTTATCTTTGGCATACGCTAATTATACCACCTTTTTGCGTTTTGCACAACGGCAAAATTCTAGGAATACAAACGACGGTATTTTTCCACCGCCTCGCGATATTTTGCCGCCAAACGCGAAACGTAAATTTGCTTTTCGCGCGGGGACAAAGTTTGCATGTATGCTTGGTCGGCCAGGCGCATTATGGGGTTGCTAACAACCTCGTTGCTATTCAAAATTGCCACCACTTTTGCAAAGAAATCTTGTTCCTCGCAAAAGCCGTCGTAATCGTATATTTGCCGTTGCAGTTTTTGACGCTGATCTTCGCACACCTGGCGCTGGTTTAGCCCAAGCGTTGCCGCAACTTGTTTTTCGTGTGCTAAATTGTTTTTTGCGTTTTCCCAAAAACCGTTTTTTAGACGGTCTTTTGCTTGTTTAGCATATTGCTTGAACGATTCGCTCATCAGTTGACCTCCACAAAACAGACGAATTTTTATGCTATTTGTCGAAAAATCGCCATAAAAACAAATTGCCTACCGAAATAGTTCGGTAAGCAATTTTCTCTTTTGTGAAAGTCCAGCCACTACATCTTGCTGCGTTTTCTTGCAGCTTCTGCCTTTTTCTTACGTCTTACGCTGGGTTTTTCGTATTGTTCCTTTTTGCGCAGATCACCAATGATGCCGTCGCGAGAACAACGTCTTTTGAAACGACGCAATGCACTGTCCAACGTTTCGTTTTCACCAACTTTGATTGTTGCCATTATTTTCGCCCCCTTTCCCGCATCACAGGTAGAATTCGTACTTGCTTATTATGCCATATCGGCAAAAGATTGTCAATAAAAAACGACAATCTTTCAAAATTTTTGCTGGCGTGTGCAAAAAGTTTTCCGCCGCTTTCGCTTGCAAGAAGCCAAAGCAAGCAAAAAGGCGGAATCCGTTATGGACTCCGCCAAAAGTTTGTTGTTATTGCAACGTTTTGTAGGCAATTATTGTTTGATACTTTTGCATTGTGGTGGATGCAGAAAGAACCGTTGCCGTGTTTTGGGAAGCGTTTAGGGTATCCAAATACAACGTATAACCGCTAAAATCGACGTTTACAACGTTGCTAAGGCCACTGTTAACTTTCTTGTTTACCGTTCCGTTAGCATGAACAATGCGGTATTGCAAGCCGTTTTTAGCATCCGTCACGTCAATCTGAATTGCACTGCCACCTTCTAGCAAAGTAACAACGTAGTTGTCGGCAATTTTGCTTTGTTCCAGTTGAACGCCGCTGCAAGTGGTTTTGAAGCCTATCAATTTTTGGTAGATGCTGAACACGTCGGCATTTTTAATTTTAAGCGCATAATCCAATTCGTTAACTTTGTAGCTGGATTGATAGGAGTTGTGAACTTCGTCCGCTGTTGCGCCGTCGACGTTTTTGGTGCGCAAAAATTCTTCACCGGCAAGCATGAACGTTGTGCCGTTGGAAGTGAACACAACGGAGTTTGCAAGCACTGCCATTTGCTTTATTGTTTGTTCGTCTTTGATAACGCCAGTTGCAATAATGCGGTCGTACAAGGTGTAGTTGTCGTGGCAAGTGACGTAGTTTACAGTTGTGTTGGGGTTGACAATGCTATAGTTTGTTTCGCCTTTCAAACCGTGTTCAATGCTGCCAATGTCGCCGCCACTAACGTTGATTCTGTTGGTGATCCAACCCGTTTCTGCAGCGCCTTTCATGCCGCCCTTGATAAGAGCATCGCGCATTTGGTCGTTGAATTGTCCGTAGCCGTTGAACTTGCTTGCGTTTGCTTGGTTTGCCTTATCCGATTCGGGCAAGGGGGAAGATCCACCTGTCCAAGGTTCGCCGTAGACAACAATGTTGGGGTTGATTTCTTCCAAAGCATCCACCAACAATTCCATTGTTTCCATATCGTGCAAAGCCATAAGGTCGAAGCGGAATCCGCCAAGTTTATATTCCTTTGCCAAGAAGCAAACGGAATCGATCATGAACTTGCGGAACATTGCGCGTTCGCTGGCCGTTTCGTTGCCACAACCGGAACCGTTGGAAAGTTTGCCGTTGGTATAACGGAAGTAGTAGCCGGGCATCAAAACGTCGAAGTTGGATCCGGCCGCACTGTTCACGTGGTTATACACAACGTCCATGATAACGTTGATGTCGGCACCGTTAAAGGCTTGAACAAGTTGTTTAAACTCTCTTATGCGAACGTATCCGTCGGTGGCATCGGTGGAATAGCCGCCTTCCAACACGTTGTAGTTCAAGGGGTTGTAGCCCCAGTTGAATTTGATTTGGCTTTCGTCGTTGGCTTGGTCGAACACAGGCACAAGTTGCACTGCGTTTACGCCAAGTTCTTTTATGTGGTCGAAACCGGTTTTAACCGTCACGCCGTTTTGCGTGTAGGTCGTGCCACCTTCCACAACACCAAGGAATTTTTTGCGATAGCTTTCTGTTCCCGTCCAGGTTGCGGAAGACGTTACGTCGGCAACGTGTGTTTCCCAAACGACAAGTTCTTTGCGGTCGTATGCAATGGGAACAACACTATCCCATTCGTCCGGGTTGGTTTTGGAAAAATCAACAATCATGCCGCGAGCGCCGCTTAGGCCTGCGCTTTTAGCATAGGGGTCGACAATTTCTGCACCATTGGGATAGTAGCCGTTGTAGACGGTGTAGGTATAGTATTTGCCAGCCAAATTGCCGCTGACGGTTGTTTCGTACACGCCCTTTGCGCCCTTGACCATTTCGTGCGATATGGGTGTTTCCTTTTGATGACCCGTTTCGTAGAGGTTTAGGGTTATTCTGGAAGATACGGGAGACCAAACGCGGAAAGTTGTTTGATCGGCCGCGTAGATGGCGCCAAGTTCACCTTCGTAGGTGTAGTTTTGGGTAAAATCGTCAGAATCGTAGCTATCGATGTAGGCACCAATCATGTTGACGGAAAGGGTTGTTTCGTAGCCATCGGCGAAAACAAGTTTTGCTTTGTAGTTGCCGCTGATGTTCAACACGACGTCGCCGCCAAAAGTTAAAACGTATTTTTGGGGATTTGCCGTATCGACGTTTTCTTCACGAACAAGGTTGCCGTCGCAATAAACGCAAACTTTAGACAACGCAGAAACGGCGTTAACCGTCAATGCCGTGCCACTCATTTCTGCCGTTGCGGCATATTGAATTGTGTCTAGACCCTTATACAAGTTTACGTCTCCTTGAACCAAATAAATGTGGATGTAGTTGTTTTCGTCGACAGTGCAATCGGACAAATTGAGCATTCTGTCGGCATCTACGTCTTTTGCGGCCCAGCTGTCGCCACCCTTGCGAGGAATAATGCCGATTGTATCAGATGTTGTTGCTTCGCTGAAATCAGAAATGGGATAAAGCGCAATTGTGCCGTAGTTATCGCGATAGTTAAATGCAAATGCTGCACCGTTGCCGCCTTGCTTCCAAATCCAATAGTCCCAATCGCCATAGTCGCCGTTGGGGCGTTGATAGTGCAATACGAGCGTTGGCGTTTCGGCGTGTTCGGGCACGTTTGTGGGAAGCGCGTCAAAATTGAAATCGAGTGCGGGATCGGGATCGGGTATGGGTTGCACGTAGTTGGGATCTTTGTCACCGCACTTTGTGCAAACACCGTTCGCAAAGTTGTGTTCACATTCTTCTTGACATGCGGCCAAAACAAGGCTTAGCGCCAGCAAGGCCACCAAAAGAATTAGTATAATTTTCTTTTTCATATAGTCTCCTTTGGGACATTTTTTGTTGCTAAACGATTATAACATTGTTTTGCAAATATTACAAGCCGTTTTTTGCAACTCCCCCATGGGAAAGTTGTTTCTTGTTCCAACATAATTGAAACAAACACGCAATGCACGATTACTAGCAACAATTTGCGTTTTCAAAAAATAAGTGTCCGTTATTTTAGATAACGACAACAAAATTTGAAGACAAAACAAAAACCCCAAGGCCGTAGCTTTGGGGTTTTGCGTTTTACTGAAAAAATTACTTAAGTTCAGCTTCTGCGCCTGCATCGGTAAGAGCTTTAACGATGCTGTCAGCGGTTTCTTTGGGTTGAGCTTCTTTGATTGTAGCGGGAGCGCTTTCAACCAAGTTTTTAGCTTCAACAAGACCAAGACCTGTGAGTTCACGAACAGCCTTGATAACAGCAATTTTGTTGGAACCGATGGATTTCAACACTACGTCGAATTCCGTCTTTTCTTCAACAACGGGAGCAGCTGCAGCTGCGCCACCAGCAACTGCGATAGGAGCTGCTGCGCTTACGCCGAATTCTTCTTCGATTGCATGAACGAGTTCGTTCAATTCCAAAACAGAGAGAGTTTTGATCTCTTCAATAAACTTTTTCGTATCCATTTTTAATTTCTCCTTAAATTATTTAGTGTCGGGGTTTGCCCGAATCGGCTTATGCCGCAAATTGCCTTTTGGGGAGGCTACCCTTGCGCCAAACTGTTATTGTTTTTGTTCGGCAACAGCGTTCAAAGCAACGGCCAATCCGCGCATGGGCGCAGACAATACGGAAACCAACATTGCAAGCAAAGTTTCTCTGTTGGGTACCTTGGACATTGCGTCTACAACGTTCGCATCGGCAAAAGCCTTGTCGAACATACCGCACTTAATTTGCAAAGATTTGAATTTTTTGCAACCTTCGGCGGCCACCTTTGCAGGTGCAAGAGCATCTTCGGTGCCAAACGCAAATGCGCTGGGTCCGTTCAATGCTTCGTCAAATTCCGTATATCCAAGTTCGTTAAGAGCTTTTCTTACCAAGGTGTTTTTCAACACTTTGTATTCTACTCCGTTCTTTCTGAATTCGGTGCGGAATTCCGTGTCTTGGGCAACTGTGAGTCCTTTATAGTCCAAAATTACAAAAGATTGACTGTCTTGAATTTTTGTTTTGATTTGTTCAACAAGTTCTCTCTTTTCAACTTGGGCAGCACTCAAATGTCCTTGATGACGTTCGTGTTCCATTTTAGTTTTTCCTCCTTTCAATATTTTTGCCGAAAACTCGGCCATATTAAAAACCCTTGCACGCAAACTACGGTACAAGGGCTGAGGTCGTTCGACTTCACCACTGTTGTACCTCGGCAAGATTTACCTTTACACTTGCTGTCTTTGGTTACGCTGTGGGTTTTTATTTGATTTTTGCGCCTACGCCGGGCGCGGGCAACAATTACGGACGATAGTTCACTTTGATGCCAGGGCCCATGGTGGTTGCAATAGCAACGGATTTGAGGTAGGTTCCCTTTGCACTTGCGGGTTTTGCTTTGATGATAGCGTCCATAACGGCGGTTACGTTTTCCAACAACTTTTCTTTTCCGAAAGATTTTTTGCCGAAAATTACGTGGCAGATGGATTGTTTATCCAAACGATATTCAACTTTACCTGCTTTTACGTCGTGAATTGCCTTAGCTACGTCCATGGTAACGGTTCCGCTCTTGGGGTTGGGCATCAAGCCTTTGGGGCCCAAAACTTTACCCATACGACCTACCAAACCCATCATGTCGGGGGTGGTGATCATAACGTCGAAATCGAACCAGTTTTCTTTTTGGATCTTTTCGATATATTCTTCTGCTCCAACAAAATCTGCTCCGGCGGCTTTTGCTTCGTCGGCTTTTACACCCTTAGCTATTACCAACACGCGAACGGTTTTACCTGTTCCGTTGGGAAGAACAACAACACCACGAACTTGTTGGTCTGCGTGACGGCTGTCTACGCCCAATTTTACGTGAAGTTCAAGTGTTTCGTCGAAGTTTGCAGTTGCAATGTTCAATGCTGTGTCGATTGCTTCTGCCATGTCGTATTGTTTTGCTTTGTCAAACTTTTTCAAAGCGTCAACGTATTTCTTTCCTTTCATTTGGCGCCTCCCCTTAGTCTACAACGGTGATGCCCATGCTACGAGCAGTACCGGCAATCATGGAGCAAGCTGCTTCCAATGATGCTGCATTCAAGTCTACCATCTTGAGGTTTGCAATTTCTTCGATTTGAGCGCGCGTGATTTTTGCAACCTTGGTTTTGTTGGGGGTTGCGCTGCCGCTTTCGATGCCGCAAGCCTTCTTGATAAGAACGGGTGCAGGGGGAGTCTTCAAGACGAAAGTGAAGCTGTGGTCTTGATAGATAGTTACGATAACGGGAATGATAAGTCCCGCTTTGTCGGCTGTTCTGGCGTTGAAGTCCTTGGTGAAACCGGGGATGTTGATACCATGAGGGCCGAGTGCCGAGCCTACCGGGGGAGCCGGTGTGGCCTTTCCGGCAGGAAGTTGAAGTTTAACAACTGCCGTTACTTTTTTTGCCATAAGTTTTTTCCTCCTAGTCGTGGTTTTAGCGAAAACCCACGTTGTGGGCTTTCTCCCAAATTCCGTTTTTTAGCGAAACGGTTAAACGCTTGCACTGCTAAGCCTATTCGTTTTCGTCGGCTGTTACAGTTGTTGCATTGTTGATTTTTTCCAGTTGAACGAAATCCATATCCACACTGGTTTCGCGGCCAAACATGTTAAGCAAAACTTGTGCCTTTTGACGCGTTGTGTCTATTTCTTTGATAACGCCAACCAAACCTTCGAACGGACCGCTTACCACGCGCACGTCGTCGCCGACAACCATATCGAAGTTGACGACAAATTCTTCCAGACGCAAACGCTTAACTTCGTCGTCATCCAACGGCCATGCTTTTCCGTTAGGGCCAACAAAACCTGTTACGCCACGGGTGTTTGTTAGCATAAACCAAAGTTGATTGGAATACACCAATTTTACGAACACGTAGCAAGGCATAACCTTACTTTCGTAGGCTTTTTTCTTGCCGTTTTTTTCTTCAATCAACGTTTCGGTGAGAATTTTGATGTCTAAAATTACGTCTTGCAGATTGCCGTTTTCGATCATCTGCTCGATGCTTTTTTTCACCAAACTTTCGTATCCCGAATAGGTGTGAAGAATATACCATTTTGCGTTGTTGATGTCACTCATATTTCAGTTTAGCCAATCCATTTGATAATGTACATAAACAGTGTATCGAACCCGAAAATGATCACGCTGAAAAACAACACTACGAGCAAAACGATGCCGGTGTTTTTCAAAACGGTTTTAAACGAGGGCCAAGATACCTTTTTGAGTTCGCTCCAACTTTTTGCAAAGAACGAACCAAGTCTTCTGAAAAGGTTGGGCTTTTTGGCTTTTTGTTGTGCCGCCATAGTAGTTCTCCTTACTTCGATTCCTTGTGAGTCGTGTGCTTTTTGCAAAATCTGCAGTACTTGTGCATTTCAAGTCTGTCAGTTGTGGTTTTGCTGTTTTTGTAGGTATCATAGTTGCGTTGTTTGCATTCGGTGCAAGCAAGCACTACCTTAACTCTATTACCTTTCTTCGCTGCCATACTCTTAATTCTCCTAAGTTTTGCGCCAAAATTACACTGTTAGATTTTTTTGCACGCAAAAAATTACACCCCCTATAGAAGTGCAAGAGTATGATACCACAACTTGCAAACGATGTCAACGAAATAACCGACATTTAACCAACAAAAATTGAAAACTACTATTGACAATCGACAACAA
The DNA here is from genome assembly GCA_964521735.1 of uncultured Oscillospiraceae bacterium. Classification (GTDB taxonomy): domain Bacteria; phylum Bacillota; class Clostridia; order Christensenellales; family CAG-314; genus Fimimonas. The sequence continues at coordinate 36,213 of CAZFTO010000001.1, read as the reverse complement.
AACCACTATAATATACACCCACGCAAAAGCGAGGTTATACCGCTATTTTTAGGAGAATTGACCATGATAAACTACAAACAACTGGTACGCGAAGCCTACGAGGCGCAAAAGTTTGCATACGCTCCCTATTCCAACTGGGTGGTAGGCGCAGCACTTCTTACCAAAGAAGGAAAAATATATCGCGGTTGCAACGTGGAAAACTCTGCCTTTTCGCCTTCCAACTGTGCCGAACGCACGGCAATTTTCAAAGCCGTTTCGGAAGGAGACAGAAATTTTGCTGCCATTACCATTGTTGGCAACGACAAAAACACCGAAATTGGCAAAGGAGATTTTTGCCCCCCTTGCGGTGTGTGCCGTCAGGTGATGACGGAGTTTTGCGATGGCGATTTTGAAGTTATTTTAGCAAAAGGATACGACGACTTTGAAGTTTACAAGCTAAACGACGTTATGCCCCTTGTTAGCCGCCCCATCTAGGCAAACACAACAAAACAAAAAAGAACCGCCGAACGATTCGGTGGTTCTTTTCAATTTGGTCAATTTAGCACCTTACGCTTGAAACAAACGGCTATTCTTCGTCCGGCTGTTCGTCGCAAGCCTTGTAGTATTCTTCAAAAATAAGTTGCCCTAGTCCTTCGTCTTCCACAAGAGCCAAGGAATAGTCGCCGTCTTTTTCTTCAATTTTGAACACAAGAGCTTCGTCTTCTTCCAAGGCCGATTCGAAAATTTCCCCTATCGGGCGCAAGATGCAATACAACTCGTCTTGGAACGGAATGGTTGCAATTTGCTCAAATTCCGCACCGATGCCGTCATCCGATTGCAAAACGATGTTGCCATCGTCTTCGTCGTCGCACAAAATATCAATCAAACTTTTTTCTTCACTCATTTTTGCTCCTCCTCTGTTTGTTCGTTAGTTTCAACTTTTTCTACCAAGCCCACCACGTCTTCAACAGGCAAACAAAAAGCAATCCCCTTGCCTTCCGATTTTAGGCCGACTTTTTCATAGATAGCCTTCATGATGGCATCACGAACTTCGTGTTCCACCAAAATCATAACCAATTCTTTATCCGGCTGAATGGAAATGTTAAATATTTTTTCCGCCTCGACGTTGGCCGTGCCACGAGCGTGAATAACCGTGCCGCCACGAGCGCCGAACTCCCTTGCCGCTTCCATAACTTGTTCGGAAAAACCTGCGTTCACAACGCACATAATGACTTCGTGTTCGAATTTCATATTTGCTACTCCTTGTTGCTTAAAAACCTGTAGATAAGCACGCCGATGGTGCTGGTGAGAGGGACGGTGTAGGCAATACCCTTGCCGCCGCGTATGGTTGCAAACTTTCTTTCCAACGCTTGCAGGGCGCTTTTGGCGTTTTCTTGCGTAAGCACGCTGAACAGCACCGATTTATCCACGTCCGGAGTGAGCAAGCCCAACGCTTTTTGCGCCGTGCCCACTGCCAACGCAGTGAACTGAAAATTGCAGTGGAACGATTGAATAAGATCCAAAAAGTATTCGCTTTTTTCGCGATTTACCACCGTTACCAACAACACCAACTTGTCTGGTGCAACGGTGGCTTGTTTTTGCGCGCCGGCGTTTTTGCTAGCGCTTTTTGCGGCCAATTTGGCCCCGATTGTTCTAGACGATTTTGCCATTCTAGCCCTCCGTTACATAAAGTTGATAATTTGTTCGTCGTCGGCAGACAAAATGCGATTCATTGCAATCTTGTCGCGAACTTTCTTTGCCATTACCGCACGGAAACCAAGCAATTGTATGGTGATTAGCGGTGTCATTGCAACCATTGCAACCACGCCGAAAGCATCGGTCAAAATGCGATCACCTGCGCCGTTGTTTGCGCCAACGCACGCACCTATGAGCAACGGCAAAATGAAGCTGGACGTCAGGGGACCGGAAGCAACTCCACCAGAGTCGAATGCAATTGCCGTATATAGTTTGGGAACGAAAAAGCTAAGCCCCAACGAAATTAGGTAGCCGGGAATAAGATAGTATAGCAGCGAGAATTTGAGCCAAACTCTAAGCATGGATAGGCCGATGGAAATACCCACGCCGATGCTTAGCGCCACCATCATTGTTTTTTTGCCAACGGTACCGCCGGTTATTTCTTCTACTTGCCTGTTCAACACACTTACGGCCGGCTCTGCCAAAACCACCACTGCGCCCAACACGAACGCAAACAAAATGGAAACGATGGGGGAATTGTTGGCCAATTCCGCGCCCAACTTGTAGCCAATGGCCATAAATCCTGCCGAAACTGCCGTAAGGAACAACACCAAGCCAACAAACGTATAGACAACGCCAACGACAATACGCAACAACGTGCGTTTGGGAAGCTTCAAACAGAAAAATTGAAACACAAAGAAAAATGCACTTATAAGGCCCATAGACAGCGCAACTTCTTTTGTCACTTGCCACATGGAAGTGAAAAAGGAACCGACGATATCCGCACTCAGCGAATAGTCGGGAACGAAAGTTACGCCGGCGCTATCGGCTGTGGCAATGCCAAGCGCAGTTACCGCCAAAATGGGGCCGATGGAGCACATTGCAATAAGGCCGAAGCTGTTTTCGTTGGCGTCTTTACCACCCAACGTTTGCGAAATGCCCACACCAAGCGCCATGATGAAGGGAACTGTTATGGGACCGGTTGTAACACCGCCAGAATCGAAAGACAGCGCGATAAACTCGGCGTTGCCTGTTTCTATAAGCAAAGCGGCAAGCGCAAAAAGCATCATGTAGAAAAACATTAGCATGCGCGAAAGCGACACTTTGAAAACAATGCGAACAACGGCCAGCACCAAAAAGACGCCCACGCCAACGCCCACCGAAACTATAAGCACGGCAGGGGTTACACGTTCGGCAATTTGCGATGCCAACACGGAGAGATCGGGTTCGGCAACGGTTATCAAAACGCCCATTGCGAAGCACACAGAAAACAACAGCGCCGGTTTTTTGGATTTAGTAAGACCTGCGCCCATATATTCACCGATGGGCGTCATGGCGATATCTGCGCCTAAGTTGAACAAACCAATGCCCAAAATTAGCAGCAGCGCCGAAACACAAAATACAACCAGTTCCGTGGAAGACAAGTCAATCCACGGAGTGCAACACAAAATAAGCACTAGCGCCACTACGGGCAGTACCGAAAAAATAGATTCTTTGGTTTTTTTCCACAATGCTCGAACCAATTGTTTCACCTCGAATTTATTATAGCATTTTTTTTGCCGTTTTGCAATAGGTGTGGGCAGGTAAATGACGTCTTTGTCCCCATTTTTGTGATAGAAACAAGCACGCAGCTGCCCAATTTTTGCATCGCGGCCCCTACTTTTAAAATACTAAAACTATTTGCTGAAATCAGGCACAAAAATTTGCGCAAAAGCACGCCATTTTTAATACAAAACCCCGCCAAACATACAGTTTTGACGAGGTTTGTTGTTTTTTGCAATTTTATAGCGTTCACCTTGCGTGACGTCAAAAAGAAATTGATAGTCGTAGTCCAAGTCTGTTGACGTGGCATGACAAAAATCTATCACGGCGGACGACGGGAAAATTGCGAGCTTCGCGCCTGTGCTGATAAATTTCACAACCACTTCCAGCGTGAATTTCGCGTTGTGGTCTTGACGAAAATCATTCAAAAGGTCAATCTTGTCCGGCAAGGGTGATATTGTTTTTTCCATTTGCTTTTCTGCATGCAAATAGTTTTTTGTTGTCACCGAGCAGCAACGCCACATGGAAAATTGATAGGTTTGGCCGCCAGCCTATTGGCGCGCATCGCCTTTTTTTCACTGCTTATCCGGTTGAATTTTAACAATACAGTCACGTCGCCGGGGGCAAAATCGCCCGTTATTTTGAAATACGTTTTTATTTTGATTTTTGCTTCGACCATTATCTCCCCTCCGCTAGGCGCACGCACAACACTATTTATATGCGCCGGCGGCGCCTTTCAGATGCCGAACCATATGCATATTATACCACTTTTGCGCCAGCAAGAGAAAAACAAAAAAATGGAAAAAGTTGAAAACGCACACGCCTAGTATGATTTGGGCGCACTTATTGCAGTAGAAAAGTTAATTCGTCAACAATAAAAACGGCCGAAAGCCAACGTCTATCGTTTTAATATTATAATTATACAAATACACTTTTGTTTCATATTTAAACATTATACCTATATTCTAGCGGCGGGCGTAAGGCACTTGAAAATTCGCGTTGCGGGCCACAAAATTTGACGCTGAATTTGCAAAAAAAAGTAAAAAAATCTCACCCCGTGCGAGGTGAGATTTTTAAGTTATTCGTGTTTAGTCCAATTACTTAATGATCTTGGAAACAACGCCGGAACCAACAGTGTGGCCGCCTTCACGGATAGCGAAACGAAGTCCTTCTTCCATAGCGATGGGGGTGATCAAATCAACTTTGATGTGAGTGTGGTCACCGGGCATAACCATTTCTACGCCTTCGTCAAGAGCGATCGTTCCTGTAACGTCGGTCGTACGGAAGTAGAATTGAGGACGATATCCTTTGAAGAACGGGCTGTGACGGCCGCCTTCTTCCTTAGTAAGAACGTAAACTTGACCTTCGAATTCGGTGTGAGGAGTTACGCTTTTGGGTTTAGCAATAACTTGGCCGCGTTCGATTTCTTTACGATCTACACCACGAAGCAACAAACCTACGTTGTCGCCTGCGAAAGCTTCATCAAGAAGTTTACGGAACATTTCAACGCCAGTAACAACGGACGTTTTGATTTCTTCTTTCAAACCAACGATTTCTACGGGGTCGGAAGGTTTGATGGAACCACGTTCTACTCTGCCGGTAGCAACCGTTCCACGTCCGGTGATGGTGAATACGTCTTCAACGGGCATAAGGAAGGGTTTGTCGGTGTCACGAGCGGGAGTGGGGATGTAAGCGTCAACTGCATCCATCAAATCCAAAATGGGTTTGTAAACGGGGCTGTTGATGTCGTGATCGCCACTGTTGTAAGCGTCGATAGCGCATTTAGCGGAACCTTTAACGATAGGAGTATCGTCGCCGGGGAATTCGTACTTGGAAAGGAGTTCTCTGATTTCCATTTCTACAAGTTCCAAAAGTTCTTCGTCGTCTACCAAGTCGGTTTTGTTCATGAATACTACGATGTAGGGAACGCCAACCTGACGAGCAAGCAAGATGTGTTCACGAGTTTGAGGCATCGGGCCGTCTGCAGAAGAAACGACGAGGATAGCGCCGTCCATTTGTGCAGCACCGGTGATCATGTTTTTAACATAGTCAGCGTGGCCAGGGCAGTCTACGTGTGCGTAGTGACGAGCATCAGTTTCGTATTCTACGTGTGCGGTGTTAATTGTGATACCACGTGCTCTTTCTTCGGGAGCCTTATCGATTTGGTCGTAAGCCATAACTTCTGCATCGTTCTTCATGGAAAGAACCATGGTGATAGCTGCGGTCAAGGTTGTCTTGCCGTGGTCTACGTGGCCAATCGTACCAATGTTGACGTGGGGTTTGGTTCTGTCAAATTTCGCTTTTGCCATTGTGATGATTTCCTCCTGTAATTTGTTGACAAAAATGGTAATTGTGTTAGCAAATTATTCGCTTTTTCAATTATAACTTATTTTTTTGTTTTGGTCTATACTTTTTGTAAAAGTTTTTCCAAATTTTTACTTATTGCCGCTTTCCTTGGTAATCTTTTCTTTTATTGCCTTAGGAACTTCGGCAAAGTGATCGAATTGCATCGTGTAGTTACCTCTGCCTTGAGTTCTGGAACGCAAGTCGGTTGCGTAGCCGAACATTTCGGCCAAAGGAATGAATGCATTTACAACCTGAACTCCGTTGCGAAGTTCAATACCGGAAACATTGCCGCGACGGCTGGAAACGTTGCCCATAACGTCGCCCAAATATTCTTCCGGCATGGTTATTTCTACCTTCATCATGGGTTCCAACAAAACGGGGTCGGCTTTTGCAGCGGCATTTTTAAATGCCAACGAGCCTGCAATTTTGAACGCCATTTCGCTGCTGTCCACGGGGTGGAAACTTCCGTCGTACACTGTAACTTTGAAATCCACCACTTCGTAGCCTGCCAAGGGGCCGGTTTTGGATGCTTCAACAATACCGTTGTTGATAGGTTGAATATATTCTTTGGGAATACTTCCACCCACCGTTGCATCCACAAATTCGTAGCCTTTGCCTGCTTCTTGCGGTTCCATTTTGATTTTACAGTGACCGTACTGACCTTTACCACCAGATTGACGAACGTACTTGCCTTCCGCTTCAACCGCTTTGGTGATGGTTTCACGGTAGGATACCTGGGGTTTACCCACGTTTGCTTCCACTTTGAATTCGCGCAACAATCTGTCCACGATAATTTCCAAGTGCAGTTCGCCCATACCGGCAATGATGGTTTGACCCGTTTCTTGGTCGGTATAAGTTTTGAACGTGGGGTCTTCTTCGGCAAGCTTAATAAGCGCAAGGGTCATTTTTTCCTGACCGGCCTTGGTTTTGGGTTCGATAGCAACTTTAATAACGGGTTCGGGGAAGATCATGCTATCCAAAACAATAGGATTCTTTTCTTCACACAAAGTGTCGCCCGTGGTAGTCTCTTTCAAACCAACCAATGCAACAATTTCGCCTGCGTAGGTTTCGTCAATTTCTTCACGTTGAGCTGCGTGCATTTGCAACACTTTGGTGATGCGTTCACGCTTGCCCTTGGTGGAATTGTAGATGTAGCTGCCGGCTTGCAATTTGCCGCTATAAACACGACAGTAGGCCAACTTACCAACAAACGGGTCGGCAACAATTTTGAATGCCAAACCGCAGAACGGTTCGTCGTCGTCTGTTTTGCGCACTATTTCTTTGCTTTCGTCGTGAACGTCAAAACCAACAACGTGATCCACGTCTACGGGGCTGGGCAAATATTCGCAAACTGCATCCAACAGTTTTTGAACACCCTTGTTTTTGTAGGCAGAGCCGCACAAAACAGGGTTAACTTTAAGTTCGATAACGGCCTTACGCAAAGCTTTTTTAATTTCGTCGACGGAAAGGTCGCCTTCTTCAAAAAACTTTTCCATAAGCGCATCGTCGGTGCCAGCGCAGAATTCCACAAGTTCGTCGTGTGCCTTATCCACAGCAGCAACCATATCCGCAGGAATGGGACCTTCGTCGATAACCGATCCGGTTGGATCGTTGTAGAAGTAGGCCTTTTTGGTTATTACGTCTACTAAACCTTTGAAGGTATCTTCCTTGCCGATAGGCAACTGAATGGGCAACGCGTTGGATTTCAATCTTTCACGCATCATTCTTACAACGTTTTCGAAGTTTGCGCCGTTGATATCCATTTTGTTTACGAATGCAATTCTGGGCACGTTGTATTTGGACGCTTGGTGCCACACCGTTTCGCTTTGGGGTTCTACACCGCCTTTTGCGCAGAAAACAGCAACTGCGCCATCCAAAACGCGAAGCGAGCGTTCAACTTCCACGGTGAAATCTACGTGGCCCGGAGTGTCGATAAGGTTTATGCGATAATCCGTGTCGTTGTAGTGATCAATCCAGTGGACGGTGGTTGCCGCGCTTGCGATGGTTATGCCACGTTCTTGTTCTTGCGCCATGCTGTCCATAACGGCAGTTCCGTCGTGCGTTTCGCCAATTTTACGGGTTTTGCCGGAAAAGAACAGTATTCTTTCGCTTGTGGTTGTTTTACCTGCGTCGATGTGCGCCATAATACCAATGTTGCGCACGTTTTGCAAGGGATAAATTCTAGCCATTTTCGTTACTTAACTCCAAATTAAATTGCGATGATAATTACCATCTGAAATGTGCGAACGCCTTGTTTGCTTCGGCAGATCTGTGCATTTCTTCTTTTCTCTTGAATGCGCCGCCTTGTTCGTTGCAGGCATCAAGAAGTTCGTTTGCCAAACGCAAATACATAAATCTGTCGCTGCGTTTGCGAGCAAACATAACCAACCAACGGATAGCCAAAGTTTGGCGTCTTTCCGGTCTAACCTCCATAGGTACTTGGTAGTTAGCGCCGCCTACGCGTCTTGCTTTGCATTCCAACATAGGCATAAGGTTGTTGATTGCTTTGTTAAATACTTCCATAGGATCGTTTCCGGTTCTGTTTTTGATTTCGTCAAAAGCTCCGTAAACAATTTCCTGTGCAGTTCCTTTTTTGCCGTCTTGCATAACTTGGTTTATAACTTTAGAAACCACAATGCTGCCGTAAACGGGATCGGGCAATACTTCCCTTTTGGGGGCACGAACTCTTCTGGACATAAGTGCTTTTTCCTCCTTTTAGATTTTTTGATTTTAATTTTGATTTACCAATACAGCCAACTCAACGCATTGCTCCACCAATGCGGAGAAACTTCTGCGGCAGTCCAAGCCGCATACTGCTCTACGGGCGAAAAGTCAAAATCAAAACTCCGACTATTCACCTTGAACTGTGTTGATGTTTGTCCTGCGCGACATTCTGCACATCAGTGCAACGTCGCAAAAGATTTCTCTCTATTTCTTGGGACGTTTTGCGCCATACTTCGAGCGAGCTTGCTTTCTGTTGGCTACACCTGCCGTATCAAGCGTACCGCGAATAATGTGGTAACGGATACCGGGCAAGTCTCTTACTCTGCCGCCGCGAATCAAAACGACGCTGTGTTCTTGAAGGTTGTGACCTTCGCCGGGAATGTAGCAAGTACCTTCCATGCCGTTGGTACGACGAACACGGGCAATTTTACGCAATGCAGAGTTGGGCTTTTTGGGAGAAGTTGTGGTCACGTTCAAGCAAACGCCGCGTTTTTGCGGGCAGCTATCCAAAAGAGGAGATTTGCTCTTTTCTGCATCACGTCTTCTTCCTTGCTTAATCAACTGGTTGATTGTTGCCATCTTTTTTACCTCCTTTCAATAGTGAATCGTCGGAATTCTAAAAGCGAATTCGTTATACAAAGCGCCTAGGCGCAAAGTATCAATTGTGTGTGCCAAAGTTTTGCCCAAAAACTCAAAAAGTTTTCAGCCTTCGGCCTTCAAAAAACCAATGCCGCCGCACGGAACGTCGATGCCGTACTTTTGGGCAAGTTCTTCGCGAGTGTTTTGTGCAAAAATCTTAACGTTGTGCTCCCTTGCGGCCGCAACCAAACAGGCGCAATAATCCGCATCGGCATCGGTGGCAAGTTGAATGCTTTTCAACTGGTTTTCGCGCACAAGACGCAAAATTTGTTTTTTTCCTATCACTACGTTTTCGTTTTGATTATCCATAAAACACCAACGTATATTTTACCAAAACAAAACAAAGCAGTCAAGCGTTTTAAGGCGTTTGACTGCTTTGAGTTTTTTGGGTTTTTGCTAAATGTCGTTAAGCTTTTGTTGCAAGAACAATTCTAACGTTGTTTCCGTTGGTTGTTGCATAGGTAACAACAATTTGTTGAACGAAAATGGATTGTGTTTCGATGCTGCCGGTGATGGTGACAACAACGGAAACGTCTCCTTCAACGTTTTCCAAGCCAATACTGTTTTTAATTTTCTTGCCCGAAATTGTTCCAACAAGATCCAGGCCGTTAAGAACGACGGAAGAAAAGTCTTCCACTTTCCAACCAAAAACAATACCTGCGGATGCAATTTTTGTTGTGCTGGTGGCCGTGATAGTTGCATCTTCCTTGGTTGTGTCGGGGTTGGGTTTTGTTGTTTCCACAACTTTGTTTTGTGTTTCGAAGTCGTAGGTAACTTTGCCACGGCCAACAACTTCGTTGCCACGGCTGACGGTTATTTCTCCGCCAATGCCTTTGGCATTGCTAACTTGTTCGGCAAGTTGGTTAAGCACAAGTTGTTCCGGCGTTACGTCGCACGCTGCAAACACGAAACATGCCAAAACCAAGCATACAAGCACTAGTACTAGTTTCTTATTCATCAGAACAACCTCCTTTTGATAACCACTGCGGCAACTGCTGCCAAAGCAACGCTAACCAATGCGGAAAGAAGAGTGTTAACAACGCTCACTGCGCCGTTCAAATCTTCTGCTGCGCCGTTGGCTGCTGCCACGTAGTTGGCTTTTTGTGTGTTGAGTCTTGCAAGTTCGTCAGCAAGCATAGCCTTATCTTCCGTGCGGTATACTGCGTATGCTGCATCGGCGGCTTTTATTGCGTTGAAAGTTGCTTCTAGCGTTGTTGCGCTTTCTACTGCATCAACTGCTGCCTTGAAGTAGCTTACGTCTGCCGTATATGCGCCTTCAATTGTCAAGTCGTTTGCAGGCATATTGGTTGCTGCGTTTTTCCAAGCAAACGTGTAGCCGGTTTTGCCTTCAACGATGGGCAACGTGATTGCACTGTCGTAGTTGACTCTTGCGGGCGTTCCAATAATGGCGCCTTCAACCTTGAAAGTCAACGTGTATTGGTTGATTGTGAAGTGGCCTTCGATTGTCAAATCGCTTGCAGGCATGTTTGCTGCG
>CAZFTO010000001.1:3887-25693 GCA_964521735.1 uncultured Oscillospiraceae bacterium | reverse complement strand
GTTGATTGTGAAGTGGCCTTCGATTGTCAAATCGCTTGCAGGCATGTTTGTTGCGTGTTCGTCCCAAGCAAAGGTGTAGCCTGTTTTTGTGGGAGAGGGCAACACACTTGCAATTGCTGTGTTGTAGTCAACTTGCAAAGGAACACCATAAGCTTCGCCATCAACTTTGAAAGTCAACGTGTATTTGTTGATTGTGAACTTGCAAACCAATGTGGTTGCCGTTGCAGGCATTGTTTCGGGAACAGTTTCCGTAACCCAAGAGGGGGTGTAGCCTGTGCGTGTGGGCAACGAAATTGTTGTTCCGTATGCAACCTTTTCGTTAACAAGCGGAGTTTCAACGCCTTCTTCTTTGATGATTAGTTGATACAAATTGGAATAGATTGCATTGATGGTGACATCGCTTGCAGGCATAACGGCAGGAATTGCCTTATCCCATTTAACAAAGTAGTAAGCATCGTGATCTACTTCTGCCGGAGTGGGTGCGGTAGCACCAACACCTGTTCCATCCCAAATAAGGTGTTCTTGCGTGGATGCAACATCTTTGTCGGTAGCAACACCAGAAGAGAACGTGAGTTTGCGCAACGTGAAAGTCTTGTCGAATTCAAAACCTTGACGTCCAGAAACCAAATGGAAGGAATCGTTGTGGCTGTAGGTTGCAGGCAAACCGGTGATTGTGATCACGGAGTCGTTTCCTGCGGTAACAACAACGTTTTCGGCAGCAATGGCTGTGTCGTTGAAAGAAACAGCCAAATTGGTTAGATCCAATTTGTTGAAATCCCAATAGAGATGTTCAATAACCGTAGTAGGATCGCCTTCTTCCGCAGCAGATACTATCGACAACTTGCGCAACGTGAAGGTTCTATCCAACTTGTTGTAGTGATTATCATAGGCGAATACGCGCAACGTGTCGTTGTGTCCAAGTTTTTTGGGCAAAGTTACTGCCACTTCACCGGTGGATTCGTTGACGGAAATTTTGCTGGATTCAACCCGTGTGCCGTTGTAGTAAACGGCAAGCGTATCGTAGTTTACGCCAGAAATGGCAAGCAATGTTCCAAGAGGTTGAAGCGGATCGTATTTGATTGCCGCTTGTTCTTCTTTGTCGTAGCGATCTTCGTCGGCAATTTTGAACGTAAACGTGCTAGATTCTTCACCTTCAGTAACGTTCATGTTGCAGATATAGGGAGCAAGCATATCAACTGTAGGTTCACCATACAGTGCCATTACGTTGTCGAAATACATGGTGCCCTTGGAAGCCTTGTTGAACTTTGCCAAAATATCCGCTTGCGCTTGTTCTTTTTCTGCACCAGACGTCATGCCGTAGTCATAGCCCAACGCTGTATCGTTGAATGCCGACCACATGAATTGTACATAATAGATGCTGAACGGACCTGTGATACTCCAAGCACTGTTTGTACTGGTATCTACGCCCATCTTGCCGTAGTAGAAATGCCAACTTCCGCCAACGGTGCCCAAGTCTACCTTATTGGTGCCGTATTTTTCGGAAATATCATTAAATTCGGTCATTACCGTAAGGGCTGTTCCCGTTGTTCCAGCGGCAACATCGGTGTACCCTTCTAACTTTACACGTAACCAGCAACCGTCAAATCCTTCGGGCAACCAAACCCACATACCAAAGTATGCAGCATCGGCCGGAACAACTGCGTTGAAACCTTTGTTATCGTTATACCAAGTAACGGTGGGGTTGTTCGCCTTGCCACTTTCTATGCCTGCGATATAGTTGCAAGCAGAGAAGTCGTAGTCGATAGCCATCGAGCCTTCGCCAAACAAGACTTTCCCGTTGGTGTCGTTTGCAATATAGATATCGGTAGATTTACCACCACGCCATACGCCGTAGGGCAATTCGCCGTCTTCGAAGTCGTAGATCATTTCCGGAGCTTTACCGACGTTAACAAGCGCTTTCAATTGATTGATGGAATTGCCGCTTGTTTGGTTGGTACCGTTGATTTTGGCAATGGATACGGTATAATCCACAACAGGGTTGGTGCCTGCTTTGAAATAGAAGAAGTTGTTGCGAACTTCAACGGAACAACCCGTGGGCAAATTCCAAGTGAAGTCACATTCCTGAATGACAAAGGGACGCCACGTGCTGATGCCAACGCTTCTGTTAAGTTCGTTGTTGGCGGGGTACATAACGAAGTACATTAGCTGTTCTTCTTCACGACCAATAGAGAATTGGTTTGTCCAGTTGTTGGAATAGTTCCAGTCGGGCCAAGCAAAGAACACTTTGGTGGATCCAACAACCGTTTCGCCTTGGCACAGGTTAACTGTAACATAGCCTGTTGCGCCGTGCGTTGCTTGGAAAACACCCGTTGTGGCATTGATTGTGCCAATATTGGACGTGCTGTTTGCTGCATCCACTTGCCAAGTTAGGCCTTCGGGCAGGGCAACGGGGTCGCCGTAGGCATCACTGCCAGTGGCGGTGAAATTGACCGTTGTGCCGCTGATGAACAAATCTTGATTGGGCAAAACTTGCGCACGAGCGAAGGTGTGATCGTGTGTGGGAGTGGTTGCGGGATCCTTATCGGCATAGCTTTCCGTTGAAACAAACAAAATTGCGCTGGAAACGGAACGATCTGCGCCGTAGGCTGCTTCGATACGGTTGGAATAGGTGGTTTCGCCTTCGTGACGAGAAAGAGCCGTGGAAGATCCACCGCCATCCAAGTTGATGGCATAGATGCAACCCAAGTCTTTCATGATGCTTGCCATTGTGTAGAGGCTCATGCCGCCTGCACGACCTTGGTTGCGGCCTTCGCAAACATAGGTGACAACGGTGCCATCGGCCTTGATGCCAATTGCGGTACGCGGGTGTTCTTCGTTCCAATCAGAAGGAGAGCAAAGTTGACCGTTATAGACCAAGTAGTTGTTTCCCCAGCCACCGATGGCGTGCTTAACTTCGTAGTCGGTGTAGTCCACCTCTACGCCGTTTTCGGTACGTTTCAACTCTTCACCACGTTTGTGGTTGAAGAACGCGTCTTGTTCGTTGCTTTGACCGATAACGGCTTTTTGCTCGCCTTCGGAGTTGTACATAATGGCAAAGAAACCATACGTATAACTGCCGGCATGGTTTACGCCTTCAATCATCAATCCATGGTGAGGGGCACCAGAAGAAGTGTCGAAGGACGTGCCGTTAATTGCGCCGAGAACGTCCCAACCATAGTTGGTTGTTACGAAGTCGACTTGTTCTTTTACTGTGGACATAGCATATTGGTGTTCAGCAAGCAGTTCGTTATATTTCTTATAACTAGGAAGAACTGTAACTTTGCTAAGGTCGTAGTAGTTTGCAACACTGCGAGAATACCAAACGTTTCCGCCGGCAGAAGGACCGTAGGAAATGAATTGGCTTTCTGTTGCGCCGTCACGCAAGTTGTAGTCTGCTTGTTGAACCAGTTCGTGCGTGCCCCAGTTTGCCGTGTAGTTGGTGGCCGCGTTGGAAACGGGCGCACCCACAAACGTTAGGGAAATGCACAAAACAATTAAACACGCAAATACGGCGACAAGCGCTTTTCTTGTGTTTGTCATTTTTTTTCTCCTTTTGAACTTATGTTTTTTTGTGAAATATCTATACAATGAAACAAGCCGCAATATCCGTTCCCTGTTGCAGCGAGTAAAGATATAGTTCGGCTTGTGTTACACTAGTATAACAACAATTTTGCTATTTTGCAACCTTTGTGGGGCAAAAAACGACATTTTTTGGTTTTTTTTAAGTTTTATTTAAGCGAAATGTTATATTTATGCTATATATTTGAGAAACTTTGCTGGTTTTGCATATGCCGAGCAACCGTGCGCCAAACAGCAAAAAGACAAGCCACATAAACAAGAGGCCCAAAACGCCCATGCAAACCCCATGCAACACGACAAACCACACACGGCATTGCCGCGAACCGCAATGCAGTTTTTGCGTAGTGAGAAAAAACAAGCAAACGGTTGTGCAAAACTTTTACCGGCCACAACTGCGACTTCCCGACAGCCACGCCGCACCACCGAGTGTCCCACAGCAACAGCCGCAGTTGTTAATTATCGCAAGGCACAACAACCGCATGCAGAGCCTGAGCACAACCACGCACGGCAAACCGACAACCACAAAACCACCACCCACAACAAACCCAATGCAACACGCCAAACTACGCACGGCATTGCCAAGCCTAACACCATACACGCAATCAAGCAACCAACCGCAACAAAAGGCGAAACTGTTCCCATAACAACAAGCCCCCCACCAAACGCACACCAACAACTGCACCGCACCACAACAACCATAAACAGCAAAAAAACGACGGCAAAAATGCTGTCGTTTTTTTATTTTTTTTGTTTGCATCACTTGTTTGCGCAACAAGCCATGTGGGCCTAGTCGCCAAAATAGTTTTGGTTATCTTTCAACTTGACGTGATATTCCGTATCGATATAGGACAAACGATATTGTGCAAATTCCAAAATTTGGTTTAGGTCGGTGTGGTTGCTGTAGCCAAACTTATCCGTTGTGTTGCTGGGGCGACCTGCAAAATCGGTTGCTTCGCGCTGGTACACTTCGGCAGGAATGCTGCTGATGAATGCCGTAAACTTGTTTGCAATGTTTGCGTAGGAAAGTGGCGCACCATCGGCACGAAGTTCGGTGTAGCGAGCTTCCAATTCGTCGGCGTAGAACAACATTATTGCATCGAGCAGGGCGTTGCCGCGCATGTTGCTGTGGTACCAATCTTCGCCGGGGGCAGTTTCGCCGCCGCCCAACCAGAATCCGCAAGTTTGCGCGCAAGCCTTGTTATCCTTGCCAGGCACATAGGGGTTGCCGTTATCCGGGTGCAGGTTAAGTGTGCCATCCCACGTTAGGCCCCAAGTTGTATCCAAATCGTACGCGTTGGGAGACCAGATTTGGCCGTCGTAGGTAGACCACAAAACGTTTTTGTTGGCGTTATCCTGCCAGCCAAAAATGCAATGCAGGAAAATTAGGTAGTCGATGCAGCCATCGATATCGAAATAGTTGCCGGCTTCCGCACGGAACTTGTCGCGCAGGGCACGTTTTTGTTCGATGGTTTTGAACTTGACACTGCCGTAGGTATCCAACACAAACTGCACGTGTTGGTTGATGTTTGCCACCCATTTTGCTTGGCTTGCGGCAGATTCGTCAAGCAAGTATTCAAATTCCCAACCGCAACCGGCCATTTCGGCACTGTTCCACAAAGTGGTGTCGATAACTTCTTTGAAGCCGGTTGATTGCCACAGTGCACCGCTGCTCTTGCGAGTTGTGCCGTCGGCAAAGATTAGCGCTTGGTTGTCGTCCTTGGACATGCCGAACAGCCACTTATCTTTGGGGATGTTGAACGTATACAAGCCATAGTAGGTGCCGTTGAAATAGAGCAACACGGGGAAACCATCCACGGCGCCGTTGTGCACCATTTTGGCGGTGTTTTCGCGTGCGCTTACCACGGCAGAGGACGAACGACTGGAAACAATTTCGTTCCAAATATCCGCAGTTACAAGGTTGCGTGCGGAAGTGAAATCGATGTAGTTGGCTTTTAGGCAATATTTGTTTTCCTTACCCCAACCATCCACAACTTCCACTTTGTTTTTGGTGGTTTGCGCTGCATCCTTAAACAGTTTGATGCTGTAGTTCTTTTTGACGTAGCCGGTGCTGGTGCCGCCTTGAATTTTCATTTGGGCGTAGCAATCAAAACTTTTTGCAGGGTCGGTTGCTTCGTAGCGCACCAAGAATTGATCGCCAGGATGATAGGACCACATCCAGCTGGCCCAACTGTTGGGATTGGTGATGGGATCGGGATAGTTGCTGGGCGTTGTGATGAACACGCGAGCAAATTGAACGGAATAGTCTGTTTCTCGAGTGACCTCGGTTACGCAACGGCCGCAAGTTTGCACTTCCGTGCCTTTATCGAACACGGTGGCGGCGATTTTAACCGTCCATTCGCCCCAATCGTGGCCGAGAGCAGCAATGGTTACGTTGGAAATTTCCACGTCTTGCGCATCAAGGTTTTTGTTGCAGCGGTTGCAATGATAGTATTCTACGTTGCCGGCGCTTTCACAGGTGGCTTCGGACGCCGGAACGCGATTTGTGTCGTGGCCAAGGGCGTCAATGGTTACGTTGGGAATTTCCACCGCAACGTCGCCACGGAAGTTTTTGTTGCAACGTGTGCAATGGAAGTGGCCGACAATGCCCGCTTCCGTGCAGGTGGCAGGTTTTTCGTAGACCCAATCTTCGTAGTTGTGGCCAAGTTTGCCAATGATTAAACTTTCGAGAGCTTGCTTATCGGCATTGAAGTTGACGTTGCAGCGACTGCACGTATAGTGGCCTGCAGTGCCTGCTTCCGTGCAGGTGGCAGGTTTTTCGGGAACGAAAGTGCCATAGTTGTGTCCCAGAGCGGAGCCGGTGTGGATATCGGCAAGTTCCGCCTTGCTAGTGTCGAAATTTTTGCCGCATGCATCGCAGTGGAAATATTCCACAGTGGCGGCAGCTTCGCAAGTGGCCTCAGCAGCGGCAATTGGTGTTGTGGTTGAATAGCTGTGGCCCGTGGCCGCAATGGTTAGGCTTTGCAACGCTACGCTTTGGCCGTTGAAATTGCCGTTGCAACGGTTGCAATGGAAGTGACCAAGGGTGCCTTCATCCGTGCAGGTTGCGGCAACTTCGTATATCCAACCATCGCCATAGTCGTGGCCGAGCGCACTTATTGCAAGGTTATCTGTGGAAACTTCGTTGCCGTCGGCATCGAGGTTTTTGTTGCAACGAGCGCAGTGGCTATAACCTTTTGTGCCGCCTTCCAAGCAAGTTGCGGGCGTGCCCTGAACTTCGCTATCAAAATTGTGGCCAAGCGCCGGAATAACTTCGGAAAAAGTTTGGCCGCAGGCAGCGCACGTGCCGTTCCTTTCGCCGGCGGTTGTGCAGGTTGCTTCGGCTGTTTGCCAAGTTTCCACCTTGCACCACTTTGCATAAAGAGTTACGTCATCGGTTATGATTGTTTCGGTAGCAAAGGGCACTTCAAAACTTTCGTCCAAGTACCAGCCGTAGAAATAGTAGTTTTCCCAAACGGAATCGTCGGGGAGTTGCAACGTTGCGCCATTCTCGACGACGATACGTTCAACGTCGGGGCCCCCGTTCGTTTGGAACGTGACGGTGCATTGGTTTTGGCATCCGGCAAGAGCCAACACCGCCGATAATATAAGCAAGAAGCATAAAAATATTTTTTTCTTCATGTCTTACCTCCAAAACAAATTATGTTTGTGTAGTTCATTATACCCGACAAAAGTTTTTTTGACAAGGCTTTTGACAATTTTTGGGCTTTTGCGGTGGCTTTGCCCATTGTTCTCTTAGGTTTTTTGCACAAAAACGATGAAAAAACAAATTTTGGGGAATTTTTGGCGGCAGATTTTTCGACACGAATTTTGTACAACGGTTGCCAAAAAATTGCCACAAAAATGATTGTTCGAATGATTTTGAGCGTTGACAAATAGTATATTTGTTGTTATAATTATTTCATAAATTTTGGAGAGGGGAATATTATGTCCGCTAAAGTTTTATCCGATAAAAAAAGCGAAATAAAAGTTTCGTTGCTTATCCCCGTTTACAACACTGAAAAATACGTTGTGGAATGTTTGGAAAGCGCAGTAAAACAAACGCTAAAAGAAATGGAAATTATCTGCGTAAACGACGGCAGCACCGACGGCAGCTTGGCATTGGTGGAACCGTACGCAAAAAAATATGACAACTTCCATTTGATATCATTGCCAAAAAACGAGGGTTTGGCGCGCGCTAGATATCACGGCATTAAGGCCGCGAAAGGCGAATACATTATGGTGCTGGATAGCGACGACTTTTTGGAAAAGAACGCTTGCGAAGTGGCCTATAAGGAGATTACCAAACGCAAGTGCGACGTTTTTCAATTTGGCGCCAACATCGAGTGCGAAGGCGTGCAAGACGAAGCCGCTGTGGATGCGTTGGAAAAGTTCGTTCGCCCGTCCACAAAAACGCTAAAAGGCAAAGACGTTTTTGAAGGCTGTTTTTCTAGCGGATACTACACATGGAACTTGTGGAACAAAATCTACAAGGCAGAACTGTTGAAACGAATTGCCGATTATATTCCGCAAAACCGTTGCGTGGTTGGGGAAGATATGTTTATCTACTCCATGATTAGCCACTTTGCAACAAGCTATCAGGGCAAAGACGTTAAACTTTATAACTACCGCTACGGCAACGGCGTTTCCACCAAGGCAACCGCCACAATGAAGGAATTCCGCAGCAGAGCATCGCAAATAGTTTCGCTAAACAACTTGGAAACGTTCTTCCGTGCACAAAACTGCTTTGACGGTTGTCGCAAAAAGCTGGTTAACGACACCAAAAAGGAATTGATGCACAAAATTGTTTGGACGTTTATGTTCAACGTTAGCGAAGAAGATGCCCCCGAATGCTTCGATTTGATAATGCAAAGCTTCAAATACGAAGAAATTATGAAGATTTTGGTTGAACACAACGATCTTTACGTTTTGGGACAACGCATTGCTGGCAGCAAGTTTTTGAAGACGGACAAAAAGATTAAATCTATTGCATTTTTCTACTACCGCTACGGCAACGGCGGCGTGGAACGCGTGATTTCCTGTTTGATGCCCAAGTTTTTGGAAATGGGCTACAAGGTTACCCTTATTGTGGAAAAGGAAACCAAGGACGACTTCCCCCTGTGCGAAGGCGTTACCAAAGTTATCATCCCTAAGTCCATTGCCATAAACCGCCAAGAACTTTTGGAACACCACGAAGGCTTGCGCAAGGCTTTGCGTGAAAACGAAGTTGACTTGCTGCTTTATCAAGCATCCAACTCGCCCCACTTGCTGTTCGACGTGTTGGCAGCAAAAAAAGAAAATTGCTACTTCGTTACCACCACGCACGACTGGATCACTTCCACTTTGCTGTTTGACCACAAGCAATTTGCTTGGAAGCCGCAAATTTTGAAGTGCACCGACTGCGTTCACACCATTACCCACACCGAAGAAAAAATTTATCGCGATTTTGGAATTAAAACAAAATACATTCCCAATCCGCTAACTTTCGAACACACCACACCTCCGCCCATGTATGACGGCGCACCCAACGTTTTGTGGGTGGGCAGAATAGACTACACACAAAAAGACCCAGTTGCGGCCTTGTGGGTGATAAAGGAAATTCGCAAGTACGTTCCGGAAGCCAGACTTACCATTGTTGGCAAGGCAGAAAACCCCGGTGCCGACAAGGGATTTGATAACATTATTAGCGAAATGGGATTGACCGGTGCCGTTACACGCGTTGGCTTCACAAAAAATCCCGAAAAATACTACAAATACGCAAGTGCTCTTTTGATGACATCCTCTTACGAAGTGTACCCAATGGTTGCCGGCGAAGCGCTGAGCTACGGCTTGCCCATTGTCACTTACAGCATGCCCTACGTTGAATTTTTCAAAAACAACGGCGGCGTGAAACAGGTTCCTCCAAGAAACACATACGTTGCGGCGCACGTTCTTATTGACATTTTGACGGATAACGAACTTCGCGCGCACATGCGTGACGAAGCAATTAAGTTCATAAACGAAGTGGACAAGACGGACGTTTCTAAACTTTGGGTAGACTTTTTCCACGATTTGGAACAAGGCGAATTGCAAAAGCAACAACCCGACCAAGACGTTAAATCTTTCCTTGATGCAATGGCTTTGCACCACTACGTTGTGCAAGACAAGGTTGTCTACGCCGAAAAAGTTTCGCTGATTTCCAACATGTTTAGATATTTCAAACGCTTCGGTGTTCGTGCAACTATCCGCAAGGCGTGGATTTATATGCGCAACAACGGGCTTGGCGCGGCAATTAAACGCGGCAAACAAAAACTCAACTAACACAAAAGGTTCGAAACCTAAAACGTTTCGAACCTTTTTGTTTTGTCTTTGACGGAGGCGTGCCACAATCAACTTGAAAACAATCTTTTAGGCAGCAATGATTTTGCCTGTTATGCGCACTGCGGCAGGCAATAGTTTTCCACTATATATTTTTAGGCGCCTTTTCCATGCAAGCGCCGCCCTTTGCGCAAATAAATGAAGTGCAACAATCTTTTGTTGCAATTTCTTGTGCTGATAGCGACTTTGGCGCAAAAATGTTGCACACGTTCACACTTTTTGGGGGCAGGGCAACATTATGCGCAACAACTAATGCGGCGGATTTTGCCAGTTACCAGTGCGCGCAAAAAAAATCACTACAACAAAAACAACACTCTTTTTACAAACAAAAAAGCACCATGAGAAAAATCATGGTGCTTTTGTTTTTGTCACAGACTATTCGTCTTTTTGTTCCGTCTCTTCGCCGAAGTATTCTTCCACTTTGGGAACAAGTTCCATGTCTCTGTATTGTTTCAAACCGGTGCCGGCCGAGATCATCTTGCCGATGATAACGTTTTCTTTCAAACCATACAAGGGGTCGCACTTGTTCTTGATGGCGGCTTCCGTCAACACTCTGGAAGTTTCTTGGAAGGATGCTGCCGAAAGGAAACTATCCGTTGCCAAGCTTGCCTTGGTGATACCAAGCAAAATTCTCTTTGCGGTTGCGGGGATGCCGTCTTCGTCCAAAGCTTTGTTGTTTTCCGCTTCGAACTTGAAAATATCCACCACTTCGCCGGGAAGCATATCCGTTGTGCCTGCATCTTCTATGCGAACTTTGCGAAGCATTTGACGAACGATAACTTCCACGTGCTTGTCGTTGATTTCTACACCGTTGGTGCGGTAGGTGGCTTGAACTTCCTTAACCAAATATTCTTCCACTGCACGAAGTCCCTTTGTGGAAAGGAGGTCTTGCGGGTAGATGGAACCTTCGGTAAGAGGAGTGCCGCTTTCTACCACGTCGCCTTCGGATACCTTTATGCGAGAGGTATAGGGGATGACGTAGTCCTTAGCTTTGCCTGTGGAATCGGTAACGCGAATGATCTTTTTGTTTTCGTCTTGAGGCAACGAAACTTTGCCGTTCACTTCGCAGATGGTTGCACATCCTTTGGGTTTGCGAGCTTCGAACAATTCTTCAACACGAGGCAAACCTTGTGTGATATCGTCGGAGGTTGCAACACCGCCGGTGTGGAAGGTTCTCATTGTCAACTGGGTGCCCGGTTCACCAATGGATTGAGCGGCAATTACGCCAACTGCTTCACCAAGGTTAACGGGTTTGCCTGTTGCCATGTTGGAACCGTAGCACTTGCAGCACACGCCGTGTTCGCTACGGCAGGTAAGAACCGTTCTCATATACAACTTGTTGATGCCTGCTTTTACAATTTCTTTTGCGATGTCGTCGTTGATCATTGTGTCGCCATGACAAATGATTTCGCCCGTTTGAGGGTTAACAACATCGTCGATAACGTACTTACCAATGATACGGTCTTCGAATTTTTCGATGATTTCGTCTTTGCCCGAACCACGGAAAGCTTCAATCCACATACCTTGCGGACGGCTACCAGCCGAGCAATCTTCTTCGCGAACGATAACGTTTTGTGCAACGTCTACCAGACGACGGGTCAAGTAACCGGAGTCTGCCGTTTTCAATGCCGTATCTGCCAAACCTTTGCGGCCACCGTGTGAAGAAATGAAGTATTCCAACACAGACAAACCTTCACGGAAGCAGGCTTTTACGGGCAATTCGATGGTGCGACCGGAAGGATCGCTCATCAAACCACGCATGCCGCACAATTGACGAATTTGGTTCATGCTACCACGAGCGCCGGAATCGGCCATCATCCAAATAGGGTTGTCCTCTTCCATTACGTTCTTAACCAAATCTTCAACCTTGCCGGCAACTTCCTTCCAAACTTCGATAACGGATTTATAACGTTCGTTTTCGGTGAGGAAACCTTCGTTGAAGTTGTTTTCAATTTCGATAACGCGGTTTTCGCCGTCACGCAAAATTTCTTGCTTTTCGGCGGGGATGTTCATATCGAACACGCTGGTTGTTAGGCCGCTTATGGTACTGTACTTATATCCCAACGCCTTGACGTTATCTAGCATGGTTGCCGTAGGCGTTGTGCCACGCAATTTAAAGCACTTTTCAACAATTTTGGAAAGTTGCTTTTTGCCCACCAAGTAGCTCTTGGGGTTGCGAAGCATTTCTTGAGACAACGCTCTGGGAATACCCAAAGTGTAGCGTTCCAACTGCTTTTCTGCCAAAATTTCCGGATCGGTGATGTAGGAATCGTCCTGAGCGGAACTATCGGCAAATTCGTAGTAGATGGCTTGACAGAAGATGAAACGACCAACTGTTGTCCAAATTTTGCTGCCGTCATCCAACTTGATGTTAACAACGGTGTGCAAAGTGATGTCGTGTGCAACGTAAGCTTCGTAAGCTTCGTCGAAACTGGAATAGAATTTTGCTTTACGCAACAATTCCACTTCCGATTCCGTCAAACTGCGTTCTTTGCGAGTTACGTCGTATAGTTGCATTATGTTCACCAACTCGTCGACGTTTCCGCGAACGGTGGTAAGATAGTAGCAACCCAAAACCATGTCCTGCGTGGGGCAGATAACCGGTTTGCCGTCGGACAACTTCAAAATGTTGTTTGCGGCAAGCATCAAGTATCTTGCTTCCGTTTGTGCTTCGATGGAAAGAGGAACGTGCACTGCCATTTGGTCGCCGTCGAAGTCGGCGTTGAATGCCGTACATGCCAACGGGTGCAATTTTATTGCTCTGCCTTCAATAAGAACGGGTTCGAACGCTTGAATGGACAATCTGTGAAGCGTGGGAGCACGGTTCAACATAACGGGGTGGTCTTTGATGACTCCTTCCAAAATATCCCAAACCTTTGCATCGGCACGTTCTACACGTTTTTTAGCCGATTTAACGTTGTGGCATTGGTTGGTTTCTACCAACTTCTTCATTACAAACGGTTTGAACAATTCCAAAGCCATTTCTTTGGGAATACCGCATTGGTGAAGTTTAAGTTCGGGGCCTACAACGATAACCGAACGACCGGAATAGTCTACACGTTTGCCCAGCAAGTTTTGACGGAAACGACCTTGTTTGCCGCGAAGCAAACCGGAAAGAGATTTAAGTTCTCTGTTGCCGGCGCCCGTTTGAGGACGTTTGCTACGGCCGTTATCCAACAAGCTGTCTACGGCGTCTTGCAACATACGTTTTTCGTTGTTGATAAGAATTTCCGGAGCGTTGATTTCAATTAGCTTTTTCAAACGATTGTTGCGGTTGATAACTCTGCGATACAAATCGTTTAGGTCGCTGGTGGCATATCTGCCGCCATCCAAAGGAACCATTGCGCGCAATTCGGGAGGCAAAACCGGCAACACTGTCAAAATCATCCATTCGGGGCGGTTGCCGCTCTTTCTGAATGCTTCGACAATATCCAAACGCTTGATGGCGCGCACTTTCTTTGCGCCTTGGTTTGTGCTGTTTACGATGCTGCGCAGCGCTGCTGCTTCTGCTTCCAAATCGATGTTTTGCAACAATTCGCGAACAGCTTCGGCACCCGTGCCGGCGCGGAAGTTCTTGGAAGAATCTTCTCTTGCGGCGGCTTGTGCTTCGCGGTACTCACTCATGGTGAGAATTTGCTTGTATTGCATGCCACTTTGCATCGGGTCGATAACCACGTAGCTTTGGAAGTTGATTAGTTGTTCCAGATATTTGGGGGAAATATCCAAAATTAGTCCCATTCTGGAAGGTGTTCCCCTGAAATACCAAATGTGAGAAACGGGAGCGGCCAGTTCGATGTGTCCCATACGTTCACGACGAACCTTAGATTTTGTAACTTTTACGCCGCACTTTTCGCAAACGATGCCTTTGTAGCGGATTCTTTTGTACTTTCCGCAGTGGCATTCCCAGTCCTTAACGGGCCCGAAAATTCTTTCGCAGAACAAACCGTCTTTTTCCGGCTTTTGCGTGCGATAGTTGATGGTTTCGGATTTTTTAACTTCACCGTAGGACCATTCGCGAATTTTTTCGGGAGAGGCAATTCCAATTTGCATGGAATCGAAGTCGTTCATGATTCCGCGTCTAGCCAAAGTGTTGGAACGCAACGATGATATGGCTTGTCCGCTGATAATTTGTTCGTTACTCATTTTCTACCTCCCTTAATTATTCTTCGTCGTTCGAATCGTCTTCTTCGTCTTCGTCGTCGAACAAATCCAAATCGTCGTCGTCACCCAAAGCATCAAGCAAACTATCCAAGCCGTCGCTATCGTAGTTTTCTTCATCTTCCGGTTGAGGAACGTCGTTCTTTTCGTCGTCGCCGAACAAATCTGCCAACGAATCGTTGTCGTCTTCGAACAGGCTATCCAAACTGAAGTCGTCGTCTTCTTCGGTGTAGTCTTGTTTTTCGCCACCCACCAAGGATACTTCGTCTTCTTCGTTGAATTGATGCATTGCTTGCTTGCGTTCTTCTTGTTCTGCAAGCATAATTTCGTTGTAGTCAGCTTCGTCGTCGATGGAGTCGCGAACGATAATTTCTTCCTTATCGGCAGAAAGAACTTTCACGTCCAAAGCCAACGATTGCAATTCTTTGATAAGAACTTTGAAAGATTCGGGAATGCCCGGATCGGGGATGTTTTCGCCCTTGACGATGCTTTCGTACGTCTTCACACGGCCAACCACGTCGTCCGATTTTACAGTCAAAATTTCTTGCAAAACGTTTGCTGCGCCGTATGCTTCCAATGCCCAAACTTCCATTTCGCCGAAACGTTGTCCGCCGCATTGTGCCTTGCCGCCCAAAGGTTGTTGCGTTACCAAGCTGTAGGGGCCGGTGCTTCTTGCGTGGATCTTGTCGTCTACCAAGTGAACGAGTTTGAGGTAGTACATGTAGCCAACGGTAACTCTGTTTTCAAACGGTTCGCCGGTACGTCCGTCGTAAAGTTGAACTTTGCCGTCCACTTTGCCCGTTTCGGGGTTAACCATTCCGTTTTCTTCAAACAGTTTTTTGATTTCTGCTTCGCTAGCGCCGTCAAATACGGGGGTTGCAATTTTCCATCCCAAAATTTTGGAAATCAAACCAAGGTGAACTTCCAAAACCTGACCGATGTTCATACGAGAGGGAACGCCTAGCGGGTTCAACACAATTTGCAACGGTGTTCCGTCTTCCATAAACGGCATGTCTTCTTCGGGAAGAACGCGAGAAACAACGCCCTTGTTACCGTGACGGCCGGCCATCTTGTCGCCGACAGAAATTTTGCGTTTTTGTGCGATATACACGCGAACGAGTTTGCTTACGCCCGGATCCAATTCGTCTTTGTTTTCGCGCGTGAACACTTTAACGTCCACAACTATGCCGCCTTCGCCGTTAGGAACACGCAAAGAGGTGTCTCTAACTTCACGAGCTTTTTCCGAGAAAATTGCACGAAGCAATCTTTCTTCCGGAGTCAAGTCTGTTTCTCCCTTAGGAGTAACTTTACCAACCAAAATGTCGCCGGTGCGTACTTCCGCACCTACACGGATAACGCCGTCTTCGTCCAAATCGCTTAGCGCTTCTTCGCCAACGTTGGGAATATCGCGCGTGAATTCTTCCGGTCCAAGTTTTGTTTCGCGACATTCAATTTCGTGTTCTTCAATGTGGATAGAAGTGAATGCATCTTCTTTCACAAGTTTTTCGGAAAGCAAAACTGCGTCTTCGTAGTTGTAGCCTTCCCACGTCATGAAGCCGATAAGAATGTTTCTGCCCAATGCAAGTTCGCCGCCGTCGGTGCTGGGACCATCTGCCAAAACTTGACCTTTGGTAACTCTATCGCCTTTTTTGACGATGATTTTTTGGTTGATGCACGTTCCTTGGTTGGAACGAACAAATTTTTTCAACGTGTAGTTTTGCAACGTTCCGTTGTCGCTTTGAACAATAATCTTGTCGTCTGCAGCTTTCAAAACAACACCATCGTCGGAAGCCATGATCATCACGCCGCTGTCGGAAGCGATTCTTGCTTCGATACCGGTTGCAACGATGGGTGCTTCGGGCTTGATAAGGGGCACTGCTTGACGTTGCATGTTACTGCCCATCAACGCACGGTTGGTGTCGTCGTTTTCCAAGAAAGGAATAAGGCTGGTTGCAACGGAAATAAGTTGACGAGGAGACACGTCGATGTAGTCAACTCTGTCGCGCGGGAATTCCAAAATTTCTTCGCGACGACGGCAGGTGATACGTTCTGCCGCAAAGTAGCCGTTTTCGTCCAACGGTTCGTTTGCTTGACCGATGATATACTTATCTTCTTCGTCAGCCGTCAAATATTCAACGAAATCGGTAACGGTGTGGTGAACTTTGTCCACTCTGCGATAGGGGGCTTCGATGAAGCCATATTCGTTGATGCGAGCATATCCTGCCAAAGAGGTGATAAGACCGATGTTTTGTCCTTCGGGGGTTTCGATGGGACACATTCTGCCGTAGTGAGTGTAGTGAACGTCACGAACTTCGAACGTGGCTCTTTCTCTGTTCAAACCGCCGGGGCCAAGTGCAGAAAGTTTGCGTTTGTGCGTCAATTCTGCAATGGGGTTGGATTGATCCATAAATTGAGAAAGTTGCGAAGAACCGAAGAATTCTTTTATTGCCGAGGATACGGGGCGAACGTTGATAAGCGTTTGCGGAGTAGCCTTAGAGGTTTCTTGCACGGCCATTCTTTCGCGAATGACGCGTTCCAAACGAGAAATACCAATGCGGAATTGGTTTTGAAGCAATTCGCCTACGGAACGGATACGACGGTTGCCCAAGTGGTCGATATCGTCGGTTGTTCCCACGCCGTATTTCATGCAAAGGTTGTAGTTAACGGATGCGATAATATCTTCGCGCGTGATGTGTTTGCAAACCAATTCGTCCTTTCTTGCACGAATGGAAGCTGCCGTATCTTCAATGGAAAGTTGGTCGGCCAAAATTTCACGCAAAATTTCGCTATCAACTCTTTCGGTGATGCCGCAAGCCTTGAAATCCAATTCTGCAAAACGCTTGTCGTAGGAAATTGCAAAACTCTTTGCGTCAACAGTGCGGTTGCCAATAATCTTAACTCTGGGGCATTCCACATCCAACACGATAACGCCGGCAACGTTGCTCTTATAAACGTTGAAGCCGTTTTCAAAAGCAATTTGAGCTGCTTCTTGAACGGTGATTTCGCCTTTTCTTTCGTCGTAGGTTGCGTGGGGCAATTCGGTAAGAACGCGGCCACTTGCATCAACCACTTCGCCGTAGATATCCAACGTGCCTTTTTCCGTCATCAAAACGCAACCAAGATGTTTTGCAAGCACTTGTTCATAGTCGTGCGCGGTTTGTGCGGAAGTTGCATCAAACAGTTGTTCGTAGGTTTGTTCCACAGTGTGAATGCTGTTGATGCCGCTGTGTTGAATGTCATATGCGTCCGATGCCGTCAAAACGGTGCCGGTTGCAATAACGCGAGAAATGGGAAGAGTAACGTCTGCATCAATATATGCATCCGTTGCTTTAGCAAGGAAATCTGCATCCGAAACAGCAAGAGTGGAAGTGGAACCATCTTGTTCCAAAATTTTGATGTCGGAAATAACGCCGCATGTCAAAATGTTTTTGGCTTGTTCTTCGGTTAGTTTTGTATACTTGGGGTAGGTGGTAAGGTTTACGCTTACGTCTTCGCCCAAAGTTAAACCGGCAATACGTGCTTCCAAAGCCAACTTTTTGTTGAATTTGTAGCGGCCCACTTTTGCAAGGTCGTAACGCTTGGCATCAAACAACAAATCGTTCAAGGTTTTTTGCACCGATTCGTCTGTGGGAATTTCACCCGGACGCAAACGCTTGTAGATTTCGATTAGCGATTCTTGGTCGGTTGCAGTGTCGTCCTTGGCAAAGGTCAAAGCCAAAACGGGGTCGTATTCCAAAATTTTGGCAATGTTGTTGCCGCAGCCAACGTTTTTGTTCAAACTGCTGTGCAAAATGCCACGCAACAAAACGGTGATTGGCAACTTTCTGTTGCGGTCTACGTGAACGTACAAAATGTCGTTGTTGCTGTCGTGTTCAATTTCCAACCAAGCACCACGGCTGGGCATAGCCGTTGTGTTGTAGGTGGGTTTTCCGTTTTTGTTCAATTCCATCGAGCAATAAACGCCGGGGGAACGAACGATTTGCGAAACGATAACACGTTCTGCACCATTGATGATGAAACTACCCGTTTCCGTCATCAAGGGGAAATCTCCCATAAACACTTCTTGATCCAAAAATTCGCCGGTAGCCTTGTTGGTTAGGCGAACGGTAAGGCGCAACGGACTAGCGTAGGTTGCGTCACGCAAACGACATTCCGCTTCGGAATACTTGGGAGCAGAATCCAAGTGGTGATCCAAAAATTCCAAACGGAAGTGTCCCGTCATATCTTCGATGGGCGAAAAGTCTTCAAAAACTTCACGGATGCCTTCATCGAGGAACATTTGGTAACTGTGCTTTTGAACCTCAATCAAATTGGGAAGATGCAGCACTTCTGTCGTTTTGGAGAAAGATTTTCTCTCGTGATTGCCGTATTTCACGGTCTTGATGTCTTGTGGCATTGACAAAACTCCTCAAAAAAATTTTCTAAAAATATTGCCGAAAAAAGTTGCATTGTCCGTTTCTTTGTGGTATGTTAGTTTCACAAACATTCCTCAGCGGACAGTATTTTGTTTGCACTTTGCGAATTTTTGTGGCATTTTGGGCAAATTTTTGTCGCAAAAACTACCGTATTTTTCGCAAAAAGGGCATAAGTTGCCCCTATGGTGCAAACTGGTACCGATATATACTACCACTTATGCCGTCAATAGTCAAAGGCTATTATGGTGATAGTATCAAAAAATAAATATCAAAATATTTTTTCATTTTTGACAAACACTCCTTGCACGGTTGAAAGAAGTGTTTTTTTTGTTGCTCAAACTCAACCAACGCTACCACAAAACAAAAACAAATGCGCCGCAAAAAACAATACGAAACCGTCCCAAACAACCACTGCAAACAAACGCAAGGCGGTGCGCTACAAAAGCAATGCCGCCGCCCCAAATACTTGCTTGCCACTGCTAAACAACTTCACAACTAAAACAAATGCACCACAAAACAAAACGAAGCCAACGCAAAAGCATCGGCTTCGTTATTTTGTTTTTTGATTTTGTTTTTTCTTGTTGAGTCGGAGGTGCCATATCTAAAAAGCACACAATTGTTACAACTGCAAAACTATTGTTAAGCACACGTCACAACAAACTGTCGCACTCAATTTTTGGCGTTTTGCCGGTAAACGTCCCGGAAACGCAGGGCGACACGTGCCACACCACTTTCAACAAGAATCTACACTCACTAGGCGTTTTCTTCGCCTTCGGCTGCGCTATTTTTGTAGTTCCAAACCACCGTGCAATCGGAATTGTTCCAAGCGGAATTCCAATCGCTTGGTTGAGATGCTGCTTCGCAATAGATTGTTAGGCTAGCGCAAAGGTCGAAGGCACGGCTGCCAACTTTTGTTACGCTTGCAGGAATTGTGATGCTTGCAAGTTTTCCGCAACTAGCAAACGCATAGTCTCCCATGGCTGCAAGTTGGCTGTTTTCTTCGAACGTAACCGTTGCAAGATTCTCGCAACCGCTGAATGCATAGTTTCCAATGCTTGTGACACTTGCAGCAATTTGCAAGCTGGTAAGGCTTGTGCAATTAAGGAATGCATTGGCATTTATTGTCGTTACCGTCAATTTTGCTTCCGTAACTAGCACGTCGTTCAAGTACAGGTTCTTTGCGAAGGTCAATGGGTTGGACCAATAATTGTAAAATTTAATTTGTGCCCATTGGTCTATCGTTCCAAGATAGTTTACTTTTTCAAGACCGATGCACTGACCGAAGACATTAGAAGGTAGGTTTCCTACGCTGGAGGGAATTGTCACTTCCATCAAGCTAGCGCAATCCCCAAAAGCACTACTGCCTATGTTTGCGACACCTGCAGGAATGGAGATACTTCTAAGGCTTGTGCATTTTTCGAATGCGCTGCTGCCAATTGCGACGAGTTGGCTGTTTTCTTCAAACGTAACCGTTGCAAGGTTGCTACAATTAGTAAATGCCCCTTCCTCGATAGTTTTGACACTTGCAGCAATTTCTAGGTTGACAAGGCTTTGGTAGTTGCAGAATGCATATTTGCCAATTGTCGGTGCGGTCAATTTTGCTTCCGTAACTAGCACGTCGTTCAAATACAAACTTGCACCGCAATCAAACGGATTGGCTTGTTCAGAGCTGAAAGTTATTTGTGCCCATTGATCTATCGTGCCAAGATAGTTAACCTTTTTAAGGCTGTTGCAAGAGCGGAACGCGAAAGAGCCCATGCTTGTTACGCTTGCTGGAATTGTGATTTCTGCAAGTTTTTCGCAAGCAGCAAAAGCATATGAGCCTATGTTCGTAACGTCGCCAGCCATAACAACACTTACAAGATTTGTGCAGTATTTGAATGCACCCTCGCCAATTGTTTTCACGCTTGCTGGAATTGTGACGTTCGTGAGCAAACTGCAATTAATGAATGCATGACGGCCTATTTTTGTTGCAGACGTCAATTTCACTTCCGTCACCAACTGTTCGTTGATATACAACTCACCTGCAAAGTACCACGGATTTGCATACTCATTGCGGAAGTCAATTTGCGCCCATTGATCGATTGTGCCAAGGTAGTTAATCATAGCAAGACTTATGCAACCCTCGAACGCCCACTCGCCTATTTTTGTGATGCTTGCAGGAATTTCGATGCTGCTAAGGTGCGTGCAACCAAGGAACGCGCTCTCGCCTATGTTTTCGATGCTGTCGGGAAGTTTGATGCTTTCAAGGCTTGTGCAGTTCAAAAACGCGTTATCGCGGATTGTAAATACAGAATAGGTGACACCTTTATACGTTATGGTGGAAGGAATTTCTACCGAAGCACTGCTTCCAGATTGGAAATAAACTTCCGCTTTGTCATCCATCAATGCGTAGCGAATGCCGTCAATCGTGGCAAAGATCTGTTCGTTATCAGCTATTTCGTTGTTTGAATAGTTCCAAACAACGGGACAATTGTAGTTCCAATTGTTGTTCCAGCCGCTAGGTTTCGATTCTCTTTCACAATAGATTATCAGTCTGTTGCAACCATAGAATGGCTGGGGTCCCATGCTTGTGACACTGGACGGGATGGTGACGCTAACAAGGTTGTTGTTTTCTTCGAACGCATAGCCAGCAATCGTTGTGACGACATAGCTTGTGCCTTTGTAGGTAACAGAAGGACGAATAATTGTTTGAGCAGCAATGTTTTTCGGTTGGGGAGCAACAGTTGCAACTTCATTTTTCAATGCATAGCGAACGCCTTCAATCACAGCGTAAATATTGCCGTCATCGGCAACTTCGGTGTTTTTGCAACCCCAAACAACGGGAAGGCTATAACTGCCATAACCAAGGTAAGAACCATTCCAATTGTTGCCCCAAGTGCTAGGCTTAGATGCTATTTCACAGTAGATTGTCAGGGCGTTGCTTTGATGGAATACGTTTGAGCCAATGCTTGTTACGCTGGTCGGGATTTGTGCGCTTAGAAGATTAACGCAATAGTCGAACGCCTTGTCACCTATGCTAGTCACGCTGCTAGACATTTCAACACTCAACAAAGCATTGTATTCATGGAACGCATACTTTCCTATTTCTGTTGCCGTTGTCAACTTAACGTCGGTAACAGGTGTGTTGTCTACGTATAGCACAGCTCTATCGGATTGCGACAACGGGTTTGCACACTCATTTTTAAAACTTATTTGTGCCCATTGGTCTATCGTTCCAAGATAGTTAACTTTTTCGATGCTGCTGCAATTAAAGAAAGAATCATAGCCCATTTCCGTTACACTTGCAGGAATGGTGAT
>CAZFTO010000001.1:0-3787 GCA_964521735.1 uncultured Oscillospiraceae bacterium | reverse complement strand
TCGCTGATGGTTTGCAACTTGCTGTTTTCTTCAAACGTAACCGTTGCAAGATTTTCGCAACCACTGAATGCGTCGCAACCAATGCTTGTGACACTTGCGGGAATTGTGATGCTTTCAAGTTTTCCGCAACCATAAAATGCCTCGTCGCTGATGGTTTGCAACTTGCTGTTTTCTTCAAACGTAACCGTTGCAAGATTTTTGCAACCACTGAATGCTCTTAATCCAATTTTTGTTATTCCGGCAGGAAGCTCCACGCTTGTGATGCATGTGCAATTATAGAAAGCGACATTTGCCACTTCCGTTATGTTGGACAATTTCACTTCCGTAACCAGCACGTCGTTCAAGTACAAATTCTTTGCATAATATGTCGGGTTTGCATTGTTGCTTGCAAAGGCAATTTGCGCCCATTGATCTATCGAGCCAAGATAGTTAACTTTTTCAAGTTTTTTGCAACCACTGAATGCGTCGTAACCAATGCTTGTGACACTTGCGGGAATTGTGATGCTTTTAAGGCTTGTGCAATTATCGAATGTATAGTTCTCAATTTTTGTTATGCCTTCGGGGATGGTGATACTAACAAGGTTTGCGCAACCATAGAATGCTCTTGATCCAATTTTTGTTATTCCGGCAGGAAGCTCCACGCTTGTGATGCTTGTGCAATTATAGAAAGCGACATTTGCCACTTCCGTTATGTTGGACAGTTTCACTTCCGTAACCAACACGTCGTTCACGTACAGATTGTGTGCATAATAAAGCGGATTGGCTGTGTTATCGCCAAAATGAATTTGAGCCCATTGGTCTATTGTTCCAAGATAGTTAACTTTTGTAAGTTGTGTGCAACCACTGAATGCGGCTGATCCAATTTTTGTTATTCCGGCAGGAAGCTCCACGCTTGTGATGCTTGTGCAATTATAGAAAGCGACATTTGCCACTTCCGTTATGTTGGACAGTTTCACTTCCGTAACCAACACGTCGTTCACGTACAGATTGTGTGCATAATAAAGCGGATTGGCTGTGTTATCGCCAAAATGAATTTGAGCCCATTGGTCTATTGTTCCAAGATAGTTAACTTTTGTAAGTTGTGTGCAATATTCGAACGCAAAATCGCCTATGCTTGTGATGCTTGCGGGAATTTCGACGCTTGTGATATCCTTTCCCGAAAAGGCAGAGTAGACAATTTGCGTTATGGGTTTTCCATCGGCGTTTGCTGCAGGAATCACCACGTCTGTGCCTGTGAACGTGCCAAGGCCAACAACACAGTAGCTATCGCCGCCTGTCAACAATTCAAGTTCCAAACCGCTATCAAAATATCCGCAAGACTTGCACTTCTCGTTTTCGTCCATATCGTGTTGTTTTTTGGGGATTTCTTGATAGGTTGTGTAGGTGCAACCTTCGCGTTTGCAGGTGTCGTATGCATTCCAACCAACGTCTCCGCAGGAAGGTTCTTGCGCTTCGTGATGTTGAATGTCGTGTTCAAGTGCATCGATTGTTAGGCTTGCAAGCACTTTGTAATCGTCGTCAAAATCCGTGTTGCACGCAGAACAATGATAGTGCCCCTTTGTGCCTTCTTTTCCGCAAGCGGCAGGATCTTCGGCAACAAACTGGCCATAAGTGTGGCCTGTTGCGTTTCTTGTTTCGTAAGTTGTGTAGCCACAACCAGCGCGCTTGCATTCTTCCCAAGCGTACCAGCCATCTTCTGTGCAGGTGGGCGCTTGCGCATCGTGTTCGTCACAATCGTGGCCCAATGCCGGCACTTCTACTTGAGCAATAATCACGTCACCGCAACATTCACAGTGACTGCCGGCCGTCCAGCCGATTTCTAGGCACGAGGCAGGAGTGGCAACGTCCGGCACCTCATTTTCGTGCGCAGTTTCGAAAGTTGCCGTGAAAGTGAGAGCGGAATTTACCGTTTGATTTGCATCTAGCGGTTGATTATCTTCCGAAACCCACCCCTTGAAAATTTTGCAAGTCGCCGAAGGGGCTGTTTCGGGCAAAGTTATTTGCGAACCTTCGTTGACCGAATAAGAATGGAATTCGATGCCGTCAACAACAAATTTGACCACGTATTTGGGCACAGCTTGCCACTTGGCATAAAGCACCATGTTCGATTCTATTGTTTGATTTGCATCAAACGGAGAGTTGCCGCTAGTATCGTAGCACCAACAAACAAAAACAAAGTCGGTTTTGGTGGGATCTTTGGGCAAAACAATTGCTGTTTGGCCGTCAACAACTTTTTCGTCATACATTTCGTCATCCACCATAAAACGGATTGTAAACTGCGGTTTAGCAGAAACGTCGATGTTTACCGTTGTGGATACGCCGTTATAGGTGACGGTGATCTCGCAAATGCCTTCGAGCAACGTTCCACTTAGGGTGTAATCCGTCACTTCTTGGGTATTGCCTTGCGGATCGGTGTAGGTGACAGTTAAGTGAGACTTCACCGTTTGCCAATCGTCATCCTCATAGATAACGCCGTCGGCGTCGAAGGACACGTTTATAGTGGCTTCGCCGTTAGTGTCGCAGGCGCCAAGTGCAAAAGTCAAAACAAGCAGACTTATGCACAGGACAACAAACATTGTTTTTAACACTGTATTTTTCATACTTTCCATCCTTTATTTTTATTAATTTTGATTATATAACATGCCAACGCCAGAGTCAACTAGGTGTGTGGCAACATTGATTGCTGAAAAAATATTATCGTTACGTTATGTAGACATTTTTTGTTCATAAAAACCGCCGAACAGTCCGATGGTTCAAAAGAAGCCAAATTCATAAAAAAGCCAACAGCGTAGCAGGTGGTTTTTGGTGAGGATGAGCTTTTGTGCGAAAACTAGCGCACTTCCACGTTGGCATCCAAGTAGGCACGCAGCGCAGCATATTGCTCGGGCGTTATTTGTTTTTGATACGTAAGAATGATAAGTGGCAGATCGGGATCGGTGGGACGATAGTGCGGTTGCACGTGCGGATAAGGATTTTCCACCATGCCGTTGCGCTTATAAAAAGCAATACGGCGGCGCGTTATGTCGTCCACGGGCAGTTCCACTTCCAAAATGAGCGGTTTGTTTAGGCCGTTTGTGAGAGCGGCCAGCGTTTGCGTGCCGTAACCGCCGTTACGCAACTGGGGACTTATGCAAAAGTTTTCGAAATAGACAAATTCGGGCGCATCCCAAAAGCCCACCACGCCCACGGGCGTTTGGCCATCCATGACGGCACAAAGACGATAATCGTTGTGCAACATTGCCTTCAACTGTTCGGCGTCGTCGCGGCGCTCGCACGAGGGGAAACTTTGTTCCAACAGGTCGTTAGCCCAACCATACAATTCATCGCTTACAAAAATTCGTTTTAGTTTTACCATAGCTTTTCGATTATATCACAGAATACGATGTTTGACAAGAACGGACATGTGGTTTTGTTCTGTACGATAGTAAACCCAAATCGAAATATAAAAAACAACCTCACTCGACACATTTCAATCGCCGAGTGAGGGTTTATCATACTAACTATATTTATATTATCAAATCTTTTCTTTTGATTCAGCGCACACATTGATGCATGACCGCTCATACTGTGACTCTGTAAGCATCCATAAAATACTAGTCTTTCCAAACAACATGATATTCGCAATCGGCCATTTGTATTCCGTCAGCGCCCTTGGATTCTGAATAATCAACACACGGATTACACGACTTGTTGTTTGAGGCAAAATTGCAATAACCGCCTTTTCCTCCAAAATCGCCACTACCAACATTACCACAACATGTTTCTTCGCCGCCATTTGCAAACACAC